>NZ_UHIL01000001.1:2637692-3297116 GCF_900460535.1 Vibrio parahaemolyticus | reverse complement strand
AAGCTTCAGATTGTAAGGAATCGTACCCCAAACCGACACAGGTGGTCGGGTAGAGAATACCAAGGCGCTTGAGAGAACTCGGGTGAAGGAACTAGGCAAATGGTACCGTAACTTCGGGAGAAGGTACGCTCTCGACGGTGAAGTCCTTGCGGATGGAGCTATTGAGAGTCGCAGATACCAGGTGGCTGCAACTGTTTATTAAAAACACAGCACTGTGCAAAATCGTAAGATGACGTATACGGTGTGACGCCTGCCCGGTGCCGGAAGGTTAATTGATGGGGTTAGACTTCGGTCGAAGCTCTTGATCGAAGCCCCGGTAAACGGCGGCCGTAACTATAACGGTCCTAAGGTAGCGAAATTCCTTGTCGGGTAAGTTCCGACCTGCACGAATGGCGTAATGATGGCCACGCTGTCTCCACCCGAGACTCAGTGAAATTGAAATCGCTGTGAAGATGCAGTGTACCCGCGGCTAGACGGAAAGACCCCGTGAACCTTTACTACAGCTTGGCACTGAACATTGACCCTACATGTGTAGGATAGGTGGGAGGCTTTGAAGCACGTACGCCAGTATGTGTGGAGCCGTCCTTGAAATACCACCCTTGTAGTGTTGATGTTCTAACGTCGACCCCTAATCGGGGTTGCGGACAGTGCCTGGTGGGTAGTTTGACTGGGGCGGTCTCCTCCCAAAGAGTAACGGAGGAGCACGAAGGTGGGCTAATCACGGTTGGACATCGTGAGGTTAGTGCAATGGCATAAGCCCGCTTGACTGCGAGAATGACAATTCGAGCAGGTGCGAAAGCAGGTCATAGTGATCCGGTGGTTCTGAATGGAAGGGCCATCGCTCAACGGATAAAAGGTACTCCGGGGATAACAGGCTGATACCGCCCAAGAGTTCATATCGACGGCGGTGTTTGGCACCTCGATGTCGGCTCATCACATCCTGGGGCTGAAGTCGGTCCCAAGGGTATGGCTGTTCGCCATTTAAAGTGGTACGCGAGCTGGGTTTAGAACGTCGTGAGACAGTTCGGTCCCTATCTGCCGTGGGCGTTGGAAGATTGAAGGGGGCTGCTCCTAGTACGAGAGGACCGGAGTGGACGAACCTCTGGTGTTCGGGTTGTGTCGCCAGACGCATTGCCCGGTAGCTAAGTTCGGAATCGATAACCGCTGAAAGCATCTAAGCGGGAAGCGAGCCCTGAGATGAGTCTTCCCTGATACTTTAAGTATCCTAAAGGGTTGTCGGGACTACGACGTTGATAGGTCAGGTGTGTAAGTGCTGTGAGGCATTGAGCTAACTGATACTAATTGCCCGTGAGGCTTAACCATACAACACCCAAGGGGTTTTGATGGACTCGAAGCAAGAACAGAATTGAATGTGTAGAGAACACAAAAACAGCTTTCCGAATTAAAGAATTTGCTTGGCGACCATAGCGTTTTGGACCCACCTGACTCCATTCCGAACTCAGAAGTGAAACGAAATAGCGCCGATGGTAGTGTGGGGTTTCCCCATGTGAGAGTAGGACATCGCCAGGCTTTAATTTGCACTTGCTTAAGATTTAAGCAAGTCACCATAAGGTTCTAATCTTTTTTAGAATTTTATGTTGACTTTCAAAGTGGAAAGCGTATTATACGCACCTCGCTTGAGTGCTAAGGCACTGAAAGCCAAGCTCTTTAACAATATAGACCTATCAATCTGTGTGGGCACTCGTTGATGATAATCCAATTCGATACTTCGGTATCAAATTAGGTTTCAATGAAACGAAGTGACCATTGAATCTTCGGATTCAGCACAGTCAATTCAAACATTACTTTATGTAATGTTCAGTATTCATTGAGCCGAACAAAATCTTAAATTGAAGAGTTTGATCATGGCTCAGATTGAACGCTGGCGGCAGGCCTAACACATGCAAGTCGAGCGGAAACGAGTTATCTGAACCTTCGGGGAACGATAACGGCGTCGAGCGGCGGACGGGTGAGTAATGCCTAGGAAATTGCCCTGATGTGGGGGATAACCATTGGAAACGATGGCTAATACCGCATGATGCCTACGGGCCAAAGAGGGGACCTTCGGGCCTCTCGCGTCAGGATATGCCTAGGTGGGATTAGCTAGTTGGTGAGGTAAGGGCTCACCAAGGCGACGATCCCTAGCTGGTCTGAGAGGATGATCAGCCACACTGGAACTGAGACACGGTCCAGACTCCTACGGGAGGCAGCAGTGGGGAATATTGCACAATGGGCGCAAGCCTGATGCAGCCATGCCGCGTGTGTGAAGAAGGCCTTCGGGTTGTAAAGCACTTTCAGTCGTGAGGAAGGTGGTAGTGTTAATAGCACTATCATTTGACGTTAGCGACAGAAGAAGCACCGGCTAACTCCGTGCCAGCAGCCGCGGTAATACGGAGGGTGCGAGCGTTAATCGGAATTACTGGGCGTAAAGCGCATGCAGGTGGTTTGTTAAGTCAGATGTGAAAGCCCGGGGCTCAACCTCGGAATTGCATTTGAAACTGGCAGACTAGAGTACTGTAGAGGGGGGTAGAATTTCAGGTGTAGCGGTGAAATGCGTAGAGATCTGAAGGAATACCGGTGGCGAAGGCGGCCCCCTGGACAGATACTGACACTCAGATGCGAAAGCGTGGGGAGCAAACAGGATTAGATACCCTGGTAGTCCACGCCGTAAACGATGTCTACTTGGAGGTTGTGGCCTTGAGCCGTGGCTTTCGGAGCTAACGCGTTAAGTAGACCGCCTGGGGAGTACGGTCGCAAGATTAAAACTCAAATGAATTGACGGGGGCCCGCACAAGCGGTGGAGCATGTGGTTTAATTCGATGCAACGCGAAGAACCTTACCTACTCTTGACATCCAGAGAACTTTCCAGAGATGGATTGGTGCCTTCGGGAACTCTGAGACAGGTGCTGCATGGCTGTCGTCAGCTCGTGTTGTGAAATGTTGGGTTAAGTCCCGCAACGAGCGCAACCCTTATCCTTGTTTGCCAGCGAGTAATGTCGGGAACTCCAGGGAGACTGCCGGTGATAAACCGAGGAAGGTGGGGACGACGTCAAGTCATCATGGCCCTTACGAGTAGGGCTACACACGTGCTACAATGGCGCATACAGAGGGCAGCCAACTTGCGAAAGTGAGCGAATCCCAAAAAGTGCGTCGTAGTCCGGATTGGAGTCTGCAACTCGACTCCATGAAGTCGGAATCGCTAGTAATCGTGGATCAGAATGCCACGGTGAATACGTTCCCGGGCCTTGTACACACCGCCCGTCACACCATGGGAGTGGGCTGCAAAAGAAGTAGGTAGTTTAACCTTCGGGGGGACGCTTACCACTTTGTGGTTCATGACTGGGGTGAAGTCGTAACAAGGTAGCGCTAGGGGAACCTGGCGCTGGATCACCTCCTTAAACGATGATTACTCACGATGAGTGTCCACACAGATTGATACGGTTTATGTAAAAGAGACGATACTGGGTCTGTAGCTCAGGTGGTTAGAGCGTTCGCCTGATAAGCGAGAGGTCGGTGGTTCGAGTCCACTCAGACCCACCAATTCCTTTTAGGGAGTTGGCATACAGTATCGACACCTTGATGGGGCTATAGCTCAGCTGGGAGAGCGCCTGCCTTGCACGCAGGAGGTCTGCGGTTCGATCCCGCATAGCTCCACCATCTTTAAGCGCATTCGATGAGTGCTTTTAAAAATGGTTACTTCATTAGAAGTGATTAGCTCTTTAACAATTTGGAAAGCTGACAAAACAACAATTTATTGTTGTTTGTAAAGTTCTCAATGTTTGTCTTTAAGACAAACACCAAAATAACACATTCAAGTGTTCTTGGAATTTGAGTCCGGCAAAATCGAGTCTGCATCATGTATAAAAATTGCAGACAACTTTGGTGACTTGTTCATCAGCTCGAAACTCCTTCGGGTTGTATGGTTAAGTGACTAAGCGTACACGGTGGATGCCTTGGCAGTCAGAGGCGATGAAAGACGTAGTAACTTGCGATAAGCCCAGATTAGGTAGTAACAACCATTTGAGTCTGGGATTTCTGAATGGGGAAACCCACTTACATAAGTAAGTATCGTTATGTGAATACATAGCATAACGAGGCGAACCGGGGGAACTGAAACATCTAAGTACCCCGAGGAAAAGAAATCAACCGAGATTCCGAAAGTAGCGGCGAGCGAAATTGGACTAGCCCTTAAGCTTTACACGCGTTAGACGAACGGTCTGGAAAGTCCGACGATACAGGGTGATAGTCCCGTAGTTGACGACGTGTGTTCAGTGAAATCGAGTAGGGCGGGACACGTGATATCCTGTCTGAATATGGGGGACCATCCTCCAAGGCTAAATACTACTGACTGACCGATAGTGAACCAGTACCGTGAGGGAAAGGCGAAAAGAACCCCTGTGAGGGGAGTGAAATAGAACCTGAAACCGTGTACGTACAAGCAGTAGGAGCAGGCTTTGTCCTGTGACTGCGTACCTTTTGTATAATGGGTCAGCGACTTATATTCAGTGGCAAGGTTAACCATCTAGGGGAGCCGTAGGGAAACCGAGTCTTAACTGGGCGTTCAGTCTCTGGATATAGACCCGAAACCAGGTGATCTAGCCATGGGCAGGTTGAAGGTTGAGTAACATCAACTGGAGGACCGAACCGACTAATGTTGAAAAATTAGCGGATGACTTGTGGCTAGGGGTGAAAGGCCAATCAAACCTGGAGATAGCTGGTTCTCCCCGAAAGCTATTTAGGTAGCGCCTCGGACGAATACTACTGGGGGTAGAGCACTGTTAAGGCTAGGGGGTCATCCCGACTTACCAACCCTTTGCAAACTCCGAATACCAGTAAGTACTATCCGGGAGACACACGGCGGGTGCTAACGTCCGTCGTGGAGAGGGAAACAACCCAGACCGCCAGCTAAGGTCCCAAATTACTACTAAGTGGGAAACGATGTGGGAAGGCTCAGACAGCCAGGATGTTGGCTTAGAAGCAGCCATCATTTAAAGAAAGCGTAATAGCTCACTGGTCGAGTCGGCCTGCGCGGAAGATGTAACGGGGCTAAGTAGTAAACCGAAGCTGCGGCAATATACTTTTGTATATTGGGTAGGGGAGCGTTCTGTAAGCGGTTGAAGGTGTGTGGTAACGCATGCTGGACGTATCAGAAGTGCGAATGCTGACATGAGTAACGATAAAGGGGGTGAAAAACCTCCTCGCCGGAAGACCAAGGGTTCCTGTCCAACGTTAATCGGGGCAGGGTAAGTCGACCCCTAAGGCGAGGCCGAAAGGCGTAGTCGATGGGAAACGGGTTAATATTCCCGTACTTCTTACAATTGCGATGGGGGGACGGAGAAGGCTAGGTGGGCCTGGCGACGGTTGTCCAGGTTCAAGTGCGTAGGCTTGAGAGTTAGGTAAATCCGGCTCTCTTTAAGGCTGAGACACGACGTCGAGCATCTACGGATGTGAAGTCATTGATGCCATGCTTCCAGGAAAAGCCTCTAAGCTTCAGATTGTAAGGAATCGTACCCCAAACCGACACAGGTGGTCGGGTAGAGAATACCAAGGCGCTTGAGAGAACTCGGGTGAAGGAACTAGGCAAAATGGTACCGTAACTTCGGGAGAAGGTACGCTCTCGACGGTGAAGTCCCTTGCGGATGGAGCTATTGAGAGTCGCAGATACCAGGTGGCTGCAACTGTTTATTAAAAACACAGCACTGTGCAAAATCGTAAGATGACGTATACGGTGTGACGCCTGCCCGGTGCCGGAAGGTTAATTGATGGGGTTAGACTTCGGTCGAAGCTCTTGATCGAAGCCCCGGTAAACGGCGGCCGTAACTATAACGGTCCTAAGGTAGCGAAATTCCTTGTCGGGTAAGTTCCGACCTGCACGAATGGCGTAATGATGGCCACGCTGTCTCCACCCGAGACTCAGTGAAATTGAAATCGCTGTGAAGATGCAGTGTACCCGCGGCTAGACGGAAAGACCCCGTGAACCTTTACTACAGCTTGGCACTGAACATTGACCCTACATGTGTAGGATAGGTGGGAGGCTTTGAAGCACGTACGCCAGTATGTGTGGAGCCGTCCTTGAAATACCACCCTTGTAGTGTTGATGTTCTAACGTCGACCCCTAATCGGGGTTGCGGACAGTGCCTGGTGGGTAGTTTGACTGGGGCGGTCTCCTCCCAAAGAGTAACGGAGGAGCACGAAGGTGGGCTAATCACGGTTGGACATCGTGAGGTTAGTGCAATGGCATAAGCCCGCTTGACTGCGAGAATGACAATTCGAGCAGGTGCGAAAGCAGGTCATAGTGATCCGGTGGTTCTGAATGGAAGGGCCATCGCTCAACGGATAAAAGGTACTCCGGGGATAACAGGCTGATACCGCCCAAGAGTTCATATCGACGGCGGTGTTTGGCACCTCGATGTCGGCTCATCACATCCTGGGGCTGAAGTCGGTCCCAAGGGTATGGCTGTTCGCCATTTAAAGTGGTACGCGAGCTGGGTTTAGAACGTCGTGAGACAGTTCGGTCCCTATCTGCCGTGGGCGTTGGAAGATTGAAGGGGGCTGCTCCTAGTACGAGAGGACCGGAGTGGACGAACCTCTGGTGTTCGGGTTGTGTCGCCAGACGCATTGCCCGGTAGCTAAGTTCGGAATCGATAACCGCTGAAAGCATCTAAGCGGGAAGCGAGCCCTGAGATGAGTCTTCCCTGATACTTTAAGTATCCTAAAGGGTTGTCGGAGACTACGACGTTGATAGGTCAGGTGTGTAAGTGCTGTGAGGCATTGAGCTAACTGATACTAATTGCCCGTGAGGCTTAACCATACAACACCCAAGGGGTTTTGATGGACTCGAAGCAAGAACAGAATTGAATGTGTAGAGAACACAAAAACAGCTTTCCGAATTAAAGAATTTGCTTGGCGACCATAGCGTTTTGGACCCACCTGACTCCATTCCGAACTCAGAAGTGAAACGAAATAGCGCCGATGGTAGTGTGGGGTTTCCCCATGTGAGAGTAGGACATCGCCAGGCTTTAATTTGCACTTGCTTAAGATTTAAGCAAGTCACCATAAGGTTCTAATCTTTTTTAGAATTTTATGTTGACTTTCAAAGTGGAAAGCGTATTATACGCACCTCGCTTGAGTGCTAAGGCACTGAAAGCCAAGCTCTTTAACAATATAGACCTATCAATCTGTGTGGGCACTCGTTGATGATAATCCAATTCGATACTTCGGTATCAAATTAGGTTTCAATGAAACGAAGTGACCATTGAATCTTCGGATTCAGCACAGTCAATTCAAACATTACTTTATGTAATGTTCAGTATTCATTGAGCCGAACAAAATCTTAAATTGAAGAGTTTGATCATGGCTCAGATTGAACGCTGGCGGCAGGCCTAACACATGCAAGTCGAGCGGAAACGAGTTATCTGAACCTTCGGGGAACGATAACGGCGTCGAGCGGCGGACGGGTGAGTAATGCCTAGGAAATTGCCCTGATGTGGGGGATAACCATTGGAAACGATGGCTAATACCGCATGATGCCTACGGGCCAAAGAGGGGGACCTTCGGGCCTCTCGCGTCAGGATATGCCTAGGTGGGATTAGCTAGTTGGTGAGGTAAGGGCTCACCAAGGCGACGATCCCTAGCTGGTCTGAGAGGATGATCAGCCACACTGGAACTGAGACACGGTCCAGACTCCTACGGGAGGCAGCAGTGGGGAATATTGCACAATGGGCGCAAGCCTGATGCAGCCATGCCGCGTGTGTGAAGAAGGCCTTCGGGTTGTAAAGCACTTTCAGTCGTGAGGAAGGTGGTAGTGTTAATAGCACTATCATTTGACGTTAGCGACAGAAGAAGCACCGGCTAACTCCGTGCCAGCAGCCGCGGTAATACGGAGGGTGCGAGCGTTAATCGGAATTACTGGGCGTAAAGCGCATGCAGGTGGTTTGTTAAGTCAGATGTGAAAGCCCGGGGCTCAACCTCGGAATTGCATTTGAAACTGGCAGACTAGAGTACTGTAGAGGGGGGTAGAATTTCAGGTGTAGCGGTGAAATGCGTAGAGATCTGAAGGAATACCGGTGGCGAAGGCGGCCCCCTGGACAGATACTGACACTCAGATGCGAAAGCGTGGGGAGCAAACAGGATTAGATACCCTGGTAGTCCACGCCGTAAACGATGTCTACTTGGAGGTTGTGGCCTTGAGCCGTGGCTTTCGGAGCTAACGCGTTAAGTAGACCGCCTGGGGAGTACGGTCGCAAGATTAAAACTCAAATGAATTGACGGGGGCCCGCACAAGCGGTGGAGCATGTGGTTTAATTCGATGCAACGCGAAGAACCTTACCTACTCTTGACATCCAGAGAACTTTCCAGAGATGGATTGGTGCCTTCGGGAACTCTGAGACAGGTGCTGCATGGCTGTCGTCAGCTCGTGTTGTGAAATGTTGGGTTAAGTCCCGCAACGAGCGCAACCCTTATCCTTGTTTGCCAGCGAGTAATGTCGGGAACTCCAGGGAGACTGCCGGTGATAAACCGGAGGAAGGTGGGGACGACGTCAAGTCATCATGGCCCTTACGAGTAGGGCTACACACGTGCTACAATGGCGCATACAGAGGGCAGCCAACTTGCGAAAGTGAGCGAATCCCAAAAAGTGCGTCGTAGTCCGGATTGGAGTCTGCAACTCGACTCCATGAAGTCGGAATCGCTAGTAATCGTGGATCAGAATGCCACGGTGAATACGTTCCCGGGCCTTGTACACACCGCCCGTCACACCATGGGAGTGGGCTGCAAAAGAAGTAGGTAGTTTAACCTTCGGGGGGACGCTTACCACTTTGTGGTTCATGACTGGGGTGAAGTCGTAACAAGGTAGCGCTAGGGGAACCTGGCGCTGGATCACCTCCTTAAACGATGATTACTCACGATGAGTGTCCACACAGATTGATACGGTTTATGTAAAAGAGACGATACTGGGTCTGTAGCTCAGGTGGTTAGAGCGTTCGCCTGATAAGCGAGAGGTCGGTGGTTCGAGTCCACTCAGACCCACCAATTCCTTTTAGGGAGTTGGCATACAGTATCGACACCTTGATGGGGCTATAGCTCAGCTGGGAGAGCGCCTGCCTTGCACGCAGGAGGTCTGCGGTTCGATCCCGCATAGCTCCACCATCTTTAAGCGCATTCGATGAGTGCTTTTAAAAATGGTTACTTCATTAGAAGTGATTAGCTCTTTAACAATTTGGAAAGCTGACAAAACAACAATTTATTGTTGTTTGTAAAGTTCTCAATGTTTGTCTTTAAGACAAACACCAAAATAACACATTCAAGTGTTCTTGGAATTTGAGTCCGGCAAAATCGAGTCTGCATCATGTATAAAAATTGCAGACAACTTTGGTGACTTGTTCATCAGCTCGAAACTCCTTCGGGTTGTATGGTTAAGTGACTAAGCGTACACGGTGGATGCCTTGGCAGTCAGAGGCGATGAAAGACGTAGTAACTTGCGATAAGCCCAGATTAGGTAGTAACAACCATTTGAGTCTGGGATTTCTGAATGGGGAAACCCACGTGCATAAGCACGTATCCTTACCTGAATACATAGGGTAAGGAGGCGAACCGGGGGAACTGAAACATCTAAGTACCCCGAGGAAAAGAAATCAACCGAGATTCCGAAAGTAGCGGCGAGCGAAATTGGACTAGCCCTTAAGCTTTACACGCGTTAGACGAACGGTCTGGAAAGTCCGACGATACAGGGTGATAGTCCCGTAGTTGACGACGTGTGTTCAGTGAAATCGAGTAGGGCGGGACACGTGATATCCTGTCTGAATATGGGGGGACCATCCTCCAAGGCTAAATACTACTGACTGACCGATAGTGAACCAGTACCGTGAGGGAAAGGCGAAAAGAACCCCTGTGAGGGGAGTGAAATAGAACCTGAAACCGTGTACGTACAAGCAGTAGGAGCAGGCTTTGTCCTGTGACTGCGTACCTTTTGTATAATGGGTCAGCGACTTATATTCAGTGGCAAGGTTAACCATCTAGGGGAGCCGTAGGGAAACCGAGTCTTAACTGGGCGTTCAGTCTCTGGATATAGACCCGAAACCAGGTGATCTAGCCATGGGCAGGTTGAAGGTTGAGTAACATCAACTGGAGGACCGAACCGACTAATGTTGAAAAATTAGCGGATGACTTGTGGCTAGGGGTGAAAGGCCAATCAAACTGGAGATAGCTGGTTCTCCCCGAAAGCTATTTAGGTAGCGCCTCGGACGAATACTACTGGGGTAGAGCACTGTTAAGGCTAGGGGGTCATCCCGACTTACCAACCCTTTGCAAACTCCGAATACCAGTAAGTACTATCCGGGAGACACACGGCGGGTGCTAACGTCCGTCGTGGAGAGGGAAACAACCCAGACCGCCAGCTAAGGTCCCAAATTACTACTAAGTGGGAAACGATGTGGGAAGGCTCAGACAGCCAGGATGTTGGCTTAGAAGCAGCCATCATTTAAAGAAAGCGTAATAGCTCACTGGTCGAGTCGGCCTGCGCGGAAGATGTAACGGGGCTAAGTAGTAAACCGAAGCTGCGGCAATATACTTTTGTATATTGGGTAGGGGAGCGTTCTGTAAGCGGTTGAAGGTGTGTGGTAACGCATGCTGGACGTATCAGAAGTGCGAATGCTGACATGAGTAACGATAAAGGGGGTGAAAAACCTCCTCGCCGGAAGACCAAGGGTTCCTGTCCAACGTTAATCGGGGCAGGGTAAGTCGACCCCTAAGGCGAGGCCGAAAGGCGTAGTCGATGGGAAACGGGTTAATATTCCCGTACTTCTTACAATTGCGATGGGGGACGGAGAAGGCTAGGTGGGCCTGGCGACGGTTGTCCAGGTTCAAGTGCGTAGGCTTGAGAGTTAGGTAAATCCGGCTCTCTTTAAGGCTGAGACACGACGTCGAGCATCTACGGATGTGAAGTCATTGATGCCATGCTTCCAGGAAAAGCCTCTAAGCTTCAGATTGTAAGGAATCGTACCCCAAACCGACACAGGTGGTCGGGTAGAGAATACCAAGGCGCTTGAGAGAACTCGGGTGAAGGAACTAGGCAAAATGGTACCGTAACTTCGGGAGAAGGTACGCTCTCGACGGTGAAGTCCCTTGCGGATGGAGCTATTGAGAGTCGCAGATACCAGGTGGCTGCAACTGTTTATTAAAAACACAGCACTGTGCAAAATCGTAAGATGACGTATACGGTGTGACGCCTGCCCGGTGCCGGAAGGTTAATTGATGGGGTTAGACTTCGGTCGAAGCTCTTGATCGAAGCCCCGGTAAACGGCGGCCGTAACTATAACGGTCCTAAGGTAGCGAAATTCCTTGTCGGGTAAGTTCCGACCTGCACGAATGGCGTAATGATGGCCACGCTGTCTCCACCCGAGACTCAGTGAAATTGAAATCGCTGTGAAGATGCAGTGTACCCGCGGCTAGACGGAAAGACCCCGTGAACCTTTACTACAGCTTGGCACTGAACATTGACCCTACATGTGTAGGATAGGTGGGAGGCTTTGAAGCACGTACGCCAGTATGTGTGGAGCCGTCCTTGAAATACCACCCTTGTAGTGTTGATGTTCTAACGTCGACCCCTAATCGGGGTTGCGGACAGTGCCTGGTGGGTAGTTTGACTGGGGCGGTCTCCTCCCAAAGAGTAACGGAGGAGCACGAAGGTGGGCTAATCACGGTTGGACATCGTGAGGTTAGTGCAATGGCATAAGCCCGCTTGACTGCGAGAATGACAATTCGAGCAGGTGCGAAAGCAGGTCATAGTGATCCGGTGGTTCTGAATGGAAGGGCCATCGCTCAACGGATAAAAGGTACTCCGGGGATAACAGGCTGATACCGCCCAAGAGTTCATATCGACGGCGGTGTTTGGCACCTCGATGTCGGCTCATCACATCCTGGGGCTGAAGTCGGTCCCAAGGGTATGGCTGTTCGCCATTTAAAGTGGTACGCGAGCTGGGTTTAGAACGTCGTGAGACAGTTCGGTCCCTATCTGCCGTGGGCGTTGGAAGATTGAAGGGGGCTGCTCCTAGTACGAGAGGACCGGAGTGGACGAACCTCTGGTGTTCGGGTTGTGTCGCCAGACGCATTGCCCGGTAGCTAAGTTCGGAATCGATAACCGCTGAAAGCATCTAAGCGGGAAGCGAGCCCTGAGATGAGTCTTCCCTGATACTTTAAGTATCCTAAAGGGTTGTCGGAGACTACGACGTTGATAGGTCAGGTGTGTAAGTGCTGTGAGGCATTGAGCTAACTGATACTAATTGCCCGTGAGGCTTAACCATACAACACCCAAGGGGTTTTGATGGACTCGAAGCAAGAACAGAATTGAATGTGTAGAGAACACAAAAACAGCTTTCCGAATTAAAGAATTTGCTTGGCGACCATAGCGTTTTGGACCCACCTGACTCCATTCCGAACTCAGAAGTGAAACGAAATAGCGCCGATGGTAGTGTGGGGTTTCCCCATGTGAGAGTAGGACATCGCCAGGCTTTAATTTGCACTTGCTTAAGATTTAAGCAAGTCACCATAAGGTTCTAATCTTTTTTAGAATTTTATGTTGACTTTCAAAGTGGAAAGCGTATTATACGCACCTCGCTTGAGTGCTAAGGCACTGAAAGCCAAGCTCTTTAACAATATAGACCTATCAATCTGTGTGGGCACTCGTTGATGATAATCCAATTCGATACTTCGGTATCAAATTAGGTTTCAATGAAACGAAGTGACCATTGAATCTTCGGATTCAGCACAGTCAATTCAAACATTACTTTATGTAATGTTCAGTATTCATTGAGCCGAACAAAATCTTAAATTGAAGAGTTTGATCATGGCTCAGATTGAACGCTGGCGGCAGGCCTAACACATGCAAGTCGAGCGGAAACGAGTTATCTGAACCTTCGGGGAACGATAACGGCGTCGAGCGGCGGACGGGTGAGTAATGCCTAGGAAATTGCCCTGATGTGGGGGATAACCATTGGAAACGATGGCTAATACCGCATGATGCCTACGGGCCAAAGAGGGGGACCTTCGGGCCTCTCGCGTCAGGATATGCCTAGGTGGGATTAGCTAGTTGGTGAGGTAAGGGCTCACCAAGGCGACGATCCCTAGCTGGTCTGAGAGGATGATCAGCCACACTGGAACTGAGACACGGTCCAGACTCCTACGGGAGGCAGCAGTGGGGAATATTGCACAATGGGCGCAAGCCTGATGCAGCCATGCCGCGTGTGTGAAGAAGGCCTTCGGGTTGTAAAGCACTTTCAGTCGTGAGGAAGGTGGTAGTGTTAATAGCACTATCATTTGACGTTAGCGACAGAAGAAGCACCGGCTAACTCCGTGCCAGCAGCCGCGGTAATACGGAGGGTGCGAGCGTTAATCGGAATTACTGGGCGTAAAGCGCATGCAGGTGGTTTGTTAAGTCAGATGTGAAAGCCCGGGGCTCAACCTCGGAATTGCATTTGAAACTGGCAGACTAGAGTACTGTAGAGGGGGGTAGAATTTCAGGTGTAGCGGTGAAATGCGTAGAGATCTGAAGGAATACCGGTGGCGAAGGCGGCCCCCTGGACAGATACTGACACTCAGATGCGAAAGCGTGGGGAGCAAACAGGATTAGATACCCTGGTAGTCCACGCCGTAAACGATGTCTACTTGGAGGTTGTGGCCTTGAGCCGTGGCTTTCGGAGCTAACGCGTTAAGTAGACCGCCTGGGGAGTACGGTCGCAAGATTAAAACTCAAATGAATTGACGGGGGCCCGCACAAGCGGTGGAGCATGTGGTTTAATTCGATGCAACGCGAAGAACCTTACCTACTCTTGACATCCAGAGAACTTTCCAGAGATGGATTGGTGCCTTCGGGAACTCTGAGACAGGTGCTGCATGGCTGTCGTCAGCTCGTGTTGTGAAATGTTGGGTTAAGTCCCGCAACGAGCGCAACCCTTATCCTTGTTTGCCAGCGAGTAATGTCGGGAACTCCAGGGAGACTGCCGGTGATAAACCGGAGGAAGGTGGGGACGACGTCAAGTCATCATGGCCCTTACGAGTAGGGCTACACACGTGCTACAATGGCGCATACAGAGGGCAGCCAACTTGCGAAAGTGAGCGAATCCCAAAAAGTGCGTCGTAGTCCGGATTGGAGTCTGCAACTCGACTCCATGAAGTCGGAATCGCTAGTAATCGTGGATCAGAATGCCACGGTGAATACGTTCCCGGGCCTTGTACACACCGCCCGTCACACCATGGGAGTGGGCTGCAAAAGAAGTAGGTAGTTTAACCTTCGGGGGGACGCTTACCACTTTGTGGTTCATGACTGGGGTGAAGTCGTAACAAGGTAGCGCTAGGGGAACCTGGCGCTGGATCACCTCCTTAAACGATGATTACTCACGATGAGTGTCCACACAGATTGATACGGTTTATGTAAAAGAGACGATACTGGGTCTGTAGCTCAGGTGGTTAGAGCGTTCGCCTGATAAGCGAGAGGTCGGTGGTTCGAGTCCACTCAGACCCACCAATTCCTTTTAGGGAGTTGGCATACAGTATCGACACCTTGATGGGGCTATAGCTCAGCTGGGAGAGCGCCTGCCTTGCACGCAGGAGGTCTGCGGTTCGATCCCGCATAGCTCCACCATCTTTAAGCGCATTCGATGAGTGCTTTTAAAAATGGTTACTTCATTAGAAGTGATTAGCTCTTTAACAATTTGGAAAGCTGACAAAACAACAATTTATTGTTGTTTGTAAAGTTCTCAATGTTTGTCTTTAAGACAAACACCAAAATAACACATTCAAGTGTTCTTGGAATTTGAGTCCGGCAAAATCGAGTCTGCATCATGTATAAAAATTGCAGACAACTTTGGTGACTTGTTCATCAGCTCGAAACTCCTTCGGGTTGTATGGTTAAGTGACTAAGCGTACACGGTGGATGCCTTGGCAGTCAGAGGCGATGAAAGACGTAGTAACTTGCGATAAGCCCAGATTAGGTAGTAACAACCATTTGAGTCTGGGATTTCTGAATGGGGAAACCCACTTACATAAGTAAGTATCGTTATGTGAATACATAGCATAACGAGGCGAACCGGGGGAACTGAAACATCTAAGTACCCCGAGGAAAAGAAATCAACCGAGATTCCGAAAGTAGCGGCGAGCGAAATTGGACTAGCCCTTAAGCTTTACACGCGTTAGACGAACGGTCTGGAAAGTCCGACGATACAGGGTGATAGTCCCGTAGTTGACGACGTGTGTTCAGTGAAATCGAGTAGGGCGGGACACGTGATATCCTGTCTGAATATGGGGGGACCATCCTCCAAGGCTAAATACTACTGACTGACCGATAGTGAACCAGTACCGTGAGGGAAAGGCGAAAAGAACCCCTGTGAGGGGAGTGAAATAGAACCTGAAACCGTGTACGTACAAGCAGTAGGAGCAGGCTTTGTCCTGTGACTGCGTACCTTTTGTATAATGGGTCAGCGACTTATATTCAGTGGCAAGGTTAACCATCTAGGGGAGCCGTAGGGAAACCGAGTCTTAACTGGGCGTTCAGTCTCTGGATATAGACCCGAAACCAGGTGATCTAGCCATGGGCAGGTTGAAGGTTGAGTAACATCAACTGGAGGACCGAACCGACTAATGTTGAAAAATTAGCGGATGACTTGTGGCTAGGGGTGAAAGGCCAATCAAACCTGGAGATAGCTGGTTCTCCCCGAAAGCTATTTAGGTAGCGCCTCGGACGAATACTACTGGGGGTAGAGCACTGTTAAGGCTAGGGGGTCATCCCGACTTACCAACCCTTTGCAAACTCCGAATACCAGTAAGTACTATCCGGGAGACACACGGCGGGTGCTAACGTCCGTCGTGGAGAGGGAAACAACCCAGACCGCCAGCTAAGGTCCCAAATTACTACTAAGTGGGAAACGATGTGGGAAGGCTCAGACAGCCAGGATGTTGGCTTAGAAGCAGCCATCATTTAAAGAAAGCGTAATAGCTCACTGGTCGAGTCGGCCTGCGCGGAAGATGTAACGGGGCTAAGTAGTAAACCGAAGCTGCGGCAATATACTTTTGTATATTGGGTAGGGGAGCGTTCTGTAAGCGGTTGAAGGTGTGTGGTAACGCATGCTGGACGTATCAGAAGTGCGAATGCTGACATGAGTAACGATAAAGGGGGTGAAAAACCTCCTCGCCGGAAGACCAAGGGTTCCTGTCCAACGTTAATCGGGGCAGGGTAAGTCGACCCCTAAGGCGAGGCCGAAAGGCGTAGTCGATGGGAAACGGGTTAATATTCCCGTACTTCTTACAATTGCGATGGGGGGACGGAGAAGGCTAGGTGGGCCTGGCGACGGTTGTCCAGGTTCAAGTGCGTAGGCTTGAGAGTTAGGTAAATCCGGCTCTCTTTAAGGCTGAGACACGACGTCGAGCATCTACGGATGTGAAGTCATTGATGCCATGCTTCCAGGAAAAGCCTCTAAGCTTCAGATTGTAAGGAATCGTACCCCAAACCGACACAGGTGGTCGGGTAGAGAATACCAAGGCGCTTGAGAGAACTCGGGTGAAGGAACTAGGCAAAATGGTACCGTAACTTCGGGAGAAGGTACGCTCTCGACGGTGAAGTCCCTTGCGGATGGAGCTATTGAGAGTCGCAGATACCAGGTGGCTGCAACTGTTTATTAAAAACACAGCACTGTGCAAAATCGTAAGATGACGTATACGGTGTGACGCCTGCCCGGTGCCGGAAGGTTAATTGATGGGGTTAGACTTCGGTCGAAGCTCTTGATCGAAGCCCCGGTAAACGGCGGCCGTAACTATAACGGTCCTAAGGTAGCGAAATTCCTTGTCGGGTAAGTTCCGACCTGCACGAATGGCGTAATGATGGCCACGCTGTCTCCACCCGAGACTCAGTGAAATTGAAATCGCTGTGAAGATGCAGTGTACCCGCGGCTAGACGGAAAGACCCCGTGAACCTTTACTACAGCTTGGCACTGAACATTGACCCTACATGTGTAGGATAGGTGGGAGGCTTTGAAGCACGTACGCCAGTATGTGTGGAGCCGTCCTTGAAATACCACCCTTGTAGTGTTGATGTTCTAACGTCGACCCCTAATCGGGGTTGCGGACAGTGCCTGGTGGGTAGTTTGACTGGGGCGGTCTCCTCCCAAAGAGTAACGGAGGAGCACGAAGGTGGGCTAATCACGGTTGGACATCGTGAGGTTAGTGCAATGGCATAAGCCCGCTTGACTGCGAGAATGACAATTCGAGCAGGTGCGAAAGCAGGTCATAGTGATCCGGTGGTTCTGAATGGAAGGGCCATCGCTCAACGGATAAAAGGTACTCCGGGGATAACAGGCTGATACCGCCCAAGAGTTCATATCGACGGCGGTGTTTGGCACCTCGATGTCGGCTCATCACATCCTGGGGCTGAAGTCGGTCCCAAGGGTATGGCTGTTCGCCATTTAAAGTGGTACGCGAGCTGGGTTTAGAACGTCGTGAGACAGTTCGGTCCCTATCTGCCGTGGGCGTTGGAAGATTGAAGGGGGCTGCTCCTAGTACGAGAGGACCGGAGTGGACGAACCTCTGGTGTTCGGGTTGTGTCGCCAGACGCATTGCCCGGTAGCTAAGTTCGGAATCGATAACCGCTGAAAGCATCTAAGCGGGAAGCGAGCCCTGAGATGAGTCTTCCCTGATACTTTAAGTATCCTAAAGGGTTGTCGGAGACTACGACGTTGATAGGTCAGGTGTGTAAGTGCTGTGAGGCATTGAGCTAACTGATACTAATTGCCCGTGAGGCTTAACCATACAACACCCAAGGGGTTTTGATGGACTCGAAGCAAGAACAGAATTGAATGTGTAGAGAACACAAAAACAGCTTTCCGAATTAAAGAATTTGCTTGGCGACCATAGCGTTTTGGACCCACCTGACTCCATTCCGAACTCAGAAGTGAAACGAAATAGCGCCGATGGTAGTGTGGGGTTTCCCCATGTGAGAGTAGGACATCGCCAGGCTTTAATTTGCACTTGCTTAAGATTTAAGCAAGTCACCATAAGGTTCTAATCTTTTTTAGAATTTTATGTTGACTTTCAAAGTGGAAAGCGTATTATACGCACCTCGCTTGAGTGCTAAGGCACTGAAAGCCAAGCTCTTTAACAATATAGACCTATCAATCTGTGTGGGCACTCGTTGATGATAATCCAATTCGATACTTCGGTATCAAATTAGGTTTCAATGAAACGAAGTGACCATTGAATCTTCGGATTCAGCACAGTCAATTCAAACATTACTTTATGTAATGTTCAGTATTCATTGAGCCGAACAAAATCTTAAATTGAAGAGTTTGATCATGGCTCAGATTGAACGCTGGCGGCAGGCCTAACACATGCAAGTCGAGCGGAAACGAGTTATCTGAACCTTCGGGGAACGATAACGGCGTCGAGCGGCGGACGGGTGAGTAATGCCTAGGAAATTGCCCTGATGTGGGGGATAACCATTGGAAACGATGGCTAATACCGCATGATGCCTACGGGCCAAAGAGGGGGACCTTCGGGCCTCTCGCGTCAGGATATGCCTAGGTGGGATTAGCTAGTTGGTGAGGTAAGGGCTCACCAAGGCGACGATCCCTAGCTGGTCTGAGAGGATGATCAGCCACACTGGAACTGAGACACGGTCCAGACTCCTACGGGAGGCAGCAGTGGGGAATATTGCACAATGGGCGCAAGCCTGATGCAGCCATGCCGCGTGTGTGAAGAAGGCCTTCGGGTTGTAAAGCACTTTCAGTCGTGAGGAAGGTGGTAGTGTTAATAGCACTATCATTTGACGTTAGCGACAGAAGAAGCACCGGCTAACTCCGTGCCAGCAGCCGCGGTAATACGGAGGGTGCGAGCGTTAATCGGAATTACTGGGCGTAAAGCGCATGCAGGTGGTTTGTTAAGTCAGATGTGAAAGCCCGGGGCTCAACCTCGGAATTGCATTTGAAACTGGCAGACTAGAGTACTGTAGAGGGGGGTAGAATTTCAGGTGTAGCGGTGAAATGCGTAGAGATCTGAAGGAATACCGGTGGCGAAGGCGGCCCCCTGGACAGATACTGACACTCAGATGCGAAAGCGTGGGGAGCAAACAGGATTAGATACCCTGGTAGTCCACGCCGTAAACGATGTCTACTTGGAGGTTGTGGCCTTGAGCCGTGGCTTTCGGAGCTAACGCGTTAAGTAGACCGCCTGGGGAGTACGGTCGCAAGATTAAAACTCAAATGAATTGACGGGGGCCCGCACAAGCGGTGGAGCATGTGGTTTAATTCGATGCAACGCGAAGAACCTTACCTACTCTTGACATCCAGAGAACTTTCCAGAGATGGATTGGTGCCTTCGGGAACTCTGAGACAGGTGCTGCATGGCTGTCGTCAGCTCGTGTTGTGAAATGTTGGGTTAAGTCCCGCAACGAGCGCAACCCTTATCCTTGTTTGCCAGCGAGTAATGTCGGGAACTCCAGGGAGACTGCCGGTGATAAACCGGAGGAAGGTGGGGACGACGTCAAGTCATCATGGCCCTTACGAGTAGGGCTACACACGTGCTACAATGGCGCATACAGAGGGCAGCCAACTTGCGAAAGTGAGCGAATCCCAAAAAGTGCGTCGTAGTCCGGATTGGAGTCTGCAACTCGACTCCATGAAGTCGGAATCGCTAGTAATCGTGGATCAGAATGCCACGGTGAATACGTTCCCGGGCCTTGTACACACCGCCCGTCACACCATGGGAGTGGGCTGCAAAAGAAGTAGGTAGTTTAACCTTCGGGGGGACGCTTACCACTTTGTGGTTCATGACTGGGGTGAAGTCGTAACAAGGTAGCGCTAGGGGAACCTGGCGCTGGATCACCTCCTTAAACGATGATTACTCACGATGAGTGTCCACACAGATTGATACGGTTTATGTAAAAGAGACGATACTGGGTCTGTAGCTCAGGTGGTTAGAGCGTTCGCCTGATAAGCGAGAGGTCGGTGGTTCGAGTCCACTCAGACCCACCAATTCCTTTTAGGGAGTTGGCATACAGTATCGACACCTTGATGGGGCTATAGCTCAGCTGGGAGAGCGCCTGCCTTGCACGCAGGAGGTCTGCGGTTCGATCCCGCATAGCTCCACCATCTTTAAGCGCATTCGATGAGTGCTTTTAAAAATGGTTACTTCATTAGAAGTGATTAGCTCTTTAACAATTTGGAAAGCTGACAAAACAACAATTTATTGTTGTTTGTAAAGTTCTCAATGTTTGTCTTTAAGACAAACACCAAAATAACACATTCAAGTGTTCTTGGAATTTGAGTCCGGCAAAATCGAGTCTGCATCATGTATAAAAATTGCAGACAACTTTGGTGACTTGTTCATCAGCTCGAAACTCCTTCGGGTTGTATGGTTAAGTGACTAAGCGTACACGGTGGATGCCTTGGCAGTCAGAGGCGATGAAAGACGTAGTAACTTGCGATAAGCCCAGATTAGGTAGTAACAACCATTTGAGTCTGGGATTTCTGAATGGGGAAACCCACTTACATAAGTAAGTATCGTTATGTGAATACATAGCATAACGAGGCGAACCGGGGGAACTGAAACATCTAAGTACCCCGAGGAAAAGAAATCAACCGAGATTCCGAAAGTAGCGGCGAGCGAAATTGGACTAGCCCTTAAGCTTTACACGCGTTAGACGAACGGTCTGGAAAGTCCGACGATACAGGGTGATAGTCCCGTAGTTGACGACGTGTGTTCAGTGAAATCGAGTAGGGCGGGACACGTGATATCCTGTCTGAATATGGGGGGACCATCCTCCAAGGCTAAATACTACTGACTGACCGATAGTGAACCAGTACCGTGAGGGAAAGGCGAAAAGAACCCCTGTGAGGGGAGTGAAATAGAACCTGAAACCGTGTACGTACAAGCAGTAGGAGCAGGCTTTGTCCTGTGACTGCGTACCTTTTGTATAATGGGTCAGCGACTTATATTCAGTGGCAAGGTTAACCATCTAGGGGAGCCGTAGGGAAACCGAGTCTTAACTGGGCGTTCAGTCTCTGGATATAGACCCGAAACCAGGTGATCTAGCCATGGGCAGGTTGAAGGTTGAGTAACATCAACTGGAGGACCGAACCGACTAATGTTGAAAAATTAGCGGATGACTTGTGGCTAGGGGTGAAAGGCCAATCAAACCTGGAGATAGCTGGTTCTCCCCGAAAGCTATTTAGGTAGCGCCTCGGACGAATACTACTGGGGGTAGAGCACTGTTAAGGCTAGGGGGTCATCCCGACTTACCAACCCTTTGCAAACTCCGAATACCAGTAAGTACTATCCGGGAGACACACGGCGGGTGCTAACGTCCGTCGTGGAGAGGGAAACAACCCAGACCGCCAGCTAAGGTCCCAAATTACTACTAAGTGGGAAACGATGTGGGAAGGCTCAGACAGCCAGGATGTTGGCTTAGAAGCAGCCATCATTTAAAGAAAGCGTAATAGCTCACTGGTCGAGTCGGCCTGCGCGGAAGATGTAACGGGGCTAAGTAGTAAACCGAAGCTGCGGCAATATACTTTTGTATATTGGGTAGGGGAGCGTTCTGTAAGCGGTTGAAGGTGTGTGGTAACGCATGCTGGACGTATCAGAAGTGCGAATGCTGACATGAGTAACGATAAAGGGGGTGAAAAACCTCCTCGCCGGAAGACCAAGGGTTCCTGTCCAACGTTAATCGGGGCAGGGTAAGTCGACCCCTAAGGCGAGGCCGAAAGGCGTAGTCGATGGGAAACGGGTTAATATTCCCGTACTTCTTACAATTGCGATGGGGGGACGGAGAAGGCTAGGTGGGCCTGGCGACGGTTGTCCAGGTTCAAGTGCGTAGGCTTGAGAGTTAGGTAAATCCGGCTCTCTTTAAGGCTGAGACACGACGTCGAGCATCTACGGATGTGAAGTCATTGATGCCATGCTTCCAGGAAAAGCCTCTAAGCTTCAGATTGTAAGGAATCGTACCCCAAACCGACACAGGTGGTCGGGTAGAGAATACCAAGGCGCTTGAGAGAACTCGGGTGAAGGAACTAGGCAAAATGGTACCGTAACTTCGGGAGAAGGTACGCTCTCGACGGTGAAGTCCCTTGCGGATGGAGCTATTGAGAGTCGCAGATACCAGGTGGCTGCAACTGTTTATTAAAAACACAGCACTGTGCAAAATCGTAAGATGACGTATACGGTGTGACGCCTGCCCGGTGCCGGAAGGTTAATTGATGGGGTTAGACTTCGGTCGAAGCTCTTGATCGAAGCCCCGGTAAACGGCGGCCGTAACTATAACGGTCCTAAGGTAGCGAAATTCCTTGTCGGGTAAGTTCCGACCTGCACGAATGGCGTAATGATGGCCACGCTGTCTCCACCCGAGACTCAGTGAAATTGAAATCGCTGTGAAGATGCAGTGTACCCGCGGCTAGACGGAAAGACCCCGTGAACCTTTACTACAGCTTGGCACTGAACATTGACCCTACATGTGTAGGATAGGTGGGAGGCTTTGAAGCACGTACGCCAGTATGTGTGGAGCCGTCCTTGAAATACCACCCTTGTAGTGTTGATGTTCTAACGTCGACCCCTAATCGGGGTTGCGGACAGTGCCTGGTGGGTAGTTTGACTGGGGCGGTCTCCTCCCAAAGAGTAACGGAGGAGCACGAAGGTGGGCTAATCACGGTTGGACATCGTGAGGTTAGTGCAATGGCATAAGCCCGCTTGACTGCGAGAATGACAATTCGAGCAGGTGCGAAAGCAGGTCATAGTGATCCGGTGGTTCTGAATGGAAGGGCCATCGCTCAACGGATAAAAGGTACTCCGGGGATAACAGGCTGATACCGCCCAAGAGTTCATATCGACGGCGGTGTTTGGCACCTCGATGTCGGCTCATCACATCCTGGGGCTGAAGTCGGTCCCAAGGGTATGGCTGTTCGCCATTTAAAGTGGTACGCGAGCTGGGTTTAGAACGTCGTGAGACAGTTCGGTCCCTATCTGCCGTGGGCGTTGGAAGATTGAAGGGGGCTGCTCCTAGTACGAGAGGACCGGAGTGGACGAACCTCTGGTGTTCGGGTTGTGTCGCCAGACGCATTGCCCGGTAGCTAAGTTCGGAATCGATAACCGCTGAAAGCATCTAAGCGGGAAGCGAGCCCTGAGATGAGTCTTCCCTGATACTTTAAGTATCCTAAAGGGTTGTCGGAGACTACGACGTTGATAGGTCAGGTGTGTAAGTGCTGTGAGGCATTGAGCTAACTGATACTAATTGCCCGTGAGGCTTAACCATACAACACCCAAGGGGTTTTGATGGACTCGAAGCAAGAACAGAATTGAATGTGTAGAGAACACAAAAACAGCTTTCCGAATTAAAGAATTTGCTTGGCGACCATAGCGTTTTGGACCCACCTGACTCCATTCCGAACTCAGAAGTGAAACGAAATAGCGCCGATGGTAGTGTGGGGTTTCCCCATGTGAGAGTAGGACATCGCCAGGCTTTAAATTTAGACTTAGGTCTAACCAGTGCGGAGCGGTAGTTCAGTTGGTTAGAATACCGGCCTGTCACGCCGGGGGTCGCGGGTTCGAGTCCCGTCCGCTCCGCCACTTATTTCGAAAACCTCGCTTTTGCGAGGTTTTTTTGAATCTACAATGTGATAAACTGTAGGTACAACAGGGGTGTAGCTCCAATTGGCAGAGCAGCGGATTCCAAATCCGCGTGTTGGGAGTTCGAATCTCTCCACCCCTGCCATATTTAAAGCCTCAGTCGAAAGACTGGGGCTTTTTTGTATCTGCGGCTCTGAGCTGAAGATATCTCTCCATACCGTTATTATACCATCTGGAAAATTAACTGGTTAGGTCTATCCATTTTTACGAATGCATTTTGGTGACTCTTTTGGAGCAATCCAAAAACCGATTTCATGCGTCGCAGACTTTGGAGATGATGTTGTGGTAATCAGTAAAAGATTGGTTGGCTAAATAGCGTGGTCTCAACCAACGCCATACTTGTTCGATGGGGTTTGGCTCTGGAGAATAGGGCGAAAGTTTGATGACACTGACATTTAAAGTCATTGGTAATTTCTTCTGTATGCCATCCTGCACCATCCATTACAACGACAGCGTGACGTCCCTCCTCCGTGACTGCCAATATTTGTTTTAAGTGCTCTATCATGATGTCTTTATTAACCCAGGGACAATGATAGCCTCACCAATTCCTTTTCTGGGACAGACTGAACCGAACAGATAAGCATACACAAATTGTTATTGCTTCACGGCTCTTGGGCGAGTTGCTTTTTCAACCCATAAGCGTGTTGTCGTGTTTTGAGCGGGAAGTTATCCATGAAAAGCCTATGTGGTTGAGCAGGTAATAGATAGAGTCAGGGCGGTAGTGCTTGCCAAATTTTTTCATGATATAAGCGTGGATATCGAAAACAGTCAGTCGTCCGCCTTGTGTATCATTGGTTTTATCTTTTATATCTTGACTCAATTGTTCTTTTTGCTCGGACGTTAAGAATGGTGGTCTTCCTGTTCTTGGCTTTTCTTGCAGTCCTTCCGGCCCTTCTTCAAAAAAGGTTTGAACCCACTTATTGATACTAGTTCGGCTTACCTTGAGAAACTTGACGATTTGTGTGCGTGAGTACCCATCTTTGAAATGAGCAAGGGCCAGCAGTCTCATTTTCATCTGAATGACCTCAATTAGTTCATAGTTTTACTTAGATTGGTATTAGGCGTGAGCTTCGCTCTGAGGGGAGTTTGATTGAGCTAAAGGAAGCTTTATTAACCGAGCGGGGAGGCTTCTAGATAATATTGTTGGTGAAGTCTTCGAATTTTAGAGTATAAAAAAGCAGTCCTAAGGCTGCTTTTTAAATATGGGGAGAATGGAATTAGGCTTCAGTTTGTTCTCTTTGTTCTGCTAAAGAGCTTTGAGCTAGCTTTTCATCTTCCATCTTTTTTTCTTCAGCTTTCGCCTTTTCAATCATTGGTGTAATGGTTGAACCTTGGATAAGGATAGAGAACACCACAACCGAATAGGTCATTACAAGGATGATCTCTTTTACATCGATCAGCTTGTCTTGAACGACCCAAATCCCTGATGGAATTGAAAGTGCCATTGCTAGCGCTAGGCCGCCACGTAGGCCACCCCAAGTTAGAATTTTTACAGACCACGAGTTATATTTTCTGTAACGTTTAAAGCCTATGTATGAGATAAAGACACTGAGATAGCGAGAGGCTAGCACCAGAGGGACTGCAATTGCCATCATTATCCAGTCTTCTTCATGGAATTTAAATAGCAGCATCGACATACCAATTAATAGGAATAGCACGCCGTTTAGGAACTCATCTACTAACTCCCAGAAGTGGTCTAGGTGGTCTTCACTCTCTTTAGAGAAGCCAATAAAGCGTGTCCAGTTACCGATCATAATTCCCGACACCACCATCGCAAGTGGGCCTGAAACATGAATGTACTCAGCAAATGCGTAACCTGCTGTAGGAACACCGATAGTAAGTAGTAGTTCCATTGAGTGATCGTCAGTAGCACTGATTAGGTAGTGGAATACTAAGCCCAATAGAAAGCCATAGACGATCCCGCCAATCGCTTCTTGGATGAAGAGTAGAGTGACGCTACCGACTGTTGGTGCTTCTGAGCCAAATGCAATGGTGAAAAGCGTGACGAAAATAACCAAGCCGAAGCCATCATTGAATAGTGACTCCCCTTCGATCTGTGTCGAGATACGTTTAGGTGCATCTAACTTTTTAACGATAGCTAGAACGGCAATCGGGTCGGTAGGCGAGATTAATGCGCCAAATAGCAAGCAGTAAACCAAATCAAACTGTATGCCGATCAGCATACAAAGGCCATAAAGAACAAAGCCGATGAAGAAGGTTGAGAACAAGGTTGCTCCAAGAGCCAATACCGTGATTTCCCACTTTTGATCTTTTAAGTTGGGTAGCTTGATGCCCAAGCCGCCAGCAAAAAGCAAAAATCCAAGGATGCCTTTCAACAAAAAGTCTTCAAAGTTAATCCTTGTTACCGTCTCGGTTGCAATCTCCGTAAGGTGAAACCAGTTGTTTTGACCGGCGATCAAAATAAGTAGAGAAAGAACCATTGAACCAGCTGTAATGGCGATGGTGGTTTGCATCTTTCCTATCTTGCTGTTTACAAAAGCAATTAGCATTGCAGCTGCGGATAGAAAACATAAAGTATGATAGACCGACATAGAGCCCTCTATTTGTAACATTTTATGAATGGAATTCTCGGCTGATGCTGTCTAAATAGCAAACATTTTTTCGGGTTTATTTTGCAAGTTAAGAAGGAGATAAAATAATCATTAAATCTCCATTTAGACGTCTAGACTCCTGAAGTTTGTGTGATAGGATGGAATCATAACTAAAGGAATGAGGCTGTACTGTGGGAAGCAAAGTAAGACAACAGATTGAAGCTCAATTGAAGCAACGTATCTTATTGATTGATGGTGGTATGGGCACCATGATCCAAGGGTACAAACTTGAAGAGCAAGATTACCGAGGAGAGCACTTTGCCAATTGGCACTGTGATCTAAAAGGCAACAACGACTTGTTGGTGCTAAGCCAGCCTCAACTAATTAAGGAAATCCATAGCGCTTACCTTGAAGCCGGCGCTGATATTCTAGAAACCAATACCTTTAACGCGACCACCATTGCGATGGCTGACTATGAGATGGAAAGCCTGAGTGAAGAGATTAACTTCGCCGCGGCAAAACTGGCTCGTGAAGTTGCCGATGAGTGGACGGCGAAAACGCCTGACAAACCTCGTTACGTTGCAGGTGTACTTGGTCCAACCAACCGAACGTGCTCTATCTCCCCTGATGTGAATGATCCCGGCTACCGCAATGTTTCTTTCGATGAGCTGGTTGAAGCGTATTCCGAGTCAACTCGAGCGTTAATCAGAGGTGGCGCTGATCTTATTTTGATCGAAACTATTTTTGATACATTGAATGCTAAGGCATGTGCCTTTGCTGTCGATTCTGTATTTGAAGAGCTTGGTGTTGCACTGCCTGTCATGATTTCCGGTACGATTACCGACGCTTCGGGGCGCACGTTATCAGGGCAAACCACGGAAGCATTTTACAACTCTCTACGTCATGTAAGGCCTTTATCTTTCGGTCTTAACTGTGCATTGGGGCCAGATGAACTGCGCCCATACGTGGAAGAGCTTTCTCGTATTTCTGAATCATTTGTTTCCGCGCACCCTAACGCAGGTTTGCCGAATGCTTTTGGAGAATATGACCTTTCTCCAGAAGACATGGCAGAGCATGTAAAAGAGTGGGCTAGCAGCGGCTTTTTAAATCTGATTGGTGGCTGTTGTGGTACAACGCCGGAGCATATTCGCCAAATGGCGCAGGCTGTTGAAGGTGTTACACCTCGCGCTTTGCCAGATTTGCCTGTTGCTTGTCGTCTCTCCGGATTAGAGCCATTAACGATTGAGAAAGAGACTTTATTCATCAATGTCGGTGAGCGAACTAACGTCACAGGTTCTGCTCGCTTTAAACGTTTGATCAAAGAAGAACAGTATGACGAAGCATTAGAAGTCGCGCGTCAGCAAGTTGAAAATGGTGCCCAAATCATCGACATCAACATGGATGAGGGGATGTTAGACGCACAGGCTTGTATGGTGCGTTTTCTAAACCTATGTGCCTCAGAACCAGAAATCTCCAAAGTGCCAATCATGGTCGACTCTTCCAAATGGGAAGTGATCGAAGCGGGTCTGAAATGCATTCAAGGTAAAGGCATTGTGAACTCTATCTCTTTGAAGGAAGGCAAAGAGAAATTTGTTGAGCAAGCTAAACTGATCCGTCGTTATGGTGCAGCTGTAATCGTCATGGCATTCGATGAGGTTGGTCAGGCAGAAACGCGCGCGCGCAAGCTAGAAATCTGTACAAATGCTTATCGTATTTTGGTAGACGAAGTTGGCTTCCCGCCAGAAGACATTATTTTTGACCCGAACATTTTTGCCGTCGCAACGGGTATTGATGAGCACAACAACTATGCTGTTGATTTTATTGAAGCTGTAGCGGACATCAAGCGCGATTTGCCACACGCGATGATTTCCGGTGGCGTGTCGAACGTGTCTTTCTCTTTCCGCGGTAATAACTACGTTCGTGAAGCTATCCATGCTGTGTTCCTCTATCACTGTTTTAAAAATGGTATGGATATGGGGATCGTAAACGCGGGGCAGCTCGAAATTTATGACAACGTTCCGGAAAAACTACGAGAAGCGGTAGAAGACGTTGTGCTTAACCGTCGAGATGACGCTACAGAAAGATTGTTGGATATCGCGGCTGAGTACGCAGATAAAGGCGTTGGCAAAGAAGAAGATGCCTCTGCGCTTGAGTGGCGAACTTGGCCTGTCGCAAAACGTTTAGAGCATGCGTTAGTTAAAGGGATCACAGAGTTCATCGTTGCAGACACTGAAGAAGCACGTGTGAATGCGGCAAAACCACTTGAAGTGATTGAAGGTCCTTTGATGGATGGCATGAACGTGGTGGGGGACCTATTTGGTGAAGGTAAGATGTTCTTACCTCAAGTCGTGAAATCAGCACGTGTGATGAAGCAAGCTGTCGCGCATTTAGAGCCTTTTATTAACGCCGAAAAGCAATCCGGTAGCAGTAACGGAAAAATTTTGTTGGCGACGGTGAAGGGTGACGTGCATGACATTGGCAAAAACATTGTGGGCGTTGTACTGCAGTGTAATAACTACGAGATCATCGATCTTGGCGTGATGGTACCGTGTGAAAAGATCTTAAAAGTCGCGCTAGAAGAGAACGTTGATATTATCGGTTTGTCAGGGTTGATTACCCCATCTCTGGATGAAATGGTTCATGTTGCTAAAGAGATGGAACGTCTCAATTTTGATCTTCCGCTTCTGATTGGTGGAGCTACCACATCCAAAGCGCACACCGCCGTTAAGATTGAGCAGAACTACAAAAATCCGGTGGTTTACGTAAACAATGCGTCGCGCGCAGTAGGGGTTTGTTCGTCATTACTCTCCGATGAACGTCGACCTGCCTTTATAGAAAAACTGGATGCGGATTATGAGCGTGTTCGTGACCAACACAATCGTAAGAAGCCGCGTACTAAGCCTGTCACTTTAGAACAAGCGCGTGCAAATAAAGTCGCGATAGATTGGGATGCATACACGCCACCAGTTCCTGCAAAACCAGGCCTTCATATTTTCGATGATTTTGATGTCGCAACCTTACGCAAGTATATCGACTGGACGCCGTTTTTCATGACGTGGTCGCTGGTAGGAAAATACCCGACAATCTTCAAACATGAAGAAGTGGGTGAGGAGGCTCAGCGTCTGTTCCATGATGCCAATGAGCTGCTTGATCGAGTTGAGCGTGAAGGATTGCTTAAGGCTCGCGGGATATGTGGCCTATTCCCAGCGGCAAGTGTGGGTGATGATATTGAAGTGTACACCGATGAGTCGCGTACTGAGGTTGCTAAAGTATTGCGCAATCTTCGTCAGCAAACAGAAAAGCCTAAAGGCTTTAACTACTGCTTGTCGGATTACATCGCGCCAAAAGAATCTGGCAAACAGGATTGGGTTGGAGCGTTTGCAGTAACTGGCGGTATCGGTGAGCGTGAGTTGGCCGATGAGTACAAAGCGCAAGGCGATGACTACAACGCAATCATGATTCAAGCGGTGGCGGATCGTTTAGCCGAAGCTTTTGCTGAATATTTGCATGAGCGTGTCAGGAAAGAAATTTGGGGCTATGCAGCGGATGAAAATCTATCGAATGATGAACTCATCCGTGAAAAGTACCAAGGGATCCGTCCTGCACCGGGTTACCCAGCTTGTCCTGAGCATACAGAGAAAGGCCCGCTTTGGGAGTTACTGAATGTTGAAGAGAACATCGGTATGTCACTTACAACGAGCTATGCAATGTATCCGGGGGCATCAGTGTCCGGTTGGTATTTCTCACATCCAGACTCTCGCTATTTTGCGATCGCTCAGATCCAAGATGATCAGCTAGAGAGTTATGCTGATCGTAAAGGTTGGGATAGGATCGAAGCTGAAAAATGGTTGGGGCCAAACATTAACGGCTAAATCAAGTGAACAAGCAATAAAAAGGGCTGCCAATGTGCAGCCCTTCAGTTTGTCGTTGTTCCCTCAAAAAACACGTTATGCTTTTTGAACCACGGTAGTGGTCACTTGAGGATACAAACCAATGTTATTGTTCGAAGAGCTCTGTATGCAGCTTCTGAATGGCTTGCTTCGCCACCGACTCATTCACAAGGAAGCACAGGTTATGAGGGCTTGCTCCATAACAGATCATGCGTAAGTTCAAATCTTCTAGCGTACCAAACACTTGCTTCGCATAGCCTTTACGTTCACTCATCTTGTTACCAATCAAGGCTACCAAACAAAGGTCATGTTCTACTTCGACCTTACACAACTCTTCCAACTCTTCACGTGCTGCTTGAGGAAGTTGTGGTGCGCCTCCTGAGGTATCAGTTTGATCCAGTGTGAGTGACACACTGATTTCTGATGTGGTGATAAGGTCTACCGAAATTTTGTGCTTGGCTAAAATCTCAAATACTTTTGCTAAGAAGCCGTACGCATGGAACATGTTCGCACTACGTAGAGTGACCATCGTTTGATTACAACGCAGAGCGAGGGCGCGGAACAGTGGTGAGCTTTCGACTTGATGACGAATCCACGTGCCACCTTTTTCTGGTTCTTTGGATGAGCCAACAAAAACCGGGATATCATGGCGCAGAGCAGGGACCAGTGTTGATGGGTGTAATATTTTCGCGCCAAAGTTAGCCATTTCAGAGGCTTCACTAAAACTGATCTCTGGGATTGGTGACGCTTTTGGTGCGATGCGAGGATCGGTCGTGTAAATACCAGGAACATCTGTCCAAATTTCAAGTCCAGATGCTTTCACACCTTCAGCAATCAAGGCTGCACTGTAGTCGCTACCACCACGGCCTAACGTTGTTGTATTGCCTTCTTCGTCAGAGCCAATGAAGCCCTGTGTGATGACGACAGAATCAAGACATAAAGGGATAAGCTTCTCTTGGGCTAGTTGAGCAATGGCTTCGATATTCGGTTCTGCGCGACCAAAGTTGTCGTCGGTTCTTAGCACTTCACGAATATCAAATCGCACTGCATTGATACCACGCTCTCGCATGAGCTGCGCCAAAATGTGTGTCGACATTAACTCACCACATGCCACAAGGTGGTCGGTCAGTTTGGTGTTTGCTTGAATTGAGGCAGCTTCTGCAAGGCTGGTCACGGTATCTAAAATTCCGTACACCTCTGAAGAAGCTTCTGTCGCATCTTCCAATTGAGCCAAAATGGAATCATGGATCTCAGCTAGGTTTTTTAGTAACTCAGTACGGTGTTCCTGATCTTGAACGCCATTGGCCAGTTCTACCAAGATGTTGGTTACCCCAGAGCAAGCGCTGCTAACAACAAGGCGAGTATTTGGATTGTTTTCGATGATGGTGGCACAACGACTCATTGCCTCAAAATTGGCAACACTGGTCCCACCGAATTTAGCTACGTTAAATGCGCTCACTGCGTTTCTCCCACGACTTCCTAAAAAATATACACATCCAATGTTTTGTGAGGAAAGGAACAGAGCAAAAAGAGAGGTAGTTAGATTGTCATTTGAAAATGTACCCTCAGAAGCTCTTCATCAGACGGTGCTGATGACAGTTGATGGGACTCAACCCAAGTCAACCGACAAGCCAAACCCTGCAATTTTGACTTACCTCGGCACTACTCCCCCTGAATGATTGGTATTGGAATTGCGGTTCCACAAATCATCTGCCTGGGCAGTGCTCCTCTTCTACATAAAGCTCAAACATTGAACGGTTTTGACGTCACAATGTCAATCAATATTTCAACCAGAATGATGGTTTTTATTAACGAAATTGTGACAGTGGTTTGACCTCTATACTTAGGGCTAATTGCCGTGTGCAACAAAATACATTAGTGTGAAACCTTTGATGCCTGAATGTATTGCTAATCGAAATAAAAATTGCTCCTGTTTTCTGGTGAACGACTTGTTAAATAATTCAAGTGAGTTTTCTTGCAAAGCATGAAGAGTGACGATGTTTTGATGGCAAATAATTCTAAAAATGACTTCTTTCAGGCTAAATGACTGCAATCAAGGAGCTGACATGCCGATCCAAAGCTTTATTCCCCCTCACCGAATTTTAATGGGCCCTGGTCCTTCCGATGTTTATCCGCAGGTATTGCAAGCCCTTAGCCGTCCAACGGTTGGTCATCTAGACCCTCTGTTTATCGCGATGATGGATGAGCTTAAACAGCTGTTGAAATACGCTTTTCAAACCGAAAATGAGTTCACTATTGCGGTTTCTGCTCCCGGCAGTGCTGGGATGGAGACTTGTTTCGTTAACTTGATCGAGAAAGGTGACAAAGTCATCGTTTGTCGAAACGGTGTCTTTGGCGAGCGCATGCGTGAAAACGTTATTCGTGCTGGTGGTGAAGTGGTGCTAGTCGATGATGAATGGGGTGCGCCTGTTTCAGTAGATAAAGTTGAACAAGCACTACAGCAACATCCTGATACAAAAATTTTGGCTTTTGTACATGCTGAGACATCAACAGGTGCTGTCAGTGATGCGCAAACTCTAGGTAAGTTAGCCAAGCAATATAATGTGCTGTCGATTGTGGACGCCGTTACATCGTTAGGCGGCGTACCGTTAAAAGTTGATGAATGGCAGCTTGATGCTGTGTACTCGGGCAGTCAAAAGTGTTTGTCGTGTGTGCCTGGCTTGTCTCCGGTGACGCTGTCTCCGGCTGCTATCGAAAAAATTCAATCGCGCACTACGCCAGTTCAAAGTTGGTTCCTCGATCAAAGCTTAGTGTTGGGGTACTGGAGTGGGGAAGGTAAGCGTAGCTACCATCACACAGCTCCAGTGAATAGCCTATATGCATTGCATGAAGCGCTGCTTGTGTTGCAGAACGAGGGGCTTGAGAACGCGTGGGCTCGCCATCAATTGATGCATGAGAAGTTGAAAGATGGTCTTCAGAAACTGGGTTTTGAATTTGTAGTGGAAGAATCTTACCGTTTACCTCAATTGAACGCGATTTATGTGCCGGAAGGGATCGATGAAGCGAAAGTTCGCGCGCATCTACTTGAAACTTACAACCTTGAAATTGGTGCAGGGTTAGGTGCGTTAGCTGGCAAAGCATGGCGTATTGGGTTGATGGGATACGGTGCTCGTGCGGAAAACGTCGCACTGTGCTTGAAGGCTCTGGAAGAGTCTTTAACCGAGTAAGAGTTGCGCATTAGAGCGTCTCAAGAGCTTGGAACTCAGAGTTTTTCTCATTACTCATAGACCAACAGGGCCTAAAATCATTGGGCTGAAAGCAAAAAAGCGAAGGAAGTCCTTCGCTTTTTTGTTTGTCTATTCCGCATCAGACACGCTAGTCGTTGCCGATTGGGCTTGTGAGGGTGGTTGATAATTTACTTGGCTAAAGTCGATGTTCGGAAATAGGAATTGAGCCTCTGCACGAATTTGTTCCGCTTTACTGCTGTCATCCAGTCCTTGATAAGCCAAGATCAAGTTATTGTAGAACGCAGGGCGTGGCTTATCTTTAATGATCTGCAATGACCAATCAATATAAGGTTGAATCAAACTTGGATCTTGCTTGTACAGACCAATATTCAAAAAGGTACTGTAAACGTCCCAGTCAAATCTGTCTTTCCATACGACCGGGTTACTTACCTGATTCAAAATATCAGGATTAGTTGGTCGCGTAGTTTCGAACTTCGTCAGAATGTAGTTTGTGTGTAGTGCGCTCACCATATAGAAGGTAAACACGGCCGGAATCACCAAGCTAAAAACACGTAGCAGACTTTTGGTCACTTTGCTAAACCCAACTTGGCGATATCGCGAGACACGCTGGTCGACCCAATACAGCAAAATGATGAAAATCAGCCAGTGCGCGAGAGAGTGATAAAACGGATATTCCAACTGAGAGTGAAGTACGATAGGAATGAATAACGCAAGCAACGCTAGGCGTGTGCCACGTTTGGCTTGATAAATCCGATGTAAAACCAATCCCATTGCGAGGATTATGCCTAATACAGGCAGAAGCCCACCTTCTACGCCCCAGTACAACATTTCATTGTGTGGATGATCCATCGATGGCAAGCCTGCAGGATAGTTCTCATTCAGCGCATGCTGGCGTGCGGTGTACAGCATGTACTCAGATTCAAACTTACCGTAACCGTAGCCAGTGAACGGTTTCTCGATCACCATATCCAAGGTTTGAGGGAAAGTGTACGCTCGAGGCGATTCCATATTCACTTTCTCTGTCGCCAGTCCACTTCCATCCGGGAATGCAATGCTCATTACAACGAACGAGAGCACCAAGCCCGTAACCAAAGCTGCGATCCAGCGAATAAAGCGGCCTTTGGTTGCAAAGCGATACATATACGGAATCACTAACAACAAACCGATGATGGTCGCTAGCCATCCTGTGCGCGAAGCTAACGCGACAATCAACGGCAAGGTAACAACAGGTACGGCATACAAAAGGTAAACGTCGCTTAGCTTACGTGAGTACTTATAGGGTTGACGAGCTAGAAGGTAACTGGCAATGACTAATCCAGTAGCGAGAAAGCTAGCCATCACATTCGGTTGCTGAAAGATCCCGTACGGACGGTTAGCAATCGTGTCGTAGCCGAAAGGATTCCCTGGTTTTAGAAAAAGATATTGCGTCAGACCAAATAGAGCTTCAATCACGACAGCCAGTACGATGAACCAAAGTAACCGTTGGCGATGCTTATTACTGAAATGAAATTGCTGTAAGACAACAAAAAACAGGAAACCACTCCACAGGCCGATAAGTTTGTTCGCTGCCAGAGTGCTGTCCGCATTGGGGTAGAATACTGGCAACGTCATGATGATCGCGCTGATCAGTAACCCTATGGTTAGCTTTGAATAGCGTAAAATGCGGTTACTCGCGAGCTGATAGCAACCGATACCTAACGCAAAGCTAAATGCAATCCACGTTGTTGCGTTGAAGGATAAGGCTAACCCTGACCCACCTGGATTGGGCATAAAAAAGTGCATGGCCAGTAAAAACAGAACGGCCAAGGCGATGAGAAACTTGCGATTGAGAGGAACTTGTACTTTTTCAGGAGAAAGTTTGGTTCCACTTACATGTATAGTAGCCATATATATTGCATTGTTTTGAATGAAAAAAGACCAGCGTTGGCTGGTCTTTGTACTTTACCTGTTTTTTCTATTTCAACATAGGCTTAAGGAATCGAGCTGTGTGCGAACCTTCGATCTGAGACACATCTTCTGGTGTTCCCTGGGCAATGATCTCTCCGCCGCCTTGTCCGCCTTCTGGTCCTAAGTCGATGATCCAGTCTGCTGTTTTGATGACGTCCAAGTTATGCTCGATAACCACAACGGTATTCCCGTGATCGCGCAGGCGATGAAGTACGGTCAATAACTGCTGAATATCATGGAAGTGCAGACCAGTTGTTGGCTCATCTAGAATGTACAAGGTTTTACCCGTATCACGCTTGGATAGCTCTCTTGCCAATTTCACTCGCTGCGCTTCGCCGCCTGATAATGTGGTTGCCGCTTGACCTAAACGAATGTAAGACAGACCAACATCCATTAGAGTTTGCAGCTTGCGGGCAATCGCAGGAACAGGATCGAAGAAGGTGCGAGCATCCTCGACGGTCATTTCCAGTACTTCATCGATGGTTTTGCCTTTGTAGCGTACTTCCAGTGTTTCGCGGTTATAGCGCTTCCCTTTACACACATCACATGGCACGTACACGTCTGGTAAGAAGTGCATCTCGACTTTGATAACACCATCCCCCTGACAAGCTTCACAGCGACCACCACGAACGTTAAAACTAAAGCGGCCAGGTTTGTAACCACGTGAACGTGATTCCTGCGTACCAGCAAACAGCTCGCGAATAGGGGTAAAGATTCCCGTGTACGTCGCTGGGTTCGAGCGCGGTGTTCGGCCAATTGGGCTTTGATCGATGTCGATAACCTTATCGAAATGTTCTAGACCTTTAATCGACTTATAAGGCGATGGGTGTGCAGTCGTAGCGCCATTGAGTTGGGTGTGTGCAATTTTGAAGAACGTATCGTTGATCAAGGTTGATTTACCGGAGCCAGACACGCCAGTAATACAGCTAAACAATCCGACAGGAATAGACAAGTCGACGTTCTTCAGGTTGTTACCTGTTGCGCCTAGTAGCTCGACGGTTTTCTTTGGATCGCGAGGGGTACGCTCTTTAGGGACTGCTATCTCTTTTGCGCCACTTAGATACTGACCTGTGAGAGAGTTCGGGTTGGCGATGATCTCGTCCATGGTTCCTTCGGCAACCACATTACCGCCGTGTACCCCCGCTCCCGGGCCAATATCAATCACGTGATCGGCACAGCGAATGGCATCTTCATCGTGTTCTACCACGAGTACGGTATTACCTAAATCGCGCAAATGAGTCAGTGTTTTTAGGAGTCGTTCGTTATCACGCTGGTGGAGGCCGATCGACGGTTCATCTAATACGTACATGACACCAACAAGACCTGCACCAATTTGGCTCGCTAAGCGAATGCGTTGTGCTTCGCCACCGGATAGCGTCTCTGCACTCCGGGATAAATTGAGGTAGTTCAAGCCCACATTTACAAGGAACTGTAGTCGATCATTGATCTCCTTCATGACCTTTTCTGCGATTTGCGCACGTTGACCTTCTAGCTTGAGTGTTTGGAAGAAGGTAAGGGCATCTGCAATACTGAGCTCAACGATCTCAGGTAAGGTGGTATCGGCAATAAATACATTACGTGCTTCAAGGCGTAGACGAGTACCGCCACAGCTTGAGCATGATTTTGTCGAGATGTATTTAGCCAACTCTTCTCGAACTGAGTTGGACTCGGTGTCGCGGTAACGACGTTCAAGCGTATTTAAAATCCCTTCGAATGGGTGGCGCTTTACGCGAATGTCGCCGCGATCATTGATGTATTTAAACTCGATCTCGGTGCGGCCTGAGCCTTTGAGAATAACGTCTTGCGTTTTCTTTGGCAGAGAGTTGAACGGAGCATGCAAATCAAATCCATAATGATCCGCCAATGAAGTCAGCATTTGGAAGTAATAGTAATTCTTTTGATCCCAGCCACGAATGGCACCTTGTGCCAAACTGAGTGAGTCATCTTGAATCACTCGGCTTGGATCAAAATACTGTTGTACACCTAAGCCATCACAAGTTCCACACGCGCCTGCTGGGTTGTTAAATGAGAACAATCTCGGTTCCAGCTCTTGCATGCTGTAGCCACATTGCGGACAAGCGAAGTTCGCGGAAAAGATGATTTCTTCCCCATCGCCATCCATCGGAGCAACCACCGCAATACCACCAGAAAGCTCTAGCGTCGTCTCAAATGACTCTGCTAAACGTTGTTGCAGATCTGGGCGAACTTTGAATCGGTCGACCACGACTTCAATGGTGTGTTTTTTGTGTAGCTCAAGTGTTGGTGGATCTGAAAGATCGCAAGTTTCGCCGTCAATACGCGCTCGAATAAAACCTTGTGCGGCAAGGTTTTCTAGTGTTTTTACATGCTCACCTTTGCGCTCTTTTACGATTGGAGCAAGCAGCATCATTTTACTGCCTTCTGGCAGTCCCAATACTTTATCCACCATCTGGCTGACAGTTTGTGCGGCTAATGGGGCGTGGTGAGTAGGACAGCGTGGTTCACCAACACGAGCGTAAAGCAGACGTAAGTAGTCGTAAACTTCGGTGATGGTACCGACGGTTGAGCGAGGGTTATGAGATGTCGATTTTTGTTCAATAGAAATCGCCGGTGATAAACCTTCGATATGGTCGACATCTGGTTTTTCCATAAGAGACAAAAACTGACGAGCATAAGCAGACAGTGATTCGACATAACGTCGTTGGCCTTCTGCATATAAGGTATCGAATGCGAGAGAGGACTTACCGGAGCCGCTTAACCCAGTAATTACTGTCAGTTTATCGCGAGGAATAGTCAGATTGATGTCTTTGAGGTTATGGGTTCGGGCACCGCGAACTTCTATTTTATCCATCATTTTTGCTCTATGTATAACCAAGTTGGGCAAGTATTACATAGTGTGAGAAATGTGCAAAGGAATACTGGACAAAAAAACAGTAAACAAAAAGCCCGGTATAAAACCGGGCTTTAGAGTCTAGGCTGATGAAAGGTTTACACTTCTTTCTTTGTCGCGTGCTTACCTAATTCAGACTTCTTTTCATCTTTTAGGTACAAGTTTTCGAAACAGTAGTTTGTTGCTTCAATGTAGCCTTCTACGCTACCACAATCAAAGCGCTTACCTTTGAATTTATATGCGAGAACACAACCGGCTTTTGCTTGTTTCAGCAGCGCATCCGTAATTTGGATTTCACCACCTTTACCTGGTTCTGTGTTTTCGATCAGTTCAAAAATATCAGGGGTAAGGATGTAACGACCAATGATCGCAAGATTGCTTGGCGCTGTGCCTGGTTCTGGTTTTTCTACCATGTCATCTACGCGGTAGATGTCATCTTTGATCATTTCACCAGAAATCACGCCGTATTTGTGCGTCTCATCAGCAGGTACTTCTTGTACTGCCACGATAGAACAGCGGAATTGCTTAAACAGCGCAACCATTTGAGCAAGAACGCCTTCTTCCTCGTTCACACACAAGTCATCGGCAAGTACTACAGCGAAAGGTTCATCACCAACCAGTTCACGCCCCGTTAGAATCGCGTGACCTAGACCTTTCATTTCACGTTGGCGAATGTAGGTAAAGTTCGCTGATTCAATGATCTCACGAATATCGACAAGTAACTCTTCTTTGTTGGTACCGCTAATTTGGTGCTCAAGCTCGTAGTTCTTATCAAAGTGATCCATGATTGAGTGTTTGCCACGGCCTGTCACAATACACATACCGTTCATACCAGCTTGAATTGCCTCTTCAACGCCGTATTCAATCAACGGTTTGTTCACTACTGGCATCATTTCTTTTGGCATTGATTTTGTAGCTGGAAGAAAGCGCGTGCCGTAGCCTGCAGCAGGGAACAGACATTTTTTAATCATTGGGGGAATATCCTTTCTCGTCATTATCAAGAATCTGCGCAACACTTTAACACGAGAGTCGCGCATGAATCATGAATAAAGTAGGAAAAAATGTGAGACGCAGTGCGGAAAAAAGCATGATCAGTCAGGCCGTGCCGCTGTTGAGGAGCTATGTCTAACAATAAACAGGAAACTTACTCTCTCGTTGTGTTCACTATTCGACTCGCTGGGCTCGTAATTTCTGGTTCTATTAGTCGTCTTAATACATGAATGTAAGGTTAAGACATCAAGTTTTGATCGGCCCAAGCGATGGCTTGAACTCGGTTTTTCACTGAGAGCTTTTTAAAGATCTGATACAGGTGCGACTTGATCGTAAATTCGCTAACAAACAGTTCTTCTGCCATCTGGCTATTCGATGCTCCAGCTTGCAGACAACGCAGCACTTGCAGTTCGCGAATGGTGAGATCGACGGTTGCTGGCGCGGTGTGGGTATTTATCACATTTCGATAGTAGTGCAGCAGTTGGCTGGTTACGTTGCGTGGTAGCCAGTTTTGCCCGTTGACAATGCCTTTCAGTCCTTCGCCTACTTGTTCTAAAGAATCTTCGCTGTAAAACAAGCCTTTTAATTGACCGAAGGCGAGCAGTTCATCCGTAGTGAGGCGTTTTGGAACGTTGAATACGACCGTCTCAAAGTTCTTCCAAACCAATGGCAGGTTTTTAATCGATTGAACGAGTGATTTATGTTCACTGAAGTCAATGAGTAGAATTTTATTTCGATGTTCGGGTTTCGCTTCCATTAGGGCATCGGTTGAGATTACAGGAATGCTCATATCGATGTACTTTTCTAATGATGCGACTTTCTGCGCAGCATCGTCTTCCATACTAATCAGAAATAGCTTTCTTGCGTAAGCCGACTTTCTCACGTGTTCAAATCTCCCAAGGTTCAGTAGAGGCCGTAAGTTGGCATTAAAGTATGGGGAGAGCTATAGCTTTGGTGAATAAATGCGTTGAGATTCAAAGGTTCACGAATGAAGTCTGCAACGCGAATCAAAAATGCTACATATGAAAGTTGAACTGAGATTTTGGTTCTAGCGTAGGGCGTGATCGAACACAATGGCATTGGGCTTTAACCAAAACATCAAAGCGTGTATTCTATTGCGCTAAAATTAATATACAGATCCAGAGTGAAACGGAGCACATCATGGCCAGCCGTGGAATTAACAAAGTTATTTTGGTGGGGAATCTAGGTAACGACCCTGAAATTCGTTACATGCCTAATGGCGGTGCGGTAGCAAACATCACGATTGCTACTTCTGAGTCATGGCGTGACAAAGCGACTGGCGAACAGCGCGAAAAAACAGAATGGCACCGTGTTGTGTTGTTCGGTAAGTTGGCAGAAGTTGCTGGTGAATACCTGCGTAAAGGTTCACAAGTTTACGTTGAAGGCCAACTTCAAACTCGTAAATGGCAAGACCAAAGTGGCCAAGATCGCTACTCAACAGAAGTTGTGGTTCAAGGTTTCAATGGTGTAATGCAAATGCTTGGTGGCCGTGCTCAAGGTGGCGCTCCTGCAATGGGCGGTCAACAACAGCAGCAAGGCGGTTGGGGTCAACCTCAACAACCGGCTCAGCAGCAATACAATGCACCTCAACAGCAGCAACAGGCTCCGCAGCAACCACAGCAGCAATACAACGAGCCACCAATGGATTTTGATGACGATATTCCGTTCTAAATCCCCGCTATGTTTGAATCGAAAAGGCCGCGAATATCGCGGCTTTTTTATTGCCTGAATTCAGCATGTGAGCCCGATCTTTTTAATCACTTCGCACTAACGATAAAGCTTATCAATGAAAGCAATTCTCTATATGCTTCCAACTCTCACAATCAGACTAATCCGATTGTTTGCCGAGCACTTATCAAGTATAAATATTTCAATAAGGTATATGATGAATAGAAAAGGAATTTGGTATTCATGAGGTATACCCCAACTCTTAAGCTAAGCACGCGGCTGGTGGCTTTTGTCACCATGATCGTTATATGCGCAATGTTTATCTTGTTTGTCGGCGGCACCCTCTCTTTCAAACGACTTGGGCAAGAATACCTTACCCATTATTTGGAAGGGATTGTCGAGGTTGTTGATAAAGAGATGGAAGATCCTGATGCAGCTTATTCTATGCAGCGTTGGATGCCTAAAATGTTGCAAGCAAGCAACATCGTTGAAATGACGCTCTCGACAAACAACGCCGTCGTTTATCGGTTCAAAGACACTTCGCATCAAATAGAAGCGTCGGCCTTGTTTGAAACTGAGTACCAGCTGACTCACAATCAAGACTATGTCATCCGTTTTAAAGCCATCCCTCCTTACTTAGGTTACAGCTACTCCATGCAGGCGTTGTGGTCGATCACTCTCGCCGTTATTTTGATCATCTTTTGTTTGATGCGCGGTGTTGCGTGGCTAAAAGAGCAGCTTGCTGGTTCAGAAATGCTGGAAGAGCGAGGAAGAATGATCTTGGCGGGGCGAGTTGAGCAATACGCCAAGGGAGATAAAAAAGAGTGGCCTTACACCGCGAGTGAAGCACTCGATGTGTTGATCGAAGAATTACAGGATGCGCGTCAGGAGCGCAGCCGCTTTGATACCTTTATCCGCACTCAAACTTTTCTCGATAAGCTCACTGGAACAGCCAATCGAGTGCTCTTTGATAGCAAGCTGGAATCGGCTCTTTTAGAGAGTGGCGCACGTGGCGCGGTCTTGCTGATTCGTATTCAAGATTGGAAGCTCGTGGAAGAAGAGCAAGATAAGCAAATCACCGACGAGTTTATTGTTGAAGTCGGCAGCTTGTTATCCAATTTAGTGCAGCGTTACCCAGACGTGGTGTTCTCTCGTTATTACGATGCCGATTTTGCACTGTTCTTACCTCATCAAAGCGCCAAAGATGTTGCCAACTTGGCCTCACAATGTATTCGTCAACTAGAGAAACTTACGCCGCCAGATCCGCTCGACCCCGACAACTGGTGCCATATTGGTATCACTATGTACAAAGAGGGAGAGCGACACAGCCAAATTATTGATGAGGCGGAAACGGCACTCAGAAGTGCGCAGCTACAAAACAACAATAACTGGAGCCGTTTTAAGAAATGGAACCACGATGAAGAAGCGCGCGGAAGTGTGAGATGGCGTACGTTATTTGATACGGCACTTACATCAGAAAATGTGATACTCTACGCACAATCGGTTCACTCAATAAGTGATGCGACGCATAAAAAAGCCTTACACGAAGAGTTAACATGTCGAATTCGGGATCCTGAAAATGGCATTGTTAAAGCGTCCCGGTTTATCTCTGCTATCAGACAAGTGGGCTATGAAGCTCAAATGGATAGAGCTGTACTTCATAAATTCTTAAAAGACTTTAAAGAGAATTTTGACAGCTCTAAAAATTATGCTCTAAATCTAAATGTGACGCCTTTTTCGAATCGCGAATACTTCAAGTGGTTTCGTGATGAACTTTTACAGTTGTCACGCGAGCAGAGAAAGTGTCTCAATTTTGAGTTTGTGGAAGCACAATTTGTAAGACACTTAGACTTTATGCGACCAGTCGCTAAAATGCTGGCCGGTTTGGGATGCCATCTCATGGTGGGGCAAGCGGGACGAACCATCGTCAGCACTCACTACCTAAAAGAAGTGGACATTCGTTATCTCAAGCTTCATCGCAGCTTGGTAGCAAAAATCGATCAGCGACATGAGAACCAGCTTTTTGTCCGCAGTATGCTAGGTGCAGCGGCGAACAGCAAAACCAAAATCATAGCAGTGGGAATTGAGAATCAACAAGAGCTAAACACGCTTCTTGAATTAGGTGTGTACGGCGGACAAGGACGCTATTTTTCTGCAGAGCAGCAATATCTTCCTCGCCCACAAACAGCGCAACATTCTCAATCAGAATCCCAAGTTAAATTGGGAAGACGAAATCGCTGGCGGAAAAAATAAAGATAATAATCATGGAATTTAAAGCAGTATTCGACAAGCTGATGCGATCATCTGGTGGTGGTCGCTCTTGCTTTTTGGTTATTCAGCCAGACGCAGTTTATTTATCATCACCAGCTAAAAGTGGCCGTCCGTCTCAGTTTGAAATTTCTGAATCAAATTGGGAACGCGCTGTTGAGCAAGCGTTAAGCGTTGCCGCGAGCGCTTATGATTCTCTGACCGTAGTGCTGTCTCACAACTACTATCAGATGTATCAAATCGACAAGCCAGCCATGCCACGCCAAGAGTGGTCGGCGGCGCTGCCGTTTTTACTCAAAGAGCTTATTTCTGAGCGTGCCATCGACATCATCGCTGATGCGGTAGAGCTACCAAACTCAAGTAAAGTGCAAGCTTATGTTTTATCAAGAAAGATGCTTGATAAAATTGTGCTACTGGCTAGTCGTGCTCAATTGCCGTTAGAAGCGATCATTCCGGAAGATGATGTTTGGGGTGATACCGCTGGTGAGCTTGGTAACTTTTTGTTGCTGCAACGCAGCGCGCGTGGGCATTTCCGCATCAGTGCTTTTGTTGAGCACACCATTGCATTCCATCGTTCGATTCGTAGCGTGACACCTCCTCTTACTGGCGTACCGTCAAGCGAGCTACAGATGGACAGTTTGTCTCTGGAGCTACAACGTTCGATAGACTACCTCTCTGCTCAGCTTCGTCAGGTTCAGTTGCACCAATTGAAAGTGTGCTGTGATGAAGAAGATGAGAACGAATTGGTTCAGTCGCTTAACTACCGCTTAAGCACCAAAGTATCGTCACTACTGCCTGAAGAACATGAACTCTCTGGTCATGTGCTTGCGGATGCGGCGGCGTCGTCTACAAATCGACGCGTCAATCTATATCCTGATCATTTAAAGCCGAAAAAAGATCTCCTTACGCTAAAAAATGTGGCGATTTCTTGGGGTGCGGCTGCGGCTGTGATTCTGTTGTCTTACGGCTACGTGTCTTGGCAAAGTGAAGGTTTGGAAGATGAAATCGCGATTGTGAAAGGCAAGGGCGATATTCTTAAATCTGACTTAGATTACTACCAAGTGAAGCTGCGTAAGCATCAACCTGATCCAAATAAGTTAGCGGCCAAAGCGCGTCTAGAGCGTGAAGTCAAAGCTAAGCGAGATTCCTTGAAAGCGGTGGGCAAGTACGATGATTCGCAACGCACGGGTTACTCAGGTGTGATGCAGTCATTAGCAAAATTGGGCAACCAAGAAATCTCTTTATCCGAAATTCGCATCAACAACAACACCTTGGATTTAAAAGGCTTAGCGAAAGCTCCGAGTTCAGTGCCGAGTTGGGTAAGCCAGTTCAAGAATGAGATCAGTCTTGTTGGGCGAACATTTGACGACGTGAAAATCGGTCGCAATGAGAAAGACATAGTGACGTTTGAGTTGAAAACGCGCGAGGATAAAGAGAAATGAACGAATTCTGGAGCTCATTAGAAGAGCGCTTTGGAGACATGAGCGCGCGCGAGAAAATGCTGGTGGCGCTGTGTGGCTTCGTGACCGTAGTTATGTTGCTGTTTACGTTGGTGCTAGAACCTAAGCTCAATCAGATCTCAAACAATGAAAGACAGCTGAGTAACTTAAAGCAGTCAAACCAAAAAACAGAAATTGATATTTTACGTGTTAAGGCTCAATTGAAGAAAGATCCAAACGCGGATATTGATTTGGAAATTTCCAACCTGTTGACGGAAAGTCAGCATCTTTCGATGCAGTTGTCACAAATTATTGAACACTTGGTAACGCCTTCACAAATGGCGGGCGTATTAGAGAGCGTATTAGAGCAGCAAAGTGGCATTCACTTGGTGTCATTGCAGACTCTGCCATCTGAGCCGATCACAGAAGATAAAGAAGCATCACAATACTCTGGCTACTACGTACACCCAGTACGCATGGAGCTAACTGGTGACTACTTTTCTATCGCCAACTACTTAAACAAGTTAGAGAGCTTACCTGCCAGCTATTTTTGGCGTAGCTTCAGTTACAAAGTAGAAGAATATCCAAAAGCGAAGTTAGTGCTTGAAGTGTACACATTAGGTTCTCGAGAGGAGTTTATCGGTGGTTAAAAAACTCATTATCTCAATCGCGGCTATCGCCTTGTCTGGTTCAGTCTTGGCAAATCAGGATCCAACTGCACCACTTGGTTGGCAAAAACCAGCAGAGGTGTCTGCTAAGCCCAAAGCGAAACAATACCGCTTGCCGACACTGAACAGCATTGTCTGTAAGCCAAATACCGAATGTGTCGCAATCATGAATAACCGGCTTGTCGAACAGGGTGAACTGTTTAACGGTTATCGAGTAGCAAGCATCAATAGTGAATTTGTAACTTTAAAGCGTGGTAGCCGTCAGTGGAACCTTGAGCTTTTTGGTTTAAACGTAAAAAAATAATAACCAGAGCCTGATCAGATATGCGCAAATTAGTTGTAGGAATAACGATTGCTTCTTTAATGGGATGTTCGATGGGTCACCACGATCCGGTTGAAGTGAAGCAAGCTCTCAATGAATCTATCAATCAAGCGAATAGCCGCGCGTTGGAGGAAATTCCTTCTTCGGTAGAAGCGGATCTTATGCCTAACTTAGACTCCAATGTTTCTTCTGATAACGGAACGTCAAAGCGTTTTCGTATCCAAGCCAATGCAGTAGAGGCGAGAAGTTTCTTTGCTTCATTGGTAAAAGGGACAGAATACAGCGTCGCGATTCATCCAGCGGTTCAAGGTAATATCACGGTCAACCTTTCTGACGTGACATTAGATGAAGTGCTTAGCGTTGTACAAAACATGTACGGTTACGATGTCATGAAATCGGGCAAAGTAATCCAAGTTTATCCGGCAGGTATGCGTACGGTGACGATTCCAGTCGACTACCTACAGTTTAAACGCTCAGGTCGCTCACTGACGAGCATAGTCACGGGTTCCGTTACTTCAGCTGGAACGTCCAATTCTGGTGGTAGTTCAGACAGCTCAGACTCTTCAGATTCCAACAACAGCAATAACGGCAACGATAGCTCGACGACATCAACAGGCGGAACGCGCATTGAAACCATCACCGAAAGTGATTTTTGGCCAATGTTGCAACAAGCGGTGGCGAACTTAATTGGTTCGGGTAAAGGCCAAAGTGTGGTAGTTACGCCACAAGCTGGTGTGATCACCGTGCGAGCTTTCCCTGATGATATTCGTGAAGTGCGTGAGTTTTTGGGTGTGTCTCAAGAACGAATGCAGCGCCAGGTGATCCTTGAAGCGAAAATCTTAGAAGTCACGCTCAGCGATGGTTACCAGCAAGGTATTAACTGGTCGAACTTATCGGCGTCAATTGGTAACTCAGGAAGTATCATTGTTAATCGCCCTGCTTCTGCTCTGCCTCCATTAGATGCGATTGGTACGCTTCTTGGCGGTCAAACCAACGTTACGATCTCTGATGGTAACTTCGAGGCTGTATTAAACTTTATGTCGACGCAAGGCGACCTAAATGTGCTCTCAAGTCCACGTATTACGGCGGCGAACAACCAAAAATCAGTGATCAAAGTTGGTACCGATCAGTACTTCGTGACTGAGCTTTCCAGTAATGCGGGTAATGGTGAAAACTCTAATGCGGTCCCTGAAGTCGAACTGACGCCATTCTTCTCGGGCATTTCACTTGATGTGACGCCACAAATCGACAACAAGGGCAACGTGTTCCTGCACGTCCACCCTGCAGTTATTGAAGTAACGGAAGAGGTAAAACAGCTAAACCTTGGCGGTCAATTCCAAAACATTCAATTGCCATTGGCAAAAAGCTCGATTCGCGAATCAGATTCGGTCATTCGTGCGAAAGATGGCGATGTAGTGGTTATCGGTGGCTTGATGAAGCAACAAAATGTCGAGCAAGTGTCAAAAGTCCCATTCCTTGGCGACGTGCCAGCTCTGGGTCACTTGTTCCGCAACACTTCGAATGTGACGCAAAAAACCGAGCTAGTTATTCTGCTTAAACCGACCGTTGTTGGCGTGAACTCTTGGCAAAAAGAGCTAGAGCGCTCGCGTGATTTGCTGCAAGAGTGGTTCCCTGATGCGCAATAAGCGCAGAAGAAACGTTAGCTTTTCAAAGAGTTTGTGATTCGTTATGTACTTGTCGCATTTTGGATTTCGAGTTCAACCTTTCTCACTGACCCCAAATACGGAAATGTTTTTGGGGTTAGTGCCTCACTATGAGGCGATTCAAACCATCTTAGCCGCCGTGCAGATGGGTGAAGGGGTGATTAAGGTGACAGGTGAAGTTGGTACGGGCAAAACCATGGTTTGTCGCAAGCTGATTGAACAGATCGAATCGCAAGTGGAATTGGTCTATCTACCCAATCCTGTGCTCAACGGAGAGCAATTGCAGTTTGCCGTGGCAAGAGAGCTAGGTATTGATAATGACGATCCATTGCGCATTGTTTCTTTAATTCAAGAACACTTGATTCGTGTGCATTCAACCGGGAAGAAAACCGTTCTGATTGTCGATGAAGCTCAAGCTCTTTCTCCTGAGGCTTTAGAAACACTGCGCTTGTTCGGCAATTTAGAAACCGAGCAAGACAAATTAATTCAGTTGGTACTTTTCGGTCAGCCTGAATTGGATGAACGCTTGTCCATGCACGAATTACGACAGTTTCGTCAACGCATTACGTTCAGTTGTGGGTTGCGTCCGTTATCTGTCGATGAAGGGGTTGCGTACATCAATAATCGCTTAGACAAAGCGGGCAATGGGTCGCACATTTTCTCCATTGAACAGAAAAAAGCGATTTGGCGTTCTGCCATGGGCATACCAAGGTTAATCAACCAAATTAGCCATAAAGCTCTGTTAGCTGCGTTTAACGACCGTTGTACCTTACTGAAAAATCATCACGTTTATGCGGCTATGCACGATACGTTTGATGCCCGTAAACCTAAGTTTAAAACACCCGTATTTTGGGGATGGAGTCAACCTTGAGTGCCATCAATAAAGCATTATCTGAACTTGCTGAAAAAACATCACCGAGTGAACTTACTCGTGCTGAGATTCCGAATGTCTCACGCAGTAAACCTTGGCTGTGGCTGGTTGCCGGTTTTTCATTAAGTCTTGCCGTCGGCGGTTGGGCTGTGTCCCAAGGCCCAGCACCTTCAGATGAGATCACATCGTTCCAGCCAAGCGCAACGCAACCTTTAGACACCACTAATTCTGACCGTCTGGCATCTTCTCCTACGAATAAGATGACACCAGAAACCAGCAACGTGGTTTATTCTAAACCTGTAGAAAAACCACAAGCTGTTGCAGCATTACCAACGCCTCAACCTAGTGAGGGCGTATTTGGTTCACGTGCGGATGCGGATATGAGTTCAGACGCTCCGATGCTGATCGCACAAGTAGCGAATGCACCGAGCAATACGACCACCAATTTGGTTGAAGAGAGTTCAATGCGCATTGAGCAAGTTGAACTTTCACACCGTCAGTTATCGTTGAAAGCGATCAGTCGAGCAGAAAAAGCCATTGATGCGAACGATATGGAAACGGCGCTTTCTGCTTATACCGAAGCATTGCGTTATGAGCCAAGCAATATCGAAACGCGTCAAAAACTGGCGGCGCTTTATTTCGGTAAAGGGGATAGCAGAAAGTCTTACGAAATCCTGCAAGAAGGCATCAACCTTGATAAGGATAACCAACCGCTAAGACTCGCGTTGTCGAAGCTATTGGTTAAAGCCAATCAGCCTTCTGCGGCACTGAGCCCACTGGTTCACTTGCCTCCAATGCCGAGTCGAGATTACTTGGCAATGCGCGCAGCCCTTGCGCAGAAACAAAAACAAAACGACATCGCATTAGAAAGCTACCAGCTACTGACTCAACGCGAGCCAGACAATGCCCGCTGGTGGCTTGGTTTGGCGATTCAGCAAGAGCGAGCGCTCACTTTTACTGCTGCGATTAACTCTTACAACGAAGCGTTGGGTAAAGTAGGGATCTCGAATCAGTCGCAAGCTTTCATTCGCGATCGATTAACCATCTTAAAGCAACTGGAGAGCGCACAATGAAAATTCAGTTGAGAAAACGCTTAGGTGACCTACTTGTTGAAGAAGGCATCGTATCGGAAGATCAAATCCAGCAAGCTCTATCCGCTCAGCGCAGTACCGGACAAAAATTAGGTGATGCCCTGATTGACCTCGGGTTTATTACCGAAAAGCAAATGCTGGAGTTCTTGTCTCAGCAACTAGGATTACCGTTGATCGATCTTGGACGCGCTCCAGTGGATGCGGATGCGGTGCAAATACTGCCAGAAGTGCATGCTCGTCGTTTACGTGCAATGGTGGTGGCTCGTAATGGTGACACTCTACGTGTTGCGATGAGTGATCCGGCGGATCTGTTTACCCAAGAGTCTTTAATGAACTTGCTCGGTGAGTACAACCTTGAGTTCATCATAGCCTCTGAGCGTCAGTTGATCAGCAGTTTCGACCGTTACTACCGCCGTACTAAAGAGATCGCGTCCTTTGCTGAGCAGTTACAAGCCGAGCACCAAGACGTACAAAGCTTTGACTATGGCATCGATGAAGCCGACAGTGAAGAAGTCACCGTTGTAAAACTGGTTAATTCGATGTTTGAAGACGCGGTGCAAGTTGGTGCATCGGATATCCATATCGAACCAGACGATAAAGTCCTGCGTTTACGCCAGCGTGTCGATGGTGTGCTGCATGAAACCATTCTGAACGAAGTGAACATCGCTTCTGCATTGGTATTACGCCTTAAATTGATGGCTCACTTGGATATTTCTGAGAAGCGTCTGCCACAAGATGGTCGCTTCAACATCAAAGTTCGTGGTCAATCGATTGATATTCGTATGTCGACGTTACCGACTCAGTACGGTGAATCGGTCGTAATGCGTCTGCTTAACCAGTCGTCAGGCTTACGTCCATTAGAAGAATCGGGTTTACCGCCTGAGCTACTGGCGCGCTTGCGTCGTCAGTTATCTCGTCCTCATGGCATGATTTTGGTAACCGGCCCTACGGGGTCGGGTAAAACCACGACACTTTACGGCGCGTTGAGTGAGCTCAATGAACCGGGTAAAAAGATCATCACCGCAGAAGATCCGGTGGAATACCGTTTACCACGTATCACGCAAGTACAGATCAACAGCAAGATCGACTTAACGTTTTCACGCGTGCTACGCACCTTCTTACGCCAAGACCCAGACATCATTTTGATTGGTGAGATGCGTGATCAAGAGACGGTAGAGATTGGCTTACGAGCAGCATTAACTGGTCACTTAGTATTGAGTACGTTGCATACCAACGATGCGGTCGACAGCGCACTGCGTATGATCGACATGGGGGCGCCAGGCTATCTCGTTGCCAGTGCCGTGCGTGCCGTTGTAGCTCAGCGATTGGTTCGCCGTGTTTGTCCAGATTGTAAAACTCAAGATCATCTCGATGAGTCGCGTCAACAATGGTTAGCGGGGCGTTTTCCAAATCAAGTTGGGGTGACTTTCCACAAAGGAGCAGGTTGTCAAAACTGTAACTTGACGGGATATCGAGGTCGAATCGGTGTGTTTGAAATGCTTGAGCTGGAACATGAGATGATGGACAAGCTGCGTGCGAATGATGCGGTTGGCTTTGCACAAGCGGCTCGACGTTCAGAAAACTACAAACCGCTTCTTGCCTCAGCAATGGAGCTTGCGCTGCAAGGTGCTGTGAGCCTGGATGAAGTGATGACCCTCGGCGAGGGTGACGCTTCGGGTAAAACTGATCCCATTTTCATGTAGGTAAGTGAATGCCAACTTTTCGTTATCAAGGCCGCACATTAGACGGCTCATCAACCAGTGGCAAAATCGATGCGGTGAATTCAGAAGCTGCAGCGGAAGCGTTGATGAATAAAGGGATCATCCCGCTCAATCTGCGCTTAGAGAAAGAAGGCGTAAAGAAGCACGTTAGTTTGTCTAAATTGTTGGTTCCTGCCATTCCACTGGAAGTGATTATTCTGTTTTCTCGTCAGTTGTTCAGCTTAACTAAAGCTGGTGTGCCTTTGCTGCGCTCAATGCGCGGCTTACTGCAAAACTGTGAAAACAAACAGCTTAAAGAAGCGCTAGAAGATGTGGTTTCTGAGTTGAGTAATGGTCGTGGCTTGTCGTCTGCGATGCAGCCGCACAACAAAGTGTTTAGTCCGTTATTCGTTTCCATGATCAACGTGGGTGAGAATACCGGTCGACTCGATGAGGCATTGCTGCAGCTAGCAAACTATTATGAGCAAGAGCTAGAAACACGTAAACGCATTAAAGCCGCGATGCGCTATCCGACGTTCGTTATCGTATTTATTACCATCGCCATGTTCATTCTGAACATTCTGGTTATCCCAGAGTTTGCATCGATGTTTACTCGTTTTGGGGTTGAGTTGCCACTTCCAACTCGGATTTTGATTGCGACGTCCAACTTCTTTGTTCACTACTGGGGATTGCTCATTGCCGCTATGGTCGGTGCATTCTTTGTGTTCAAAGCTTGGGTTGCGACAGCAGATGGACGGGAGAAGTTTGATAAATTTCGCCTCCGCTTACCAATCGTCGGTGATATCGTAAATCGCGCTCAATTGTCGCGCTTTGCTCGAACATTCTCGTTGATGTTGAAATCAGGTGTGCCGCTCAACCAATCTTTGGCACTTGCTGGTGAAGCATTGGGTAACCGCTTTTTAGAAAATCGAATTTTAGAGATGAAAGCAGCCATCGAAGCGGGTAGCACCATTTCTGTTACTGCCATCAACAGCAATATTTTTACGCCATTAGTTATTCAAATGATTGCAGTTGGTGAAGAAACGGGTCGTATTGATGAACTTTTGCTCGAAGTCTCAGATTTTTATGATCGAGAAGTGGATTATGACCTTAAAACACTGACGGCAAGAATAGAACCATTACTTTTGGTCATTGTCGCTGGGATGGTGATGGTACTTGCATTGGGTATTTTCTTACCAATGTGGGGGATGCTGGACATCATCAAAGGTGGCTAATGCGTGGTTGAGAATCAAAGCCGAGCAACGCTCATTATGTTTGGCTTAGTTGCGGTCATCATCGTGGTTGGAATGGCGATTAAATTGCAGCCAGTCACTGAAGAAGCACAAGCGACAGGTGCAAAACTCGCAAAGGTTTGGATGCTAGACAGTGTTCAGCGTTATCACCAAGCGTGGTTAGTACAAGGTGAGCCCAATCAAATGGAAATGGATGGTTTTCAACTCACCATGACTGAAGGGGGATTGGTGTCGCCATTCACACAACAAGGCGTACTCGATTGCGGATATTGGCTAGCTGTTCATTACCCGCAACGTAAGATTATGGCTAGTGAGTTATTAGATATTAGCGGAACAATCAAAAGTAATCGTTATATCTGCAACTATACTTACGAAAGTGGCCAAACAATTGTAGTTATGTCTACCGTTAATCGACTGATAATAGACGTCGAAATGTCGGCGGAGTGAATTTTTTGACACTTAAGTACTATAAATGGGAATGAAAGTCGGTATAATGCAAACATTACCATAAGCAAAAGGTTGTAATAAAAAGTAAACCAAACATGGGATATCTTTTTTGCACGGCTTTAACTTAATAATGGCGAATCGTCATTCTGCTCAAGCGGTAGAAAAAGGGCTCAATGAATAAACCTTGGTTTATTGTTGAGATGCCACACCGTTTTGACATTATCCAAAATGGTCGCATGACCGATAAACTTTGCAGTCACTCTGCATGCTTACATAGAGAGAGTAAACAATGAAAAGACAAGGTGGTTTCACCCTTATCGAATTGGTAGTGGTAATTGTAATCCTAGGTATTCTAGCGGTAACTGCAGCACCACGTTTCCTTAACCTACAAGATGATGCTCGTAACTCAGCTCTTCAAGGCCTTAAAGGTGCTTTAGATGGCGCAGCAGGTATTGTGTATGGCAAGGCTGCAATTGATGGTTTGGAATCGGTTTCTCAAGGGCAGTCAATTACTGAGAATGGTCGAACTATCAATCTAGTAAATGGTTATCCAGAGGCGTCTGGGAATGGCATTATGAATGCCGTAACAGGATTGGATACAGATTGGAATGTCATTACATCAGGTAGCAACGCTATTACATTTGGTTACGAAGGAAACAATGATGCTTCTAACTGTTCTGTTCAATACTCGATGCTACCAACTGCACAAGAACCAACAATTACAGTTAATGATTGTGGCAATTAATTAAATTCAAAGGCCAGCTAGTCTGGCCTTTATCTCTTTATTTTGATTAATCTCGGAATAGTACATATGCGTAAATCATCAGGTCTTAGTGCAATAGAGTTTGTGGTTGTGCTGATTATCTTAGGTGTGATCGGTTATGTGGTATTACCAAGATTTATCAGCTTCGAGCCAGAAACTTATGAAGCAAAGTGGGAGCAAACCAAGCAAACCGCTGAGCACGTTTCTGAGACGCTAAGCAACAAAGAAACTTACGATCGAATTGAAGAAGAAATTGGCCGTTCAAAAGGGCAAAATAACTAGATATTGGTTATTTGTTCATCTGTTCACACTTCGAATCGAAAAATTATAAATCTATCATTATTCTCATAATTTCATCGTATACTTATCTCGCTTGTTCTAAGCCTAAGGTTGGGTTATGAAAATTCGCAGCTCTACATTAGGATTTACTTTAATGGAGTTAATCCTAGTGGTTGTCCTCCTCTCTATCCTTTCACTTTTTGCAGCCAGCCGTTTTATGGGCTCTAGCAGTTTCTCAGCATATACATTACAAGAACGAGTGATTTCTGTGATTCGCCAAGTGCAGGTGAATCGTATGCAGTCAAATGTTGAGAAACCTGATGACAACTTTCGTTTGCAAGTTTCTAGCTCATGTGTTGGTTCGGTTGCTGCCTGCGCACTAATAGGTAGTGCACAAGATGCCCGTAGTGACGTGGTTATCGATAAGTCCGCAAAGTTTTCCGTTATCAGCGGTGCCGCAAATACAATTAATTTTAACCTTCTCGGCAATCCTGTAAGTGGGGCTGTAAACATCTTAATTGAAGATAAACATGGTCGAAGCCGCTGCCAAGTTGAAATTAATTCTCAAGGTTATGTTTCTAAAGGTACATGCTCATGAATAAATCTAGTGGCATGACTTTAATAGAAATGATCATCGCGATTGTTTTAATGGGTATTGCGATGGTGGCGTTTACTTCTTTCCTCGTCCCTCAAATTCGAGATTCCGCCATACCCCATTATCAAACTCGTGCCGCTGCATTAGGCCAAGGTTTTATGTCACAGATTCTTTCACGAGGCTTTGACCAGTGGAGTGACTTTGATGGTGGTACTGTTCGATGTGGTGAGCCTAAAGACAACCCTCATCCCGATAATCCTTTGAATTTATGTTCTTCGACTTTAGGTGTGGATACTGACTACGGAGAGGATGCATCAAATCCGATTTCTTTCAACGATGTCGATGACTATATCGGGTGTTGGAGCACATCTACAACGGCTTCTCAGTGTGATGGTATCCCTAGAGGGAATATTAGTGATGTACTTGGTGCGGACAGTACTGAGCAGTACAAAAACTTTAGATTAGAAGTTAGCGTTGCATATGATGATCTGACGGATAAAGCTCCCGATGAAATAACCGAATACAAAAAAGTAACATTACGGATTTTTGCGGGGAACACGCAGCCCCTTACTTTAACAGCCATTAAGGGGAACTACTGATGAAAGATCGTGGTTTCACCTTAATGGAAATGATAGTTACGATTGTGGTCGGTAGCTTCATCATGTTGGGGATAGCTGGCTATGTCCAGTTAGGAGTGAAAGGATACGCTGATACTATCGATCGCCAACGGATACAAACGCAGGCTCAGTTTGTTTTAGAAAAGATGACGCGTGAAATCCGCCATGCTGTACCTAATAGTTTTCATGTTCCAAAGGATGCTTCCCATTGCTTAGAGTTTGTTCCGATTGAGTATTCTGGTTTTTACACGTTTAAGAATAATGACTTAGAGTTTTTGCTAGGTAATGACTCAACGCTTAATCCTATTCCTGCGAATCGCAGGATGGTGATCAATCCAAGCCGATATGAAGATTTACAATCAACTTCTTCGCAAAATATAGCCATTGGTGGTTTAGCTAAAACAGGTAAGGTTTTTGTTGTTACAGGGGCGGCAAGTACGATTACGGGCTCCTCTGTTTCTAGCCGTCTTTATATTTATCAAGATAAGTCGGAGGTTCGCTACTGTTTCGATGCCAAGCAAGTTACGCGAAATGGTATTACGGTTGCGGATAGTGTCGATACGTCCGTAAGTGGTATGCGTTATCTAGAGCCTACTCTGCAACGAGGTGGTTTAGTTCATATAAATCTAGAGTTTGAGCAGGATGGTGAACGTAGTGTGTATCAACAAGATGTGCAGGTGCTCAATGTCCCATAGAAGAAACTCCAGCGGAAATGTACTAATCATCGTGTTATTCGTCATTATTGTAATGGGATATTTGGCTTCCTCTTTAATGAAAGTGACATGGTCGAATCAAAGCGGATTAACAAGAGAGTTTTTGGGAACAAAAGCTTGGTTTGTTGCTCAGTCTGCAAATGAGTGGGCACTGACCAAGATGTATCCGTTAAATGCCAGTACAACAGATATCGCGGCCGTATGCAGTGGGGAGGTCAGCGGTGCCGTTCCGCAAGTAGCTGTGGGAAGTGGGTGCAAGGTTAATGCGATGGCATGTACAAATATAGGTACTTTCAATGAGGGTACCCTTGATGCTGAATCTCTGTTTAGGGTGCAGGCCACGGCAACGTGTGGTTCTGGGGTTATACAGGTACAGCGTCAGCAAGAGGTTTGGGTAAAGGATTAGAATAATGAAAAAGACCATACTATTTTTAATTTCGCTATCACTGTCTGCCTTTTCATACGCGGATACCTGGCAAGATACGGAGTCTTGTTCGGTTCAGCTAAAAGATTCGTTTGCGTTCGAAGCTGAATATCAAGCTAATCAACAGAATGGCGTGATCTATTTAAGAAAACAAGGTGGCGGAAATGGCCGTGGAAATGGCAATGTGATTTTGCATCCGCTTTGGTCGGCAGATGATCAGGTTTCGGGTATTTTTGGCGAATATGATTTAAATGACGGCCAGATTTATACCCTGCGCATTGAGTACCACAATGTAAGAAAGTACGGTAATCTCTATTCTGCCGACTTGGATTATTTCCTTTATCACAATGGTGTACAGGTTAAGGCGGCCAGTGCAGAGAACCACTATTTCACCAACATGTCAGATCGGGCCGATGTTTTCTTTGATAACGGACGTGGGCTTTCTGGTTTAGATTGTAATCCTGGCCCGAGACCGACGCCTAACCAGACTCCCAGCTTTGCGGTGCCGGATAATGTGTGTCAGCTCTTCCCTGAACCTGTCCAAGGCTGGCAGCAGGAAGAAAGCAAACTGATTGTGACTAATTCAACTGTCAGGGCGTTGGGCTGGTCTGACGAATATCTGGCGGACAGCCGCAACTTCTACACCTACAAACAGAACTGGGACAGCGGCAGCGAGTGGCGCAACCTGCGCGTGGGCTTTGATAGCGGTGAGCAGGCCTCACAGTTGTACAAGGACAAAACCCCTTATATCTGTAATAACGAGTTTGGCTGTTTCCCGAAAGATGGTTTGGCGGGAGATGGCAGTTTGGCGGGTGGTGATGGCCTGACAGAGCGACGCAAAGCGGAAAAACCGAGTGCTCTGAACGCAACCTTTAACGCCACTAAACAACAGGCTATTCGTACGAATCCAAGTGCAAAAAAATACTATGGCAAGGTTTGTGGTAATGGTTCAGATGTTTGTAGTTACCAAGAATTCGGCGATCGCGTTGTCATCAGCTTGAAGCGCGACCTTAAACGACTAAAGATTATTGAAAGTGCAAACAGTCAAAAGGTTGAACTGAAGATCGCTGGTGAACGCAAAATAGAAGAGTTGGTTTACGAGTCTAAGTCCAATCTCTCACTATATTTGGCCGATAACACCAACCTGACAGTGAAAACTTTCAAAAATATAGGCGCCAAGCCGAAGCTGATTTTTGGTAGCAACGTTACCTGGAATGTGGTGGGTACGAATCAGACGCCCAGCTCGTATACCGGCAACAATGCTGATTTTAAACTCGAAGATGCCTATTTTGATTACCGTACCACACAAAGTGATTTGGTATTGCCGGTGATCTATGGGCCACAGGCGAGTGTGCATTTCAAAACCGCCGCGTCACAACAGTTTAAAGGCTTTATTCTTGCCAAGAGCCTGGTGCTGGATACCGGCGAACAAATTGACGGTGCGGTCACCAGCCGCTGGTTAGATATGCAAGGTTTGACCCAAGTTGCCAAACCGGACTATCCGCAGCCGTGCTGGACGCCGCAGCAGCCTAAGCAGTGTAAGCCATTACCACCCGAAAACTTCGATAACGGCAGCCTAGCCAACTGGTCAGTGATGGGGTTTAAAAGCAGTACCCATCCGCAGGCGACTGGTAAGCGCTTTAGGCTGAATGAAAATATACGGAATCAGGCTACCGCGTCGGCCTACAACTATGTGTTCCCATCGGCACAAAACTATTTACAGGTTGAGTTTGACCATTACGCTCATAGTGGTACAGGTGGCGATGGTATTGCCCTAGTGCTGTCGGATGCCAAGGTGCCGCCGCAAACTGGTGCGTTTGGTGGCCCGCTGGGCTACGGGATGAAGCGAAAGATTAACCATCCCGAGGAGCATCTCAGTGAAGATGTTGAAGGTTTTGCTGGTGGGTGGCTGGGGGTTGGTTTCGACGAGTTTGGTAACTATTATCGCACCGGTGGAGAAACTATTCTGCAAGATCCAACCCTTAAACCGAATGTGGTAGGAATACGAGGAGAGGCGGCTCTGGACGCGAATGGTAAATGGCTCAATGGCTATGAATTTATTAAAGGCTATGGGCTTAAAAAAAATGAGCAGCCAGCCGAAGATATTGATGACCGCAACGGAGGTCTACATCGCTACAGAATAATTCTCAACTCACGTACGGCGGGTAAATACTATCTCTCGGTGGAAAGAAAAATTGGTTCACAACAATGGAAGACACTAATCGAGAAGTTTGATGTCTACCAGCAAGGTAACTTTAATACGGTACCTGAGAACTTCCGCCTGTCGGTCACCGCATCAACCGGCTGGGCTACCAATACCCACGAGATTGATAATTTCCAAGTCTGTGCGGACAAGTTCTCGCGATTAACGGATGGTATTCATCACTTCGAGTTTGACTACTCTGGCTCGGGCAGTACGTGTCAGGCTTCTCAAGTGGAGCTACGTGCGTGCATGAATACGGATTGTAGCAAGCGTTATCCGCGTGACGTATACAATAACGGAGTGCTTAAGCCGCTTAATGTGACGCTGACGCCTCCGGTTGGACATGCCATTGCCAACTGGGTCGGTGGTACACAGGTCACGCTTGAAAACCAGAAGGAATTAGCGCTGCAGGCTTCGGAGTCCGGTACTATTACCATGGGCGTGGCCAGCAGCTCGGTACCGCAGTTTGGTTTTGAAGGCGCACGCTGTCGTATTAATGGTGGCCCGCTCTCGGCAGAGAACTGTGATGTGACCTTTGTTAAGAATGTTTTGGCGGTCAACGTGGCTGATGTGGTGGCTAACCAGCAGAGTCAAGGCGAAAACCACTTATCATTCTGTTCCTCGAAGGCAGATGCAGATGGCGAGTCGCGTAACGTTAAGATGTCGATGGAATATGAAGTCGCGCCAGTTGATAAAACCCAGTCGGTTTCAATCTGGTACAAGAGAAAGGTCGGCAACAACCCGGCTGAGTGGACCAGCGAGCCAACGTTACTTAAGACCAAAAGTACCGTGTTGAATAATGTGTACTTTGACTCGCAGGGCAAGGCGTACTTTAAAATTAAATACCCGGAAGCCGGCAGAGTGAAGCTCAATGCGAGTGTGAATGGAGTGAGTGATTCCGCCGGTTTTGCTAGCTTTGTCAGCTTCCCTAAATATCTGGAGTTAACGGCAACCAAAGCGGATAAAAACGGAGCCTGCACCAAACCCGATGAGGGCTGTAGCAACAGTTTTATTGCTGCCGGTGAAGAGTTTGATATGACCATTACCGCTTATCAAGATGGTGGCTCTGTAGCGAAAAACTACCAAGAAGAGACTATTGTAATCAGTAACAGCGTTAAGTATCCGTCCAATGGGGCGCTAGCCAAGCTTCTGAATGAAGAACTACCAGAATCAAGTCAATGGTCTAGTGGCCGTGTGACGTTTGATCAATCTGTGTCTGACGTGGGAGCTTTTGAGTTTAAGGCGATGGCACCTATCGCAACGGACGCAAACGGCAATGATTTAGGTAAGTCTCTGTATCTTGGTAGCAGCGCGTTTAAAATCCAAGATGGTAATTTGACGGTTGGTCGATTCTATCCCGGACAATTTAGCGTTTACGAAAATAAAGATGCTGATATGTCCACTCTTTGGGCATACCCCAATGAACAAAGTTTTACGTATATGGGGCAGCCTTTTGGACTAAAACAATTCTATATTGAAGCGTTGTCAAAAGGGGGCGGAGCCCTGCGTAATTATGCTTATTTCAAAAATTACTTCGCGAAGTTTAACTTGTATGAAAACAACTTTGACAATGTTGGTAGGTTTATTTCTCAGAGTGATTACTCCGGTAGTTGGTTGAATAATGCCAACGATGCGCATGTATCAGGACACAGTGTAGGTAAATTTAGCGCAAATGATCTTGTATGGAATAAAGTGGTGTCTAAACCCGATGGTCCTTTGAACTACTTAGAGAAATCATCGGATACCTCAATTTCTATTGCTCAATCCTCATCCTCAGTAGACAAAACTGGTGTGACTATTGGTACAAAAGAACTTAATGTCCAACCAGACATTCGCTTTGGTCGCATTGCTCTTGATGATGTAGGTGGAAATCAGGGTACAACGCTACATATCCCGCTAAGAGTCGAATATTGGAATGATGGGCGTTTTATTGTTAATCAAGATGACAGCCAGACAAAAGTTATGGGAGTGATGGAAAAGGATTCCTTGCGTCACATTTGGCCAACAGGTGCTAGTGCTGCTCCGAAAGCAGTCACGTTAGGAGGTGGTGGGACTGTTTCCTCAGGTTCTTCTCGCTCAATTACTGCAACTCAAGCTGAACCATACCGTCAGCAAACGCGCGTTTGGTTAGATCTTGATGATTCAACCAATGGTTTACCTTGGCTCAAGTACGACTGGGTAAAAGAACTTGCCGGAAAAAAAACTGTCGAAGAAAATCCATCCTCCGTTGTCACATTTGGTATTCACCGTGGTAATGATCGCGTTATTTATCGTGGCGAGCCGGGATTAACCGGACAGTAACAACTTCGGTTTCTTGCGTTAAGTAAGGAAACTGCAAGAAATTGAGGCTTTCTGCTCATGTTTGTGTACCAATGCCTTGCTGTGACAGCGAGGCATTGGTACATTTAGGACAATTTTTGTCTTCTAAATTTTTGCAGGATGAGCGAAGAGTATGTTTAAGAAACTTCGTGGCATGTTTTCTAACGATCTATCTATCGATTTGGGTACTGCCAACACTCTAATTTACGTAAAGGGACAAGGTATTGTCCTTGATGAACCTTCTGTAGTTGCTATTCGTCAAGATCGTGTAGGTTCTGCAAAAAGCGTTGCTGCAGTCGGTCATGCAGCAAAACAAATGCTGGGTCGTACACCTGGTAACATTTCAGCTATCCGTCCAATGAAAGACGGCGTAATCGCTGACTTCTACGTAACCGAAAAAATGCTTCAGCACTTCATCAAGCAAGTGCACGATAACAGCATTCTTAAGCCAAGCCCTCGCGTACTAGTTTGTGTTCCTTGTGGTTCTACTCAAGTTGAGCGCCGTGCGATTCGTGAATCAGCATTGGGTGCGGGCGCACGTGAAGTTTACCTAATTGACGAGCCAATGGCGGCGGCGATTGGTGCTGGTCTGCGTGTTTCTGAGCCAACAGGTTCGATGGTGGTCGATATCGGTGGTGGTACTACTGAAGTTGCCGTTATCTCTCTAAATGGTGTGGTTTACTCGTCTTCTGTACGTATCGGTGGTGACCGCTTTGATGAAGCCGTTATCAACTACGTGCGTCGTAACTACGGCAGTTTGATTGGTGAAGCTACGGCAGAAAAGATCAAGCACGAAATCGGTTCTGCTTACCCAGGTGATGAAGTTCAAGAGATTGAAGTTCGCGGCCGTAACCTTGCAGAAGGTGTGCCACGCAGCTTTAGCTTGAACTCAAACGAGATCCTAGAAGCTCTACAAGAGCCGCTATCAGGCATCGTTTCTGCAGTCATGGTTGCGCTAGAGCAGTGTCCACCAGAGCTAGCTTCAGACATCTCTGAAAACGGCATGGTGCTAACCGGTGGTGGCGCACTACTGAAAGATCTTGATCGCCTACTTATGGAAGAAACGGGTATTCCGGTAGTTATCGCTGAAGATCCACTAACGTGTGTGGCACGTGGTGGCGGTAAAGCACTAGAAATGATCGACATGCACGGTGGCGATCTATTCTCTGAAGAATAAAAATGTAGGTGAAGCTCATAACGGGCTTCACCTTCTTTTCTGCTCTCTCTGTAATTCAAACATGCTCCATATCTGAACGCGTTTCAGGTTGCCAAGTAAGGCTCAATAATCATGGAAGCAATCAGGTTAAAAACAAGATGAAACCGATTTTTGGCAGAGGCCCGTCTCTGCAATTACGTCTGTTTTTTGCTGTCATCGTGTCGGCGAGCTTGATGCTGGCTGATAGTCGTCTAGATACGTTTTCCAACGTTCGCTACCTACTCAACAGTATGGTTGCGCCAATTCAGTACGCAGCGAATATGCCTCGCAGTATGTTTGATGGTGTATTCGAACGTTTTAATACTCGTCAGGCATTAGTAGAAGGCAATCGCAACTTAAAGCGCGAAGTGCTTCGTCTAAAAAGCGAATTGATCTTGCTCGATCAATATAAAGAAGAGAACCAACGCTTGCGTAAGTTGCTTGGCTCGTCTTTTGTTCGTGATGAGAAGAAGGTCGTGACCGAAGTAATGGCGGTGGATACTTCACCTTATCGTCATCAAGTGGTGATTGATAAAGGCCAAATTGACGGTGTGTACGTTGGTCAGCCCGTTATTAACGAAAAAGGTATTGTCGGTCAGGTTACGTTTGTTGCGGCGCACAATGCGCGCGTATTGCTACTGACAGATGCAAAAAATGCCATTCCAGTTCAAGTCATTCGTAATGATATTCGAGTGATTGCATCAGGTAATGGTGAAATGGATGAAATCCAACTGGAACACATTCCAACCAGTACAGATATTCAAGTTGGTGATTTACTTGTGACATCCGGTCTGGGAGGCATTTACCCTGAAGGCTACCCTGTGGCGACGGTCACGAATGTTGATCACGATACTCGTCAAGAGTTTGCATCGATCAAAGCCGAACCTGTGGTGGAGTTTGATCGTCTACGATACTTGCTGTTGATCTGGCCAAACGAAGATCGTCAGCACAAAGTATTGCAATCCAATGCGAATGACGGGTTAGAGCAAGAACAAGAGGTAACTAATGGCCAGTAATGTATTGCGTAGCAGAATGGTGATTGGTGTTAGTTTCTTCGTTGCGCTAGTACTGCAAACCATTCCTTGGCCAGGTGTATTGGACCTACTTCGTCCTTCATGGCTATTTTTGGTGACGTGTTATTGGGTGCTGGCATTGCCGCATCGAGTAAACGTCGGCACGGCGTTAGTGTTGGGCTTATTGTGGGACATTCTCATTGGTTCAACGCTAGGAATTCGGGGCATGATGATGTCCATTGTCATCTACTTGGTGGCACTGAATTTCTTGCTAATTCGTAACATGGCATTGTGGCAACAGTCGATTTTAATTGCCTTTTTTACTGCGTTATTGGAAGTTTTGATATTCTGTGGGGAATATTTGAACCAGGACGTAGTATTTAATCCATTATCTCTGTGGACGGCGGCAATAAACTGTATACTTTGGCCATGGATGTTTTTATTAATGCGACGAGTTCGTCGCGCTTGGCACGTAAGGTAATGCGGTGAAAAAGAGCCTATCTCTCGTTCTCGCTTCGGGTTCTCCGAGAAGAAAAGAGCTGCTTGCTCAACTAGGCTATGACTTTGATATCGTATTACCGGACATCGAAGAAGCCAAACAGGCTGATGAGCAAGCACAAGATTACGTGCTGCGTCTTTCTTTGGAAAAAGCTCAGGCAGGCTTAGCGTTGGCTAAGCCTGATTCCGTTGTATTGGGCTCAGACACGGTCGTAGTATGCGATGACCGTGTGTTAGAGAAACCAAAAAGTTTTGAAGATTCAAAGCGTATGCTTACTGACTTATCCGGTCGTCGTCATCAAGTGATGACAGCGGTGAGCGTCGTATCATCGGAACAACAACACTCGGTGGTCGTCACCACTGACGTATGGTTCAAGCCACTGACTCACGAAGAAATCGAACAATATTGGCAGTCAGGAGAGCCATGCGATAAAGCTGGAAGTTATGGTATTCAGGGACTCGGAGGGCGATTTGTCACCCGAATCGAAGGCAGTTATCACGCTGTAGTAGGCTTACCTTTGTTCGAAACCGATCAGCTAATTCAAGAATTTTTATAATTGTTTTGAGGTGTGCACATGAGTGCAGAATTGCTGCTTAACGTGACCCCGAGTGAAACTCGTGTGGCCATGATTGAAGGTGGAGTACTACAAGAAATTCATATCGAGCGCGAATCTCGTCGCGGCATTGTGGGCAACATTTACAAAGGCAAAGTAAGCCGAGTGCTGCCTGGCATGCAAGCGGCTTTCGTCGATATCGGTTTAGATAAAGCGGCGTTTTTACATGCGTCTGATATCGTTCCGCATACTGAATGTGTGGCAGAGAACGAGAAACAGCAGTTTCAAGTTCGTGACATTTCTGAACTGGTTCGCCAAGGTCAGGATATCGTCGTACAGGTAGTTAAAGATCCTCTTGGCACTAAAGGTGCGCGTTTAACTACTGACATCACACTTCCTTCCCGTTATCTCGTCTTTATGCCAGGCGCTAGCCACGTTGGTGTATCGCAACGTATTGAAAGCGAAAGCGAACGTGAGCGCCTTAAAAAAGTGGTGAATCACTACTGCGATGAGCACGGTGGCTTTATTATCCGCACGGCCGCAGAAGGGGCGGACGAGAAAGAACTCTCTCAAGATGCTGCGTTCCTAAAACGCTTATGGCTGAAAGTCATGGAGCGTCGTTCTAAGTACAAGACACGTTCAACGCTGTATGGCGAGCTTGGTCTTGCACAACGTATTTTGCGTGACTTCGTTGGAACGGAACTCGACAAGATTTTGGTCGATTCACGTTTAGAATATGAGAACCTCAAAGAGTTTACTTCTGAGTACGTACCGGAGCTGACCGATAAGCTTGAGCTTTACGAAGGTGACAAGCCTATCTTTGATATGTACGACACTGAGAACGAAATTCAACGCTCTTTGGAGCGCAAAGTTGAGCTCAAGTCGGGTGGTTACTTAATCATCGATCAAACAGAAGCGATGACCACCATCGACATCAACACGGGTGCGTTTGTTGGTCGTCGTAACTTAGAAGAGACCATCTTTAATACCAATATTGAAGCGACTCAAGCCATTGCTCGCCAGTTACGTCTGCGTAACCTAGGTGGCATCATCATTATCGACTTTATCGATATGGCGTCAGAAGAGCATCGTCAGCGAGTACTAACTTCGTTAGAAGCTGCATTGTCGAAAGACCGCGTGAAAACCAACATCAATGGCTTTACGCAGTTAGGTCTGGTTGAAATGACGCGTAAGCGTACGCGCGAAAGTATTGAACATATTCTTTGTTCTGGTTGTCCTACTTGTGAAGGCCGTGGCACCGTGAAAACGGTTGAAACGGTGTGTTACGAGATTCTGCGCGAGATCACTCGTGTAAACCGAGCGTACGATGCCGACAACTTTGTCGTATACGCATCGCCGTTTGTTGCAGAAGCGCTTTTGGGTGATGAGTCTCATGCGCTGGCAGAACTTGAAGTATTTATTGGTAAGCAAGTCCGTATTCAGGCTGAACCCCTGTACATTCAGGAACAGTTTGACGTCGTGATGATGTAATTGGAACATTTGTGAATTCTGGTTTTAACCGTTTTGGGCGTTTTTGCGCGTGGACGTTAGTCACTGTCTTGGTTTTTTTAGCCATTCTAGTGACCACTCTACGCGTCACATTGCCACAACTTAACCACTTCCAAGATGAGATCAAAACCTGGGTCAAACAAGGCACAGGTTTTGACTTTTCTATCTCCAGCGTTGCTGGTTCTTGGCGTAATAGCCATCCCTCTATCGCGTTACTCGGCTTAGAAGCTAACTTACCGAATAACCAAGAAGCTCGATTCGCCGTTGATGAAATTCAAATTGAATTCGATTTGATTCAATCGTTACTTCAGTTTAAGCCCGTCGTGGCAGACTTAACCATTCATAACTTGGCATTAGATATTCGCACGGTCGATCTTCTACCTACGTCGAGCAATCAAGAGCCGACCACTGATGTTGACCAAAATGAAGTTAAGCTGATTGATCAGCTGGACTCACTATTGCTGCGCCAGTTTGAAGACTTCACCATTACGAATTCACGCGTCTGGTACAAATCGGTATCGGGCGAAACTCGTCGACTCGATATCGAACAGCTTCGCTGGAGTAACCAAGGCAAACGTCACTTAGCGGAAGGCACAGTCAGTATTGCAGACGCTAGCCTGAATTCACTGTTAGTAAATGCTAACTTTAAAGATCATGGTTCGCTGCGTGATGTGTCTGGTGAGTTTTACGTGAGTGCGCAAGATGTCTCGGTAACGCCTTGGCTTACCACTTACATGCAAGAAGAGTCGGGTGCGGAGTCTGGCAAGGTCAGTTTGAATACCTGGCTGACTCTCAAACACAGCCAACCTAATTATGCGTACGTAGAGCTGCAACCGTCTGAGCTCGTATGGAATGAAAATGGCCGCCATGAACTGTTTATCGAATCGGGAGTGTTTAAGCTCTTGCCTGATAAGCAAGGTTGGAAAGTAAATGGTCACTCACTTCAAATTCGCACCGATGACAAATCCTGGCCTGAACTTGATGCGGCTTTTGATTGGCAACCAGATGGTTGGAAGCTCAACCTTTCTCAGCTCGACATTGAGGCGTTGATTCCACTCGTTAAGCTCGCGCCGGAATCGGAATCAACCAGTGACTTACTCAATAAATTAGCGCCGAAAGGTCGTGTTGAAGACATTCGTTTAGCCATGAATGGTGGCTTAGATACGTTGCGTTATTCGGCAGATCTCGATGAGTTAGCTATGACTCAATGGGAACTGTTGCCGGGCTTTCAACATGTGCAAGGCAGCGTTGCGGGTGACTTGAAGCAAGCGAAAGCGAAAGTCACGGTCATTGATGATGTTTTCCCGTACGGGGATGTATTCCAAGCTCCATTGAACATCAAGCAAGGCGAAGTCGACATCATCTGGCAGCAAGATGAGACAGGTTGGCGTTTGTGGTCGGATAAAGTCACGGCTGCGACTCCGGACCTTCAAGTGTTGGGCGCATTTCGACTCGATTTCCCTAAAGAGCAAAGCCCATTCCTATCGTTTTATGCTGAGGCGGATCTCTACAACGCTGGTGAAACTTGGCGTTACTTGCCAACCTTGGCATTAGGTCAAGATCTGACGGATTACCTATCAACCGCAATTCAAGGCGGTAAAGTAAATACGGCCAAATTGCTGTGGTATGGCGAGTTAGGAGATTTTCCTTACAAAGAGCACAACGGTATGTTTCAGGCATGGGTTGGCTTAAAAGACGCGAAATTCAGTTTTGATACTGCGTGGCCAACCATTACCGACTTGCAGCTTGATCTATTGTTTGAAAACGACGCCATGTATCTGGATTCCAAATCGGCGACGTTAAATGGCGTTCACGCTAAACGCATCACGGGGCGCATTCCGGAATTGGCTGAAGATGGCCATATCGAAATTGAAGCTAAAGCCACAGCTCCGGGTAATGAAGTTCGCGACTACATGATGGCTACGCCGCTGGTTGACTCGGTTGGTGCCGCTTTGACGGCCTTGCAAGTCAGTGGCCCGGTGTATTCCGAGTTCCAGCTCAACATTCCTTTTGATATGGAAAAAGACGCGCGAGCTTGGGGTTATGCGGATTTGAAAGACAACCGTGTTGATATTGACGCGCCGCCAATGACGCTAGAAAAAGCCACAGGCCGCATTCAGTTCGACAACGATGTGGTGACGACATCTGGCTTGTCAGCAGAGTTACTCTCGCAGCCTATTTCACTCGATTTCCACGGCGAAAGTGCGGACCAAGGCTACAACGTGACCATCAATACTTTAGGTGATTGGGATGTAGAGCCTCTCAAGCCTTATTTGGGTGAACGTTGGTTGAGCTTGGTTTCCGGTCATGCACCTTGGCAAATGGACATTGACTTGCAGCTCAACGATGTGGGTTTTACTTACCAAGTGGATGTGTTGGCGCAGCTCGGTCGATTAGCCAGTGAATACCCATACCCATTGACGAAAAAGGTCGGTGAAGCTGGTCAGGCGAAACTCCAAGCATCGGGGAATCAGGAGAGCATTTCGGCTCGTTTACAAATCCCAAATGCGAAATATCAGACCGAAATTGATATCTCGGGCGATGTGCCAGTGTTAACCGCGACCAACTTAGTGTTAGGCAAAGGCGGTTTTAAAATTAGCCCTGTCGTTGGGCACGATGCTTCGATTCGTCTAGATGAGTTAAACCTAGATAAGTGGGCGACGTTACTGGATACGCCAGAGAGTAAAGCGCAATCGGTGCTGGCAAACATGCAGACGCCTACGATTCCTTTACCAACGCGTATTGAAGTCGAAACGCCGAACTTGTTATTGGGCGGCATTGAGTTTCACGATGTGGCATTGAACGCCAGTAAAAAGAACCTAAGTTGGCAGTTGGACGTGAATAGTCAAGAGGTGAAAGGCAAAGCAACGTACCTCAAACCGTACGATTTATCGGTGTCTCTAGACCATCTGCATTTGTACTTGCCAGACTTTGAGGAAATGACCAAAGAGCGCAGTTCGATTTTCGCTAGTGAAGATCAGAATGCGCCACTTATTACCAACTTTGACCGCAAGTTTCACGCAGAGATGCCAAACTTAACGTTGAGCATCGACGATTTTTGGTTGCAAGGTTACAAGGTTGGCAAAGTGAATGTCGACTTACAGCGTCAAGATGATCGTTTGGAGTGGAAAAACATTACCTTCAGTAGCGGCAAAAACCGCATCGATATGAATGGTTGGTGGGAGCTGACCAAAGATCGTAGCCATTCCAATCTGACGTTAAAAATGAAAGGCGATAACAACACGGATCTGATGGAGCGTTTTGGTATCACGTCTGGGATCCAGCAAGCGCCATTTGAGATCAACGCCAATATGAATTGGGACGGTGCGCCTTGGTCGATGAAGACACCAACCTTGCAGGGGAATGTCTCGACGGAGTTTGGCAAAGGGGTCGTGAGTGAAGTCAGCGGCGCGGCGCGTTTGCTTGGCCTATTTAGCTTGGACTCCATCATTCGTAAGATGCAGCTCGATTTTACCGACGTATTCGACAAAGGCATGGCGTTCAACTCCATCACGGGTACAGGCAAAATCCAAGATGGTGTGTTCATCACCAATGATATTGTGATGGATGCGCTAGCTGGTGAAATGCAAATTCGTGGTATTGCAAACATGACCAGCAGAATGGTGGATGCGGAAGTGAAGTTTACGCCGGATATTACGTCAGGGTTACCAATGCTGACGGCGTTTGCGGTAGCCCCTCAAACCGCTCTGTACGTGCTGGCGATTTCCACGGTAATTTCTCCAGTTGTAGAGGTGTTCACCCAAGTGAATTACGAGGTCAAAGGCCCGTTAGATTCACCAACCGTAAAAGAGATTTCACGTAGTAAAGGCGAATACAAGCTGCCAGAAAAACTGCGTGAGCAGGCTAAATAGATCGCCCGACTAAGTGGTAGAAGGAAGAGAACACATGGAACGTGTTGGCATCATTCAAATGACTTCGGGGCCTGATATTCAGGCGAATTTGGACTTTATTGACCAGCAATGTACTTTGGCGGCCAATCAAGGAGTGAAGCTGGTGCTCACGCCGGAAAATGCGGTGTTGTTTGCCAGTCGAGAAGAGTACCATCAACATGCAGAGCCGTTAGGTAGCGGTGCTATTCAAGAGCGTTTAGCCAATATCGCGAAGAGTCATCAACTGACGCTTGTCGTTGGTAGTATGCCGATTCAAACCGCGCGTGGTGTGACAACGACGACGCTCCTTTTACCTCCTCACGGAAAATGCATTGCCCATTATGACAAGCTGCATATGTTTGATGTCGATGTAGAAGATGGCCATGGCAGCTACCGAGAGTCAGATACTTTTACCGCGGGCAACCAAATTGTGGTGGCAGAAACGGATATCGGCAGCGTCGGCTTGAGCATTTGTTACGACGTTCGTTTCCCCGAATTGTACAAAGCACTGCGTTTAGCGGGGGCGGATGTCATTGTTGTTCCCGCCGCGTTTACTGCGGTTACTGGGCAAGCTCACTGGGAAGTGTTGTTGCGAGCTCGAGCAATTGAAACGCAATGTTGGATTTTAGCCAGTGGACAAACGGGAACACACCCTTGCGGCCGTAAAACGTGGGGGCATTCCATGGTGATTGACCCCTGGGGACGCATTCACAAACAACTTCAAGACCAAGTGGGTTTGCTGGTGGCAGAGATAGATTTGTCACAAACCCAGCAAGTAAGGCAGAATATGCCGCTGACTCAACACAGTCGCTTTCAAAATGAATTGAGACGGAAATAAAAGAGCTAACTATGAGCACAAACCAAATAGAACAGGCACTCCTTGCCCCAAATGGTCTGACAGAGCAGGACATTGCTGACACGCTTGCCAGCATTGCTACGCGCCAGATCGATTATGCGGACATCTACTTTCAGTCCAGCTGGCACGAGTCTCTGGTTCTAGAAGACAGCATCATCAAAGATGGCTCTTTTAACATTGATTGTGGTGTTGGTGTGCGTGCGGTGACGGGCGAAAAAACCGGTTTCGCCTACTCAGATCAGATCAATCCGGAAGGTTTGAAGCAAAGTGCTATTGCAGCGCGAGGCATTGCGCAGCAGGGCCAAAATGGCAAAGTTCAAGCATTCAAACGTTCGGAAAATCAAGCTTACTATGATGCGGTTAACCCGCTAGCAAGCTGGGAAAAACAACAAAAAACCGAGTTACTGATGTCTTTGGATGCGTACATTCGCACTAAAGAGCCTCTGATCAAAGAAGTTTCTATCAGCATCAGTGGCGTGCACGAGCAAATGCTAGTTGCCGCTACAGATGGCACTTTCGCTGGTGATACTCGTCCTCTTGTTCGGCTATCCATCAGTGTACTTGCACAGAAAGGTGACCGTCGCGAGCGTGGCAGTGCTGGTGGTGGTGGTCGTTTTGGCTACGATTTCTTCTTGTCTGAAACAGATGGTGTGAAGCAAGCCTTCCACTTCGCGGACGAAGCCATCCGTATGGCGTTAGTTAACCTAGAAGCAGAAGCTGCACCTGCAGGTATGATGCCTGTAGTTCTGGGTTCTGGTTGGCCGGGCGTATTGCTGCATGAAGCGGTAGGTCACGGTTTAGAAGGGGACTTCAACCGCAAAGAGTCGTCGGTATTCTCTGGCAAAATGGGTCAGCAGGTGACGTCATCGCTATGTACGATTGTGGATGATGGTACGCTGAAAGATCTACGTGGTTCACTCAATGTGGACGACGAAGGTGTGAATGGTCAGTACAACACGCTGATCGAAAATGGCGTATTGAAAGGCTACATGCAAGACAAGTTGAACGCGCGCCTAATGGGGGTAAACCCAACGGGTAACGGTCGCCGCGAATCTTACGCGCACTTACCGATGCCACGCATGACTAATACCTACATGCTGCCAGGTGAACACACACCAGAAGAAATCATCTCGACCGTGAAGAAAGGCATCTACGCGCCTAACTTCGGTGGTGGTCAGGTGGATATCACCTCAGGTAAGTTCGTGTTCTCTGCATCAGAAGCGTATTTGATTGAGGATGGTAAAGTGACTCGTCCCGTCAAAGGGGCAACTCTAATCGGTTCAGGCATTGAAGCGATGCAGCAAGTTTCGATGGTCGGTAACGACTTAAGCATCGATAAAGGTGTTGGCGTTTGTGGTAAAGCAGGGCAAAGCGTGCCAGTAGGCGTTGGTCAGCCAACGTTGAAGCTTGATTCACTGACTGTTGGTGGCACCGAGTAAATCACTCGAACCTTGATAAAAAGAGCGCTCATTGGAGCGCTCTTTTACTTTGTGCGTGAATCGATGTGGGTTAGAGGTTTTCTTCTGCAAACTCTGCCAAGCGGCTACGAACCACGCCGTTGAGGTGAATGTTCGCACTGCCTTCAAAGTTCTTGAAGCGTTCGACCATGTAGGTCAAACCTGACGTCACTGGGGTGAGGTAATGTGAGTCAATCTGCGCCAAGTTACCGGAGCAGACGATTTTGGTTCCTTCACCGCAGCGGGTGATGATGGTTTTGATTTGTGATGCTGTGAGGTTTTGACACTCATCAAGCAACACAAACGCATTTTGAATCGAACGGCCACGCATAAAGTTGATCGACTTAAACTGAATGTTGGCTTTATCGCAGATGTATTTCAACGAGCCTTCGGTGCAGTGATCGTGCTTATGCAGCGCCTCCAAAGTATCGGTTACCGCCGCCAGCCAAGGCATCATTTTTTCCTCTTCTGAGCCTGGTAAGAAGCCAATCGACTCACCAATGTCTGGCGTGTTACGCGTGACGATGATTTTATCAAACATGCCTTTTTCAATAGTTTGCTCGAGCGCAGCTGCCATGGCCAATAGCGTTTTACCACTACCCGCCGCACCAGTGAGGATCACCAAATCAATGTCAGGGTCGAGCAGGGCATCGAGTGCCATGGCCTGATAAATGTTTTTTGGTGTGATGTCCCAAGCTCGGCGGTGCATCATGCGTTCTCGGCTTAGGTCGAGTAGGGTTAGCTTGTCTTCATTGATGGTTTCAACGCGGCCTGCAAAATCGCTGTCTTCATCAATGACGTATTGGTTGATGAACGTTGGGTCAAAGGGCTCACGACTGAGTTTGTGGTAGGTTTTTCCCCCCAACGCGTAGCTTTCAACTTCATCAATTCCGCTCCAGAAATCGCCTTCTCGTTGCTGGAAGCCTTTAGTGAGGTATTGAATGTCGTCGATGAGTTGGTCGGTTCGGTAGTCTTCAACAAAGCGAACTCCAGCTCCTTTCGCGCGCAGACGCATGTTGATGTCTTTTGTGATAAGCACGACTTCTCGTGGTGCTCGTTTGTTTTGCAGATAAAGCACCGCGTTGAGAATACGGTTGTCACCGGCTTTGTCGGCGAAAGCTTTGACGGTTTCCTGCAATTCAAAATCCGCCAAAATGGAAATAGAGCCTTGGTCTGGTTTTTCTTTCGATACGGGAATGCCTTCTGAAATTTCATCTGGCGTTGCGTCTTTAAAGAGATCTTCCAAAGCGCGAATAGCTACGCGTGCGTCTCTTGCGACATCGCGTTTGCTGTCTTTAATTCGGTCGAGTTCTTCCAACACGGTCATAGGGATGACGACATCGTGTTCTTGGAAAGAGAAGATGGCGAAGGGTTCATGAAGAAGGATGTTGGTATCAAGTACAAACAGTTTCCGATCGGTATCGCCCATAGCGTCTCCTTGCCGCAGCGCGGCTTTGCTTGCGAGTGGCTAAGCCAAATTCAACATAAGAAATGACCTAACTCTGATTGCTTGCAATAGAGGTTATCGGGCTATCGTCGGTTAGTTAGCAACCGAGTAGCAAGACAACTTACTGCAAACCCGTGTTGATCCTAATCGTGTACTAATGCGCTCAAATTATATGCAATGTCTTTAAGCGCCCCTCATTAGAAGTATACGTAATATTTACTTCCAACAAGTTAATAATTGGCATGAGTTTTTTACAATTTGATTGCATTTGTAATTTGGGAAAAAAAGTTTCCGCTTGGTGCGGTTTCGGCGTGACCTAAATCACAGCTTCAAGTAAGATTAGCGACCTTTTTCTGCGCATAGGCTACGTCCGATTTATCATGTTGAGCTGACTTAAAAATGTTCAGTCCACACTCGCATGACGAGCTCAATGTGCATAGCAGAAGCCAGAATCAGATCTAAACTATTATCCATGCCCTCGGGTGTGAGTAGACCAACAAGAAATACGAATCAAGAACTAATAACGAGGTAGTCAATTCATGACATTTGCTTTGGGGCAGCGCTGGATTAGCGATACGGAAAGCGATTTAGGTTTAGGTACCGTAGTAGCAATGGATGCTCGTACTGTGACATTGATGTTTGCAGCGTCAGAGGAAAACCGAGTTTACGCACGTAACGATGCTCCTGTTACCCGAGTAACGTTTAACGTCGGTGATGTCATCGATTGCCAAGAAGGTTGGTCTCTGAAAGTTGAAGAAGTACTGGAAGATGAAGGTCTGTACACCTATTTCGGTACTCGTGAAGACACGCAAGAAACCGCAGTTGTTCTGCGTGAGATTTTCCTTAGCAACCAAATTCGTTTCAACAAACCTCAAGATAAGTTGTATGCGGGTCAAATCGACCGCATGGACAACTTCGTTCTTCGTTACCGTGCGCTAACCAACCAGTTTGAACAGCACAAGAGCCCAATGCGTGGTTTGTGTGGTATGCGAGCAGGTTTGATCCCTCATCAGCTTTACATCGCGCACGAAGTCGGTCGCCGTCACGCGCCACGCGTTTTGTTGGCGGATGAAGTAGGTTTGGGTAAGACCATTGAAGCGGGCATGATCATTCACCAGCAAGTGCTGTCTGGTCGTGCTGAACGCATTTTGATTGTGGTGCCTGAAACACTGCAACACCAATGGCTAGTTGAGATGATGCGTCGTTTCAATCTGCATTTCTCTATCTTCGACGAAGAGCGTTGTATTGAAGCATTCGCGGACGCTGAAAACCCATTTGATACTCAGCAATACGTGCTGTGTTCTCTCGATTTCCTACGTAAGAGCCGCAAGCGTTTTGAACAAGCGCTAGAAGGCGAATGGGATCTGCTTGTTGTCGATGAAGCGCATCACCTTGAGTGGAGCCAAGACAAACCAAGCCGTGAATACCAAGTGGTAGAAGGCTTGGCTGAACGTACTCCGGGCGTGTTGCTACTGACAGCAACGCCAGAACAGCTTGGTCGTGAAAGCCACTTTGCTCGTCTACGCCTGCTGGATCCCGATCGTTTCTATGATTACGAAGCGTTCGTCGAGGAAGAAGAGCAATACGCGCCTGTAGCGGATGCGATTACTTCACTATTCTCAGGCGAAAAGCTGCCTGATGAAGCGAAAAACCAGATCACTGAGCTGTTGTCTGAACAAGACGTAGAACCTCTTTTCCGCATTATCGAAAGCAACAGCGATGAAGAGGCGAAAGCATCAGCGCGCCAAGAGCTTATCGATAACCTAATGGACCGTCACGGTACGGGGCGTGTTTTGTTCCGTAACACGCGTGCGGCAATCAAAGGTTTCCCAACGCGTAATGTGCATCTTATGCCGATGGATATCCCACAGCAGTACACCACGTCAATGCGTGTGGCAGGGATGATTGGCGGTAAGATGAGTTCTGAAGCGCGTGCGATGAAGAACCTGTACCCGGAAGAAATTTTCCAAGAATTTGAAGGCGATGACGCAAGCTGGTGGCAGTTTGACTCACGTGTGAATTGGCTACTTGAAAAAGTAAAAGAGAAACGCGGCGAGAAGATTCTCGTGATTGCTTCTCGTGCGAGCACGGCATTGCAATTGGAGCAAGCGCTGCGTGAACGCGAAGGCATCCGTGCGACGGTCTTCCACGAAGGCATGTCGATTCTTGAGCGCGACAAAGCTGCGGCTTACTTTGCGCAAGAAGAAGGCGGTGCACAGGTTCTGATCTGTAGCGAAATCGGTTCTGAAGGTCGTAACTTCCAATTTGCCAACCAATTGGTGATGTTCGACTTGCCATTCAACCCAGACTTGCTTGAACAACGTATTGGTCGTTTGGACCGTATCGGTCAAAACCGAGATATCGACATTCATGTTCCTTACCTGAAAGGCACATCGCAAGCGATCCTAGCGCGTTGGTTCGATGAAGGTTTGAACGCCTTTGCGGAAACCTGCCCGACAGGTCGTGCGGTTTACGACAAGTACTCAGACGCCCTGATTGAGATTCTGGCGTCAGGAGATACCAGCACTCTGGATGAGATCATCGAAGAATCAGCGAAGCTGAACAAAGAATTGAAATCGCAACTAGAGCAAGGTCGTGACCGCTTGCTAGAAATGCACTCTAACGGCGGCGAAAAAGCTCAGCAAATCGTGGAGAAAATTGAATCAACCGATGGTGATACAAACTTAGTCACGTTTGCGCTTTCTCTGTTTGATACGATTGGTTTGAACCAAGACGACAAAGGCGAAAATGCACTGGTGGTGACGCCATCAGAGCACATGATGGTGCCAAGCTACCCTGGTTTGCCATACGAAGGGGCAACGATCACTTTTGATCGCGATACCGCGCTTTCTCGTGAAGACATGCACTTCATCAGTTGGGAACACCCAATGATCCAAGGTGGTATCGATCTTCTGATGAGTGAAGGTGTGGGTACTTCTGCGGTATCTTTGTTGAAAAACAAGGCGTTGCCAGTTGGTACGATTCTGCTTGAACTGATTTACGCGGTAGATGCGCAAGCACCAAAACGCAGCGGTATCACTCGTTTCTTACCGAAAACGCCAATCCGTCTGATGATGGACTCGCGTGGTAACGATCTGTCGGCTCAAGTGGAGTTTGAAGGTTTCAACCGTCAACTTAGCCCAGTAAACCGTCATCTTGGCAGCAAGCTGGTGACGTCTGTGCAAAAAGATGTGCACCGTTTGATTGAAGCGGGTGATGTGCTGGTTGAAGAGAAAGTGGAAGCCGTTCGTAAGCAAGCGCAGCAAGATATGCAGCAAAGCTTGAATGCGGAGCTAGAGCGTTTACAAGCTTTGAAAGCGGTGAACCCAAACATTCGTGATGAAGAGATTGAAGCGATTGAAGCGCAAATCAAAGAGCTGACTGGTTACATCAATCAAGCTCAAGTGCAGCTCGACTCGCTCCGTCTGATCGTGGTGAGCCACAACTAATCGCGTAAAACGCATTAAAAAAGGTCTTCAATCGAAGACCTTTTTCTTTATCTGCGGTTTGCCTGCGGATTACATCAACCACTTCCACCAAATAAACAAAGCTAAGAAGCCAAACAAGTAAATGAGCCCAGCAATCGATAGCCATTTCAATTTGCGTCCCACCGCCAGCGGTTCCGGCAAGTCCGTTTTGCTCACTAAGATGTAGTTCAGTAGCGCGAAGAATGGTGTCGTCATAAACGCCAGAACCATCGCGAAGTCGAGCATAGGCAGCAGTGCCGATGCCCAGAATACGACGATACCCAGCGCCAGCAATGATACCGCCAACATAATCGCCGACGTTGCTTTTGGATCAGTTTCCACTTGAGAACGCAACAGGCGTTGTGAGTCGGCAATTACGCGCGAGTAACCGTCAATAACAGTAATTGTGCTGCCGAAAATACAGAAGAAAGCGATCACTGCGATTAAGTAACGTGACCATTCACCGATGGTCGAAGCGTACAAGCCAACCAACTGATGCGAGAAGCCTACCCCGGAGCTCTTCAGTTCAATTCCAGAACCGTGCAGCATTAACGCACCGAGCGAAACAAACACTAGCGCCAAAACGGCTGTACCGATGTAGCCAACGTTGAAGTCAAACAGAGCAGAGCGCGGTGTCACTTCTTGCTGACTCGACTGGCGCTTTAGCCACGCTGAGGTTAAACACGAAATCTCAATTGGTGCTGGCATCCACCCCATCGTAACCACGATGAAACCAATTGCCGCAATTGACCAAGGGGAAGGCGATTCAAAGTTCGCGACGGGTTCCACTGGGTTACCAAACGCAATTGCAACTGCAAGCAGCGTTGCAATGGTGAGCACGGACATGATCACTTTCGAAAGTGTGTCGAGTGCTTTGTAATGGCCGGCGAATAAAATGATCAAACACGTGACCAAAACGATGATGCTCAACGATGCCATCGACAGTGAAAACGGAATGAAGTAACCCAGCAAGCTCGCACTAAACATCAACAATGCTGCGGTGTTGATCACCGCCGACACCACACTTAAGAACAGAAACAGCCAAAGGTAAGGGCGACCCAGTCTCGCGTAGCCTTCGACTAACGTAAGCCCAGTGCCCATCGTGTATTGCACGCCAGCTCGGAAAAATGGGTATTTAAACAGGTTTACGAGCAGGATGAGTGCGGCAAGTTGCCAGCCATAGATGGCGCCCGCTTTGGTTGAGGCTACAAGGTGAGAGCCACCCACCGCCGCAGAAGCCATTAGGATGCCTGGGCCAAGTGAGCGGAAAAATAGCGATATTCTGGATTGGGGTTGATCTGGTACGGCGGATTCCATTTCTTATTGTCCTTTGATGTTGTGTATAGCGGCATAACCTTCCCCGCGAGAACGGTTCGCGGGAATCCAAACGGCGTGAAACCTTATTTAATGTTATGGGGTGCTTTTCCGAACGGAATAAAGTTATTTGGGTAACCACTCTATAAATATCACTCCCGCAGTACTTGTCAAACTATATTTACAAATCAGTTTTTATTTTATTTTTCGAATTTATTGACTTGATTAACCCTGTTGGTTTTGGTGTTTTCATTGGTCGCGAAATTAAAATGCGTTTTGGCTGAGCCCTCGTTATAATCGCGGCGTTTTTATTTTCTAGAGATCCCACCCATGGCAATGCTTGAGTACAACCCACCGACAGATCCTTGGATCGACATCGTTTTTGAGGACGACCATATCTTGGCTGTGAATAAGCCGTCTGGTTTGTTGTCAGTTCCGGGACGTCTTGCAGAACACCATGACAGCATGTGGAGTCGTTTACAGGAGGAGTACCCAGATATCCAAGTCGTGCATCGCTTAGATATGTCGACGTCGGGATTGATGGTACTGGCTAAAAACAAGCGAGCAGAAAGTGCGTTGAAAAAGCAGTTCCAGTTCCGCTTAACGCATAAAATTTACTACGCACGCGTTTGGGGTCATGTCGAGCAGGAAGAGGGCGAAATCGATCTGCCATTGATCTGTGACTGGCCAAACCGTCCGCTGCAAAAAGTGTGTTTTGAAGATGGTAAGCCATCAAAAACTCTCTTCCAAGTCGCGAAGCGAGAAGAACACGAAGACGGAACAAAGACGACCATCGTGCGCTTACTGCCTATTACTGGCCGATCACATCAATTGCGTGTGCACATGCAAGCGTTGGGTCACCCTATTGTTGGTGACGAGTTCTACGCGACCGAAGAAGCCAAAGCCTTCTCTGAGCGTTTGGAACTGCACGCTTCTGAACTGAGCTTCTACCACCCGAAAAGTCACTGGCTCCGCAGTATTTTTGTTCCGTGTGACTTTTACCCGGAAGCCGAAGAGATGATCTTTGACTATTTCGATCCAGAGCGTAAATTACCTGATTACAAAACACTGCCACGCCCATAAATAGATTTCATTAGGCAGTGAACAAGGAGCCGTTATGTCACTGCCTAAAGTGGTCTTTCTCGACCGTGCCACCATTCCCAATCACATTCAAGTCCCGCGCCCTGAGTTTCCTCATCATTGGATGGAGTATGAACTGACACCGCCTGAGTTCGTGGTTGAGCGCTTGGCTGATGCCGATATCGTCATCAGCAATAAAGTGGTGTTGGATCAATCGGTACTTTCGCAGCTGCCTCAGCTCAAGATGATTGCCGTTGCGGCGACAGGGTTTAACAATGTCGACGTGAACTATTGTGCTGAACATGGCATTGCAGTCGCGAACGTACGTGGTTATGCCACTCGATCTGTGCCTGAGCATGTGATCGCGATGTTGTTTGCTTTGCGTCGAAACTTGTTTGGGTACCATCAAGACATTACGGCTGGCGAATGGCAGCGTAATAAGCAGTTCTGCTTTTTTACTCATTCCATCGGGGATGTTGGCGGCAGTACGCTAGGTGTCGTCGGTAGTGGTGCATTGGGGCAAGCCACGGCGAATCTGGCTCAAGCGCTAGGTATGACCGTTTTATTTGCGGAGCGTAAAGGGGCGGCAGGATGTCGACCAGGTTATGTGCCATTTGAGGAAGTGTTGAAACACTCTGACGCGTTGACTTTGCACTGTCCGCTTAACGAGCATACGCAGAATTTGATTGGCAAAGCCGAGTTACAGCAAATGAAACCAAACGCGATTCTACTCAACACCGGTCGTGGCGGTTTGGTTGATGAGCAAGCGTTGGTGGATGCGCTAAAACAGGGTGAGATCGCAGCTGCGGGTTTTGATGTATTTACTCAGGAGCCTGCCGATGAGAGCAACCCTCTGATCGCTAATATTCACTTACCGAATTTGCTGTTAACGCCTCATGTTGCGTGGGGAAGTGATTCGTCGATTCAACGCTTGGCTGACATTCTGATTGAGAACATTAACGCGTTTCAGCGCGGAGAGCTCCTCAATCGCCTCGCTTAGTGGGCGTTGATTATCCGCATTAAAAAAGCAGACCTAGTGGTCTGCTTTGTCTTTATGGTTTACGAAGGAAGATTAGATTTCTTCTTCGTTTAACGCTTTCAGGATTTGGAAAATTTCACGGTAAGATTTTGCTGGTTTACCGGCTTTTTTCTCTTTCGCTGCTTGGCGTGCAAGTTGGCGTAGACGCTGACGATCCGCTTCTGGGTACAACTCCATTACGTCATCAATGGCTTTGTCGCCTTCTTCCACAACGCGATCACGCAGCATTTCAAGTTTATGCAGCGCTGCTGTTGCTTGTGAGTGTTTGTTGCGTACTTTGTCCAATGCCGCTTGGATTGGTTCTGGGTCTTCATAACGCATCAATTTACCGATACGTTGTAGCTGACGACGACGCGCTTCGTTCTTAAAGCGCTGTGCATCGGCAATTGCTTCTCGCAGGTCTTCGCTCAATGGAAACTTTTCGAGAACTGCTGGCTTTAGGCCGACAAGCTCTTCGCCAAGCTTTTGCAGCTCTTCCATGTCTCGCTTCATCTCGGATTTACTTACCCAGATGATCTCTTCTTCTGGTTCCCATGGCGCTTTTTGATTCTTACGTGCCATTTCAGTTGCCTGTGTTTTGATTAATATTATGACTATTTTAACAAGAATCGTGGGGAGAAAGCGAAATTCTTGTTATTCTATTGCGTATTGAATACAAGATGTGAAAGACAATGGATATTAAACAGCAGGTTGCTGAGCAACGTACCGAGCTAGAGCAAGCCGTGGCACGAGCATTGGAGCTCGCGTCGGCGAAGTCGGATGCAGCAGAAGTCGCAATTACTAAAAGCACAGGTTTGAGTGTTTCCACTCGAATGGGTGATGTAGAAAATGTCGAGTTCAACAGTGATGGTGCGCTTGGCATTACCGTTTACCGAGGCCAACGTAAGGGCAGCGCTTCCACATCTGATTTGAGTGAAGCGGCGATTGAACAGACAGTGAATGCCGCGCTTGATATCGCTCATTACACATCTGAAGACCCATTCGCAGGCCCAGCGCCGAAAGAATTTATGGTGAAAGAGGTGCCAGATCTTGACCTTTTCCACCCAGACTCTCCAGACCCAGACTACGCAGCGCAAGTGGCGATTGCCGCTGAGAAAGAAGCGCTAAGCTACAGCGATGCAATCAAGCAAAGTGACGGTGCAAGCTACGATAGCCACTACGGCGTCAAAGTCTACGGAAACAGCCATGGTTTGTTAGCAAGCTACGCGTCTAGCCGCCACAGCACAAGCTGCTGCGTTATTGGCGTAGGCAAAAATGGCGAAATGGAACGTGACTACAGCTATACCGTTGCCCGCCATCGTGATGATTTGTGGACGCCAGAAACCGTCGGCCGCAAAGCGGCGGAAAATACTGTAAGCCGACTGGATGCTCAACGATTGAAAACGGGCCAATACCCAATTATGTTTGCGGCAGATGTGGCAACTGGCTTGATTGGTCACCTAGTGATGGCGATCAGCGGTGGCAATCTGTACCGCAAATCTTCTTTCTTACTGGATCATTTGGGTAAACAAGTCTTGCCTGAATGGTTCAATATTTCAGAGCGTCCGCATGTATTGCGCGGTTTGGCTTCCAGCCCATTCGATAGTGAAGGCGTTTATACGCAAGATCGTGAAATCATTACCGATGGTGTGTTGGCGACCTATCTACTGACCAGTTATGCCGCTCGCAAGATGAAGATGGATCCAACCGGTCACGCTGGTGGTATTCACAACTGGTACGTGAAGTCGACAGGCCAAAACTTTGAGCAAATGCTGAAGGAATTAGGCACAGGCCTTTTGGTAACAGAAGTGATGGGCCAAGGTGTGAACGTGGTAACGGGTGATTACTCTCGCGGTGCGGCAGGCTTCTGGGTTGAGAACGGTGAAATCCAATACCCAGTCTCTGAAATTACCATCGCCGGTAATCTAAAAGACATGTTCACCAAGATTGTGGCAGTTGGTAGTGATATTGAAACACGCTCACAAATCCAAACCGGTTCTATCTTGCTCGACACAATGAAAGTCGCAGGTGAATAATAGTTACTAGCGCGGAAATACCAAAAAGCCTGATGTGTTCATCAGGCTTTTTTAATGCTCATTGTTGGTTACTGGCTTAGATCAGCAAGGTTGCGAGACCGAGGAAAACAGACAAGCCAATCACATCAGTGACAGTCGTCAGTGCCATACCGCCAGCAAGGGCAGGATCGATATTCATCTTCTTCAGAAGGACAGGGATGGTTACCCCTGCAACCCCGGCCACGAACAGGTTGGTCAACATGGCGGCAGAGATGATACCTCCGAGCATCCAGTTACCTTTCCAAACCACAACGATACCACCGATGATCAACGCCCACATGATGCCGTTAAGCAAACCGATCGCGGCTTCTTTCATCAACAGTTCACGTTTGTTCGAGTCACCGATATGACCTAAAGCAAGGCCACGAATAACTAGTGCAACGGTTTGGTTACCTGCAACACCACCCATGGATGGCACGATGGTCATCAAGACCGCAATTGCCGCCATTTGGTCCAGCGTGGCTTCAAACATGTTGGAAACCGAAGCAGCAGCTAATGCAGCTAGGACATTGGCTCCGAGCCAAACACTTCGTTTACGCGCGGATTTGAAGACGGGAGCGAAGGTATCTTCGTCATCATCCATACCCGCCATACTCATCATTGAGTGTTCGGCGTCTTCACGAATAACGTCAACCACGTCATCGATGGTGATACGACCGACAAGGTGCTGGTTTTCATCCACTACGGGTGCTGACACCCAATTACGACGTTCAAACAGGCTAGCAACGTCTGAGTCACTGGTGTCAACGGTAATCGCATCGTCAGCATCTTCCATGACGTCGATAATTTTTACGTCGGGTTGGGTCGTGATAAGTGTCGTGATTGGGAGTTCGCCAATCAGTTTGCTTTCGTCATCAATCACGTAGAGCGCATCGGTGGCTTCAGGCAACTCGCCCTTCATACGCAGATAACGCAGGACTACGTCGACATCAACGTCACCACGAATCGTGATAACGTCCGTGTTCATCAACCCACCAGCGGTGTCTTCAGGATAAGACAGTGCCGTCTCGACGCGAGCACGATCTGCTGAATCCATTTGGGAGAGAACTTCACGAGAAAGATCATCTGGCAAGCTACGTAGGACGTACGCAACGTCATCGGTATCCATGCCTTCCGTCGCCTCTGCAAGGTCTTCGGGAGCCATTTTTGATACAAGGCTGTCTTTAACGTCTTCGTTTAGTTCGTCAAGAATTTCACCATAATCTTCGGGGTCGGTAAGTTGCCAAAGAACTTCACGGCTTTTACGTGGGGATGCTTCTAAAAGGTGAGCAATATCCTCAGGTTCCATGTCCTGAAGCTGACGACGAACATGGACGAAGCGGCCGTTTTCCAGCGCTTCTGTGACTTCTTGGAGGGCTTGGTGAGCTTGGTCGAATTCTATTTGCTCTGCCATTCGTTCCTCCCAATTCCTGATATTTACAATGCTTTGAATAATAACTTAATTCTAGGCACCTTTTAATAACAACTTGTGAAACAGGACAAAATTATTTGTTGAGTGACCAGAGCAGTCGCAAAGATTTGGGAGAGATATCGCTGTACTTTTTAGCTAGGAAAGGGGATTGCGCTCTATTCAGTTTGGAGGCTAGAGATTGGAACTAAGAAAGCGAGTAAATTACTCGCCTTCGTCAAACTTGTCTTCAATCAGATGACATACAGCGTCGAGTGCCAACTCTGCTTGATCGCCTGTGGCATGAATCGTTACGTATTGTCCTTGAGCCGATTCCAACATCAGCAGCCCCATCACGCTGTCTGCGGTGGCGGTTTTGTCTTCTTCATTGTCGATGGTTACTACAGCATCAAAGCTTTGCGCAAGTTCTACCAACTTAACTGCGGCGCGCGCGTGTAACCCAAGACGATTTTGAATCAATACTTTACGACTTAACTCCACTGCTACTCCTTAGCATTTTTCTCGAGCGAGGTGTGACGAATCTGAACTTGATGCCCTTTATCCGCAAAGTACTCGCCAATCTGTTGGGTTAAATACACTGAGCGGTGCTTGCCGCCAGTACAGCCAATGGCTACGGTGAGATAGCTGCGATTATTTTTTTCGAGCAAAGGTAGCCAAGTTTCAATAAAACTTTCTATCTGGTACTTGAGACTCAATACCGACTGGTGCTGTTCCAAAAACGCAGCGATAGGAGCATCTAAACCCGTTAGTGGGCGCAGTGCAGGTTCCCAGTGTGGGTTCGGTAGGAATCGCACATCAAATACGTAATCTGCATCAGACGGAAGGCCGTATTTAAAGCCGAATGATTCAAAGACCATCACCAAGCCTTTGCGATCACGTCCTTCTACTCGCATGCGAACTGTTTCACTCAGTTCATGCAAAGACTGACCGCTACTGTTGAGGATTAAATCCGCATGCGCTTTTAGTGGTGTCAGGATCTCTTTTTCTCGCTCGATAGCTTGCTCGAGCGATAGAGACTGACCGCCTAATGATAGCGGGTGGATACGACGAGTTTCGCTGTAGCGTTTGAGCAAGGTTTCCTTATTGGCGTCTAAGAAAAGTACGGTTACATCGAGTTCAGTTTTTAGCTGCTCTAACGTGCCAGTCAATTCTTTGAGCTTTTTGGGGATGTTGCGGATATCAATGCTCACCGCAACATTTTGCTTGCTGTCAGCGATGGAGTGCACAAACGCATCCAATAGGTTTACTGGTAGGTTGTCGATACAGTAGTACCCTAAGTCCTCTAGCACGCGCAACGCAATACTTTTGCCTGCACCAGAGTGCCCGCTAACAACAATTAATCGCATGGTGATCGTCCTGCTTATTGGTGAATCATGATGTCGTAGAGTTCTTCATCACTCTGAGCATTGCGTAGCAATTTCAGTACTTGCTTGTCGCTCAGACGTTCTGCCATAGAGGATAGAGTCTTGAGGTGCTCTTTGCACTGTTCTTCTGGTACAAGGAGTGCAAATAAAAGGTCGACAGGTCGATTGTCAATCGCATCAAATTCAATTGCTTCATCGCATTGCAGAAGTACCGCAATGGCTTTGTCGCTAGATTGCATTCGTGCATGTGGGATTGCAATACCGTTTCCGATACCAGTACTGCCCATTTTCTCTCTGTTGAGCATGCACTCAAACAGCTCGGTAGAATCTTGGCCCGTGTGTTCAGCGACGATTTGGCTGATCATTTCGAGGGCGCGTTTTTTACTCGTACAGTGGACTGCACTTTTCGTGCAGTCCAATGACAGTATTTCGCTCAGTTGCATGATTAATGACTGTTTAGTTTTTCTTTGTGCTTATTAAGTTGGCGAACCAATTTATCTACCAGCGAATCGATCGCGGCATACATATTCTCGTCATCGGCTGATGCGTGGATTTCGCCATGATTTACGTGGAGTGTAGCTTCCGCGATTTGGTTAATTTTTTCAACTTTTAGTACAACTTGTACTTGATTGATATGGTCGAAGAACCTTTCGAGCTTCTGAAACTTAGATTGAACATAGTCTTGCATTGAATCGGTAAGATCAACGTGATGGCCTTGAATATTGATTTGCATAGACTTTCCTTTTCAGTTAGTGCCTTAAAGTAGGCGTTTACGCTGACTTGAAGGGGCAATACCCAAGGATTCTCGATATTTAGCTATCGTACGTCTTGCGACCTGAATCCCTTGGTCAGCCAGAAGAGCAGCAATCTTACTGTCACTAAGTGGTTTAGCAGTATTCTCTGCCGCGACCAGTTTCTTAATGAGTGCACGGATTGCTGTTGACGAACATTCTCCGCCATTGTCTGTACTGACGTGGCTGGAGAAGAAGTACTTCAATTCAAAAATGCCACGTGGCGTATGCATGAACTTTTGTGTCGTAACACGAGATATTGTGGATTCATGCATGTCCACCGCCAAGGCTACATCATTGAGTACCATTGGCTTCATGGCTTCTTCACCATACTCGAAGAAATCTTGTTGATGTTCAACAATACATCTTGCAACTTTGAGTAGCGTCTCGTTTCTGCTCTCTAAGCTCTTAATTAACCATTTTGCCTCTTGCAAATTGCTGCGAATGTACTGGCTATCCGCACTGTTGCCTTTGCCTAATTGAGCGTATTGTTGGTTAACTTTTAACTTTGGAATGCTGTCAGGGTTGATGGAAACGGTCCATTTCCCATGATCTTTAAATACCGATACGTCCGGAATGACGTATTCTGTGTCGTCTGGGGTAATGCGGCTGCCCGGACGAGGATCTAACTGTTGGATCAGTTTTAATACTTCGCGTAGATCCGCTTCTTTTAGCTTAGTTTCTTTGATGACCAGTTTGTAATCGCGATTACCAAGGTGATCGATGTGATCGGCAAGAATCATTTTGGCTTCCGCAAGCCAAGGCGTGTCTTCTGGGAAGGTTGCAAGTTGCAGTAGTAAGCATTCTTGCAGGTTCCGCGATGCCACACCAAGCGGGTCAAACTGTTGGATGCGTTTGCGCACGGCTTCGACTTCATCCAACTCAATATCTTCGTTGTCGAAGCTTTCGTGAATCTCTTCAGGAGATAGGGTCAGATAGCCGTAATCGTCAATCGCATCAATGATGGCAATGGCAATCGTACGGTCGGTTTCACTGAAAGGCGTTAAGTCGAGTTGCCACATTAAGTAATCGTGCAGCGATTCTGTGGTTTCGCCTTGGTAGACCGGCATATCATCGTCTAACGCTAAACCGGTACTGCCCGTATTTGCGCTGTAGACATCATCCCAAGTTGTGTCGATTTCAAGCTCTGAGCTGATTTCGGATTTTTCGATGACGTCAGAACTATCAGGAACTTCGATTTCTGTTGGCTCGTTGGCACTGTTGTCAGCAGTTTCGAGTGCTGATTTGTCTTCACCATTTGCTTGAGGTTCTTCGTGGCCTTCTTCAACTTCCAATAGCGGGTTTGAGTCCAACGCTTCTTGGATTTCTTGTTGAAGATCGAGAGTCGACAACTGCAGCAAGCGAATCGCTTGTTGCAACTGTGGCGTCATGGCTAACTGTTGACCTAGCTTGAGTTGTAATGAAGGTTTCATTCAGTGTTACTTACCTTGTAATGCTCAGAATCTTACCGTTCCTAATGTAATCATAGACGGAATTGTTCGCCGAGATAAACTTGTTTCACCTGTTCATTGTTCAGAACTTCTTCCGGAGTTCCCGATGCAATGAGGTGCCCTTGGCTTACGATATAGGCTTTTTCACATACGTCCAGTGTTTCACGTACGTTATGGTCTGTGATTAATACACCAAGGCCACGATCGCGTAGGTGCTCGATGATTTTCTTGATGTCATTAACCGAAATAGGGTCGACACCTGCGAAAGGTTCATCCAACAAAATGAATTGTGGGTTTGCCGCAAGAGCTCGAGCGATTTCGACTCGGCGACGTTCACCACCCGATAGTGCCATACCCGCACTGGTTCTTATGTGCTGTATGTGGAATTCTTCTAACAAATCTTCCAGCTTGTCCTGACGCTCTTCGCGGGTCATTTCTTGGCGAGTTTCCAATACGGCCATGATGTTATCTTCCACGGACAGTTTGCGGAAAATCGACGCTTCCTGCGGTAGATAGCCAATACCCATGCGAGAGCGGCTGTGCATTGGCAAAATACTGATGTCTTTGTCGTCAATGGTGATGGTGCCTTCATCACGAGGCACCAGACCAACAATCATGTAAAACGAGGTGGTTTTACCGGCACCGTTAGGACCAAGTAAGCCCACAATCTGACCAGACTCTACTTCTAAGCTAACATCGGTGACGACTTTGCGCTTTTTGTAGCTCTTTGCGAGATTTTTTGCACTCAGTACCGCCATATTAGTTCTCTATCTGATTTGGTTGCAAAATCGTGGTTACACGCTCGTTTTTAGAGCTGTCAGCCACCAACTTCTGTTGACCGATTTGGTAACGAATCGACGAGCCTTTGATGGTGTTACCATCTTGAGCGAGCTGCGCTTGACCTTTCATGGTCAGTTCGTCAGTCGAGATGCGGTAATCGAGCTCGGTTGCTTGACCACTTAACGTTTTACCATCGTCCATCAGCTGCGAAAATGTCGCAGGCTTACCAAATGCTTGAATTTGTTTGATTGCTTCCGTTTTTGGATCGCGAGTGACAACAATTCTATCTGCATCGATATTGATGCTGCCTTGCTTAAGCGAGACATCACCTTTAAAAATGACCTGGTTACTCTTCATGTCCACCTGTTGGGTGTCAGAGTTAATGTAAACCGGCTGTTGAGTATCCGACTTAAGTGCAAACGCTTGAGGCGCTGCTAATACTAGTGCCAGTAGACTAAGGTGTAACGGTTTCATATCGACCTTGAACTTCATTTGTTAGAGTCGCGGTGTGCTGTTTTAAGTTTCCTTGCATCGCGCCTCCAGTAGTTTCAAATTGCGGTCCAACCAACATTACTTGTTGATCGGCTTTAAAATCACGATTGGTTAGATTGATGACCAACTTATCGGTCGCCATCGTATCGAAACTGGCGCCCGGTAATAGGTTTTGCATTAAGACTTTGTCGTACAAAGTCAGCACTTGGTCTTCATCTAAAACAGCTCTTGTGGCTGTTACCTTCCACTCGACGACGCTACCTTCTCGGTAAACCATCAAGGTAGGGCTGTTAAAAATCGTTTCTCCACTCTTAGCATAGTAATCTAAGTTGTTGGAGCGGATGATGTAACTACGTACACCATCTTCACCATAGGTGATGTTTTCTAAACCAGTCCCACTGAACAATGGCAGTTCGGTGTCTGGGGCTACTTGAATTGCATCGTTACCTTTTGGTGTGAGCAGGTAATAACCACACCATGCGACGACGAAAACCAAGAGCAAATAAATAAGGCGAGTAAAACTCATATATTAAAGGCCTTTTGTTTAGCTCAGTACTTCCCTGACTATTGCCTTAATCTGTGTAATCAATCGTTTGAATGTTTCGTGTTGCCGATATTACATCACACCAGCTTTTAGTAAATCATGCATATTTAATGCGCCAACGATTTTATCTTCTTTGCATAGGATAAGTGCGTTGATGTTTTTGTTCTGCATTAAGTTCAATCCTTCCACTGCTAACATTTCTGGATGTGCCGTGGTTGGATTTTTCGTCATGACTTCACCAATAGCCGTGGTATGAATATCAATGCGCTTATCCAAAGTGCGGCGTAAGTCACCATCGGTGAATATACCAAGCATAGCATCGTGCTCGTCCACGATTGCTGTCATTCCCAAACCTTTCTCTGAAATCTCCAAAAGCGCATCGCGAATCAACGCATCTGGAGACACTTTCGGTAATGCATTTCCGAAGTGCATAATATCAGACAGCTTAAGTAGCAATTTTCTTCCTAAAGCACCACCAGGATGTGAGAGAGCGAAGTCTTCTGCTGAGAATCCACGCGCTTGAAGTAGGGCAACTGCTAGCGCATCGCCCATTACTAAAGTTGCTGTGGTACTGCTGGTTGGTGCAAGGCCAAGTGGACAAGCTTCTTGAGGGACAGTGATTTGCAAGTGCAAGTCAGCCAGTTTGGCCATGTTGGATTCTGGCTTGCCCGTCATGCTAATGATTTTAATGTTTAAACGCTTTAGAACAGGGAAGAGAGACAAGATTTCATGGGACTCGCCAGAGTTAGAAATGGCGATAACAATGTCACCCGCGCTGATCATACCCAAGTCACCATGCGCTGCTTCACCCGGGTGAACGAAAAACGCTGATGTACCTGTGCTGGCAAGCGTTGCTGCAATCTTGTTGCCAATGTGGCCTGATTTGCCCATACCCATCACGACAACTTTGCCGCTATTGGAAAGGATCAATTCGCAAGCTTGTTCAAACTGCTCATCAAAGTATTTGTCTAGCTCTTGCAGAGCCGCGACTTCGATATCAAGAACTTGTTTAGCTGCAGCGCGAAAATCAAATGGATTGGACATATCAGGGCTCCAATTTGTCTCTACTTATTAATGGGATTAAGCGGCCATGTTGGCAAATAGGTACACTTGGTAACCCAAGAAACACGTAAACAGAATCGCCCCTTCGAGGCGGTTGATGCTACGTGATTTACCTAAACACATTGCTACTAACAACAGTGACACGCCAAGCATGACCCAGAAGTCACGTCCCATTGCGTATTCACTTAGTGTGGATGGGTTAATGATGCCAGGAAGGCCCATTACCGCCAAAATATTGAAAACGTTCGAGCCGATGATGTTACCAACTGCCATGTCGTCTTCGCCTTTCAATACACCAGCAAGTGATGCTGCAAGCTCAGGAAGACTCGTACCGATGGCAATAATTGTCAGACCGATCACTAGGTCGCTCATGCCGAAATGCTTAGCAATAATAACCGCATTGTCGACCAGCAGGCTTGCTGCCAAAGGAAGCAATATTAAACCGATAACCACCCACATGATGGCCTTAGGGTTGCTAACGCCTTGTGGGATTTCTGATTCTTGATCTTCAAGAAACGCATCGCCAGATTTTTGTTCTTTGCGGCTGATTTGCAACATAGCAAATAAAAAAGCACCAAACAGAACAAATAGTAAGACACCTTCATAAAAACCAAGGTGGCTGTTCCACAGTAAAATCCCGGCTAACACAGTTACCGCGATCATTAATGGTAATTCGCGACGGATAACTGCAGAGCTAATAGAAAGAGGTTTGATCAGCGCAGTAATACCTAGGATTAGGGCAATGTTAGCAATGTTTGAACCCAAAACGTTACCGACAGCGGTATCGGTTTTACCGTCCCAAGCGGCTGTTGCTGACACCATCATTTCTGGTGCTGATGAGCCCATTGCAAGAATGGTCATACCGATCACTAAAGGTGAAATACCGACGTTGCGGGCTATAGCTGCAGAACCAAAAACAAGTTTATCTGCGCTCCAAACAAGTAAAACAAGACCGACGATAAGCAACGCTACGGCTTCGAGCATGAGAATTCCTAAGTATTAAATGAGTGAAATGAGTAACCGCTAATTTTGACCTTTTGCAGCTTAAAATGGAAGATAAACAACGAATAAATTAAAGGTTAGTAACGAAAATGTATGTAATTGTCACTCATTCAATCATTGCAAATAAAGTGACGATTCTGGTCTAGGATTTAAACACTTGGTGACGATCAGGCCATAATTTATGGAGAATAGCTTGAATTTGGTCGGCTTTATTTAATCGAACAGTGCTTTAAATTCCAAGCCAATGTGCTTATGATTGCAGCCTAATAAATGTACCGAAGCGGCGCTAAGGGAACCCTTAGCGCTATTCGGAAGTGGATTGACTTGACAACTCTGCGAGCGTTAATGCTCTGACAGTAGAAGAGATGATATGTCGAACAACGATTTAGTCACCGTGAACAACCTCACTTTTTCACGAGGAAATCGCACGATCTTTGATGGTATTGATCTGCATGTTCCTGAAGGTAAAGTGACGGCGATTATGGGACCATCGGGAATCGGTAAAACGACACTGCTCCGTTTAATTGGCGGTCAGTTGTATCCCGAACAAGGAGAGATTTGGTTTGATGGTGACAACATTCCGACTCTCTCTCGCAAAAAACTCTACAACGCTCGTAAGAAAATGAGCATGCTGTTTCAATCCGGGGCTCTGTTCACGGATTTGAATGTGTTTGACAATGTGGCCTTTCCACTGCGTGAACACACCAATCTTTCAGAAGATTTGATTCGTACTATGGTGCTGCTTAAGCTCGAAGCGGTTGGCCTGCGCGGAGCTGCGCAATTAATGCCAAGTGAGCTTTCGGGCGGTATGGCGAGGCGCGCCGCATTGGCTCGTGCCATCGCACTTGACCCTGATTTAATCATGTTCGATGAACCATTTGTGGGACAAGACCCAATTACCATGGGTGTTTTGGTTGAGTTGATTAAAGACTTAAACCAAGCTCTAGGCCTTACGTCTATTGTGGTATCACACGATGTACCGGAGGTCATGAGTATTGCTGATTGGGTTTACCTACTAGCAGATGGCAAGATCATCGCGTTTGGCACGCCAGAGGAGTTGAGTCAAAACCCAGACCCGCGAGTGCAGCAGTTCTTACAAGGTGATGCAGATGGTCCTGTGCCGTTTCGTTTTCCTGCGCAAAGTATCGAAAAGGATCTATTTGATGGTCGCTAGCTTTATTCAATTTGTCGCTTCATTAGGAAGACGCACGCTCGCCATCTGTGAAGCTTTTGGCCGTGCAACCTTGATGCTTGTTGGCGCTATCTTCTCTAAGCCTCAACCCTCTAAAAGTTTTCCTCTACTCATCAAACAGTTGTATTCCGTTGGCGTGCAATCACTGGCTATCATCGTAGTCTCCGGTTTGTTCATCGGCATGGTTCTTAGCTTGCAAGGCTATGTAGTGCTGGTGGATTACGGCGCGGAAGGCAGTCTTGGTCAGATGGTCGCGTTGTCACTACTGCGTGAACTTGGGCCGGTGGTTACTGCGCTTCTTTTCGCTGGACGTGCAGGCTCTGCGCTGACGGCAGAAATTGGTTTGATGAAAGCTACTGAGCAGCTTTCAAGCTTAGAAATGATGGCAGTTGACCCACTGAAACGAGTGATTGCACCACGTTTTTGGGCTGGGGCTATCTCAATGCCACTACTTGCGATGATCTTCATGGCTGTTGGCATCTGGGGGGCACAGCTCGTCGGTGTGGATTGGAAAGGTGTGGATCACGGCAGCTTTTGGGCAGCCATGCAATCTTCTGTTGAGTTGGGACAAGATATCGGCAACAGCATGATCAAATGCTTTGTGTTTGCCATTACGGTAACTTGGATTGCTCTATTTAATGGCTACGATGCGATTCCTACCTCGGAAGGGATCAGCCGAGCAACTACGCGCACTGTTGTGCATTCTTCTTTAGCAGTACTGGGACTAGACTTTGTACTGACCGCATTGATGTTTGGGAATTAATCATGCAACAAACACGTAAAACAGAATTATGGGTTGGCAGCTTTGTATTAGCGGGAATTTGCGCGATTCTTGTGATGATTTTTCAAGTTGCTGACGTAAAAAGCATTGGCTCTGGTGATACTTACACCCTCAAAGCCGAGTTCGATAATATTGGCAGCTTGAAAGTACGCTCTCCGGTGAAAGTTGGAGGCGTGGTTATCGGTCGTGTAAGTAACATTACTCTGAATCCAGATAACTTATTGCCAGTGGTCAGCTTGTCAATTAACAGCCAGTACAATCAATTTCCAGAAACATCCAGCGTACAAATTCTAACGTCAGGGTTGATCGGTGAGCAGTACATTGGTTTAGTACCAGGGTTTGTTTTTGATGACGAAGCTATGCTGGTAGACGGAGATACCATCGAAGACACTAAATCTGCGTTAGTGCTTGAAGACTTAATTGGTCAGGTACTTTACAGCGTTGGTGGTTCAGACGGTTCAAGTAAGGAATAACTATGTTAGCTAGACTATTACTTTCATTTTCTGTGGTACTTACCGCTTTTGGTGTTGGCGCGGCAGAAGTGGATAAAACTCAGCCATATCAAATGATGAAGCAAGTGGCTGAAGTGACATTTGCTCGACTAAAAGCAGAACAGCCAAAAATCAAACAAGATCCTAATCTATTAAAGGTGATTGTTGAGCAAGAGCTGATGCCTTACGTCAACGACCGTTACGCAGCACTGAAACTGCTTGGCCCTAACTTGAAAGGGGCAAAACGTGAAGACGTGCTAGAGTTTGTAGATGCGTTCCGTGCTTACTTGATTGCGTCTTACGCACAAGTCTTGACGCAATACAGCGATCAACAAATTGAGTTTGGTCCAGAGCCGAAATTAGACGACTCTAAGCGTATTACCAGCATCAAAGTTGAGATCATTGATGCACCTCGTCCAAACATCAAACTAGAATTTAAACTGCGTAAAGACAACAAAACTGACGAATGGGAAGCGTTCGACATGGTTGCAGAAGGCATTAGTTTGCTTTCAAGCAAGCAATCTGAGTGGAACACCAAAATTCGCCAAGACGGTATTCTTGCGGTAGCGCAAGACCTTGAAAAACTTGCAGCGGAGCCAATTCGCTTTGAGGCGAAAAAGTAATGGCTCAGTCTCACGCACAGTGGCAGTTGCAACAAGATACGTTAACACTAACGGGGGCGCTGGATAGAGACTCAGTGCCGTCATTGTGGGCTTTTGCCCAGCAGTGGAAACCGTCGCAAAAAGAACTGGAATGCTCACTAGAAGAGATCGAACGAGTCGACTCTGCAGGAATGGTGATGTTAATCCACTTATTAGAGCATGCAAAAAAGCAAAACTGTCATATAATGCTCAGTTTCGTGCCGGCGCAACTGCGCACTTTGTTTCAACTTAGCAACGTTGAATCTTTAGTGGCCAAACACATAAAGAATTATCAGGGGTAAATTGTGGACAGCGCAAAAGTACAACAGTTATTAGAAGAAGCACTAAACCTTCAAGAAGTGCATGTAAAAGGTGAAGGTAGCCACTATGAAGTGGTTGCTGTTGATGCTTGTTTCGAGGGAATGAGCCGCGTTAAGAAGCAGCAATTGATTTATGGTCCTCTGATGGAATACATCCAGCGTAACGACATTCACGCATTATCGATCAAAGCGTTCACACCGGAAGAGTGGGCTCGTGATAAGAAACTGATGTCGCTTTAAGGTTTATTGATGGAAAAGTTTCGAGTTATTGGGTCAGATAAACCACTAGTTGGTGAAGTGACCATTTCTGGTGCAAAAAACGCAGCACTGCCTATTTTATTTGCGTCTATCTTGGCTGAAGAGCCTGTAGAAGTGGCAAACGTACCACATCTTCGCGATATCGACACAACCATGGAGCTACTAAAACGCCTTGGCGCTAAAGTAAGCCGTAACGGTTCTGTTCACGTCGATCCAAGCAGCATCAATGAATATTGCGCTCCTTATGATTTAGTTAAAACCATGCGTGCTTCTATTTGGGCGTTAGGCCCACTTGTGGCTCGTTTTGGTCAAGGTCAAGTTTCTCTACCTGGTGGTTGTGCTATCGGCGCACGTCCAGTTGACTTGCACATTACTGGCCTGGAACAACTAGGCGCAACCATCACACTTGAAGATGGTTACGTGAAAGCTGAAGTTGATGGTCGTCTGAAAGGCGCGCACATCGTGATGGACAAAGTGAGCGTTGGCGCGACCATTACCATCATGTGTGCAGCAGCTCTGGCTGAAGGTACCACAACGTTAGACAACGCAGCGCGCGAACCTGAAATCGTCGATACGGCGGATTTCCTAAATAAACTTGGCGCGAAAATCTCTGGCGCGGGTACAGACACCATCACTATCGAAGGTGTTGAGCGCTTAGGTGGCGGCAAGCACAGTGTCGTAGCAGACCGTATTGAAACGGGGACATTCCTAGTAGCTGCAGCGGTATCTGGCGGTAAAGTGGTTTGTCGTAATACCAACGGTCACTTGCTTGAAGCGGTTCTAGCGAAGCTAGAAGAAGCGGGCGCATTGGTGGAGACAGGCGAAGACTGGATCTCTGTTGATATGACAGACCGCGAGTTAAAAGCAGTAAGTATTCGCACTGCGCCTCACCCTGGCTTCCCGACAGACATGCAAGCGCAATTTACGCTATTGAACATGATGGCGAAAGGCGGCGGCGTGATCACTGAAACTATCTTTGAAAACCGCTTTATGCACGTGCCTGAGCTGATGCGTATGGGGGCGAAAGCGGAGATTGAAGGTAACACGGTTATTTGTGGTGACGTTGAATCTCTAAGTGGTGCACAAGTGATGGCAACGGATCTACGTGCTTCGGCAAGTTTGGTGATTGCTGGTTGTATCGCGAAAGGCGAAACCATCGTAGATCGTATTTATCACATCGATCGCGGTTATGACAAAATTGAAAATAAACTGGCTGCACTCGGCGCAAATATTGAGCGAGTGAGCTAGTCAAGTTAAACTGCACAGCAGGTGACTTGGATATGAAGAGAGCCGAAACTCAGGTTTCGGCTTTTTTATATCGCGCTTTCTGTCATAGTTTCTGACTATGTAAAAAGCGATATTAATAGCTGTATCTGGCAAAAGCCGGTTCCTGGAGAACAAGAATGATTGCACTGTTACGTGTATTTGCTGTCGCAATTTTCGCAATTGTGATGTTTATTGGTGGTTGTGGTTACTGCCTATTAAGCCCTCGAAATCCTAAACACGTTTTCACATTTGGCCGCTTGTTTGCCAAGATGTCTCGCGTATTTGGGGTAAAGCTAGAATTACGTATTCCTGAAGATGCGTACTCTCGTGGTCAGCACGTTTACATCGCTAACCACCAAAACAACTGGGACATGTTTACTGTGTCTGCGGCAGTGACACCGAAAGTGGTGACCGTCGGTAAGAAAAGCCTAGCGTGGATGCCATTGTTTGGTCAGCTTTACTGGTTGACAGGCAATATTCTGATTGACCGTGCAAACCGTTCAAAAGCGAAAGGTACCATCGACCAAGTGGTTAACAGCATGAAAGAAAGCGATGTGTCGGTTTGGATGTTCCCAGAAGGTACACGCTCACGTGGTCGTGGTTTGCTGCCGTTTAAAACGGGTGCGTTCCATGCGGCAATCGGTGCTGAAGTGCCAATTATTCCAATCGTATGCAGCTCCACTGACCACATTAAACTTAACCGCTGGAACAATGGTCATGTGATTGTTGAAATGTTGCCACCGGTGAGCACTGAAGGTTACGGTAAAGATGGCATTCGTGAACTCGCAAATGTATGCCGCGAGCAGATGAAGGAAAAGCTAGAAGCGCTGGATGAAGAAGTAAAACAGCGTAACGCCGCTTAAACGGGTTAAACACCGAATACAAAAATGGGTAGCTAAGGCTACCCATTTTTTATTCATTCAATCTGATATCGCAATTATTTGCGAACCGCGATTGCTTCAATTTCGATACCTACGTCTTTTGGTAGACGTGCAACTTCAACACAAGAGCGAGCAGGGTAGTTTGCTACTTCGTGCTCATCAAAGAATTTGCCGTACACTTCGTTTACTGTACCGAAGTCATTTAGATCTTTAACGAAAACCGTCATTTTTACGATGTCTGACACTTTAAGACCAGATGCTTCAACAACCGCTTTAACGTTGTCTAGAGATTGACGAGCTTGTTCTGCGATGTCAGCAGACACTTCACCTGTCGCTGGGTTTACTGGAATTTGACCAGAAGTTAGAACCATGTTGCCTAGATCTACGCCTTGAACGTAAGGACCGATTGCTGCTGGTGCAGACTCAGTGTGAAGTACTTTCGTCATTTGATTTTTTCCATCTGTTTTAGGGGAAGAAAGAGTATACCCAAGCCTTATTAATATGCTTGAAGGTAATCAGTTTGCCTTTAAACCTGCGGCAGGTAAAGAGCAAAATACCCTGCCGAGACAGGGTATTTAATGCGTATGAGAGTTCGGGACGTTGGCGAGATTATCGCTCAGTCACAATCTCACGTGAGAATACTTTCTCACAGTATTTGCACTTCAAACGAATCTCTTCTTTCTTCTCGAAAACTTTAAAACTGCTTTCTACTGGCTCGTTGTGAGAGATACAGTTTGAGTTTGGACACTCAAACACGTTGTTGATTTTCTCTGGCAACTCTAGAGCCAGTTTTTTCACGACTTCGTAGTTTTCGATTTGGTTTACCGTCGCGTGCGGTGCGTACAGCGCCAGTTTGCTTGCTTGTTCTTCATTGATGAACACGTTCTCAATCTTCAGCAAGTCTTTGTGACCCAGAGCTGAAGATGGCAAGTTCAGACCAATCGTTACACGTTGAGAAGAATTGTGCATATCGAACAATTTCAGCACTTTGATACCAATTTGTGCTGGAATGTGGTCGATGACGGTGCCGTTTTTGATTGCTTCTACCTGCAATTGAGTTTCTTTAGCCATGTTTTTATCTCCTCGATTACAGTGTTTCGTTTAGAACCAAAGCCAACAGCGCTTGGCGAGCGTACACGCCATTTTGTGCCTGCTGGAAGTAGTACGCGTGTGGGGTTTTATCTACGTCTGTCGTGATTTCATCAACACGAGGTAGCGGGTGCAGTACTTTTAGATTTTCACGCGCGGCTTCCAATAGAGCCGCCGTCAGAATGTAAGCTGACTTGATGTGCGCATATTCAGACTCGTCAAAACGCTCTTTTTGAACGCGAGTCATGTAAAGAATATCGAGCTCAGGAATTACCGCTTCCATCTCTGTGTGTAGGCTGTATTCAATGCCAGCTTCATCGAGTTCTTCGCAGATGTACTCTGGCATCGCCAATGCGTCTGGAGCGACAAAGTAGAAGCGGATGTTATTGAACTTCGCCAGTGCTTGAGTCAGTGAGTGAACGGTGCGGCCGTATTTTAAATCGCCGACAAATGCCACGTTTAGGTTGTCTAAGCGACCTTGCGTTTCCGCGATGGTGTAGAGGTCAAGCAGAGTTTGAGTTGGGTGTTGGTTAGCACCGTCGCCCGCGTTAATCACTGGAACGCCATTCGAAAACTCGGAAGCAAGGCGCGCTGCACCTTCTTGAGGGTGGCGCATCACAAATGCATCGACGTATGAAGAGATAACTTGTACAGAATCAGAAAGCGTTTCCCCTTTCTTCGCCAGAGACGTATTACCATCGTTATCAAAACCAATGACATCACCACCAATGCGTTGAATCGCGGTCTCAAACGACAAGCGAGTACGCGTTGATGGCTCAAAGAAACAGCTCGCAACGACTTTGTTTTTAATCAGTTCTGGTCGAGGTTCCTTCTTCAGATTACCTGCTGTTTCGACGATAAGTTCCAGCTCTTCACGAGAAAGCTCTGGAATAGAGATGATGTGCTTCTGGTAAAGCGAGTTCGCCATGATCTTCTTCCCTATAACAGTGATGACTATCTCCAAAATTGACCGCTGAGGAATTTTGGACATAAAAAAACCTCCCCAAATGGGGAGGTTTAAAAATCGATAGAATTAACGAAAATAACACCACGTAAGCGTAGTCGCTTAGTTAGAGCAAATCGCGTTTTTACGTCAGCAATCAGCTTGGTCATTTCTTAATCCTCAGACAAATTGCCGAGCATTATACGCCTAACTTTTGCGAGCGCAAGCGATTACATCATGCTTTTTGCTTTCCAAAAAACACTAACTTCCTAGCGTTGCAACCATAATGGCTTTGATTGTGTGCATGCGGTTTTCTGCTTCATCAAAGACGATAGAGTACTCTGACTCAAACACATCTTCGGTGACTTCTAGGCCTTTCATGCCGTATTTCTCTGCGATTTCTTTACCGACAGTGGTTTCGTCATTATGGAATGCAGGTAGACAATGCATAAACTTCACGTGCGGATTACCCGTCTGCTTGATGACATCCATATTGATTTGATAAGGCGTCATAAGCGCGACACGTTCATCCCATGCTTCTGCTGCTTCACCCATTGAAACCCAAACATCAGTGTAGAGGAAATCACAGCCTTTCACGCCTTCTTCGACGTTTTCCGTCAAGGTGATTTTCGCGCCGGTTTGTTTGGCAATGTCTTGGCAAGTCGCGACAAGATGTTCTTCTGGCCAGAACGCTTTTGGTGCCACTAGGCGAATGTCCATGCCCATTTTCGCTGCGCCAACCATCAATGAGTTACCCATGTTGTTACGAGCGTCGCCAAGGTATGCAAAGGTCATTTCGTGGAGCTGTTTGCCACGACCATGTTCTTGCATGGTAAGGAAATCTGCGAGGATTTGCGTTGGGTGGAACTCGTCAGTTAATCCGTTCCAAACCGGCACGCCCGCATGAGCGCCAAGCTCTTCCACAATGGATTGACCAAAGCCACGGTATTCGATGCCGTCATACATGCGACCTAAGACGCGTGCGGTATCTTTCATCGATTCTTTATGGCCGATTTGAGATCCTGAAGGACCGATATAGGTGACTTGTGCGCCTTGATCAAAGGCGGCGACTTCAAACGCACATCGGGTTCGAGTAGAAGATTTCTCAAAGATGAGTGCAATGTTTTTACCTTGAAGTGTCTTCTGCTCTGTTCCTGCATATTTTGCTTTTTTTAGCTCTGCAGACAGTTCGAGCAAGAACTGGATTTCTTTGGTTGAGAAATCCAATAGCTTCAAAAAGTTGCGGTTACGTAAATTGAAAGCCATAGCTCGTCCCTTAGTACGTGTGATTGAATTGAGTCATTGCATTAAAACATATAAATGCTTTATTTGTGAATAATTATTTTAAAGTAAAACTAAAAAAGGTTGATGCATTCACATCAACCTTAGTTTTTATTCACTTAATGTAAAAGGTGAATCGGCTATATATCGTCTCGTTCTATTGGACAGCTCATACAGCGAGCACCACCACGACCACGGCCCAATTCGTTACCAGGAACGGTCAACACTTGGATGCCAGCTTTGTCGTACTTCTCGTTGGTGTAGACGTTGCGCTCGTAACCAATCACAACGCCTGGTTTTACAGTCAGCACGTTGTTTGCGTCATTCCATTGCTCGCGCTCTGCTTCGTAGCTGTCACCGCCTGTGGTGATGATTTTAAGCTGATCAAGACCAAGAGCGGATTCAATCGCGTGTAGGTAGTTGTGTGACGCTTCGACATGCATTTCACCATCTGTGCCTTTCGGGGTCAGACGCCATGTATCCAGATCCTTGCGCATGATTTCTGGGTAGACTGAGAAAGTATCCACATCCATATGTGTCATGACCGTATCTAAGTGCATACAAGAGCGGTGCTTAGGCAGGTCAATGGCGATCACTTCGCTCGCTTGCCCTGCTTTAAACAGGCTTGCCGCTAAGTTTTCTACCCCTTGTGGCGTGGTTCGCTCAGACATGCCAATCAATACCGCACCTTTACCGATCACCAGTACGTCTCCGCCTTCAACGTTTGCGTTGTCGTAATGCAGATCATCATCACCAAAATATTTAATGAAATCTTGGCCTGCAAAGATCGGGTGCCAGCGATAGATAGCGCGTAAATGGTTTGTTTCGCGCTGGCGCGCAGGCATCATCATTGGGTTGAGTGATACACCGCCATATACCCAACATGAGGTGTCGCGGGTGAATAGATGGTTTGGTAGTGGCTCGATCACGAAATCCAGTGGGCGCTTCATCTTCGGTAGCATCGAAGAAGATTGAATAGGTAACTCAGAATAGGCTAAGCCGCCAAGCAAAATAGTCGCGAGGTGTTCGTCGTCCATTTCCAAAAGGTATTGGCGTAAATCGCGAGCGAAGGTTGGCCCGTAGCGGAAGTCAGAAATCTGCGTGTTCAACAGCCACTGTTTTGCCTCTGGAACGGCTAGGGTTTCCACCAGTAAATCGTGGAGCAGAAGTACTTCAACATCTTGCTCTCTCAAGGTTCGAGCAAAAGCATCATGCTCTTCACCCGCGGCTTCTACAGCAAGCACGTCATCAAACAATAGCTCATGACAGTTTGACGGCGTTAGGTGGGTGAGGGCACGCTCTGGGCGGTTTAAAAGTACTCGTCTAAGTTGACCAACTTCTGATCCAACGTACAGCTTACTCATTTTGCATCCTTACAAATTTTCCAGCCATTAGTTATGACAATCTTACGGCAAAGATGCAAATTCGTTAACTTCGTTTAAATGTTATGATTGATTGTATTTTTAGTGGTTTTTATTTTGGTTGGCATTTTTGTATTTAATTTTTGGTTTTTAATTCCATATTGCTGGTTTTTAAATGAATGCGTTTTTATTCTTTTTGTATTTTGCAGGAAAGATTACATGCTTAGTGCATAAAACGTGCATTTCTATTCTAAAATATGCAGTTTTTCAGTTTTCTTTATTCGTTATCCTTCCAAATTGGTAGCGTGGCTATATTCACTCAGGCGTCATAATCACTCAACAAACCATCAAATATCCTACAATGAGCTCAATTAGGATCTTCTGAATATTAAAAAATACCGTTTTTTGTTAACCTTTTGTTTCTTTGTGATGGGTTTTAATATTTGGGCAGGAAGAATCATCGCGGTTTGGCGTTTGTTTGTGGCTTTTCATCGCAATCCATGCCATATTTCACCGGATCAGCATACTCAGTATCGGGTATAGTGTTTCCATCAAGTAACTAATCTGGAGCCAAAAACATGTCTCACGAAGATGAATATCTATCAGTAGAAGAATTAATTGAGATTCAAAAGGAAGAGACTCGCGATATCATTGCAGCATTGCTAGAAGATGGCAGCGATCCAGATTCGCTATACGAAATTGAGCACCACCTTTTTGCTGAAGATTTCGATACGCTAGAAAAAGCGGTTGTTGAAGCGTTCAAAATGGGCTTCGAAGTTCTAGAAGCAGAAGAAACAGAAGACGAAGACGGCAACAAACTGCTGTGTTGTGACGCGACAATGGAATCGGCTCTAAATGCAGAGGCGATTGACGCACAAGTTGAAAAGCTGGTTCACCTAGCTGAAAAATACGACATCATCTACGATGGCTGGGGTACGTACTACGAAGGCGAAGATGCGCTTTACTCTGACGAAGATGATGAAGGCGAGTAATTTAATGTTTTCGAAAAACCAGCGTTTATCGCTGGTTTTTTTATGCTTAGAAAATGACAACGCTGGGTAACGATAAACAATTCACGTTGAGTTTATGGGGGATTTCTCCCTATAATGCGTAAAAATTGATCTAGCTCAAGGTAAATATGCAACTCTCACTCGCCGGATTATGGCAAGTCTCTCCACTGACGGACCTTTCTATCCCACAGGATGACATCACTTTCCCTGCTCCTCTGAGTCAGGTGCTGCCCGCTGAATTGACGGAAGCGGCCATTCGCCAACAAGAATGGCACTTGATGTACGACATTGAGGTGGATGAATCCATGATGGCGTTCCCGGCGGTTGAAATGGTGCTGGGTGGGGTGGACTACCACGCTGAGGTGCGTTTGAATGGCGTTGCATTGTTTGACTGCGATGGCTCTCAGAATGTCTACAAGAAAGACATTCGCCCTTACATGCAAATGGGGCGCAACCGCTTTGAAATCTTGTTCTTAGAGGAAGACGAAGATCTTCTGTTTGATGAAGATAAACCTGAGCTGTGTTCACTGTCCGATCATGAATATAGAAAAAGCGATGACCGCTTAGGCGTGTGGCAAGTGCCTTACCTGCAGTTTATTCGCAACGTACGTTTAGATCGTGTCGCGACCGAACAAATCTGGCACCACGGTGGTGGTTGTGAGTTTAAAGTGGATCTTTACTATCAGACTTTTGTGCCGGGTTTGGTCTCGGCATCAGTGAAGTTTGATGGTATGACTTACCATATTCCAATTGATGTGCGCGCCGATCATGCCAGTGCGTTATTTCAGATCGAAGCGCCTAAATACGCTGATTTGAATGACCCCGATCCGAAAGATCTCTACCAACTTGCGGTGGAGTTAGATGGGCAGCGCCAAGCATTTTCTGTTGCGCTTAGCCAAGAGCTTTGCGTTACCCATGTTGTGCTTTAACTCTTAGTAATGCTCTTTATGACAGTGTTTTAAGCATCACTACTTCACATGCATCATGCCCTGTTTGTCCAAGCGGGGCATGTAACTGCTCAAAGCCTAACTTCTCATACAAACCTATCGCTTCTTTTAAGCATTCTGTCGTTTCTAAATAACACTTTTGATAGCCAAGTTGCTTCGCCAATTGCAGACTCAGCGCGACGATACGTTTTGCCAAGCCGTGTCCACGAGTTTGGGGTAAAAAGTACATTTTCTGTAGTTCGCACACGTTAGGTTCGCCTGCTAGTGGAGCAAAACCACCACCACCGACGATGACGCCATTGTGCTCAATCACCCAATAAGCGGCACCTTGTTGGTTATACACAGAATACATGTCATCAAGTGTTGGGTCTGCGACGCCGTATCCTTTGTCTGCGGTTAGACCATATTCCGCGGAAACCTGACGAATCACGTCGGCGACTTGTGGGTTATCGGCCTTGCTGAGTGGGCGAAGAACAAATGGGTTTGCTTGGCATACTTTGGTTAAGCCTTTTAGATACACTTCAAGCCCTTGTTTGAGCTGTTGCTGTTCGTTTTCGTCCAGATGGGATAACAATGATTCGAAGAAAGTATTTTGTTGTTGGTCGAGTTGCGATAGCGCGTGTTGGCCTTGCTCGGTCAAAGCTATGAACTGGCTGCGCTTGTCTTTTGGATTTTCGATGCTCTCAACCAGGCTCTGCTTGAGGAGAGCAGTTACGGTGCGGCTGGCATTGGATTTATCTACGTTAAGCTGCTGCGCCAGTTGATTGATAGTCAGTGGCTGTAATTGGATCTCGCCCAAGGCATGAGCTTGTACTGGGGTGAGGGTAACCTCGCCACATTGTTTATCAAGCATACCTAACAAGCGGATGGTCTGTCGGGAGTAATGTCTGAGCTGACGAGGATTCATCTTAAGTTACCTATAATAAGTTGCGCATCGCAATTAATTTAATTGCGGTGCGCAACGTTGTCAATGATGAATCGGTTTGAGCTCGCTGTTGCTTCGGTTTCGACCCGCTCTTACGCGTGTTTGTGGAAGCAAAAATGCGGCGCTGAGCTCTGATCAGACGATTTACGTAACCAAACTTTTTCGTGGAAGTAGTAGGCTACGGTATTTAATGATGGCTCTAGCATTGCCATAACGCCACCGATAAATGCATCACCCGTTAACAAGTAAACCACCGTAAACGCTACGCTAAAGTGTACCGTTGCGAAACTCGCGGTTTTTAGCTTGGTCATGAATTGACGAGCTTTTAAAGCGGGAACACTTGCCCAAGCTTTTTCATGAAAGTAAAAAGCGACGGTGTTTACTGATGGCTCAATCATGGCAATTAAACTACCAATTAGAATGTCGCCAGTAAGCACGTAAGCGACACTAAATGCGATAGTAAAATGCAGCGTTGCGAATGTTAGTGTCTTTTTCATGATAATTACTCAATCGTGTTTGTTTCGATGAATATATTATCGATAATAATTCTCATTAATGCCAATGGGTGGTGGATATTAATTTGATAGGTAAAAACTATCGATAGGAGGGTTTTTACTGAATGGACTGATACAAAAAAGGTTGGCCATGATGACCAACCTTTCTGATTTTAAGAGCAGAAGCGTTTCGCTTCTAGTCCAACGCTAACGATTAAAGAGCTGCGATGGTTTTCTTTTGCTCTTCCAGCTTAGCTAGTGTCTCTTTGTAGCCTTCAAGCTTCTCACGCTCTTTAGCAACAACCGCTTCAGGAGCTTTCGCTACGAAGCCTTCGTTACCTAGTTTGCCTTCGATACGCTTGATTTCGCCGTGAGTCTTCTTGATTTCGCCATCAAGACGAGCAAGTTCTGCGTCTTTGTCGATCAGACCCGCCATTGGGATCATCAGCTCAGACTTAGCAACCAATGCTGTCGCACACGCTGGCGTTTCTTCGTCAGCAGCAAGTACGCGTACAGATTCTAGTTTCGCTAGAGACATCAGTACTTGTTTGTTTGCTTCTAGACGCGCTGCATCTTCTGCGTTTGCTGCTTTCAACATAACGTCAAGCGGCTTACCTGGGTTGATGTCGTATTCAGCACGTAGGTTACGGATGCTAGTGATGAACGCTTTCACCCATTCGATATCGTCTAGCGCTTCTTGGTTGAAGTTTGCTTCGTCGAATTGAGGCAGTGCTTGCAGCATGATTGTCTCGCCTTCTACACCTTCAACTAGTGGCTTGATGCTTTGCCAGATAGTTTCAGTGATGTAAGGAATCACTGGGTGAGCCAGACGTAGCGTCTTCTCAAGAACTGTGATTAGTGTACGGCGAGTACCACGCTGTTGCGCTTCTGTACCTTTCCATAGAACGGGTTTAGTTAGCTCTAGGTACCAGTCACAGAATTGGTTCCAGATGAATTCGTACAGCGTGTTAGACGCCATATCTAGACGGAAGTTGTCGATATGGTTGTTGAACGCTTTTGCTGCGAGCTCAAACTGAGACTCGATCCACTTGTCCGCTAGTGAGTATTCAATCTCACCACCGTTGAAGCCACAATCTTGCTCTTCTGTGTTCATCATTACGTAACGGCTTGCGTTCCATAGTTTGTTACAGAAGTTACGGTAACCTTCAAGGCGCTTCATATCCCAGTTGATATCGCGACCTGTTGATGCCATTGCTGCAAGCGTGAAACGCAGTGCGTCTGTACCATATGCTTCGATACCGTTTTCAAACGTCTTACGAGTATTCTTCTCGATCTTCTTCGCTAGCTGAGGCTGCATCATGTTGCCAGTGCGCTTCTCTACTAGAGACTCTAGGTCGATACCATCGATCATGTCGATTGGGTCAAGCACGTTACCTTTCGACTTAGACATCTTGTCGCCGTTTTCGTCACGAATTAGGCCGGTAACGTAAACCGTTTTAAATGGTACTTGTGGCTTGCCGTTTTCGTCTTTCACGAAGTGCATGGTCATCATGATCATGCGCGCAACCCAGAAGAAGATGATGTCGAAACCAGTTACTAGTACGTCTGAAGGGTGGAATACTTTCAGATCGTCAGTTTGCTCTGGCCAACCTTGAGTGCCGAACGTCCATAGTGCAGAAGAGAACCAGGTATCCAGTACGTCTTCGTCTTGGTGCAGTTCAATTACTGACTCTAGGTTGTTGTTCTTGCGAACTTCTTCTTCAGTGCGACCTACGTAAACATTGCCTTGGTTGTCGTACCAAGCTGGGATGCGGTGACCCCACCATAGCTGACGAGAGATACACCAATCCTGAACGTCACGCATCCAAGAGAAGTACATGTTTTCGTATTGCTTAGGTACGAATTGGATGTCGCCGTTTTCTACTGCTTCAACCGCTGTTTTCGCTAGAGGCGCAGTACGTACGTACCATTGGTCAGTTAGCATTGGTTCGATAACCACGCCACCACGGTCGCCGTAAGGAACTTGTAGATCGTGATCTTTCACTTCTTCAAGCAGGCCTAGCTCGTCAAACTCAGCAACGATAGCTTTACGTGCAGCAAAACGTTCCATGCCGTGGTACTTAGCAGGAAGTTCTGTTGAGTAAGCGTCACTTGGTTCACCGTTTGTGTTGAATACTTCAGCCGCACCGCGAATGTTTGCGTCGAAAGTTAGAATGTTGATCATTGGTAGCTGGTGGCGCTTACCAACTTCGTAGTCGTTGAAGTCGTGCGCAGGTGTGATTTTCACACAGCCAGTACCTTTTTCCATATCAGCGTGCTCATCGCCCACGATTGGGATGCGACGGTCAACGATAGGAAGGATGATTTCTTTACCGATAAGATCTTTGTAACGTGGATCTTCAGGGTTAACCGCAACACCAGTATCGCCTAGCATGGTCTCTGGACGAGTGGTTGCAACAACGATGTAGTCTTTGCCATCTGCTGTTTTAACGCCATCTGCTAGCGGGTAGCGGAAGTGCCACATGTGGCCTTTAGTGTCTTTGTTCTCTACTTCTAGATCTGAGATAGCGGTGTGTAGCTTTGGATCCCAGTTAACTAGGCGCTTACCGCGGTAGATTAGGTCATCTTCGTATAGACGAACGAAAACTTCTTGAACGGCGTTAGACAGACCATCGTCCATCGTGAAGCGTTCACGATCCCAGTCTACCGATGCGCCAAGACGACGAAGCTGCTTAGTGATTGTGCCGCCTGATTCGCCTTTCCATTCCCAGATTTTGTCGATGAAAGCATCACGACCGTAATCGTGCTTAGTTTTGCCTTCTTCTGCTGCGATCTTACGCTCAACAACCATCTGAGTAGCGATACCTGCGTGGTCAGTACCTACTTGCCAAAGGGTGTTTTTACCCTTCATACGTTCACAACGGATAAGCGTATCCATGATCGTATCTTGGAACGCGTGGCCCATATGTAGGCTACCAGTGACGTTCGGTGGCGGGATCATGATGCTGTATGATTCTTTAGTAGTGTCACCGTGTGGCTTAAAGTAGCCTTTCTCTTCCCAAGTCTGATACAGAGCTTGTTCGATTGAAGTTGGGTTGTATGTCTTTTCCATAGCGCTCTTTAAATGGATACGTTGATGGTTGAATCTTAGTCAATCTCTATAAGTGAACTCTCTAAAGAGAGAGCTTAACTATAAGGATTGACCGCTAAGGATATTGAATTTCGATCGTTTGCAGCTGGTAGCCTGCTTGTCGGTAAATTTTATATCTTTCCCTTGCGAGCTGTTTAGCTTTTTCTTCGCAAGGCACGAAGTCTACCACTTGAGCAAACTTGTTCGCAAAGGTTGTCTCATTTTCCGCCAAATTAATTACCAGTTGACGATTCCAAGATGGTTTCACGCCATCGTGGCCGATTTCAATATTGGTGGCGTATTTCGGTCCTTCGCCAACGAGATTATGTGCCATGAACTGGTCTGCATCAATTTGCCAGAAAGCTTCAGCAAGCTGTTCGGCATGCGGTTTATCTTGGCAGTTTAGGTACACTTTAGCGCCTTGGCGTGCGAAATGCTGCGCCAAAAAAACGATGTACTCTTCAAAGCCAGCCGTCGTTGCTTGCGGGCTCTCTTCGTTAATGATGTAGAAGGTCGCAGTTTGCATCATTCTCTCACTTGCCTTGGTCTCATCCTAAGACCATCTTAAAGCCCATTTTCAATGAAGAAAATCGGGGTAATAAAAAAGGGCCTTGCGGCCCTTTTCGATTTAGTTCAGAAATTACTCTTCTGTCTCTTGGCCGCTGCGGTTCAAAAGGAATTGGACAAGCATTGAGACAGGGCGGCCCGTTGAGCCTTTCGCTGCGCCTGACTTCCACGCAGTTCCTGCGATATCAATGTGTGCCCAGTTGTACTTTTTCGCAAACTTAGACAGGAAACAACCCGCAGTGATAGTGCCACCAGGGCGACCACCAATGTTTGCCATATCAGCAAATGGGCTCTTCAACTGTTCGTGGTATTCGTCCGCCATTGGTAGACGCCATGCGCGGTCACTTGATTGCTCAGATGCGTTTACAAGTTCGTGCGCCAGTGGGTTGTGGTTCGATAGAACGCCACTGATGTGGTGACCAAGTGCGATAACACAAGCGCCTGTTAGCGTTGCTACGTCAACAACACAGTCTGGTTCGAAACGCTCTACGTAAGTCAGTGCATCACACAAAACCAAACGGCCCTCTGCGTCAGTATTTAGTACTTCAACAGTTTGACCTGACATTGTGGTCAGGATGTCTCCTGGACGGTAAGCGTTGCTGCCTGGCATGTTTTCACAGCCTGCTAAAACACCAATTACATTGATTGGTAGGTTTAGCTTCGCTAGCGCTTTCATTGTACCGAATACCGATGCCGCACCACACATGTCGTACTTCATCTCATCCATACCTTCGCCCGGTTTCAATGAGATACCGCCTGAATCGAAGGTTAGACCTTTACCTACAAGCACGATAGGTTTTGCATCTGAGTCAGGGTTACCCTTGTACTCGATGATAGACATCATAGATTCGTTCTTCGAACCACGACCTACCGCTAGGTAAGATGTCATGCCCAGTTTTTCCATCTCTTGCTCACCGATGATCTTGGTGGTTACGCTTTCGTAATCGTCCGCTAGACGACGAGCTTGAGAGGCAAGGTAAGCTGGGTTGGCTACGTTTGGTGGCATGTTGCCAAGGTCTTTCGATGCTTTTACACCAGACGCGATGGCTAGACCGTGGGTGATTGCTTTTTCACCTAGGCTCAATTCACGACGCGTTGGTACGTTGAAAACAAGTTTACGCAGTGGGCGGCGAGTTTCAGGTTTAACGCTCTTGAATTGGTTGAATGTGTATAGACCATCTTTCGTCGCTTCTACTGCCTGGCGAACTTTCCAGTAAGTATCGCGACCTTTAACGTGCAGTTCTGTTAGGAAACATACAGCTTCCATTGAACCTGTTTCGTTAAGTGTGCTGATCGTCTTTTGAATGATTTCCTTGTACTGGCGCTCGCCAAGCTCACGTTCCTTACCGCAACCGACAAGTAAAACGCGCTCTGACAAAACACCTGGTACTTGATGCAGTAGCAGCATCTGACCAGGTTTACCCTCTAGATCACCACGGCGAAGTAGTGAACTGATGTAACCGTCACTGATTTTATCAAGTTGCTCGGCTACTGGAGAAAGGCGACGTGGTTCAAACACACCAACAACGATACATGCGCTACGTTGTTTCTCTGGACTGCCACTTTTAACACTGAACTCCATGCGTACTCCTACATCCTGAAGACAAATTGCTCTAAATGTTAGATAATGATCGCTTACTTGTTGAATTTTAGCTCCGAGCTTACATTTAGAGCTGATTTAAGCGACTAACATTTAGTTTATAATTTTTAAAAAAATAAATGGTTCAACGGGAAACTATAGTGATTCGACCAAAAAAACAAGTTTTGTATAGGTAATTTCAGCGTGATTATTGTTAGATATTTGATCCGCGAAACACTCAAGAGTCAATTTGCGATTTTTTTCGTACTTTTTTTGGTGTTTGTGAGCCAGAAGTTCATCAGTGTTCTCGCTGATGCTTCTGACGGGGATATTCCTGCTGGATTGATTTTCTCTATTGTTGGTTTGAACATGCCAGCAATGGGTTTATTGATGCTGCCATTGAGTTTGTACATCGGCATATTGATCACTTTTGGTCGTCTCTATGCAGAAAGCGAAATTGTCGTGATGAATGCGACGGGGATCGGCAACAAGTTCCTAGTGCAAGCTGCACTTTACTTGGCGTTGATCACCTCTGGTGTGGCTGCGTTTAATGCACTTTGGTTATCACCTTGGTCTCAAGACCGAGTGGAGCACCTTTACGAACAAGTCGCGGCTGAAAACAGCGTCGACTTACTTAAAAAGGGTCAGTTCCAAGGTACGCCAGACGGTTCATCCGTAGTGTTCATTGACGATATTAAGGACAGCACGCTTAGTAACGTGTTTGTCGCGCAAATGCGTCCACGAGATTCGGTTCTACCTAGCGTGATGTTCTCTTCTTCTGGTGAAGTAAAAGAACTGTCAGATGGCCGTCAGGTTATTACGATGCAAGAAGGTACGCGCTATGAAGGTGTGCCAACTCGCGTGGAGTATATGATCACCAAATTTGATGAATATGAAGGGGTGATCGGGCAGCGTGAAGTCAAACAGAAAGGTCGTGACTGGGAAGCTTACCCAACGGCGGATTTGATTGGCCATCCGGATCCTGAAGCGCAAGCGGAGCTGCAATGGCGTATTTCTCTGTTTGTATGTATCCCATTGTTGACGATGCTTGTGATTCCTTTGTCTGCGGTGAACCCTCGTCAAGGGCGCTTTGCCAAAATGGGCCCGGCGATTCTGATTTACTTGGCATACTTCCTTGCGATTAGTGCGACAAAATCGGCATTGGAAGACGGTGCGATTCCGGCGGCGATTGGCATATGGCCTATTAATGCTATGTTGCTGATTGTCGCGATCATGGCCAATATGATGGACAGTGTTCCGGCTCGACGAATGAAAGAAAAATTCCGTAAGAAGAGGCTCGCGTAAGCTGTGTTCAAAATCTTAGACCTTTACATCGGTAGAACCATCATTTCTACCACAGCCTTGGTTCTGGCAACGTTTGTTGGCCTATCGGGTATCATCAAATACGTGGAACAGCTACGAAAAGTGGGGCGTGGTGTGTATGACCTGACGCACGCTTTGTATTTCGTTTTGTTGAGCGTGCCTCGTGACGTTGAAATGTTTTTCCCAATGGCAGCATTGCTGGGTGCACTGATTGGTTTGGGTATGCTGGCGTCAAGCTCTGAGCTTGTGGTCATGCAAGCGGCGGGTTTCTCCAAGCTGGATATCGGTTTGTCCGTGCTAAAAACGGCCGTTCCATTGATGCTTATTGTGATGACTTTAGGTCAATGGGGGGCTCCAGAAGCTCAGAAAATGGCGCGTGATTTGCGATCTTTTGCATTGTCTGGCGGCAGCATCGTTTCGGTTCGTGCTGGGGTTTGGGCTCGTGATGCCAACGACTTCATCTTCATCGGTAAAGTGGAAGATGACAAGTTGTATGCGTTGAACATGTGGCGCTTTGATGATGACAAGAACTTAGAAAAAGTTATCTTCGCTGAAGAAGTGGATTACCAACAAGATAACAATTGGTTGATGCGTGACGTGCAAATCACCAACATGCAAGACGAAAACGTGATTTCCAAACAAGAGATGGATCAAATGGAATGGCACACGTCGTTGGCTCCTGACAAGCTAGCCGTGGTGACAGTAAAACCAGAAGAGCTCTCTCTGAGCGGTTTGTATGATTACGTGGCGTATTTGAAAGCATCAGAGCAAGATGCTTCACGTTACGAACTCGCATTTTGGCGTAAGCTGACGCAGCCTTTGTCGATTGCCGTAATGATGTTGATGGCATTGTCTTTCGTCTTTGGTCCGCTGCGAAGCGTAACAATGGGGGCGAGAGTTTTATCTGGCGTTGTGGCTGGTTTCACTTTCTATATCTCCAGCGAGTTCTTCGGGCCATTGACTCTGGTGTATGGCATACCGCCGATATTTGGTGCCTTAGCTCCGAGCTTAGCGTTTTTGGCGATTGCGGTGGCGTTGCTGAGAAGAAAGCTATAATCAAAGAAAAAGGAAGGCGCTATGCCTTCCTTTTTTGTTTCTAGGCGATTTATTTTGCTTTTGGTAAAACTACCACTTCAGTTTTTGCCCAGATATCGTGGAAACCACGTTTTTGCGGGTCAATTGGCACGGTTAAGTTCGCAAGACCAAAGCCTGATGTCGCAAGGCGGATTAATGCTTGAGTCGCCGTAATTGGAGCGCCGTCTTTCGCGTTTCGAATTTGCATTTTCCAAGCGCGCATGCCTAGGGTTTGACCTGCTCGCGTCCAGAAAAAGACGAAGAAGTAAATCCAGACTACCGCCAGATAAAGTGTGAATATCGGACTCAACACCGGGTGTTTCCCTAACATATCTGCGGCATCCACATATTCTCCGTAGCTCAGCAAGCCTGCTGCATTTTCTCCGTAGCTCAGCAAGCCTGCTGCATTCAAAGCAAACACCACTGCTATTACGACACCCGCCGCCATCATCTCAATGGCTAAGACAATTAGAGTGTCATAAAACAAAGCGGCCAATCGACGGAAAAATCCCGCTGGTGGAAGAGTTGTAGAAGTAGTCATAATTCCATCACTTACCTTAAAAATTGTGCGTCAGGATATAGATTCCGCCAGTCTGTGAAAAGAGAGCTGACGCACAGACTCTCCAATTACGACCAAATCTAAGAGCTTTTCACGAAGGATGATGGCTGAGCATACGCATGTTTGAGGCGTATGCTTAAAACGATGCTGATTGAATGGATCGTCAGCGCCGTGTTTTTGGGTCAGTTACCTGGTTCGAAAGTTGCGCAAGTTGATGCTTTTCATCTTCAGTAAAATGTTGGTTCAACGCGAGTTCTAATGCTTTCTCTGAAAGCTTGGTTGCTGGAGCGCTAAACAGCTTGGGATACATACTAGACAGGGCTAGTAATGCCTTTTGCAGGCGAACCTGAACTTGCAGTTGAGCTGCCCCATCATGCGCTATCGGCAAAAAGATATCATCGAATAAATCTTGGCAGTTTAACGAGGGCACAAACAATCTTGGGAAGCGAGTTTTGGTTGGTTGTTGACTAATAAGTTCTCCCCAAAGTGAAAGCGCCCGAATAGAACGTCCGAGAACATCAATCGCAGTACCATTATCATTAACGGCAGGAGAGAGGGCCCTAGAGGCTATTTCTGCAAGTACAACTAAGCCAAAGCGAGGATCTTGGTCATAGGATCGCTCCGTTCGGATCGTGAACGCTGCCGTTACCTCACTTTCTTCTGCTAATTCGCCACAGACCCAAGCCAATGGTTGACCAAGATAAACAAAACTCCCTGGCAGCCTCTCAATATAGATAGTGGATTGAGAGGCTTTAGCAACACTATCTAGATGGTGCATATCAATATGTTGTAAGTAACCAATTTCTTTGCTGACAATCGGTTTGCTTCCTCTCGGCTTGTGCTCAGGATGACTCCAAGGAAAAGCACCCAACCAAGGCTCACTGCCTCGTTTTCGAATCGCACTTAATAGCGCTTGTTCCACATTTGAGGTGGTTTCCGAGACTCTACCAAGTACAGATAGATGCTGAATCCAGCGAAGTAGAGTCAGGATGATCATAATGATCACCACCATGGTTACGATGAACAAATAGATCTGTGCCTGCTCGTGATAGGCGCCAATGCCAAGTGCGATGATGCCTACCAAACTAAACAAGAATGAGCCAAGAAAAGTCGCCAGAGCATTTTGTGTTGTGCTGTCTTCCATCAATAGCTTGGTAGCTCTAGGAGTGACCCCTGCACTGGCCGCGCTGTACGCTGAAACCATAATGTTGAGTGAAAACGTCGTCACCGCCAGCATCGACGTCGCGAGAATATTCAATATGTTATTCAGCAGCTCATTACTGACATTGATGGTGGGAGGCAGGGTAATAAATTTATTTAAAACAATAGAGATCAGGGCGGTTACAACAGCAAGTAAGGCGAAAAGTGATGTACGAACCCACAGTTTGCGTGTCATTTGTTTAAGCAGCCACTGCCATTTGGAGCCGGTCATTCTCATGTGCCTCTTATCTTAAGTGAGAAAGTCGATAGGAAATTCAAAACGTTATGCTTTGTTTAAGCATAGGTGAAATTTCCGGGTTCTCTTTGTGCTTGATGAGCTTCGTGATCAAGGTACTGGTATCCGAACCATTGGATAGTTTGAAAACTATTGGGCAAATTTAGAAGTGAATGGGTGTTGAAAATCAGAAAGTCATGCTGCTTCAAAGAATGGCGTTCGTAAGATGTGAATCAGCCTATATTCCGTTACCTTAATTGGTACACACATTAGAAAGCACTTTTACGAACGAGGTAGAAAATGATTGTAATCACAGGTGCAAGTAGTGGCTTAGGGGCGGAGTTGGCCAAGCTTTATGATGCGGAAGGGAAAGCCACTTATCTGACTGGACGAAGTGAGAGTAAGCTCTCTACAGTCACAAACTGCTTATCGAACAATGTTGGCTATCGAGCTCGTGATCTCGCATCCCATCAAGAAGTGGAACAATTGTTTGAACAATTAGATTCTATTCCGAGCACGGTGGTTCACAGTGCAGGCAGTGGGTACTTTGGGTTGTTACAAGAGCAAGATCCAGAGCAGATTCAAACCTTAATAGAGAATAATCTCAGCTCAGCGATTAACGTGCTTCGGGAGTTGGTTAAGCGATACAAGGATCAGCCTGTTAATGTAGTGATGATCATGTCTACTGCGGCTCAGCAGCCCAAAGCTCAAGAATCCACATACTGCGCTGTGAAATGGGCAGTCAAAGGATTGATTGAATCGGTTCGTCTGGAGCTGAAAGGTAAGCCAATGAAGATTATTGCCGTGTATCCGGGAGGAATGGCGACGGAGTTTTGGGAAACCAGTGGTAAGAGCTTGGATACGAGTAGCTTTATGAGCGCAGAAGATGCAGCATTAATGATACATGGTGCGCTAGCTAACATTGGCAACGGCTACGTTTCTGATATTACAGTGAATCGACAGTAAATCTTTTCTGAACGAGAGAGAATTTTGCGCGATTTTTTGTGAAGATGAATTTGATTTTCTTCTCTGAGCTTAGCTTTGTCACACTTTGTGGCGAAATTATCAGCAAACGATAGTTATTTAAGGTTTTTCTGCTTGCGCAGGTCAAAAGCTTACGTATAATGCCAACCATCAAAGGGCAATAGCCCAGAGATGCCGGTGTGGTGAAATTGGTATACACGACGGATTCAAAATCCGTTTCCTTCGGGAGTGGCGGTTCAAGTCCGCCCACCGGTACCATATATAGAAAGGTCGCTTTTATAGCGGCCTTTCGTCGTTTTAGGTGCTTGAAAATATTCGATTTTTCAGGTGTTTACCTCAAAACTCCTTTTCTGTTGTCTTCTCTTTTTTCGCTCCAATAGACTTCCTTTATCCGCCTTAAAATTTCTCCCATGGTCCATATATGGTTCATCACATGACGATTCTGTGCGCAAGGGAATCCCAGTAAATCCAACAAATGCCAAAAGCAGCCGTCGCACAAGCCAGTATTACCAAAGGCTTCGGACACGAAGAACCATGCTCGTACCATGGTGACTTTACGGTGCTATGAGGTTTTAGTTTTGCCTTTGTAGAACAACTGATCGTTTTGATGGATAGTCGAAAAGTCGGTTTGAGATAGGAGGTTTTGCGGTGTGTGTAGTAAGGGCGTTGGGGAATTAGTGATTTATCGATGTACATCAAAATATGAAACTAAATTATATGTTTACATGTGTATATAAGCACTAATCTCCCTCTTCACAGGGGTTCTGTTCTCAGAAATGAACATCAGTCTAGTTTCATTGTTGGAGAGCTATGTAATTTTAACGAAAATGGAAATTTCGTATGTTGGTTGAACTAGGTCAGGTATCGTTCTATCTTGCTAAACCTAAAAATACAATGGACAGTGTCTTGGACTGTGAAAAAATCTTGCCTGTATCGGATAACTTTCAGATCAGAGACTTCAAGGTACAAGATGTGGATGTTCGTTTTTATTGCATGCTTTCAGAAAGTTCCTCTGGTAACCCGCCTTGGCTTGATTTTATCAACCAGAAGTTAGATGGAAAGACGATACAATACCCAAGTTATAGTAGGCGTCCTAGTGGATTATTATTATTCAAGATCGGAACAGATATACTTGCCGCTACTTTTGGTTCCAAAGGTACATCATTATTAGAACGTAAAAAGTTTTTACCAGATTTTGGTATAAAGACCGCCATGAACATGTGTGGTAATACAGAGTTGAGACAGACAAAATCTAGTACTCATACAGCCACTACCAAAAGTATTGACCGTCAATTAAGTAAGCCATCAGATTCATTTTATTTTGGATTGGATGATACTGAGTTTCTTAGATACATATCCGCTAATTTAAGTAACAATAAAAATATCACATTACAAGGAAAGGATAATCTAACTGTTAAGCTTATCAAAGACGATAAGTTTTCTTGGGATATGTTAATTAAATACTCTAGAAAGTTTATTACTAAGTATAGAAGTGATAGCTATAAAAAACTATTTCCAAACTACCCAAACTTTAAAAGCGTAAATGAAGATCTTGAATTAGAACTAAATGATAAGTTATCCGAACAGTTGATGGATAGAGATTTTAATAATAAGCATTTAGCTATTCCTGAATTTATACCTAATGATGAATATAGTTTTTCCTATAGTAATAAGAAGAAACAAGACAATGATATATTTTCACATATTGATATAGAACACTTAGGGAATGAGTGTAAGTTAAAGAACTATGATGTGGATTACTTATCTAAAAAAAATATATATGCATATTCTCATTCCGAAGATAAGATATTGGGTTATAAAAGATGGTCTGTTTTTGATTGTATAGTTGCAGAGCTTGAACATGAAGGGTGTTACTTTATTTTAAACGAAGGTGTGTGGAAAGAGGTATCGAGCGACTTCTATGACTCTGTTTGTGATTTTATATCAAAGTGTATTGATACAGTAGATATCGATGAAAAGTATCATAATATATGTATATCAAATGGTAAGCAAAATAGAGAAGAAGTTTTTAATGAAAAATATTGTAACGTAAATAAGAATACTATCAAATTTGATCAAGCAAAGCTTAAAATTGGAACTGGGAGAATAGATAATGAGTTTTGTGATATTCTTCAGTTAGAAAATAATTTAATGGAAATAATTCATGTAAAAAAAGATGGAGGTTCTCATTCACTTAGTTACTTATTCACTCAGTCGCGATTTTATTGTGAGTTTTTTCTATCAGATAGAAACTTTATTAGTGATATAAGAGATTATATTGATAAGTATGAGGATATTGGCGACGATGTTAAGTTTAAGTACCTAGAGTATATAAAAGATGAGCCAGCAGATGTTATTGGTAGGGATTATGCGGTCAGGTTGTGGGTTTTATATTGTAGGAGAAAGAATAAACCTGACTTGGAAAAGTTGCCATTGATGACTAAGTATGAATTAAAATTAGCTTATGAAAAGCTTAGGAATGTGCATAAATATAATTCTGTAACTATAAGCTTTGTTCCGGTTAATACGGTGAATCATAAGACCACTTGTAATATGAATAACGATTAGAACGTAATAAAAAATCATTCAAACACATATTAACTAATTGAATATCTAGTTAATGGAGGTTTGAATGAGTAAATCACAGCGACTCACCACCACTTTCCTCAACAACCTTAAACCCAATCCGGCTAACGCTAAATCTACCGATTACGAAGTCAATTTGTCTGCTATGAAAGACTCTGGTTTACCTACTGGTGTTCGCTGCTTAGTTGGTAAGTCTGGAGGGAAACGCTTCCTGCTACGTTATACCAGTCCGGTAACAGGTAAGAAGGCATCTATTGGTCTTGGTAAGCACCCTGAAACTGACCTCGCCACATTACGCAAGACAGCCAAAGAGTATCGCCAGCAAATTATTGAAGGTATTGATCCAAAGCTTGAGCGTGACAATCAGACTACCGAGAAGACAATGACTCTAGAGCGGTTCTTTGATGAAGTCTATTTACCTCTGGCTAAACAGAAACGTAGTTGGAAGGATGATGTAGCGCGATTTCGTTTAGCAAAGTCTATCCATCACATATCCATTCATGACCTAACCGCCGCCGATATCATCAAAGTCCAAATGGAGATGCAAAACGCCGTTACGATTAAGGGTAAACCGTATGCTCCTGCTTCGATAAACCGTGTTCTAGCTCTGCTCAAAACGATCAATCGTCAAGCATACAAGTTGATGGACGCACCACTTATTGCTGACAAGGTGAGCTTGTTGAAAGAAGATAACGTGCGTACTGGTTACTTGTCCGAATCACAGTTAAAGGAGTTCATAGGTCACGCTCTGAACCATGAGGATAAGAGTATTGGCGCATACCTAGCTTTGTTGTTTTTGACTGGCGCGAGGGATAAGGAACTGCGTTTGCGCTTGAAATCCGATGTGAATTGGGAGGAAAAAACACTAACTATTCCACATACGAAAAACGGTAGTAGTCACGTTTTATTCCTAAGTGATTACATGCTTGAGATTTTGAGGTCGGTGCCTCATGTGGCGAATAATCCGTATCTCTTTCCTGGACGCAAAAAGGGTAAACCAGTAGGGCAACCTAGGCATGCTTTCAAGGCTATCAAAGCCAAGATGGGACTGCCCGACATACCCGGAGATAAAGCGAATCTAACCCTACATTCAGCGCGCCATACGGTTGGAAGTTTGTTAGCTAGCCAAGGAGTCTCGTTACACGACATAGCCAAGCAGTTGAATCACGCTGACCTGTCATCAACAAGGCGCTACTCAAAATTGACTGTAGGGCGTCGGAGAGAGATTGGCTCTCGTTTGTCGGATATGGTGACCGCGAAGCCAGAGATACGCTGGGAATGAAGAAGTTAGGTTTAACCAATTAATTTAGAAATGACATTAGAAAAGCCCCTGTTTAGCGATGAGCTAAACAGGGGCTTTTTTCATTATTAAACGGAGATTAGAAATGAAAACAGTAAACAAGTTTGAAGACATTCAATCATTGCCAATGCCTGATGGTGTGAAAGCAAAACTGCTAGAGCACCTGATTGAGCCATTCGGTGATGAAGAAAGCACAAATGCATTCTGGGATGAAGTCGGTACGACCTTGTACTTGATTGAGGAAGGGGATACTAACGAAAAACTGAATGAAGAATCTGAGGAAGATCTGCACTTCCTTCGCTTTGTTACTAATTACCCTGAATGGGTTCTGTTGTTATTAAACGACGATGAGTGTCCTTGGCTTCTAGCGGTCGCCATAGTGACCATGGAAGGTGGTGGTGTTTACTGCTGCGCTCCAATGAACAGTCCAACGTTCCCTGTCGCCAAGCTCGCTGACCAAGCTGAATCTTAAAACCAAATTAAACCTGAACAATTCCATCTTAAAGGAGGTGTCCTATGGCACGTAAACCAAGCAATAAACAAGCAGCCGTTCTACCAGAAGTTGTAGAAGGTAATGAGCAAGTCACGATCACTGACGATCAACCAGTAGACCATTTCACTAATATCGTGTGCGAGGGCAAAGCGAAAAAGCTATCACCGAAAACAGAGAATCATGTGTTCTATGAAATCGCCATTCATGATGCAGAAAACGAGCTCTATATCCGCATGACTGGAAATCAGGGCTCTGGACTGCATAGTAAAGAAAACATCCCGCTTAAAGATATTACCGCTGTTCTGGATGTGCAGGGTGATAAGCCGTTCAAGAGCTCTGTGCTGAAGTGTGTATTTTCTGGACAGTCAGCGAACAACGCGGGTTTTATGGCAGCTTGTTGTAGGGGGCTTGGTCTTATCATCCAGTCGGAGAAATCAGTGTTTCTCCACGTTCTTGCGACAGACTACGAGCAACGTCGAGACGCAATCCTATCTCTAGTGGACGCTGAACCCAAAGCTAAATAACCTCAAAAGCACATCACTCCTTACCCACTAAGCCAATTCTGGCTTTCATATCGAGCACTTAACAAGAGTGCTTCCCTAACAAACTAAACGAGATTTTATTATGAAATTAGTCTTTGATACTGATCGCCTTTTGTTACCGATATCAACTAGTCTTCAAGATACTTTAAACCGAGTGATCAGCGAATCAGGCAAATGGACACCCATGATCCAATCGGTGGTGATCAACTTCCGAGATTCTTCCTACAGTTTGGAAAACGGCGGCTGGCACCCTGTTGAAATCAGGCTTGTCCGCCTCTACGACCAGTGGATATTTGATTACATCACTGACTTTGCGTATTGCGATGGTCCTTATCCCGAACTGGTTAAAGAGGTGGACTTTAACTTCTCATCTGGAACAGCGAGTTTTTCCTATGTTCCGGAACTGCCGATAACAAGTAGTGAGGTAATGGAGTTCTACTTGATGTGGGAATCCAACTTTCTCAGCTACGTGGAAATGGGCGTGTTCGATGAGATAAAAGTCACGGTGGATTAGTCCATCGGCAACAAACCAAGTAGAAAGCACCATGTATGTACCATAAAATAGTCGACTCACTTCCTAGTGACACTAAGGCTTCCCATTGTTCCATGTTAATCATGGTGTGATGGGAAGCCTTTTTCATTGGGGCAAGTTTTAGCAACGTTTACCCAATCCGTTGCCTTCGGGATTCAGACGGGATGAAGTTGCTGGATTGCAATGAACGGTGGAAACACCAAGGAAAGGAGCGTTAATTTTAACGAGTTTGCTTGGTTTGCACCGGTGTTTTGTTATTAAAAGCTCCCATTGCTTTGTCGAAGCAATGGGGGGGTAATAAAAGTAGGGAAGCCTATAGAAAATACCGAGAGAATGATTTGTCTGATGCTATCTCTGCTACTAGGGGGTGAAGGCTTCCCTTAATATCAGCGCCAGAGCGCCCCTTAATTCAATGTTTACAGGTCGGTGCGAAAACTTGGACATTTTCATCGTTGCCATGCGCTGTAAGCGTTAATCCACGATTCCTACACATTAGCTCTAAACCCGTTGAGTTAAAAAGGAACTTGTCACCGGAATCTATAGTGACAAGTTCAATTCATGGCTCTGTTTATCCAGTCATCATACCCAGTAGATAGCCAACGGCGGTGAAGCTTAACAAGTTGGCGATATCAACTAGGTAAAAATACGGACTGGACTGAGTGATTTGGAGCAGAGTTCGTGCATCAGACATCATGGTTATACCCCTTTAATAGCAACCTCCTAGCGGAGTTATTTATTAGTTAGTCTCAATCCGACCAAAAACGGCATCATTTTGAGTTTTCCCTTACGTGGTATCGGTTTCAAGTTTCGCTAAATCACCTCTTTCCCTTATCAAGCATAGATAAGTTCAAAATCGGTACATAGTGGCAAATTCATAGGTAGGGCGGTCTGTAGCGGCGCAGTGAAACGACATTATGTCGCGATTCTTTGATGCGTTGGAGCTGTGCTTCTAGAAGGAGTGTTAGGACGTCATTTATTAACGTGGCAACGTCATGACACGATACTCATGTACAGCAAATAAAGCATTTGGATCATCATGATCTAATTACTCCGTAAGCTGATCGGATTTGGTAGTCTGAAACGTGTCGACTACTTGTAACGATCCAAAGTAGCGTGGAGATCGCGTATCAGTTCAAGCTTAAGGCTGACAGGAGAGAGAACCTCGACTTGAGGTATCCAAGACTTCAACAAAGGCAAGATATCGCTCAATCTTGATACTCGACTGCTAACCAATAAACTACCGTCACTCAGTTCCTTCAATAGCTGCTGGTGAGGGAGAATCGTTCCTTCAAGAAAGCGCGGGGCAACTTCCCTATCAACCTGTACAAGCACTTCAGCATTATCGGGAGTTAACCACTCCATCCCTTGTCTGTGTATCTCCTCGTGGACCTTTTGACTGGGTTTGTATTTATCTTCCCGTAGGTGAATCTGTGAAATATTTCGCAATCTGTACGAATGTAACTGGTCACAGTAGGTTGCGGCGAGATACCAGATGCCCCTGTCATTGACCAGCCGATAACAGTGGACAGATTCAAACGGTTTTTCATTGTAGTTAAGGTCAATGACCACTTGAGCAGCGATGACTTCGGTCAGTTGCTTAAACAGTGCATCGAATTTGTCAGTTCGTTCAGAGCGTGGGTTCTTAAACAGAACAGGTGCGTGACCATTGAGCTTGTAGTGTTTAGGCAATAGCTCGGACAAACCAATATCGTACATCACTTTATTGATGTTTAAATTGCCCTGACTTCGAATGATCGGATCTAACCGATAACCCTCATTGGTGCGGATAATCGGAGCGTTGACGAGCCTTTCATTAAAATCGCGTCTCAGGGTTTTCTCGCTTACCTGATAGTCCGCTACCAACTGCTCAGGGGAGAGCACTTCTCCCATAAACAATCTCGTCAATATGTCACCTAGCCTTAATGCTAGCTTTTCACTCTTATCGCTCATGCTACTAGCGTACGGTTTCCCTTGGACAGGTTGAGGGCAAAACATTTTTAAATGTTTCAAACCGTCGCGCACTGAGATTTGGCATAGCTTTCATTGGATAAGGCAGGGCAATGACGATGACTATTTTCACACTCATTCTGCGGTCTTGGACACATCCTGTCCGAGCGCAGTGGGATACTACACAACGTAGATTTACTACAACGTCAATTAAAGGAAACAAGCAATGCAAGTGACATTCATTAAGCCACTTATGGCATCAGGTTATTCATGCCGCTCTTTAGGTTGTCCCGGTTGGGTCACCAAGGGTGGGTCTGCGATACGTGTGGCGCAATGGATTACAGCTAAGAAGGAGTATTCGTTATGGGCGGTTGGACAGAAGACCAAGGTGACTATGATGATGGCACAGAAGATTCTGGCTTCAGTCAGGACTTCGACATGGAACCGGGCGACGATGGTTGGCTTGGCGGCGACTTCATGGCTGATGATGACGATGATTAAGTCCCATCATTAAATTAGGCTTATCAACAAGGGCGGTATCGAAAGGTATCGCCCTTTTCTGTATCTATAGAAAAGGAAAAACAGTATGGCAAAAACACATTTTCATTCTAACCCTCAACAGCGCTGGTTTAAGCCGAGCGCGTCAACAGGTGTTCAATTCGCGAAGTACGGTGCCACACTCGGTACCCGTTATGGACCACAGGGGGTCGTTATTGGCGGGGCGATCGGGTTTGTCGCAGGTGCATTAATCGGAGGAGCGTTGGATGAGCTAGATGTTATCTAGTGAAAAAAGTAGAGGCGCAACCGCCTCTACTTTTTTCTTTGTCGTAACTGATGAGAAGTGGTTTCCCTTTGTCTCGTTGGACTTTTTCCTCTGTGTTCATTTAGTCCGTTGGGGAATTAATACCATTCTTAATTTCACACGGCCACGTGAGCAAGATAGGTTTTGTTTTATATGCTTGAGGTCTTTCAATGAACATTTTGGGTGTAACGATATCGTGAAACTCTGTCAGTGAGAGCGATTGGTGCATTCGTTGCAAGATATACCTTATGCTGCGTTTGCCGATATGTCCCTCCGATGTTGAGAGCTTTACGTTACATGTGTGAATTTTTCTTTGTCTAACAATTGTGTGTTTTTTGTCAGGTAACGATGGCTCCCAAAAGTTGAACTTATTGAATAATATCTGACCAGTAAACGGGTTAGGTACGTCTTGCTGAAAGTCTTGCTCGATGGTGGCTTTATATTTTATTCGACTTTTGTCACTAATAACGAGTTCGAGCGTTAATTGATTACGGTTTTTAATTGCATACACTGAGTAAGTGCTGTCTCTACTACCAAGATATTTGTAGAGCGGATTTAGGTTGGTAATTTTGAACGGGATGTATTTGATACTTTTGCTTGGTTTAACCAAGAGATAGATAAGGTACGTGCTCTGTTCGTCGTCTTTCTCCTCAGTTTCGCCACGCGTATCGTCATAATAATCTAAGTAATTATGAGTGGTTGTCTCAATCTCTTTGCTTTCTTTGGTATCAGCTTTACGATCTTTGTTATCAACCTCGTCGTTAATGGTGTTAAAGATAACGAGTTTGGCATCTAAGAGCTGTTTGTTAGCTACTTTATTGGTACTTGGTTGACCAATATGTTTTTTGTAGAACTTGAGATTCGTTTCTATTAGGTGCTTTTCTGCTGGTGGTGATGCTCTGCGTACGGCTTCAAGAAGCAACTGATGGCTTTCTTCTTCGTACTTTCGCTCGGTTGAAATGAAGTTTCCCAAGAGCTGGATAAATTCTCGGTTTTGTTTATACCAGGGTGGGAAGTCTAGAATATCTACCGTGATTGGCATCTCTATATCTTGGTATGCCTCGTCTTTACTGCTGTCCAATTCTACAATGCTGCTCTCGATTAAAGTGAGCGCAATTCTTTTCTTGTTTGACAATTCTTTCAATGGCTTGAGCGTTTTAATGTGCTTAGTTTTATAAGTGGAATGTGCGGAACGCTTTGGGAACGACTGGTGTAACCCTGCTTTTTTAAAGGCACTTTCCAATGCTGCGGTAGCTTTATCAGGACTGAAGCCAAATAGCCGCTGCAGGGTAATGATGAGCAAGTGCTTGTTATGAATTGATAAGGGTTTAGCTTTTGGCGTGAAAAGGTAAACCGTTTTTTCATAGAGTACGGGTTTTCTTCTAGGCATATTAAATCAAACAAAATGGTTCCTTAATCTGTGCATACTAACGAGTTAATCTCTTTGTATGAACTCCTTTTTCTTACGATGCATCATATTTTATGGTCTGTAGAGGGAGTTGTGTGGTCGGCACTCTTCAGTCTGTGTCACATTAATCTTTGCTCACGATTTACTTATACGGAGTGAGATATTGTGAGTACTACACCGATAGAAATGAACCAGAAGGTACTCAATGCGTTGCCTCGTCCTGCTAAGGGCGAGCAAGGTGTTGAGTATCCTTGGAAGAAAAACCCCCGATTGCGCGTACTTGTGACCGCGAAAAGTATGCGCTGGATTGTTCGCCTTGGCTGGAAAGGAAAGCGTTACTACGAGTCGTTTGGCACTTATCCCGAAATGAAGTTTGCTGAATTCAATCAGTTGGCTTACCAATTTATCGCTGATGTTCAGTCTGGGGCATACCAGAAGGGGTCGCGTTTGACTGTACAACAGTTCTTTGATGACGTTGTACTTCCATACAGTCGTAATCATCACCGCGATTCTAAGACCTTTTTATCCCGCTCTAAGCGCGTAATGGCTGCGTTTGGTAAAGAGCGCGTTAAGGACGTGACTCGCCGTGACATTGAGCGGCTTCTCAATTCACTTACTGACTTAAGTAATGCGTCTATTAACCGCTATCACGCCTTCTTATCGAAACTTTTTTCGATGGCGGTTGAGCACGAGATTATCGATAAAAGTCCAGTAAAGGGCGTTAAAAAGCGGGTGGAGAACAATGCGAAAGACCGAGTGTTGTCCTCGAAAGAAATGGAAAGCTTTTGTCGGAATGCGTGTGCTGAGCCTAACTTTCTACATGCGAGTGCGCTGATGTTGAGTTTGTTGACAGGTATGCGCATTGGTAATGTGATTAGCCTGACTCGATCTATGCTTGCGGATGATCTTTCTTCTGCGCTCCTGCCGATGACGAAATCTGGTAAATCGCAGCGCGTCTATTTCTCCGAGCCTGCAAAACGCCTGATCCGTAAATGTCTCAAAGTGTCGTTCAACGATTGGGTGTTCCCCTCGTTGAAGAACCAAGGCGAGCATATAGCATACCCACGCGCTTGTATGGAGCGCATTCAACAAGCCATGAAGCAAGAAGGCTGTCTGGACGCACCTTTTACTATCCACGACCTTCGCCGCACTTACGCTACCCAAATGTTGATTGCGACGAACGATATCCGTCTCGCGCAGCAAAGCCTTGGTCATTCCAATGTGAATGTCACCGAGCGTTACGCCTACTATCAAAATACCCATTTAGCGCAAGCCTCTCAGCAGACCGTTGACGCCATGCTACCTAACTTACAAATCGATTAAGGAGTTCGACATGTCCAGAGTACTAACTATTGAAGAATTTGCTGAAATGTACGGTTTAAACCCTGCGACCGTGCGAACCAATGTGACTCGTAACCCTAAAAGCTTACCGCCAGTGATGCGCATAGGTCGCAGTGTTCGCTTCTTGCGTAGTGAGGTTGAGCGTTGGGAAAAAGAGATGACAATGCATTAACACAGTAATATCTCTTAATACAGATAAAAGCCCAAAGGCGTCCGTTAGGACGTCTTTGGGCTTTTTAGTCCCTACCTGAAAAAATCAAACAAAAGAGTACCTAAACTTGATCTTTTTACTATCACAGCTTTGACGATTGATATTTCTTCTAGTGCCTTTCGTGACTTAGGTTCTGCGTTAAATCTTAGCTGGACTTTGAGCTACGAGTTAATTGTTTTGTGGCTTGTCGACTCGATTCCCTTCTTAGTTGAGTGCTTTCTTTCATCCCTAATATGGACCTCAGCAACGCAGCGATTCTCTCGCTTGGTTGTTTTCGAGGGGGCAGCGAGCTTCTTCGCTGCTCTTTAACAATTCAATTTTAGAAGGAAAAATAAAAAATGAACGCAATGTTTGTAAAAACGAAATCTGGTGTCGCGAATGTGGCTAACGGCAAAACAGTATTAGCGTCTGATGATCGCTTAGTGGTGTTGGATAAGAACTGTCACTTGATTCTTAACGAGTCTGGCGATCAAGTTGGTGAGCTGTTCGATAAGATCTTAAAAGCGGTGAAGCCAGAGAAAGGAAAGTGCTTGATGTTGGAAAGTGGAAGCTGGATTCACGCGAGTGCGATCTCCAACGCTTTCATTTCAGGTAAGTCTGGAGCGCTTCTGATTACGGCGACGAATAGCGATAACCTACTCGCGATGTTTACTCCCGAAGAATACTCAGATCTAGACGGTTTACGAGATGCGATTGTTGATGCGCTGATAGCGTTTTCTGAAGGCAATGATTTGCCAACGGTGGACTGGTCAGAATATCGATAAGACCTATCTTTTAACCCTTTCAAAAAGATGCCTTCGGGCATCTTTTTGCGTATCTGGAGTAAACCTAATGAGTAAAAATTTTAATTGGTTAGAGCAGTCTTCTGACTTAAGCATGGACAACCTAGCAACATCCGGTTGGACTGAGGAAGAAGCGGTAAGTGCTTGGGGTGAAGCTCAACCGAGTGAGCCTGCTTCTTTTGATGGCGTAAAGCGCAAAGCTAAATCCATAGTGCTCCGCAAACCCAAAAAGAAGAAGCAAACCAAGCGTAAAAAGCGAAAGGCAACACCGTTCTTTGAACGTCCCGTGATAGCCATGGATACTGAGTATGTCGTATCTAAATGCGGAGGCTACAACCGTATCTTGAGCTACCAATTCGCGGTTCTGTTCCAGGGCAAGTTATCAACTATTATCTTGTTCCCTGAATCGACCAAAAAATCGGGACGGCTGGCACTGGACAAATGCTTGGTTCAGGCTATCGAAAAAGCGATGGAAGATGAAGTACTTGATAAGTGGCCGACTGACATCATTTTGTGTGCTCATTGGCTATCGGCTGATTTGTTTAACTTCAGCCAAGCCTTTGATCAGTTAAAGACCCACGTAAAAGGGTTGCGTAAGACGGTGGCGAGTCTTGATGACGTATACGGGCTGGAACTTGATAAAGTTATGTCTCGACGTATCGATAAAGAACCACTACAGGCTTACTCGAAGTCTGGTAACAAGAAAACACTCTTCATCACTTTCTACGACACCATGCTGCTTTCGCCCAATGGATCGTCACTAGCCTCTGTCGGAGAGCTATTGAAGATTCCAAAGGTAGAAATTCCAGAGCCGTATTCCATCTCCCGGATGGATGAGTTTCTGGAAGCAGAGCCTGAGAAATTCGCTGAGTATGCAATTACTGATTCAATTATCAGTGCTCGTCATTTCGAGCGTGTTTCTTCCTTCTGTCAAAATACACTCGGTCTAAATTCGGTTCCTTTTACTATTGGTGGTATCGCTGTTAAAGCCTTTGTGAATAGCTTAGAGGATAAGCGCGGTTATCGTGGTTTGTTTGGCTTTGAGAAGGTGACTAAAGAAGTGTGGCCTTCCGACCGAAGTAAACCGCTAACGATAACTCGTGATGTGCCTGCAACGGCTCGTATGACGTTGGAAAACTTTGCTACCCAGTGTTACCACGGTGGTCGCAACGAGTCATTCATCGCTGGCCCCACTGGTATAGATACATGGCGTGATTATGATGTTCCAAGCTGCTATTCGGCGATTACGCTTGGTTTACGCGAGTTAGATTACGACCAGATGTACATGACCAAAGATCTTAATGATCTGTTAGGAGATAAGTGTGCTCTGGCGTGGGTTGAGTTTAAGTTCCCTGAACATACTCGCTTCCCAAGTTTAGCCGTTCGATCTGAATATGGATTGATATTTCCGCTATCAGGTGAAACGCACTGCACTGGTCATGAACTTGAAGTTGCTTATAACCAAGGCGCGGAAATTACTATCAAGCAAGCGTTTGTAGTGCCATGGAAGAATGATAAACGAATCTTCGAAGACTTCATGCGTTGGGGTCGAGAACGGCGTAAATCATTCGTTAAAGGTAGCTTTGACGAGAAACTGACCAAGGAAATGTTGAATAGTTGCTATGGAAAGCTAGCTCAATCGTTGCGCCCAAAGAGGTCGTTCGATATCCAAGCTGGTTACTCTACGCAACTACCACCATCGACTTTGACCAATCCATTTTTCGCCGCTTACACGACTGGCTTAGCTAGAGCCTTGTTGGGGGAAATGCTTCATAGCATCCCCGATGACAAGGTTGTTGTTTCAGTGACAACAGATGGCTTCCTGACTAACGCTGAACTGCATGAAATAGACTTAAAAGGTCCTATTTGTCAGCGGTTCCGAGAGCTCTACCACCGTATAGACCCAACTGGTGGTGAAGTACTGGAACTCAAGCATCAAGCGAAGCAACTGATCGGTGCTAAGACTCGTGCTCAGTACACGGTTATCGAAAGTGAAGGTTTTGAGCCGATACTTGCGAAAGGTAGCGTTAAGGTTGATCCGATGGTCACTGACCAAAGTGCTTATATGGTGAACAAGTATCTTACCCGTAAGCCCGGCGATAAAGTTGATGGTAGTTACCTGACACCGAACCGAATGCGCTTTTTAGAGCACAAGGATTTGATGCTAGAGAAGCGGTCTATCTACCAGAACATGGAGTTCGATCAGAAGCGAGAACTGTTGAATCCAGTGATGATTGATGTGCAAGGAAGTAAGCATATCGCGCTTGAAACCAAACCACACAAGTCGTTGGATGAGATGCTGTTTACAAGATTGCGCTTTGATCACTGGCGGAAGGCGCATTGTCTTAAAACGTTTGAGGATTGGTATGACTGGCAAGACCGTTTGGTAATGGCAGAAAGCACGAGTCACAAGGACCTGCGTTTAAAGGCTGATGAGACTTCGGATAGCTTAATGGCGCGCTTATTCTTGCGTTTCTACGCGCAAGAGCAAGGTGGTATGAGCAAGAAACAGATTAGCGCCAAAGCATTAGCTGAGTGGTTAACAGATAACGGGTACTCGACTAAAGCAAATTCAGTAAGCCGCGCTATGAAAGCCAAACTGATTGAAGGCGCTGTACCGATGACAGAGCTGACTGTCAACTTAGCTCGTTTAATAGTCTCGAAGTTTCCTGACTTCGAAGTTGAAATCCTCTTCAACCCCGATTCCCGATCCTCACTTCGGGAAGCTCTCAGTCCGAACTGAGATCGTAAATATTGACCTATCGAAAGCCCTTATCTGGAAGGGCTTTTTTTATCAATCAACCATTGCACCGTTGGGGATATAAGAAGCCCAACCTCACACGCAATGACATTTATTCAAATCCACAGCCGTCATTCCGGCGGCTAACTCAATAAAATTCTAAGGAGCATTATTATGGCTAAGTCACATTGTAATTATTATTTGGCGATTACTGATGAAGCGATCGTACCTGTTAAAACCTTCGATGAGGCTCGCGCTTTATCTCACGGTAAACCGGGCGGCAATGTTAAAGGTTTTAATAGCTATCAGGAGGCGGTTGATACAATTCCCGAAATCCGCAAAGCAAACAATAAGCGCTTGAAGAAAAAAGCCCCGAAGCGACCACGTAATAACGGTATGCCGAAAGTGAAAGAAGACCTAAGTTACCTTCTCAATCTTCAGACGTCATCGAAACCTAAGAAGGTCACTCTGAACTGCCATCTTGGTACAGGCGGTAAAGCCTCAACAATATCGGTGTTGGATGGTGAAACGCATGTGACCGAAGCTCTGAAGGGGACTGCTGCCACTATGCAACTACAACTTGGTTTTTATGCTCTAAAGCGTGCTAAAGCAGAGCTTAATAATGGTGCTGGTTCCGTTGAAGTGTTGGGTCTGAACATCACTGTGGTGAACACTCTTACTGAATGGGCACCTAAATGGAAGCAACAGAACTGGGTGAAACCTAACGGACAGCCGAGACCGAACGCAGAACTCGTACGCGACATGCTGGCGTTATATGAGCAGATTAAATCTAAGGTCAGCTTCGGCGAGGGTATAGCTCAAAAAGCACCTGTAGACGATGATGCGCCGTTTTAAGACCTACTTCGAGTAAGTAACCATGCAGAGGTCGTCTGGCTTGTCCAGGCGACCTCTGTGTGGTTTTATGCTTAGCAAATTGAAAAGTGATAACTATATGAAAAATATCTATGAAATTGAGGGAATTGAGTTCCCTTCCCGCACTGCTGCTGCGCGTCACTATGGCTTGAACCCTAAACTGGTGAATGAGCGCATTACCAAGTTCGGCTGGACGTTGGAGCAAGCCCTTGAACTAGAAGCGCGCCCTAAAGGTGACTACCGCAAGAAAGTTGTTATAGACGGCACCGAGTACTCAAGTATGCGCCAAGCGGCTAGAGAGCTGGGTGTCGCGCAAAGTACGCTGATGAACCGCATAAAGGCTGGCATATCTGTAGAGGAAGCGCTGTCTGCTGCACACACCGAGCGTGAGAAGTTAAAGGGGCAGTCCAAACCTATGTTCTACCAAGGTAAGCTCTATCCGTCTGCGCGCCATTTGTTGCTGGCTCACCCTGCACTGGTTGCTGGTGGTGATTTGAGTAAGGCTGTTACTTCGTTGAATGACAAGGCTCGTCGAGCTAAGGATCAGGGTAAGGTTCGTAATCTATCACTGGATCAAGTTGCCGCTGAGTTTGGTTTGGTGAAAGTAGGGTTTGCTGATGAGTTTGATGATTTTGTTGCTCAGTTAGTTGAACAAGTTGGTGAAGCTGTTTTGACCGAGCTGTTCTATGAGCTGAAGTAGTCCGAATTGGTGTTTTGAAGGGAGTAGTTGCGTTGAGTGGCTGCTCCCTTTTTTGTTGTCTGCGCTTTGGGTTGGTGAGCCTGTTGCCGGAAGTGTTTCTGTTGATGTTTATAGTCGCAGGTTGAATGCTGTTAAATATTCCGCACCGAGTGTCGGCTGAAGGTTCTGAGGGGAGGGGCTTCCGGATTCTAGCTGGAATACCGAGTTTTAGTAAATTGATATAATAACCAGTACAACAGCAACGCGGTAGCGGCTGTTGTACTGGTTATTATTAATTGTTAGACCTAAACCACCTGCTTCAGTAGGTGGTTATCATTCACTTCGGCTTTGCCTTAATACCACTGCTGTTTACGTCTGTTCCGTACTTATCAGAAGCTAACTGAAGTACAGAAATTATAGTTCTTCAACAAACTCAACGGCTTTGTTTAGCTTCTGCTTTTTAGCGACGTCATAAACTCAGTAGCGAATAAGCCAAGTGAGACTGTGGCGCTAAATCTAGATTCAGGCCTAGGCCCCCTTTTAGGGGGCTCACACAAAGCCACCTTCTTTAGAAGATGGTAATTTACTAGTTAGTAATTACGCACCGGAAAACCGCCATTTAGTTCGGTTGATCATGAATCTGATAGATGCTATCTAATTCGGAGTTGGTGTTTGCGCTAAGTTGGGTTTGCCCTCAACTTATTTGGAGTGGTTTAGCTTTTTAATCATTCTTCTCTACGTTTTTACAAATTTATCTAATCAATTTATTGTAACAACCCTTCCGCCTTGCATGGGTAATCGCTTTTATATCGCAGTTAAAAATTGATCTATTCCAATACATTGCGAAATCCGGGGCTTATATCAGGCTAAATAGCATATTACGCATCACTTCTAGTGGCTCGCTTTAGACATATCGAGTAAATTACAATAAAACAGTAGGTTAGATTTTCTTTCCCGTAAGTTCTATGAGGTAACTACTCATGGGCTTTGTATTCAGTTTAGGTTTTTAGTGGCTTCCAAGATGGGATAAGCATAAAAACTAATCTATCTAGTCATGAAAAATTTTAAGAATAAGGACTAAGAATCATGAGCATGAATGAAGCGGATACCCGTTATCATCTGATAGACCCAGTTTTACGAGACAAAGGCTACGTCAACAAGGATCGAATAACCCTAGAAACTATTTTAACACCCGCTCCAGTTGAACCAAGTGGTAGCAAAGGACGCCGTCGCAAAGGCCCAGGTAGAACCGATTACCTCCTTTGTGTGAAGGTTGATCCTATGCCTAAGGCTCTCCCAGTCGCCGTTCTCGAAGCAAAAAGAGAAAGCGAAGATCCTCTCAAAGGAATGCAACAGGCCAAGGGCTATGCAGATTGCGAACGCTTTGATGTTAAATATGTGTTTTCCACAAACGGCCATCGATATGGCGAGTTTGATTGCACCACTAGCTTACAGAATGGTCCATTCCCGTTTACAAACTTTCCTCCTCATGCTGATTTAACCGCTCGCTATGCCAAAGACGTTGGTATAAACATAAGTCAACCTGCCGCTGCAATGCTGTTTCAGGCTGATAGTCCTGCTTGGTCGCAATCTCGCTACTATCAGGATGCCGCTATCCGCGCAGCGTTTGAAAAAATTCTACTCGAACAACAAGCAGGTAACCCGCCACGTGTCTTACTAACCCTAGCCACTGGAGCAGGCAAAACCATTATTGCCACCAACCTGCTTTGGCGTATGAGCCAGGCAGGCCAATTGCCTAAACCCGCGCTATTTTTGTGTGACCGTGATGAATTACGCGAGCAAGCGTACACAAAACTCAAAGCAGCTTTTGGAGATAATGCTCGTATTGTACGAACCGAAAAAGGTGGTAATGCAGCGGCAAATGCCCGCGTTCACATTGCAACTTATCAAACTCTGGGGCTTGATGACGATGACGGTTTTGCAAGCTTTCTCTCTGAGCATTACGGTGAAGATGCCTTTAGTGTAATTATTATCGACGAATGCCATCGCTCGGCATGGGGGCGTTGGTCGGAAGTACTTAAACGCAACCCTAAAGCTATTCATATAGGCCTTACAGCGACACCACGAAAACTGGAAGAATCCAAACACGCCAGCCAAGAAGACCAAGAAATCACAGCCAATAACCGCCAGTATTTTGGTGAGCCAGTTTATGAATATACGCTAATTCAAGCTCAGGAGGATGGCTACCTCGCGGCCTGTGAAATAGTCAAACGTAAAGCAAGCATTGATAACGCCACCTTTACCAGGGACGAAATACTCAAAGCAGGCGTGAAGGATATAAAAACGGGATTACCACTTACTGAAGATGATCTCGCCAAAAGTGAATACACTGGCAAAGACTTCGACGATGAACTCTTTATAGAACTACGCACGCCCAAAATGTGCGCAGATCTATTCAAACTACTGTGTGAAAATGGCGGGCCAGAGCAGAAAGTGATAGTCTTCTGCACCCGTGAAATACACGCGGATCGCGTGGCTCAACATATGAACAACTTGTACGTTCGCTGGTGTAAAGAGCACAGCCAAACACCTAAAGACCACTATGCGTTCAAATGTATGGGAGGCGCTAACAACGGCTCGGACATGATTGAACCTATGCGTGGCTCCGCAGAGCGGGCATTTATTGCTTGTACCGTGGACTTGTTAGAAGCAGGCGTCGATATTGAGCGTCTAAACGCAGTAGTGTTTTTCCGTTACTTGCAATCGCCCATAAAGTTTTACCAGATGGTAGGCCGCGGCACCCGCATTCACGAAGAAACCCAAAAATACAAATTCTGGCTATACGACTATACCGACGTTACCCAATTATTTGGCACTGATTTTATTACTAAGCCACCCCGTCCTGGCTCTGGTGGCAAGAGTGGTGGCGGAGAGCTTCCCGGCGGAGGCGGTGGAAATAGCGGCCCTACCGTAGCAGAAATCGGCGGAAAAAGTGTAATTATCAACCCGCAAGGGCGTTTTATTCTCAGCCGCAGAGATGGACGAGACACTCCAATACCGGTGGATGAATACCGCCGAGAAGTAATGCAACGTGTATTGAGCGAAGCACGTAACTTAAACGATTTTCGTGCGCTGTGGATTGAAGCCCAAAAGCGCCGCCAATTAATTGATCACCTGCTGGGTGATAATTTTAGCCCGGAAGTGATCCGCGAAATAGACAAAATGAACGATTTTGATTTGTACGACTTTTTTGGCCACCACGGCTACCATACCAGAGCTCTTACACGCCCTGAACGCGGTGAACAATTTATAAACGACAATCAGAGCTGGTTTGAAAATATGAATGATAAAGCTGCAATTGTGCTGAAAGGCCTTGGACACCAATTTTCCCAAGGTGGTACCGATGCACTAGAAAGTCCAAGTTTATGGGAAGTGCCTGAGATTAAATTAGCTGGAGGTTTAAATACGTTACGCGGTTTAGGAACTCCAGTACAGGTGATACATGAGGCTAAGACGAGGTTGTTTGGAGTATGAGAACCTTAAAGCTATCAGAATGCTGCTCATTTTTTAGTGGTGGCACTCCCTCTAAGAGCAAAAATGAATACTGGAAGGGAACAATCCCTTGGTTTTCGCCAAAGGATATTAAGTCTTTTAATCTAACTTCGTCCCAAGATCATATCAGTGAGACTGCTATTAATGAATCGGCAACTCGATTAATAAATCCTGGTACAATATTGCTTGTCGGACGCATGCTTTCTCGTACTTTACCCATAGGAATAGTGCGACAACCTTCCGCTTTCAATCAGGATATTAAAGCCATTGTCCCGAACGAAGAGTTTGATCCAGAGTATGTCGCGTTATTTTTATTAGCGAAACAAGATTATGTACTTAGACATGGGGTAAAAATAGGACCTACTGTCAATAGTATAATTTCAGGTTTCATTGAAAATATCGAAATACCAAAATTCTCAATCGAGCAACAACGAAAAATCGCAACTGGCCTAAAAGCGCAACTAGCAGAAGTGGAAACTGCCCGGCACGCGGCACAGGTGCAGTTGAGTGATGTTCACCTGTTACGCGCTCGTATGCTAAAAGCGTTCTTTGCTGAACTTGATTCCGTTCCGAAAAAACGTTTGGGAGACAACGCTCCAACTACCAGCGGATCAACACCATCACGTGGTAATAAACAATATTGGGAACCGGCGGAAATTGCTTGGGTAAAAACAGGTGAAGTCGCTTTTACGCCTATAACATCGACTAAAGAAGCTATTTCTAATTTAGCTCTTGCTGAGTGTTCGGTAAAATTACTTCCGCCTAAGAGCGTGCTGATTGCAATGATTGGTCAAGGAAAGACTCGCGGGCAATCCGCGATTTTAGAAATTCCAGCTACGACAAACCAAAACTGTTTCGCTGTAATGCCAAACGACACTTGGGAGCCTGAGTTTTTATATCTATGGATGAAATCTTCTTATCAAGATTTACGAGATTTATCATCTGATCGTGGAGGAAGTCAATCAGCGCTTAATGGTACGCTTCTGAATGCACTTGAAGTGCCCGCTCCAACAAAAGCTGAACAGCTAAAGTTAGTTGCTCGTATTCAATCGGCTATGACAGAAATAGACGCTCTAGAGCAATCCACCAAAGCCAAATTAGCAGATATTGAAAAACTGCCCGCCCGTATACTTGCCAAATCATTTGAGAATTAATTATGGCTAAAGCAACAAAGACAACCAAACAACCTAAGGCTATTGCCTCAACTCAATCTCTTTCCTCTTTTGTAAAAAGCATCTGCGATGTAATGCGCCGTTCCAATTGTGCCAGCGCATTGCAATATGTGCCCGAACTCACTTGGATTCTGTTCTTACGTATTCTCGATGCACAGGAAATCAAAGCTCGCGAAGAAGCAGAAGTATTAGGGGCAAACTTTACCCCTGCGTTAAACAGCCCATACCGCTGGCAGGATTGGGCAGCGCCCTTTTCTGAAAAAACTGGCCACCCTAAAACAGCAGAAGGCAAACCGTACGGTTGGAAACGGCAGGAGTTATTTGCAGCCGGTGATGGCAAATTGTTCGACTTTATCAATAAAGAGTTACTGCCCCATCTACACAGTATGGATATCGACCCGCAAACTGGTTTACCCACCCCTGAGGCTAGCCGAAAACAGCGAATAATTGGTCGAACTATGACTGCTGTGGAGCGCGTTCGAGTCGATAGCGAAGCTAATCTACGTGATATTCTGGACAAAGTGCACGAGATCAATATTGAGTATGTGGACGATACCCACTTCTTCACCCTATCACAAGTGTATGAAGACCTATTGCTGAAAATGGGTGAGAAAAACTCCGACGGAGGCCAGTTTTTTACTCCACGTGAAGTCATTCGTGCAATGGTTCACACCGTGAAACCAGAGCTAGGTCAAACCGTTTATGATCCTTGCTGCGGTACCGGTGGCTTTCTTGCGATTGCTTATGAACATATCGCCCGACAACTTGGACAAAGCCCTGCGAGTACTGATCTCGACACACTAAAATACGATACATTTTTTGGCCGTGAAAAAGAGAACCTAGTAATCCCTATAGCACTGGCTAACTTAGTCTTACACGGTATCGATCAGCCCAACCTTTGGCATGGCAACTCATTGACTCGCCGCGCTACTTACGCCGGACTATTTGAGCAAGCCCCGAAGCAATTTGATGTAATTTTGACTAACCCTCCGTTTGGTGGCAAAGAAGGCAAAGACGCACAGAAAAACTTTGCATTTGAAACCAGTTCGACCCAAGTGCTTTTTGTTCAGGACATTCTAAGTGAACTTGCACCTGAGGGCTCCTGTGCAATTGTATTGGATGAAGGTCTGCTATTCCGCACTAACGAAAGCGCTTTTGTCGAAACCAAACGAAAACTTGTAGATGAATGCGATCTTTGGGCAATTGTCAGTTTACCCGGTGGTGTATTTTCAACAGCGGGAGCAGGCGTAAAAACCAACCTACTGTTTTTTACCAAAGGAAAGAAAACCGAAAAAATTTGGTACTACGACTTATCACACATCAAAGTCGGTAAGAAAACACCATTAACACTAGCGCACTTTGGTTTTGCACAAGATGGTACAGTTCTTCCCGATGCTCAACTACCCAATACTCTTACCGCTGATTGGTTAGAAGATAAAACTAACTTGGATAAGCCGTTCCCAAGCTACGCTCGTATGTTGCAAAACCACGGCAAACCAGAAGGTGATAGTCGCTATTCTTGGACGGTTGATTTTTCTGATCGCCGAGCTAAAGCCCGTGAAGAAATGCAGCCTTTACTCGAAGAGGCTGCTGCCATTAAAGCCGAGGTTATTGATTTAAAAGAACAGCATAAGCAACTTAAAAAGGATAAAGCTGAGAAAGCAGCTCTAGATGCCGTAAATGAACAGATTGCACAGAAGCAAAAGGCAGCCAAAGCGCTAGAGACTAAGGCCTCCGATATTGATGCTGCAACGTTTGATCTCAAGGCTGTCAACCCGTATGTGGTTGTAGAACAAGATACCCGAACGCCAGCGGAGATAATCTCAAGTATCAAAGAGAAAGAGGCGGTCATTGCAAAGGCATTGAAAAAACTAGAAGGGTTATTGGCATAATCTGAGATTTATTAAAGAATATAACTTCCAGGTCAAAGCGTTGCGGCGGTTTTGACCTGGCGTTTAGAAATACCCAATAAGCTATCTAATACAAATAAAAGTCCTTGATTCAATAGTGTTAAATCAGTTTTGTCCAGAAACGTGTTACAAAGGGTGAACTAGTGTGTGCACCACTTTCTTATTTCAAACCTGTGCTCGGCGTGTGCTAAAAAGATCCAATGAAATCCTATTTCATGGTCCTTGATATCCAAAGAAATCCTCTTAAATGCAAGTAATTACAAGGGCTTAAGAGGAATTCAAAATCCGTTGCCTTCGGGCGTGGCGGTTCAAGTCCGCCCACCGGTACCATATTCCAAGACAGAGCCTCGACGAAAGTCGGGGCTTTGTTGTTTCTGGCGTTTGTAAATTCAAATCCAGCGTGGCGTCAGGAGTGTCTGCCCAGTTGGATGCAAGCCTTGTCACCTCACTTATCAGTACCATACATAGAAAGGTCGCTTTTATAGCGGCCTTTCGTCGTTTGGGGGAGATGCGCTTAGATTTACGTGTGTTTGGAGGTTCGAGTTGAATACCGATTTGCCGCGTTTCAAGAAAAAAGCGCGAGGGTATGCCTCGCGCAAACTACTACATGATGATAGTAGGGAACAGCTTATAGAGCTGTGAACAAGGTGTTCTGTGAGCTCGGACTCCAGTCTGCTTGAGATACGTGCGGTACATTAACTAGGTAACGCAAACCTTGATAAGTCACCACATCGCCTTGTTTGTATGAAACATTCTGAGTCCAATTAGTAGCTGGATCCGCATTCGTCCACAAGCTAGATGTTGGTGATGGAGCCCAATCTTGTTGCGCTGTATGGCTTGTTACTGCTTGATATACCGTACCGAGGTGTAGAACGTAGTCGCCGGCGCTGTAGTTGTTACCAACTTGCCAGTTCGGTGTGTAGTTATCCATGGTATCGAAGACATAACCAGCCTGTTTGGCTAGCTGGATAAACTTCGCGAGCTTCGGTAGGTTTTGAGTTGCACCCATGCCACGTTTACCGTCTTCAAACAGGAACTCATGAGTTAACACAATAACTTTATCGGCATGCAAAGGTGTACCACATGGGAACTCTTGTGCTTTGGAGTTGATAGGGTTAATTGTCGTAGGCGCACAAGTATTTAGCGCGGAATCGACATACCCAAGGAATGGTTCAGCTTCTGTAAGGCTGTTTGCTGGCATCGCAATGCCCCAGTTTTCAGGGGCCCAATCCACATCCCAACCGTGAGTTTGATAGCCATTATTCGCTAGGATATTTTGAACCGCGATGGCTGCTTTTACACTGTTAGATGGGTTTGCCGTATCACATGAATAGCCAGGCTCCCAAGGTTTAAGATCATCGGACGTGGCACATAAGCCGTCCGCTTTGAAGTCTTTCGTAACGCGCCAACCATTGGTATAAGGCAAACGAGCAAACTCATTCGCTTTATAGTTTGGGTAGCTCGTAATGTTCGGCAAATATTTTTCTAGTACTGACAAGTTTTCTGCAAACATCGAGGCATCGTAGGCAGGATCTTGATAAGAGTTGATCTGGTGATCACCCGTTGCATTACATTCTGCCGCACTGTTTGGGCCAAATTCTTCAACACAGTTGTGAACCATATGGTCATAACTGTGGTTTGCGACGATGTGGCCGCTATCCAACGCCAGTTTTAGTGCCTCTAACGCTCTGTCTTCGTTTTCATCACCAATACCATCTAGGTGCCACGCATTAAAGTAAAACGTCGCTTTTACTTCTTCTTGATTTAGCACATTAATGACGTCAATTGAGGCGTTGATTGGGCCATCATCAAACGTCAGATAAATGGTTCCTTTGGTGTCAGTTTGGGCAAATGCATATTGAGATAGAGCGGCACTTACAAGCGTTGCAATAGCCAGTTTATTTAATTTCATTTTCGATTCCTTTTCGAAATTAATAATGACGTTGTCAGTAGTAATATATTGATAGTTGTAAATGTAAATTCGTAATCTTCCTTAATTCTCTGACTTTTATCCTAGACCTAAATAATTATTAAAAAATAGACCTTATTTTCTAAAGTGAGATTCTGTTCACGAATAACGCAACCGGTTGCGCTTTTTTGTGCTGATTATTTTTGCTACAGTTTTTGCAGGTTGAAATTTACACAACGGGAGTAAGGCTATGAAAAAGATCCTTTTATGCTGTAGCGCAGGGATGTCGACCAGTATGCTTGTTAAGAAAATGGAGCAAGCTGCTGAAATTAAAGGAATTGAATGCAAGATTGATGCGATGTCAGTGAATGCATTTGAAGAGGCGATTAAAGAGTATGACGTTTGTTTACTAGGTCCTCAGGTACGTTTTCAACTGGAAGAGTTAAGAAAAACAGCGCAAGAGTACGGAAAAAATATCGATGCGATATCTCCCCAAGCATATGGAATGATGAAAGGGGACGAAGTACTAGAACAAGCATTAGAATTAATTAACTAAGCCAATAATTTGAAATAAAAGAAAATTGTTCATCAAATATAAATATTTGATGCGGGATTATTTTGTCTGAAATAAGGATGGACTCTATGAAGCTTTATGACGCGATTATAGGAACAGTCGAAAAGCATATAGCCCCTATCGCTGCAAAAGTGGGTAATCAACCCCACGTTCGCGCAATGAGAGATGGTTTTATTGTCGCTATGCCGTTTATCATCGTGGGCAGTTTCATTTTGATTTTTGCATTTCCACCATTTGCTGAAGATACGACGTTTACCTTTGGTCGTCTTTGGCTCGACTTTGCTACCACTCACTTTGACACCATTATGATGCCTTTCAATATGTCGATGGGGATCATGACCATCTTCGTGTCGCTCGGTGTTGCCTACAGTCTGGCGAAAGCGTACAAAATGGATGGGATCACTAGCGCGGTTTTATCTTTAATGTGTTTCTTGCTGGTGGCTGCACCAGCTCAAGATGGCACGTTAGCGATGAAACACATGGGCGGTACAGGGATCTTCACTGCAGTAATGTGTGCCTTCTTTGCTGTTGAGCTGTATCGATTTATGAAAAAGCACAACATCACGATTCGCATGCCAGAGCAGGTGCCACCTGCGATCGCGCGTTCTTTCGAGGTGTTACTGCCTGTTCTAGCTGTGTTTGTCACGCTTTATCCACTAAGCATCTTCGTTCAAACCCAATACGACATGTTGATTCCTGATGCAGTTATGGCGATGTTCAAGCCATTAATCAGCGCATCAAATACTTTACCTGCAATCATTGGTGCACTACTCATGTGTCAATTACTTTGGTTTGCAGGGATTCATGGTGCCGCGATTGTGGTTGGCCTTCTATCGCCAATCTTTCTAACAAACATCAGTGGAAACATCGACGCATTTGTTGCTGGGCAGCCTGTTCCGAATATCTTCACTCAGCCGTTCTGGGACTTCTATATCTTCATTGGTGGTTCTGGTGCGACGTTAGCGTTGGTTCTACTTATGTCATTTAGCCGCTCTGTTCACCTAAAGAGTATCGGCCGAATGAGTGCGGTTCCTGGCTTCTTTCAAATTAATGAACCAGTGATTTTTGGTAGCCCAATCGTAATGAACCCAACATTGTTCATCCCATTTGTTTTTGCTCCAGTAATTAACGCAACGATTGCTTACTTTGCTGTGCATCTTGGCTTCGTAGGTATGGGGGTGGCTACTACACCATGGACGACGCCGGCAATTATTGGTGCGTCTTGGGGAAGTGGCTGGACGTTTTCTCCGGTACTGCTCGTAGTGGGTCTGTTGATTCTTGACCTTCTTATCTACTTCCCATTCTTCAAAATGTTTGAGAAGCAAATGCTTGAGCAAGAACTACCAACAACCAAAGAAACGAAACAGGCAGAACAACCTGCTGGTGAAGGCGTAACCGCTTAATTATGAATGGGCTGTTTTACCAAGCAGCCCATATTTCTGGAGAGAGAAAATGGAACAAGAACTGGTTGTAATGGAAATCATCTGCAATGCGGGTGAAGCCAGAAGTTTAAGTTATGAAGCGCTCCGTTTGGCGAGAGAGCAAAAATTTGAAGCAGCAGAAGAGAAATTGTTGCAAGCCAGAGAGTGCATTAACAAGGCGCATTTAATTCAGACGCAATTGATCGAAGAAGATCAGGGGGAGGGCAAAGTGCCGATGACTCTGGTTATGGTGCACGCTCAAGATCATTTAATGACAACGATTCTAGCGCAAGAAATGGCTGTTGAGATTGTCGCTTTGAACAAGCAACTCGCGAACAAGTAAGGAAATCATTATGTCTAGAGAGGCGATCAAACTTGCCATTATTGGTGGTGGCAGTAGCTATACTCCGGAATTGGTTGAAGGGGTAATCAAACGCTTGGATTACTTGCCAGTTAAACAGATTCACTTTGTGGACATAGAATCCGGCGCGGAAAAGCTAGAAATCATCAAAGGCTTGGCTCAGCGGATGGTCGATAAAGCGGGCGCGGATATTGAAATTAAAGCGGATTTTGACCGCCGTGCTGCGATCAAAGGCGCTGACTTTGTCATGACTCAATTCCGTGTAGGCGGGCTTGCTGCTCGAGCAAACGATGAAAGAATTCCTATCAAATACGATGTGATCGGACAAGAAACCACAGGCCCTGGCGGATTTGCTAAAGCACTGAGAACCATTCCGGTCATTCTTGATATCTGTAAAGACATTGAAGAGTTGGCGCCAAACGCTTGGATGCTCAACTTTACGAACCCTGCTGGTCTCGTCTCAGAAGCGGTGAGTAAGCATACTAAAGTCAAAAGTATCGGCTTATGTAATGTACCCGTCTCAATGGAAATGATGATTGCAGAGATGATGGATTGCGAGCCCAAAGAGCTACAGTTGGAGTTTGCAGGTCTAAATCATCTGGTCTGGGTACACAAAGCGTGGCTGAAAGGCGAAGACATCACTCAAACCGTCTTAGAGAAAGTCGGAGATGGCGCTAACTTCAGTATGAAGAACATTTGGGAAGAACCGTGGGATCCGGCATTTCTAAAAGCGCTCGGTGCGATTCCTTGTCCTTATCATCGCTATTTTTACCAAACAGACGCTATGTTGGCAGAAGAAAAGCAGAGCGCAGGTGAAAAAGGGACTCGCGCAGAGCAAGTCATGGAAACCGAAAATGCATTGTTTAAGCTCTATCAAGATCCGAACTTAGACCACAAACCGAAAGAGTTGGAAGAGCGAGGGGGAGCATATTACTCAGATGCGTCACTCAATCTCGTCGACTCCATTTACAACAACCGTAACAGCATTCATGTCGTAAACGTTTTAAACAACGGCGCGATCAATGGCCTACCGGATGATGCCGTGATTGAATGCAGTGCTGTGATTGGTAGTTGGGGGGCAAAACCCCTTGCTGTTGGTGAGCTATCAAACAACATCAAAGGGCTACTGCATCAAGTGAAAGCTTATGAGCAGTTGACGATAGAAGCCGCTGTTGAAGGTAACTACGACAAAGCATTGATGGCATTAACGAATAATCCTTTGGTGCCAGACATTGGTCGAGCGAAAGCGATATTGGATGAGCTGTTAGCGGTTAATGCGCCTTATTTGCCTCAATTTAAACTTACAGCGTTGTAATACTAAGGAAGAGCGTCAATGAAAGTCATTTTTAATGCGGACGATTTTGGTCTGACTCAAGGTGTTAATAACGGCATTGTAAAGTCCCATCAAGATGGTGTCGTGAAATCGACTACTATGATGGTAGGGATGGATGCCGAGCAGAATGCAATCGAGTTAGCTCATCAAAATCCAGACTTAAAAATTGGCGTACATCTACGGTTTACAGCAGGTGCTCCTCTCACGGAGCACCCAAACTTAACCAATGGTAGAACGCATTTCGTCAAATACAGTGAATTGTGGAACAAGCAAGATTTTGAAGCTCAAGCGGTTTACGATGAAGCTAAAGCTCAAATTGATCACTTCTTGTCACTTGGACTAACGCTCAGCCACCTTGATAGTCATCATCATGCTCATACGCATCCCCAGATTCTTCCTATTGTTCAGAAACTCGCGAAAGAGCACCGCGTGCCACTTCGCGGGAGTGGTATCTGTCACCAACCAATGACGACAAGCTATTTCTTTACCGATGAGTTTTACGATCAAAAGGTAAGTTTGGACGGATTAATGCAACACCTTTTGAGCTTAAAAGAGAATTACGATGTGGTAGAGGTGATGTGTCATCCTGCTTATGCCGACCAGCCCCTTATTATGAAAAGTGGCTATGCTCTGCAAAGAGAGTTAGAGCTACAAGTGCTCACATCTCCCATTCTAAAAGAGCAATTGGCGCAGCATGGTATAGCCGTCACGGATTACTCCGCACTCGTTTCTACCAGCCAAGTTGTAGGTGTATGATTAAGGCTGCCAGATTCGACCCCTATAGTCACCTTACGAATTGCTGGCAGCCATTTTTCGAATAAAAACATTCATTATTTATTAGCAGTTGGATTCATTAGCATTATGGCAAGGATTAAAGATGTCGCCGAACTCGCCGGTGTAAATCGTTCTACCGTTTCTCGCATCATTAATGGGGAAGGAAAGTTTCGTGAAGAAACTAGAAAAAAAGTAGAACAAGCCATGGCGCAATTGAATTACCGTCCAAGTGCGATCGCCCGTTCTCTTGCAACATCGTCAAGTAATATGGTCGGTTTGTTGGTGACTTATTACACCGGTGGATTTTTCGGTGAAATGATGGAGCAAGTGCAAACAGAATTAGACATTCATAAGAAGTTTCTCATCACTGCGCAAGGCCATCATTCTGCTGAAGGAGAGAAAGAAGCGATTCAGCGTTTCAACGATCTTCGTTGCGATGGCTATGTTCTGCATAGTCGCTATTTATCCGATGATGATCTACGTGAGTTAGCAAAACTTCCTACGCCTTTTGTGCTTCTCGATCGTTATGTCGAAGGGATTGAAGAGCGCTGCATTACGTTTAATCACCACCATGCAAGTCGTATCGCTGTTGAGCACTTAATCGCTGGTGGCCATAAAAACATTGCCTGTATTACCGGGCCATCCCTACGTCACAATAGTTTGCTCAGAAAGCTTGGCTATGTTGATGCAATGAAAACAGCTGGTATCGACATTGATGAAAGTTGGTGTGAAGAAGGGAATTACGGCAGACAAAGCGGTTATGATGCGATGGCTTCCATTTTAAAACGTCACCCAGAGGTAACTGCTGTATTTTCATGCAGCGAAGAAATGACGGTTGGGGCGATGCAATATCTTCATGAGCATAAAATTTCGGTGCCGGAGCAAATCTCTTTAACCAGTTTTGACAGTGTAGACCTATGTGAAAGTTTGTACCCGACGGTATCTGCTGTGCATTTCCCTATTAGTGATATGGCGCGAGCGGCTGTGCAAACGTTAATGGGGTTAGTAAAAAAACAGGAGCACATAGAAAAACCTGTCTTCGAAGCCAAGCTGAAACTGCGTCATGCGGATCGAGTATTAAAACAAGACTCTGATTGATACTCAGGTATGAGCTTGATTCAAATTATGAACAACACATTGGTTCTTAACGCGAATGACTCGCACTTGTGAGTTCTTATTGATGAATTTATTTACAGAATCTACTACTATTCTTGGTTTATCGTGAAAACTTAATAGTAGTGAAAAAGTGGCAGCAATTAAACTTACAGTGGATCGTATTCAGCCGGGATTACATATCCGCCTTCCGCTAAAGTGGAACGATCACCCCTTCCTACTCAATAGCTTTAAAATTAAAGACCAGGAACAGATCGAGATGATTCGTCATCTCGGTGTGAAGTTCGTGTACTTTAATCCCGAACAAAGCGACACCGCACCATTGCCCGTCAATCAAATCCAAACGGACAGCACAACAAGCAATGAATCGTTGGATCTAGAAACGCAAAAACTGTGGCAAGAAAAACAGAAACGAATTGAAAAGCTCAGTGCATATCGTCGACGAGTGATTCAGTGTGAGAAAGAGTTTGAGCGCTCACTTGCGCGGATGCGATCAGTCATGACGAAAATTCGTAACCGCCCAACTGCCGCTGTTGATGAAGCTCAACTGTTAATAGAAGACATTGTTGAGAAGTTGATGTGCGATGATAATGTCACGCTTCATCTAATGAACGGCAAAAACGAATTTGAAGATATCTATTTCCATTCTCTAAACGTTGCGGTTATTGCCATGATGATTGGGCGTGCGAAAGGGTATTCTGCCAAGCAACTAAAAGAGCTCTCTTTCGCTGCTCTGTTTCATGATATGGGTAAGATCAAAATCCCTACCGCTATATTAAGAAAGCAAGTGCCATTAACCGAGCCAGAAACCAACTACCTAAAGTTACATACTAAATATGGTTTGGATCTCGCGAATCAGATCGAAGGTTTTCCTGAACCAGCTAAAACCGTGATTGCTCAGCATCATGAGTTAAGAGATGGCTCCGGTTATCCTGAGGGTCTTAAAGGGGATGAAATTGATGAATTGGCTCAAATTGTCATAGTGGCAAATGCATTTGATAATTTGTGCCATACACCGATCGCTTCAGAACAGAAAATCCCATACACCGCCCTTTCTCATTTATATAAAAACTGTAAACACCTATATAAAGAAGAAAACCTTAATATTCTGATCAAGTTCATGGGCGTCTTCCCTCCTGGCACGGTTGTTCAGTTATCTAATAATATGGTGGGATTGGTCATCTCAGTGAACGCTTCAAACCTGCTATTTCCAAATGTTCTGGTTTACGACCCATCAGTGCCAAGAACTCAAGCTCCCATCATTGAGCTTGCATCGAAAGATTTGAGGATCGTAAATGCGATTCATCCATCTAAATTGCCAGATAAGATAAAAGAGTACCTAAACCCACGCTCGCGAATATCCTATTTCTTTGACAGTGATGAGTAGTTATCCACAGTTTTTTGTGAGTATTCTGTAGAAATGCTGGGTGTTAATTTGGGTGAATTTAGATGTTGAGTGGAAAGTGTCCATTTGGCATGTTTTTTTAGAAAAAATGCATTTTTAGTATTGCCAAAGAAATTCTTCTCCCTATAATGCGCATCCATCGAAACGGCAGACGCGATAAGGCTTCAGCAGTGTCGGAGAGGTAAAAAGCTTCTACGAAAATTAGTTGAAAAAGTGTTTGACACTAACAACCAAATCGCTAGAATGCACCTCCGCTTTGAGAGAAAAACTTCTCGCAGAGCAAGCTCTTTAACAATATAGACCTATCAATCTGTGTGGGCACTCGTTGATGATGATCCAATTAGATATTTCTTTCTTAACGGAAAGCGATATCAAATTAGGTTTCAATGAAACGAAGTGACCATTGAATCTTCGGATTCAGCACAGTCAATTCAAACATTACTTTATGTAATGTTCAGTATTCATTGAGCCGAACAAAATCTTAAATTGAAGAGTTTGATCATGGCTCAGATTGAACGCTGGCGGCAGGCCTAACACATGCAAGTCGAGCGGAAACGAGTTATCTGAACCTTCGGGGGACGATAACGGCGTCGAGCGGCGGACGGGTGAGTAATGCCTAGGAAATTGCCCTGATGTGGGGGATAACCATTGGAAACGATGGCTAATACCGCATGATGCCTACGGGCCAAAGAGGGGGACCTTCGGGCCTCTCGCGTCAGGATATGCCTAGGTGGGATTAGCTAGTTGGTGAGGTAAGGGCTCACCAAGGCGACGATCCCTAGCTGGTCTGAGAGGATGATCAGCCACACTGGAACTGAGACACGGTCCAGACTCCTACGGGAGGCAGCAGTGGGGAATATTGCACAATGGGCGCAAGCCTGATGCAGCCATGCCGCGTGTGTGAAGAAGGCCTTCGGGTTGTAAAGCACTTTCAGTCGTGAGGAAGGTGGTAGTGTTAATAGCACTATCATTTGACGTTAGCGACAGAAGAAGCACCGGCTAACTCCGTGCCAGCAGCCGCGGTAATACGGAGGGTGCGAGCGTTAATCGGAATTACTGGGCGTAAAGCGCATGCAGGTGGTTTGTTAAGTCAGATGTGAAAGCCCGGGGCTCAACCTCGGAATTGCATTTGAAACTGGCAGACTAGAGTACTGTAGAGGGGGGTAGAATTTCAGGTGTAGCGGTGAAATGCGTAGAGATCTGAAGGAATACCGGTGGCGAAGGCGGCCCCCTGGACAGATACTGACACTCAGATGCGAAAGCGTGGGGAGCAAACAGGATTAGATACCCTGGTAGTCCACGCCGTAAACGATGTCTACTTGGAGGTTGTGGCCTTGAGCCGTGGCTTTCGGAGCTAACGCGTTAAGTAGACCGCCTGGGGAGTACGGTCGCAAGATTAAAACTCAAATGAATTGACGGGGGCCCGCACAAGCGGTGGAGCATGTGGTTTAATTCGATGCAACGCGAAGAACCTTACCTACTCTTGACATCCAGAGAACTTTCCAGAGATGGATTGGTGCCTTCGGGAACTCTGAGACAGGTGCTGCATGGCTGTCGTCAGCTCGTGTTGTGAAATGTTGGGTTAAGTCCCGCAACGAGCGCAACCCTTATCCTTGTTTGCCAGCGAGTAATGTCGGGAACTCCAGGGAGACTGCCGGTGATAAACCGGAGGAAGGTGGGGACGACGTCAAGTCATCATGGCCCTTACGAGTAGGGCTACACACGTGCTACAATGGCGCATACAGAGGGCAGCCAACTTGCGAAAGTGAGCGAATCCCAAAAAGTGCGTCGTAGTCCGGATTGGAGTCTGCAACTCGACTCCATGAAGTCGGAATCGCTAGTAATCGTGGATCAGAATGCCACGGTGAATACGTTCCCGGGCCTTGTACACACCGCCCGTCACACCATGGGAGTGGGCTGCAAAAGAAGTAGGTAGTTTAACCTTCGGGGGGACGCTTACCACTTTGTGGTTCATGACTGGGGTGAAGTCGTAACAAGGTAGCGCTAGGGGAACCTGGCGCTGGATCACCTCCTTAAACGATGATTACTCACGATGAGTGTCCACACAGATTGATACGGTTTATAAAGTAAGGAGAAGAGAGTTACCAAACTCTCAGGTTTGGTTCTGCTTTTTAAAGTGGAAACAGACAGCAGTGTCCCGTTCGTCTAGAGGCCTAGGACACCGCCCTTTCACGGCGGTAACAGGGGTTCGACTCCCCTACGGGATACCATCTTTAAGCACATTTCTTTTGATAAGAAAGTATTAAGTGTTCTTAAAAATGGTTACTTCATTAGAAGTGATTAGCTCTTTAACAATTTGGAAAGCTGACAAAACAACAATTTATTGTTGTTTGTAAAGTTCTCAATGTTTGTCTTTAAGACAAACACCAAAATAACACATTCAAGTGTTCTTGGAATTTGAGTCCGGCAAAATCGAGTCTGCATCATGTATAAAAATTGCAGACAACTTTGGTGACTTGTTCATCAGCTCGAAACTCCTTCGGGTTGTATGGTTAAGTGACTAAGCGTACACGGTGGATGCCTTGGCAGTCAGAGGCGATGAAAGACGTAGTAACTTGCGATAAGCCCAGATTAGGTAGTAACAACCATTTGAGTCTGGGATTTCTGAATGGGGAAACCCACGTGCATAAGCACGTATCCTTACCTGAATACATAGGGTAAGGAGGCGAACCGGGGGAACTGAAACATCTAAGTACCCCGAGGAAAAGAAATCAACCGAGATTCCGAAAGTAGCGGCGAGCGAAATTGGACTAGCCCTTAAGCTTTACACGCGTTAGACGAACGGTCTGGAAAGTCCGACGATACAGGGTGATAGTCCCGTAGTTGACGACGTGTGTTCAGTGAAATCGAGTAGGGCGGGACACGTGATATCCTGTCTGAATATGGGGGGACCATCCTCCAAGGCTAAATACTACTGACTGACCGATAGTGAACCAGTACCGTGAGGGAAAGGCGAAAAGAACCCCTGTGAGGGGAGTGAAATAGAACCTGAAACCGTGTACGTACAAGCAGTAGGAGCAGGCTTTGTCCTGTGACTGCGTACCTTTTGTATAATGGGTCAGCGACTTATATTCAGTGGCAAGGTTAACCATCTAGGGGAGCCGTAGGGAAACCGAGTCTTAACTGGGCGTTCAGTCTCTGGATATAGACCCGAAACCAGGTGATCTAGCCATGGGCAGGTTGAAGGTTGAGTAACATCAACTGGAGGACCGAACCGACTAATGTTGAAAAATTAGCGGATGACTTGTGGCTAGGGGTGAAAGGCCAATCAAACCTGGAGATAGCTGGTTCTCCCCGAAAGCTATTTAGGTAGCGCCTCGGACGAATACTACTGGGGGTAGAGCACTGTTAAGGCTAGGGGGTCATCCCGACTTACCAACCCTTTGCAAACTCCGAATACCAGTAAGTACTATCCGGGAGACACACGGCGGGTGCTAACGTCCGTCGTGGAGAGGGAAACAACCCAGACCGCCAGCTAAGGTCCCAAATTACTACTAAGTGGGAAACGATGTGGGAAGGCTCAGACAGCCAGGATGTTGGCTTAGAAGCAGCCATCATTTAAAGAAAGCGTAATAGCTCACTGGTCGAGTCGGCCTGCGCGGAAGATGTAACGGGGCTAAGTAGTAAACCGAAGCTGCGGCAATATACTTTTGTATATTGGGTAGGGGAGCGTTCTGTAAGCGGTTGAAGGTGTGTGGTAACGCATGCTGGACGTATCAGAAGTGCGAATGCTGACATGAGTAACGATAAAGGGGGTGAAAAACCTCCTCGCCGGAAGACCAAGGGTTCCTGTCCAACGTTAATCGGGGCAGGGTAAGTCGACCCCTAAGGCGAGGCCGAAAGGCGTAGTCGATGGGAAACGGGTTAATATTCCCGTACTTCTTACAATTGCGATGGGGGGACGGAGAAGGCTAGGTGGGCCTGGCGACGGTTGTCCAGGTTCAAGTGCGTAGGCTTGAGAGTTAGGTAAATCCGGCTCTCTTTAAGGCTGAGACACGACGTCGAGCATCTACGGATGTGAAGTCATTGATGCCATGCTTCCAGGAAAAGCCTCTAAGCTTCAGATTGTAAGGAATCGTACCCCAAACCGACACAGGTGGTCGGGTAGAGAATACCAAGGCGCTTGAGAGAACTCGGGTGAAGGAACTAGGCAAAATGGTACCGTAACTTCGGGAGAAGGTACGCTCTCGACGGTGAAGTCCCTTGCGGATGGAGCTATTGAGAGTCGCAGATACCAGGTGGCTGCAACTGTTTATTAAAAACACAGCACTGTGCAAAATCGTAAGATGACGTATACGGTGTGACGCCTGCCCGGTGCCGGAAGGTTAATTGATGGGGTTAGACTTCGGTCGAAGCTCTTGATCGAAGCCCCGGTAAACGGCGGCCGTAACTATAACGGTCCTAAGGTAGCGAAATTCCTTGTCGGGTAAGTTCCGACCTGCACGAATGGCGTAATGATGGCCACGCTGTCTCCACCCGAGACTCAGTGAAATTGAAATCGCTGTGAAGATGCAGTGTACCCGCGGCTAGACGGAAAGACCCCGTGAACCTTTACTACAGCTTGGCACTGAACATTGACCCTACATGTGTAGGATAGGTGGGAGGCTTTGAAGCACGTACGCCAGTATGTGTGGAGCCGTCCTTGAAATACCACCCTTGTAGTGTTGATGTTCTAACGTCGACCCCTAATCGGGGTTGCGGACAGTGCCTGGTGGGTAGTTTGACTGGGGCGGTCTCCTCCCAAAGAGTAACGGAGGAGCACGAAGGTGGGCTAATCACGGTTGGACATCGTGAGGTTAGTGCAATGGCATAAGCCCGCTTGACTGCGAGAATGACAATTCGAGCAGGTGCGAAAGCAGGTCATAGTGATCCGGTGGTTCTGAATGGAAGGGCCATCGCTCAACGGATAAAAGGTACTCCGGGGATAACAGGCTGATACCGCCCAAGAGTTCATATCGACGGCGGTGTTTGGCACCTCGATGTCGGCTCATCACATCCTGGGGCTGAAGTCGGTCCCAAGGGTATGGCTGTTCGCCATTTAAAGTGGTACGCGAGCTGGGTTTAGAACGTCGTGAGACAGTTCGGTCCCTATCTGCCGTGGGCGTTGGAAGATTGAAGGGGGCTGCTCCTAGTACGAGAGGACCGGAGTGGACGAACCTCTGGTGTTCGGGTTGTGTCGCCAGACGCATTGCCCGGTAGCTAAGTTCGGAATCGATAACCGCTGAAAGCATCTAAGCGGGAAGCGAGCCCTGAGATGAGTCTTCCCTGATACTTTAAGTATCCTAAAGGGTTGTCGGAGACTACGACGTTGATAGGTCAGGTGTGTAAGTGCTGTGAGGCATTGAGCTAACTGATACTAATTGCCCGTGAGGCTTAACCATACAACACCCAAGGGGTTTTGATGGACTCGAAGCAAGAACAGAATTGAATGTGTAGAGAACACAAAAACAGCTTTCCGAATTAAAGAATTTGCTTGGCGACCATAGCGTTTTGGACCCACCTGACTCCATTCCGAACTCAGAAGTGAAACGAAATAGCGCCGATGGTAGTGTGGGGTTTCCCCATGTGAGAGTAGGACATCGCCAGGCTTTAAATTTAGACTTAGGTCTAACCAGTGCGGAGCGGTAGTTCAGTTGGTTAGAATACCGGCCTGTCACGCCGGGGGTCGCGGGTTCGAGTCCCGTCCGCTCCGCCACTTATTTGAAAGCCCTGCTAGAAATAGCAGGGCTTTTGTCGTGTTAGAGTCTGTCATTTTCCCTTCCAAGAGAAGTCATACCAATCTGGAAAATTAACTGGTCAGGTCTATCCATCTTCTCGAGCATATTTGGGTGACTCTTTTGGAGCAATCCAAAACCGATTCTATGCATCGCAGACTTTGGAGATGATGTCGTCGTAATACGTAAAAGATTGGTTGCCTCAACCAACGCCATACTTGTTCGATAGGGTTTAGCTCTGGAGAATAGGGCGAAAGTTTGATTACACTGACATTTAAAGTCATTGGCAATTTCTTCTGTATGCCATCCTGCGCCATCCATTACAACGACGGCGTGACGTCCTTCCTCCGTGACTGCCAATATTTGTTTTAAGTGCTCTATCATGATGTCTTTATTAACCCAGGGACAATGATAGCCTCACCAATTCCTCTTCTGCGACGACTGAACCGAACAGATAAGCATACTCAAATTGTTGTTTCTCGGCTCTTGGGCGAGCTGCTTTTTCAGTCCATAAGTGTGTTGTCGTGTTTTAAGCGGGAAGTTATCCATGAAAAGCCCATGTGGTCGGGCAGGTAATAGATAGAGTCAGGGTGGTAGTGCTCGCCAAATTCTTTCATGATATAAGCGTGGATATCGGAACCAGCCAGTCGTCCGCCTTGTGTATTATTGGCTTTTCTTACCGTTCTTCTAGCCCTTCTTCAAGAAAGGTTTGAACTCATTTATTGATACTAGTTCGACTTACCTTGAGAAACTTGACGATTTGTGTGCGTGAATATACATCATTTGAGATGAGCAAGGGCCAGCAGGCTCATTTTCATTTGGAATGGATTTTTGCTGACTTGTGAGCTTTTTAAGTCGACATTAAGGATTTAATGATAGTGGTTTAGGTCGATAAATAGCGAACACATATAGAGCACTTTTTACTAATAGTTATAAGGTTTTTAGATAAGCGAGTTTTTAGCGATGTTATTGTGGGGACTGCGTAGGACGGAGGTTTCTTAGTAAAGAGGCTATCGTGGTAAGAAATGGGTTATTTATTTTTAGGAAACCCTTTGTATTTTTAAGTGACCGGCTTGATAAAGCTTAAGATCTGGCAGGTTTTCGTAAGCTAGGGTGACTTGATTGCGTCCTGAGTGCTTTGAATAGTACATCGCTTTATCGGCCTCGATTAGAAGCTCTTTTGCGTTGGATTGTTGTGAATTCAACTCTGCTACACCAATACTAACAGTGGTCGTAATTTCAACGTCGTCGACATGACAGATAGTTGCTTGTATAGCTTGGCGGATGCGTTCAGCTACTTCATACGCTTGAATCGCATTCGTATCTGTTAAGATTACTGCGAACTCTTCTCCTCCCAATCGACCTATAAAGTCGCTGCCACGAATGACGCCTTGGCAAACGTGAGCAATGCGAGTGATAACATGATCACCAGAAAAGTGGCCAACGCTATCATTAATATCTTTGAAGTGATCAATATCGATCATCAAGCATGAAAGTGTTTTAGAACGTTTTGTATGTTGAATGATCGCATTATCTAAATTGGAGATAAACGCCCGACGGTTGAGAAGACCAGTAAGTGCATCAGTTTCTGATAATTGTTTAAGGCGTTGTTCTAGCAAATGAGTCTTGGTGATATCACGTACAGACCAGATCACCAGTTTGTTTGCATTTTCAGGAGCGTTAACTGGTTTGATAATCGCCTCAAACCACATTTCTTCTGGATTTTCCAACGCTTCTAGCTCTTCTATAGGCAGGAGTAGGTGGTCATGCAGAGAAAGGTTGTATTTCACGACTTTCGTTTCGTTATCTTGCATAACGTCAAAAATAAACCCCATGAGTTCATCTGCTTTGGTTGGGGAAAGGACATCGCTAAGCTGTAAGCCAGTGTAGCGTTCTGCGTTGAACGTTTTGGAGTGGTGGGTACCACCAAAGCTTTCAATATAGCGCCCGCTTTCGTCTAGGATAAACACATGATCCGGTAGGGTGTTTAAAATGGCTTCTAACCATGTTTCCCTTTCTTTATAAATCATGTGGTTACTTTCCTTCTTCTCGGCAAGTAGCCGATTATATAGGTTTGTATTGATGACACAATCAATATGGATCACATAATGGTTTATCGATTCAGCTAATCTGTGTGTTAGCTTTTGAGCTGTTTGAGTGAAATTTTTATAGCACTTTGTTTCGTGTGGGTGTAGGCTCTTGCCTGTATATTTTTGAGACAAAAAATTCATGTTATATCTCTTGTTTAAAAACTTCGTAAGAAGGCTGAACTCCGTGCATAAAACGCGATGAAGTGTTGCTCGGAGTCATAAATTATCTTCATCAGATGTGGAAATACGTGCACAGCTAAGCTGGAAAATGCGTAGGTTGTATTACATCTGAGTAAAGACAAGAGACCGCCGGTGATATTTCATCACCGGCTTTTTTGTATCTGAAGTTTGAAATCAGATATAAAGTTACCCATAGTTGAAATAGGGGCCGGTATGTAAGTACCGGCCCTTTTTATTTGGTAAAAAACATGAGTGTGTTACACGTTAAAAATATGTCCTATCAGGTTGTTGATCATCACCTATATAGCCATTCCCACTTCACTATTCATGCTGGAGAGCATGTAGGAATCACCGGTGCAAACGGAGTAGGAAAAAGTACGTTGTTAAAGTTGCTTGTTGGTGAAATTTCTGCCGATGAGGGAGATATTCATTGGCAGCCAAACTTAGAGATTGGTTATCTTGATCAACATCTTGTGGTAGATAAAACTCAAACGATTAGAGGATGTTTACAATCGGCATTTAATGAGTTGTTTGAAGCTGAACGTGAATTATTTTCTTTGTATCAAGAGATGGCTGAATCTGCATCGCCTTCTTTGCTTCGCCGAGTTGCTAAGTTACAAACGGAATTGGAAGCCCAAGGCTTTTACGCCTTACATGCCCAAATTGAAAGTGTATCCGCAGGGCTTGGTATACAGCAGTTGGGACTGGATACTCTAATGAGTGCGTTAAGTGGTGGGCAACGCCATAAGGTCTTATTAGCGCGCTTATTGTTGCGTGAACCAGACGTCTTATTGTTAGATGAGCCGACTAACTATCTTGATGCAACTCATATTGAGTGGTTGAAGAGTTATCTCAATGCTTATGTAGGAACCGTACTATTGGTGTCTCATGATGTGAGTTTCCTGAATGCGGTTACTACCTGCATCTGTGATATCGACTATCAAAACATCCAGAAATACACCGGCTCATACCACAAAGCAATGGCGCAAAAGCGACACAACAATTCGCTGTTGGAAAAAGAGTATCACGCACAGCAAGCTGAGATTAAGAAACTGGAACAGTTTATTGCGAAAAATGGCGCAGGTGTGAATGCGAGCATTGCGAAGGGACGTAAGAAGCAATTGGATAAAATTGAAAGGGTTCAGTTGCATAAAACAGATGCTGTGACTGAATTTGATTTTTCTTATGCGCCTATTGGACATCAAAGTGTTGTTAGCGCCGAAGCGTTGAGCATTGGTTATCAAACGCCTTTACTGTCACCGATTGATATCACTGTCGCGCGAGGAGACAAGTTGGTGATCGAGGGCTTTAATGGCGTAGGGAAGTCGACATTGCTCAAAACGCTAATGGGGGAGGTGCTTCCACTCTCTGGTGAAATGACGTTTGCACAAGGTCTTAAGATCGGTTATTTCGCTCAAGACCTATCTTGGCGTCATCCGGATCATACACCGGAGCAAGAGGTGTGTGCGGTCGATTCTTCAATCAATAGTAAATCGGCTCGTAAGCTGTTAGCACGCTTCGGGATAAAGGGTGATAAAGCACAATGTCGCTTAGAAGCGTTGAGTGGTGGGGAGCAAACTCGCGTTAAGCTTTGCTGTTTAGCAACACGAGGCTGCAATGTACTCATTCTCGATGAGCCAACTACGCATCTTGATACCAGCAGTAAAGATGCGTTGAAGCAGGCGCTACAACGTTTTGCGGGTAGTGTCATCTTGGTTTCACACGAGAAGGCATTTATCCAAGATTGGCCAGACAGAATCGTCGATATCGCGACCTTAGCGGAGCTTTCGTTGCAAGCGGAGGTTGAAGCATGATTCAGTCGATAGCCTTGTTCCTTATTGCATTTCTGGTAGGTGCTGACGAATTGCTGCTTGGCTCAATTTTAGAACCTATCGGAGGTGATCTTGGTGTTCCACCGAGCCAGGTGACGCTCTTTATTACGGCGTATAGTCTAGCGATTGCGTTTTGTGCGCCTTATTTAGGGCGCTGGTCGGATCGAGTAGGGCGTCTTCGCCTTATGCTGCCTGCTTGTTTCGTTTTTGGCATCTCCTCGATTCTGACTGGCTTGGTTAGCCACTTTGAATTGGCTCTAGTCACTCGTGTTGTTACGGGCATTGCTAGCGCAGGAATGCTGCCAATCGCATTTGCGTTGGCTGGTGATGCAAAAGGTGGGCGCTCGATGCGGCAGATTGTGATGGTGCAAGCTGGATTGACATTAGGCATGATAACCAGCCCTGCTATCGGCGCACTGATCACACAGCTCTTATCATGGCGAGCAGCTTTTATCATTTTAGGGATGGCGGCACTTGCTGTTGGGGCCTTAGTTTGGGGATGCATGAGAGAGCCTCACGATCAGAACGAGCGGTTAATGACATTACCTCCCGTTATAGAGGCATTTCGCCTTCCTGGAGCGTTGGGTGCGATCGCGGCTATGTGTTTTGGCTTAGGTGGTGGTATTGGTGTGTTCAATCTCATTGGGCTCAATATGCGAGATGTCGCGGGACTGTCGATAAGTTGGATTGGCATGATGTACGCAGCTTTAGGAATCGTGAGTGTTCTTGGAAATCTACTCACGACTCGAGCTTCTCATCGCCTTGGAAGTGGCCGAGCTGTAATGCGTATTGCGCTTATGGTGTGCATGCCATGTAGCATCTGGGTATTTGCGTGTGGTGCGAGCCAATTCGTGGCCTATCTTCCCATATTGGCAATTTGGTCGTTGGCAGGCGGTATAGGCTCTCCGGCTCTACAGGCTTATATAGCGAGCTTATCGGATGAATATCGAGGAGTTCTAATGTCATCTGCGATGAGCATGATGCACTTTGGCGTCGCAATTTGGTCTGCGCTTGCTGGATTCGCCTATGATGTAGGGAGTGAATGGGTCGCTGTATTGGCCGTACTACTCTTTGGCTTCGCTATCGCAGCATTGAAGCCCATTCAGGAAACGGAGCAACTCCAGCGCTACTCATAAAAGAGTGTGAATCGCGTGATGCGAAAGTGTCACGCGTGTTTCTTCGCTAATATTTTTAGATCAGTAGATAAAGAAAAGCCGCTACCCAAAGGTAACGGCTTGTTCCAAATACTTTTGAAATCCGGTCTTAGTTCATGCCGTATTTCTTAAGTTTCTTGCGAAGAGTACCGCGGTTGATACCCATCATAGTTGCTGCGCGAGTTTGGTTACCGCGAGTGTACTGCATGATAGTATCTAATAGTGGCTGTTCAACTTCAGCTAGAACTAATTCGTATAGTTCTGTTACTTCCTGGCCATTTAGTTGAGCAAGGTAGTTTTTAAGAGACGCTTTAACAGAGTCACGTAAAGGCTTTTGAGTAATCTGGTCTTGTGACGTTACTGTAGTTACTGTTAATGCTTCTGAAGTCAGATTTTGTTCGAACATATTCGGTCTAGCTCTTCTCTTAATTATGATGCAACGTTATCAAAATAACCTTCTAGCGCTTCAATTTGCAGCGGAGCTGCGTCGATAGCGTTGAAGGTACGGCGAAACTCACTCGCTTGTTCATGTTCTTTCAGATACCAACCTACGTGCTTACGCGCGATACGTGGACCTAAATACTCACCATAAAATTCATGAAGAGCATTCACATGACCAAGCATAATGGCTTTCACTTCCTGAGTGGGAAGCTCCTCCATTGTGGTGCCGTTTTCCAAATAGTGATGGATTTCCTGGAAAATCCAAGGACGACCCTGGGCAGGGCGTCCAATCATTAAAGCGTCCGCACCGGTGTACTCCAGTACAAATTTGGCTTTCTCCGGGCTATCGATATCACCGTTCGCGATAACCGGAATTGAAATCGCCTTTTTTACCGCTTTAATGCTGTCGTATTCGGCCTCACCTTTGTACATACACGCTTTTGTTCTGCCATGCAGGGAAAGAGCTTGTATGCCGCAGTCTTCGGCTAATTTAGCGATTTGGACACAGTTTTTGTTGTCTGTATCCCAGCCTGTTCGGGTCTTTAACGTTACAGGAACGTCTACCGCATTCACTACCGCTTTCAAAATCTCTTCGATAATGGTTGGGTATTGAAGCAGTGCAGAGCCCGCCAGCTTCTTATTCACTTTTTTTGCCGGGCAGCCCATGTTGATGTCGATGATTTGCGCACCGTTTTCAACACTGAATTGAGCTGCATCTGCCATAAGCTGTGGATCGGAACCGGCAATTTGTACAGAGCGAATGCCCGATTCGCCTTCATGTACCATGCGCTGTTTCGACTTCGACGTTTTCCATAGTTTTGGGTTGGCAGACATCATTTCACTGACGGCCATTCCCGCACCATAACGAAGACACAACTCGCGGAACGGTCTATCCGTTACACCAGCCATAGGGGCTACGATTAGATTGTTCTTAAGTTGGTAGTTTCCGATTTTCAAAACGTCATCACAGTTCTGTGCCAGCAAGGGCGCGCATTTTACGCATTTTTTCACTGCGTGAAAAGACTAATATTTGAGCATTTACAAATTGTTTTTGTAAATTGTATGAATTTCAAACAATTAGCCCTGAAAACCTTGTCTAGCCTTGCTTACGACCAGAGATGCGACACCATTCGCTTTGCTCAACGATAGGGTCAATGTGAAGCTCATCACGGTAATAGCTTGCAACATCTTCCGCTTGCGTGTCCAAAACACCAGACATTGCTAGGGCGCCATTTGGCTTAACTAGGCCTTTAATGATTGGTGCAAGTTCACGTAGTGGGCCAGCAAGAATGTTAGCAACAACCACGTCAGCAATCAGACCTTCTGGTTGGTTTTGAGGAAGGAATACTTCTAGTTTGTCGGCAACGCCGTTACGCTCTGCGTTGTCTTTTGATGCAAGTAGCGCTTGAGGATCAATGTCGATCCCGATAACTTTTTCTGCACCCAGTTTGATCGCTGCGATCGCAAGAATGCCTGAGCCACAGCCGAAGTCGATAACGGTTTTACCGCTTAAGTCCATGCTTTCTAGCCACTCAAGACAAAGTGCGGTTGTTGGGTGAGTACCAGTACCGAATGCAAGACCTGGATCCAGCATTACGTTGACAGCGTCTGGTTCTGGCACTTCACGCCAGCTTGGGCAAATCCATAGGCGCTCACCAAATTTCATTGGGTGGAAGTTTTCCATCCACTCGCGTTCCCAGTCTTTGTCTTCAAGCTGTTCAACTTTGTAAGCAAAATTTTCTGCTAGCATATTGCTTGCTTTGATTTGGTCGATGATGAAGTTGGTATCGGCTTCTGCATCGTACAGTGCCAGAATGTCAGTATCGCCCCATAAGCGAGTCTCGCCAGGTAGAGGTTCGAATACAGGTGTATCCTGCGCGTCTAAGAAAGTTACAGACAGCGCACCAGTCTCTTCCATTAGCATATCGCCGATTTGCTCGGCGTTTTCATTGGTCGCGTTGAGTTTGATTTGAATCCAAGGCATTTGTTTTTGCTCTTAAAGTGAATGAAGTGGCGCAGAGTTTACCAGAACTCTGCGATTTGTTTGAGTATAGACTTTATACAAAACAAAAATGCCCACAGATGTGGGCATTTATTTAGAGGTTCGCTGAGGCTTATTGTAGGCCTAGTTTCTTCTCTAGGTAGTGAATGTTCGCACCGCCGTGTTGGAAGTTTTCATCATTCATGATTGACACTTGCAGTGGCACGTTAGTTTTAATGCCTTCGATGATCATCTCACCCAGTGCATTTTTCATACGTGCAATCGCTACGTCACGGTTTTCACCGTAAGTGATCAGTTTGCCGATCATTGAGTCGTAGTGAGGTGGTACTGTGTAACCAGAGTAGATGTGCGATTCCCAACGAACACCCATGCCGCCTGGCGCGTGGAAGCGTTGAATCTTACCTGGAGACGGTAGGAAGCGCTCAGGGTCTTCTGCATTGATACGACACTCAATCGCATGGCCGCGGATCTTGATGTCATCTTGAGTGAATGACAGAGGCTGGCCAGCTGCAACACGTAGCTGCTCTTTGATTAGGTCGATACCGGTAACCATTTCTGTTACTGGGTGCTCTACCTGAATACGAGTGTTCATTTCGATGAAGTAGAACTCACCGTTTTCGTATAGGAATTCGAACGTACCTGCGCCGCGGTAACCGATTTCGATACATGCACGAGTACAACGCTCACCGATGTACTTACGCATTTCTTCAGTGATACCTGGTGCTGGAGCTTCTTCCACAACTTTCTGGTGACGACGCTGCATTGAACAGTCACGTTCACCTAGGTGGATTGCGCCGCCTTGGCCGTCAGCAATAACCTGAACTTCAATGTGACGAGGGTTTTCCAGGAATTTCTCCATGTAAACCATGTCGTTGTTGAACGCTGCTTTCGCTTCTGCACGTGTCATAGCAATAGCTTGTACTAGTTCTTTTTCAGAACGTACAACACGCATACCACGACCGCCGCCGCCGCCTGACGCTTTGATGATAACAGGGTAGCCGATACGCTTAGCGTGAGCTTTGTTCTTGTCTTCGTCGTTATCTAGTGGACCGTCTGAGCCAGGTACACATGGAACGCCCGCTTTTTTCATTGCGTTGATCGCTGATACTTTGTCGCCCATCATGCGGATAGTGTCCGCTTTTGGACCAACGAAGATGAAACCACTGCGCTCAACTTGCTCTGCGAAGTCAGCGTTTTCTGACAAGAAGCCGTAACCTGGGTGGATAGCTACCGCGCCAGTTACTTCTGCTGCAGAAATGATGCGTGGGATGTTTAGGTAGCTGTCGATACCACGAGCAGGGCCGATACACACGGTTTCATCTGCAAGTAGTACGTGCTTAAGATCGCGGTCAGCTGTTGAGTGAACCGCGACGGTCTTAATACCTAATTCTTTACAAGCGCGAAGAATACGAAGTGCAATTTCACCTCGGTTCGCGATGACTACTTTGTCTAGCATAAGGCAAGCCTCGCTTATTCGATTACAACTAGAGGTTGGTCGAATTCAACTGGTTGGCCGTCTTCAACTAGGATTGCAGTAACAACGCCAGATTTGTCCGCTTCGATTTGGTTCATCATCTTCATTGCTTCAACGATACATAGCGTGTCGCCAGCGTTAACTTTTTGGCCAACTTCTACGAATGATTTCGCATCAGGACTTGGAGAGCGGTAGAAAGTACCAACCATTGGAGAAAGAACTTGGTGACCTGCAGGTACCGCTGCTGCTGGAGCTTCAGCTGCTGGCGCGTCTGCTACAGGTGCTGCTACTGGCGCAGGTGCTGCTACTGGAGCTGCTGCGTAGTGAACTGGTGCTGGAGCTGCTGTGCCGTGACGACTGATGCGTACTGACTCTTCACCTTCAGAAATCTCTAGCTCAGCAATGCCAGACTCTTCAACTAACTCGATTAGCTTCTTGATTTTACGAATATCCATCTTTTCTTTCTCTTTTATCTTGTGATTAAGACAACCCCTGTGGGGGTTGCAGAGTGTTAGGGTTACTTTGCCTGTAGCTTTTTAATCGCGGCAGACAGAGCGAATTCATAACCTTGTGCGCCTAAACCGCAGATCACGCCTTCTGCCTTATCAGACAGGTAAGAGTGATGACGAAACGGCTCACGTGCATGCACGTTCGATAGGTGCACCTCGATAAATGGGATGGCCACGCCAAGTAATGCATCTCGCAGTGCTACACTGGTGTGAGTGAAAGCAGCTGGATTGATGATGATGAAATCAATCTTGCCGTAAGCGGCATGAATGGCTTCAATCAGTTCGTACTCACGATTTGATTGTAGGTGTTCCAGTTCCACCCCTGCGTTGTGCGCTTGTTCAGTCAAAGCGTCCACAATTTGTGCTAGGGTGTTGTTACCATAGTGTGTCGGTTCACGCAGACCTAATAGGTTAAGATTTGGTCCGTTTAGAACAAGAATCCGTGACTTTGCAGACATTATGTTGCTATCTTCCCTTATCGTGAGTGGAACGTTTATATTCCCAAATATACGATAATTCAGCACGATTTTTTTGTTAAAACCGAGCAAATTTTAAAAAATCGACCAAGATTATAGCTAATTCATAGCAATTAGCAGCAATTTACTGGTCTAATCTCCCAATTGCCCGCTTCGTTTCTGTAACCAAGTTAACAAAAACAACATAATCACCATATCTATGTTGTGGTTAATTTGCGCCCAAAAGCAAAAAACCGCCATGCAAAGATGGCGGTTTTCGTTCACTGTTTAAAGCAGGCTGGCGAGCTTATACCAGTTCTGCTTTTTCGGCGATGAGTTTGTCTACTACACTTGGATCTGCAAGCGTTGAAGTATCGCCTAGGTTGCTTGTATCACCTGTCGCAATCTTACGCAGAATACGACGCATGATCTTACCTGAACGAGTCTTTGGTAGAGAGTCTGTCCAGTGCAGTACGTCAGGCGTTGCAATTGGACCAATCTCTTTACGCACCCAATCTTTCACTTCTTTGTGCAGCTCTGCAGATGGGAACTCGCCATCGTTGAGCGTGATGTAGGCGTAGATCGCTTGGCCTTTGATGTCGTGTGGAATACCAACAATCGCGGCTTCGGCAATTTTATGATGCGCGACTAGCGCAGATTCAATTTCAGCGGTGCCCATACGGTGTCCAGACACGTTCAGTACGTCATCGACGCGGCCAGTGATCCAGTAGTAGCCGTCTTCGTCGCGACGCGCACCGTCACTGGTGAAGTACATGCCTTTAAAGGTTGAGAAGTAGGTTTGTTCGAAACGTTCATGGTCGCCGTAAACCGTACGCATTTGACCTGGCCAAGAATCAAGAATTACCAAGTTACCTTCAGCCACGGTGTCTTCAAGGATATTACCCATGTTATCAACCAGCGCAGGTTGTACGCCGAAGAATGGGCGAGTTGCTGAACCTGGTTTGAGATCTGTCGCGCCCGGAAGTGGAGCGATCAAGATGCCGCCGGTTTCCGTTTGCCACCAAGTGTCGACGATAGGTGAATTTTCGTTACCGATCGTTTTGTAGTACCACTCCCATGCCTCTGGGTTGATTGGTTCGCCCACTGAGCCCATGATGCGAAGGCTTGAGCGAGACGTGCCAGCAACCGCTTCGTTGCCTTTTGCCATCAGCGCACGAATAGCCGTTGGTGCGGTGTACAGAATGTTCACTTGATGCTTATCGACCACTTCGCTCATACGGCTTGTGTTCGGGTAGTTTGGTACACCTTCGAACAGGATTGTTTTCGCGCCGTTCGCAAGTGGTCCGTAGATAAGGTACGTGTGGCCAGTAATCCAGCCTACGTCTGCGGTACACCAGAAGGTTTCACCTGGTTGGTAATCGAAGACGTATTTAAACGTCATGGCCGCATAAACAAGGTAGCCACCTGTGGTGTGAAGTACGCCTTTTGGTTTGCCTGTCGAGCCAGATGTGTAAAGGATGAACAGTGGGTCTTCGGCTTTCATCTCTTCTGGTGGACAAACATCAGATACTTTTGCGGTTGCTTCGTGCCACCAAACGTCACGATGCTCATGCCAATCTACATTGCCGCCTGTGCGTTTTAGTACCACAACCTTGCTGATGGTTTTTACTTCTGGATTAGTGAGTGCTTCGTCCACGTTCTTTTTCAGCGGAACGGCACGTCCACCGCGCACACCTTCGTCCGCAGTGATCACAACTTTCGCGTCAGAGTCGATGATACGACCAGACAGTGCTTCTGGTGAGAAACCACCAAATACCACGGTATGCACCGCGCCGATGCGTGTACACGCCAGCATAGCGATAGCTGCTTCTGGCACCATTGGCATGTATAAACACACCACGTCGCCTTTGCGCACGCCTTGGTCTTTTAATGCGTTAGAGAACTTGCACACTTCTTTGTGCAGTTCGTTGAAAGTCAGCGTTTTGTCGTCTGCTGGATCATCGCCTTCCCAGATGATCGCTACGTCGTCGCCGTGTTCTGCGAGATGACGGTCGATACAGTTTGCAGATACGTTCAGTGTGCCATCTTCAAACCAGCGAATGTCTACGTGGCCGGTGTCGAATGAGGTGTTTTTTACTTTGGTGAAAGGTTTGATCCAATCAACGATTTTGCCGTGCTCGTTCCAGAAGCCCTCTGGATCGGTGACCGACTGCTGATACATGGCTAGGTAGGTATCATTATCCGCGTGTGTATGAGTTTTAATATTTTCTTTTACCGGATAAACGTGGGCTTCGCTCATGGCTTCTCTCCTTGTGCCTTAATTCTCGGCCTTACACCAATCTACTTAAGATTCTGAATATGTATTTTTGTAGGGCTGTCTTTTGGTTCTTAAATACTCAGTCGTCCTAGAACGACGTTGTGCCTATAACTGTCAGTCACAGCGCGTATTTCCACAATTAGACTTTAGGATGAGACAGAGGGGTGTGCCGGAAAATGCTTGAAATAAAAGTAATTATGGGAGCTAGGTCAACAGGATTTATGTGTATGGCGCGGTGAGATTTGGCAGATCGCCCTTGGTGAGGCGCACAAAAACCAAGGCGGCAGAAATCGCATCTTGCAGTGCGTCGTGTTTATCTTGAATGGGCAGTTCCAGGTGCTTGCAAATCGCATCCAGACTTAAGTCGAAGTAGGCATTGGGTAAATGCCGTTCTAATTTGTCGTGATAAATCTGGCTGACTTCAATCAATGGGTTTGGCAGTGGGAAGCCGAGTTGCCTTTGGCAGGCAAGGTCGAGAATTTTTTTGTCATAGCGAATGTGATATCCGACTAAAGGACGGTTGCCGATGAACGCGAGCAGTTTCAGCAACGCTTCTTTTTCGCTGATACCATCAGCCAGATCTTGATGGCGAATTTTATGAATCTTCACTGACCTAGAATCTAACGATTGGGGCGCACGTAGGCGTACCTCAAAAGGCTGACTGGTAAGGATGCGGTTGTCGATGATTTTGGTTGCCGCGATGGTTACCAACTCAGCACGGTTCGGATCAAGGCTGGTGGTCTCACAATCTAGAGACACAAACTCGGTTTTGTGTGGCGCACAAAACAGCGACTGATAAGGCGAGCCTTTCAGTTTGTAATGCCAATATTTGCGTTGTAACCAGTTCATCCTCTACGCCTCATTTTGACTTGTGTAAGCGCTTAATCGCGGATTTGATAGTGGAAGCCCAAGAACTGCTTAAACTTCTTCACCACATGCAAGCTATGACGCAGCAAGTCACGCTCGGTTCGGTCTAACTGTTTGATATCAATGTTGTTAAGTGTTTCTTGTTTACTCAATTGCTGATGAAGGCGAATCTTAAAGAACAGCTTCAACGCTTCGTTTAAGTTGTCTGCGGTCTCAGGTTCTAAGATGCGTTTTTTTCTTAGTGCTTCGATGCGTTCAAAGGTGTTTTTTTCTTCAATCGCATATTCCAACGACAAGGTGCGAATACCATGCACGATAGGGAAGATGCCACCACGTTTGATATCCAAGCCATCCTTGGCACTTTTTACGTTGCCAAACAGAGTAAGGGGCACAGAAAATTGCAAAGCAGGGCGCGTGAAATCCGACAAAACCAGCATGCGATCTTTCATGCTGTCTCTGAGATGGTTTGCTATTGGGATGAGAAGCTCTCGATTTCCTGCTACTGCATGTGCGTCACTGAAAATCGCCAAGTCCATGATTGGTTCAGGCTCCGCCTTCGCAATCCAATGATCTAAGGTGTGGATCCACTCTTGCTGTGTTTTGACCCATTTCGGGTTGTTGACCATCACTTTTCCGGGGCAGAGTGGGTAACCAAGTTGCTGCAGAGTGTGGGTGAATGATTGCATCACTTGTTCGCAATGCGGCCATTCTAGCCCGTCTTCAATAATGAGCGCGTTGTCTTGGTCGGTCTTAAGAATTTGCTCGCCACGCCCTTCTGAGCCCAGCACGATCAAACAACAGTGGTCGTGCAAAGCGGGTGGCACCACCAGTTCAAAGGCTTTTTCGATAATTTGTTCGTTTACCGCAGAGATGAGTTCCATGATGAAGCGAGTGCGGATGCCGTTTCTCAGCAAGCTCTCTACCAGTTGACGTTGACGATTTGAGGCTAACGCCAGTTCTTCTACGCTGCTTGCTCGTGCAATGCTGAGTGTTAACACATGGGAGTGCGTCGAAAACGCGCTCAGAATCTGTGTCATGTCGAGCATGCCCACCGCGCGATTGCCTTCGCAGACCATCAAACGTTTCATGCGATTACGTGTCATGGTGATCATGGCGTTAAACAGAAAATCCCCGTCATCAACATGGTAGACAGGGAAAGTTGCGATCTCACCTACAGGTGTGTCCACGGCGCAATTATCCAACATAACCGAGTGCAGCATGTTGGTACGAGTCACGATGGCGTACGGGTGAGCTGACGGCCATTTTTCCAATCGCGGGTCATCGTCGTGGAGCTGAACCAATGCAGCATCGATGCCGTTATCTTTTAGAGTTCGAGTTACCTCGTTGATTGGCGTTTCTGGCGCGAGGATCATCGGCGGATGATAAATGCTGTTATCGACTTTGGTCAGAATGAATTCGGCCAAGTTTTGCTGTTGCTGCGCGGCTTCGATGAGTTCTTGTCGTTTGGATAAGTTGTTGTCGAAGTAAGCTGCGAACTGGCCATTCTCGTTATAAAGCTCGAGAAAAACGTCTTTTGGCAGCAAGTACGAAAGGGTGTCTTCCAGCGCGATGTATTGATGTCGAACGCATTCTTCAAACAGTGAACGCACGTCAAACATGTCGTCATTGGCGTAGTGAGCGAACACTTCGGATTGGTCTTTGGAACGTTCTTCGACTGCGCCTTTGATCAATATGTGCAAGTGAGGGTTGGTCTGCCCGCTAGATAAAATGACATCTCGAGTTCGATAGTACGCCACATCTAAGGACGAGCGCAGCCGAGTTTGCTGAGCATCGGTCAGACGATCGAACGGGGGAGATTGCATATTAAATTTGTCAGGCATGGAGACACCTAAAATTGGGAGGAACACAGTATAAGTCTGACAAATTTCTTGCCGTAAGCCAGACGACTTTGGTCTAAACCGCTGGACATTGATGGGCGAATTTGGCGCATCAAAAGTCAGAATGACATCGAGGAAACGGTAAGTTGCCTATTCTTCCCTTTTTCTAATACGCATAGCGATCCATAATCCACGGTTCGAGCGATGGTGTTCCCGTTTTAGGATATTAGTAATGTTGAAACCTTCTCCGTATGGCTGGATTTCCCAGTACTTTCTCGGATTCTTTTTTGCGTATGGCGTTTACCTGCCATTTTGGTCGTTGTGGTTTAAAGAACAGGGCGTTTCTTCCACGGACATTGGTTTACTGGTTGGTTTAGGTTTGGCGACACGCTGCGTGGCTAACCTCGTCATTACCCCTCGTGTACACCGAGTTGAACATCTAATGCCAACGTTGCGTTGGTTGAGTTTTGCTGCTCTCATTTTTGTTGGTTTCCACTTTTTTACGGGCGGCAGTTTTTGGCTTATGGCATTGGCAACGGTGTTGTTTAACTTGTGTTGTGGTCCGGTAGTTCCGCTATCAGACGCGATGGCAAACTACTACGCTCGCTTGAAAATGTTGGATTACGGTCGCACGCGTTTGTGGGGGTCTATAGCCTTCATTGCGGGTTCAACGGTGGTGGGTTTCCTTGTCGCAGAATTTGGCTCGGATATGATTCTGTACACCGCGATGGTGGGGGTGTTCTTTTCATTGCTTTTCGCGATGCGCAGCATCAATCCAATGCCTGTCACTCGCGGTGACCAGCATGCTGAACGTCCGAAATTATCCGCACTGCTTACCGATAAATCAGTGGTGAAGTTCTTGGTTTTGGTGTCACTTATCCAAGGTAGCCATGCGGCGTACTACGGCTTTAGTGCCATTCACTGGAAAGCGGCGGGTCACTCAGAAGACGTGATCGGCTACTTGTGGAGTCTGGGCGTTGCGGCAGAAGTGGCTGTGTTTGCATTGAGTAAGCGTCTATTTGCTGGTTGGGCGCTGCGCACGCTGTTTATTGTTGCAGCTTGTGGTGTGATGATGCGTTGGGGCATGACCGCTGCAACAACGTCTATCGTTGCGTTGGTTATCGTGCAACTTCTGCACGGTGTGACATTCGCGACGGCGCACATTGCGGCCATTCAATACATCCAAAACTCTGAAGAGCACAAAATGGTGGCGCTGCAAGCGCTATACAATGCGATCCCGCTTGGCGCATTTATCGCGCTGATGACGGTGCTCAGTGGTTGGGGTTACGAGCACTGGGGCGCGCTGGTGTTCTGGGGTATGGCGGCAATGGGCCTATTGGCGCTGTTCATCAAATTGGACCCTCAAGAGTCTAGCCACAACGTGGTGGATGTGTCTGAAAAGGCACTTGAAACACAGAATTAGACTTCTGTGACAAAGGTTAAAAACTAATCTTTGTCTCCATTGTGAAAGCAGTGTTAAATGAAACCTCTCCCTCAAGGAGAGGTTTTTTTATTTTCTGTAAGAAAAGCTAGAAAGGATATCGGATGCAAGGATGGCTGGTGGTTCCCGTTTCTTTGGCGTACTTGGGAGCCCTATTTATAATCGCGTGGTACGGAGACATACAGAAGCGCTGGCTCGCCCGTTGGCGACCGTGGATTTATAGCCTCTCGATTGCGGTGTACTGTACCTCGTGGACCTTCTACGGCACGGTCGGACAGGCGAGCAGCAATCCTTGGTCTTTCTTGCCCATCTATATCGCGCCGATTTTGGTGTTTACCATCGGATGGCGGGTTCTGGCTCGACTCATTCTGATCGCGAAGCGCGAACACATCACTTCCATCGCTGATTTTATTGGTGCCCGTTACGGAAAATCGCAAGGTTTGGCGGTGGTCGTCACATTGATTGCGGTGGCGGGGATCTTACCTTATATCGCCTTGCAGCTGCGTGGCATCACCATGGGGTTGGAGATCATCGCCCCAGAATTGGCGACCGATTTTGGTTATCAGAATGACAGCGTGTCTTGGTTTGTCGTGGTGGCACTGGCCATTTTTACCATGTTGTTTGGTACTCGCCATATTGATAACACCGAGCATCACCGTGGGATGATGATGGCGATAGCGTTCGAATCCATCATCAAATTGCTGGCGTTTTTGGTGGTGGGGATTTTCATTGTCTGGCTGGCGATGAGTACTGAAAACTTGAGCCTGATTGAAGTTGCTTCTGAAACCTACCAGTCGCCAAACATTCCAACCTTATTAATACATACTGTGCTGACCATGTTGGCGATTGTCTGTTTGCCGCGTCAGTTCCACACCATGGTGGTGGAAAATGAACGTGCGCAAGACTTGCATGTCGCGCGTTGGTTGTTCCCGCTGTATCTGATTTTGATGGGCGTATTTGTGTTGCCAATCGCGTGGGTCGGGCAAGGGTTATTGAGCGGAACATCTGCCGATACTTACGTGATCAGTGTGCCGATGGCGGTGGGGGCAAGCGAGATTGCGTTACTGGCGTTTTTAGGCGGTACTTCGGCGGCGAGCGGCATGGTGATTGTTTCAACCATTGCTTTGGCGATCATGGTATCGAACGACTTAGTGATGCCGCTGATATTACGCCGAATGCGCTTGGCGCAGCGCAACCATCACCACTTTTCTGAGCTTTTGCTGCGTATTCGCCGCGCTCTAATTCTGATTTTGTTGATTGGTGCATGGGGATTTTATCAGGCTTTAGATAGTATCCACTCACTCTCTGCGATAGGTTTTCTCTCGTTTGCAGCCATTACCCAGTTTGCCCCTGCATTGATTGGCGGTATGTATTGGCGTCAGGGTAACAAGAAAGGCGTTTATGTTGGCCTCGCGGTCGGTTTTACGATTTGGTTGATTACCTTGATGAGCCAAACCGACATGTTAGCTGGTAATGCCAGCAACAACTTTTTGATTTGGTTAATCACGCCGCCAGAGGTGCTGTCGAGCTTCGACATTGCGATTTCGGATTGGGGCATGATCATGAGTGTGGTGGCGAACGCGGTGTGTTTTGTCGCGGTGTCTCTGGCGACGCGTCCAAGCCTAAGTGAGCGCTTACAGTCGGCGTCTTTTGTCGGAACACCGCTGCCTGAAAGCGAAAACATCAGCTTGTATCAAAGTCGTGTTACCGTTGCTGAGCTGGAAATGCTTGCCTCGCGCTTTGTTGGCCGCACTCGGGTGAAAGTGGCTTTCCAAGCCTATTGGAGCCAGCAGCGAGAGGAGTTGTTACCGAACCAACAAGCGCCGTCTTCGTTGATTCGTCACACTGAACGCGTATTGGCTGGGGTGTTTGGTGCCTCTTCTGCTAAGTTAGTACTTACTTCTGCGTTGCAAGGCAGAAATATGCAGCTTGAAGAAGTCGCAACCATCGTTGATGAAGCATCCGAGTTGTACGACTTTAGCCGCGGATTACTCCAAGGGGCGATAGAACATATCGGCCAAGGGATTGCCGTGGTCGACAAACAATTGCGGCTGGTGGCGTGGAACCAGCGTTACCTAGAGCTGTTTGTATTCCCACCCGGATTGATTCAAGTCGGCCGACCGATTGCTGATGTGATTCGCCACAATGCTGAGCAAGGTTTGTGTGGCCCCGGCGATCCAGAAGACCACGTACGCCGCCGCGTGTATCACCTTGAACAAGGTACGCGACATACCTCTTCCCGTGTGCGTCCTGATGGACGAGTGATTGAAGTGCAGGGCAACCCGATGCCCGGCGGTGGTTTTGTAATGAGCTTTACGGACATCACCGTATTCCGCGATGCCGAGCAAGCGCTGAAAGACGCCAATGAAACGTTAGAAGAACGAGTACGCGCGCGCACTAGAGAGTTGGAGCAACTCAACAAGCAGTTGGTGGCAGCGACGCAGCGTTCGGATTTGGAATCGAAATCGAAATCGCGTTTTTTAGCGGCCGTGAGTCACGACTTGATGCAGCCGCTCAATGCCGCCCGTTTGTTTGCGTCTTCACTTTCTGAAGTAGCCAAAGACAGCGAAACCCGCAAGTTGTCGGCACACATCGAAAGTGCGTTAGGCGCGGCAGAAGATTTGATCGGAGATTTGCTGGATATTTCGCGTTTGGAATCGGGTAAGTTGGAAGTCAATGTCCATGGCTTCGCGGTCAACGATGTTCTGGCGAACCTCAATGCGGAATTCAGCGCATTGGCCAAACAACAGGGGATCGAGTTCACTATGATCCCATCTTCTCTAATGGTGAAATCGGACCCTAAATTGTTGCGCCGTGTGGTGCAGAATTTCCTCACCAATGCCTTTCGTTACAGCCCAAATGGTAAAGTCGCGCTGGGAGTGCGCCGAGTTCAAGGGCGTGTGCGCATTGATGTGTGGGATAACGGCATGGGCATCGAGGAAGAAAAACAGCAGGAAATTTTCGAAGAGTTTAATCGCGGAACGCAAGTACGCTCCGATCAAGGCTTGGGATTAGGCTTGGCGATTTCCAAAGGGATTGCGCAGGTGTTGGGGCACGAAATTTCAATGCGTTCGTGGTTTGGTAAAGGCAGCGTGTTCTCAATAACCTTGGATAAGGCTCATCACGTTCAGCCACACCCTGCGAAAGTCGAGACCAGTCCTCAATCTGAGTTGTGCCACTTGCGAATTTTGTGTGTCGATAATGAACCTGACATTTTGGTCGGAATGGAAAATCTTCTCTCTCGTTGGGGGTGCGACATACGGGTTGCGACGGATCTCGTCGAAAGTTTACAAGCGCTCGAAGGCGATTGGGTGCCAGACGTCGTTTTCTCTGATTATCGATTGGATAATGGACGTACGGGGTTAGAAGTGTTGCAACAGTGTCGTTTGCGTCTGGGGAATCGTTTTGAAGGGGTGATCATCAGTGCTGACCGTACTGACGATATGATGGAAGGCATCAAAGCGAACGGTTTCAGCTTTATTGCCAAACCAGTTAAGCCACTCAAATTGCGCTCGGTGCTCAATCGAGTCGCGTAGCTTAGGTAAGTTGAACGCATGAGCCAGATAGTAAGAGACCTCCAATGAGAGGTCTCTTTGTATTCTGCGGAAATTCAAAGTAAGTGCTTTACTCTGCCACGCCACCTTGAGTCAATTTGGCTGGATTAAGCAGCCTTTCAAGCGTTTCGCGGTCTAAATCCGTTTCCTCTTCGGCCACATCAATGATGGCTCGTCCTTGTTTGTAGGCTTTTTTCGCGACTTCTGCCGCTTTCAAATACCCGATCACCGGGTTTAGTGCGGTGACTAAAATCGGATTCTTGGCCAAAGCAATATCGAGGTTATCTTGTCGAACGTCAAAGGTCGCAATCGCCTTATCGGCAAGGGCGGTCGCACTGTTCGCAACGAGCTCAATGCTCTCCAAAATATTATATGCAATCACGGGTAGCATAACATTCAACTGGAAGTTGCCAGACTGACCCGCGATGGTGATGGTTGCGTCGTTGCCAATCACTTGCGCTGACGCCATGGCTGCGGCTTCAGGAATAACCGGGTTTACTTTGCCCGGCATGATTGATGAACCCGGCTGTAAGCCTTGCAGTTCGATTTCACCCAAGCCTGCCAATGGGCCAGAGTTCATCCAACGAAGATCGTTTGCGATCTTCATGATCGCAATTGCTGCTGTTTTGAGCTGCCCGGACAGTGCGACGATCGCATCCTGGCTGCTGAGGTTGAAGAAGAAATTGTCGCTTGAAGTAAAGGTGACTCGAGTGGACTGAGTGAGGTTGTCTGCAAACAGAGAGGCAAAACGCGGATCGGCGTTGATCCCTGTGCCAACGGCAGTGCCGCCTTGAGCAAGGGCTTTCACCATCGGCAGTGTTTGTTCAATGGCTTGTTTAGCGTGTTCAATCTGGAATTGCCAGCCGCCCAGCTCTTGCGCGAAAGTGATTGGCATGGCGTCCATCAAATGGGTTCGGCCTGTTTTTACCACGCCTTGCAAAGCTTGCTTCTTGGTTTCTAGGCTTTGGCTAAGATGAGCCAGTGCAGGCAACAACTTGTGTTCAATAGCAAGTGCTGAGCTGACTTGAATCGCCGTCGGCACCACATCGTTACTGCTTTGACCCATGTTAACGTGGTCATTCGGATTGACGTTGCCACCAAGCAATTCAGACGCGAGCGTGGCAATCACTTCATTAGCGTTCATGTTGGAGCTTGTCCCAGAACCGGTTTGGAATAGGTCGATAGGGAACTGATCGAGATGTTGGCCATCAATAATGGCTTGCGCAGCCTCTGCAATCGCATTAGCGATATCACCTTCCAGTAACCCTAGTTGTGCGTTGGTCAGTGCTGCCGTCTGTTTGATGTGGGCTAAAGCTTGGATGAAACCGCTTGGCATGGTGTGCTGGCTGAATGCGAAGTTATCGATAGCGCGCTGAGTTTGCGCTTGATACAAGGCATTCGCCGGGACTTTTACTTCGCCCATGCTGTCGGTTTCGATACGAAATTCGGTGGTCATAGTAGGGTTCCTTTCGTTTAATCAAGAGAAGTCTGAATGAGGCGTAATTGTTGTTGTAATTGGAGAAACTTTACGTCGCCATGTTCAAACTGATAGTAGTAACGTTTGAGGCAGAATAAGGGCGTGTGAACCGAATCAAGGCAGACTCGGCGAAATGTACGAGTGCGAGTTGGGTCTTGAATCGCTTCGAGAAGGTGGAAATACACTTGGCGAAAAAACAGTTCGCACAAGAGTAAGTTTTCGTCTTCTGCTTCATGCTCATAGCTGGATGACAACACCATACCCCAATGAATATAGTCATGAATGACGTCGGGCTCAAAGCCACTTGGCGCGGCAAGTTGGAAGCGATCTTGCGCTTTGAAGAAGGCGTTGAATATGTCCTTTCTGCGTTTCATATCTGCCTCAATTAATTAGATAATGATAATTATTATCAATTAAGAATAAATTAGCAACCCTCTATTTTCGACAAGATTAGATATAAAAAAGCCGACGCAGTCGCATCGGCAGAAATGGTTGGGTTTTCATCCCGCAGCAAAGCTTATCCGTTGTTTAGAAGGATAAGCAGCGTAATGTTACTCAGTAAACAAGGTTTCGTATTTCACAAATGCTGTTTGTGTTTCGCCGTAGTAAAGCGTGCCTTCGGCTTGGATAACGACTCGTAACCAGCTCTCTGCGGAGGTTGGCTTTGGCAGAGAGATGTACCAGTTTTGGCCAGCTTGATCGGCGCGTGTCATATCAATCGGCTGAGCGTTCTGTTGTTGGTCATCGACTACGGACAGCTTGACGCCTTCCAGCGGATAGGCAGCGTTGAGAGACAGTTCTAGGCTATCTTTTGTCAGTTTTTCAGAACGGAACTTAACTTTAAAATCGCCATTTTCCATGTCACATAGGCCACTGGTGTAACGACAGTTGGACTTACTCGCGAGCTTGTAAGTTTCCCCTTCTTTAGCGGCATGAGGCTTTTCGCTCAGTGCCATATCAGTACCAAAGTAGGCAATGATAGAAAGGATGGGCGCGATTAACAGGGCGAGAATAAAGTGCTTGTTTTTGAACATCTTGGCTTCCTTGCAACGACATACTGCGAATATGGTAACTGAAAAGTGAGAATAAAAAAGCCCCGGACGGCAGGTTCCAAACGGGGCTTTTGTGGTTTTGGTTATATTTTAGTGATCCACTGCGCTACCAGCACCTACCGGTACGCGAACGTGTTCGACTAGGTCTTTCACTTCTTGTGGTGTTTCTGCTGTTACTTTCGATACAGCGAACGCGACGATGAAGTTGAATAAGGCACCAATCGCACCAAATGCGTTTGGCTCAATGCCTAGGAACCAGTTGCTGCCCCAGCTTTCTAGGTAAGTCCAATCTGCGATGAATAGGATACCTTTGTGTTGGAACACGTAGAACAGAGTGATACTGATACCTGCAATCATACCCGCGATAGCACCTTCTTTGTTGATGTTCTTACTGAAGATACCCATCATCAGAGCCGGGAAGATGGAGGACGCCGCCAGACCGAAGGCCAGTGCTACCGTACCTGCCGCGAAGCCCGGTGGATGCAGACCCAAGTAACCTGCGACTGCAATGGCCACCGCCATCGAGATTCGACTCGCAAGCAGCTCTTTCTTCTCTGAGATATTCGGGTTAATTACCCCTTTGATTAAGTCGTGGGAAATCGCGGACGAAATCGCCAGCAATAGACCCGCTGCGGTTGATAGTGCCGCCGCTAGACCACCCGCTGCGACCAGTGCGATAACCCAGTTAGGTAGTTTCGCGATCTCAGGGTTAGCTAGTACCATGATGTCGTTATCAACTTTCAGTTCGTTAGTTGCAGCATCTGATGTGTAGTTGATGTTGCCATCACCGTTCTTATCATCAAAGCCTAGCAGACCCGTTTTCTCCCAGTTTTTGAACCAAGTAGGACGTTCGTCATAAGCCAAGTGTTGGCCCGGCGCTGGGTTAACGGTATCCATTAGGTTTAGACGTGCCATTGCTGATACTGCTGGAGCCGTTGTGTATAGGATAGCGATGAACACAAGTGCCCAACCTGCAGAGGTACGTGCATCACGCACCTTCGGTACAGTGAAGAAACGGATGATTACGTGTGGCAGACCCGCAGTACCGATCATCAGTGACATGGTGTAAACGAACATGTTTAGCGTGTCACCGCGGACTTGAGTGGTGTATTCACTAAAGCCGAGCTCCGTCACCACTTGGTCGAGCCGATCTAACAGATAGACATCGGTGCCGGCCATGGTACTGCCGAGCCCTATTTGTGGAATTGGATTGCCGGTAAGCTGCAGAGAGATAAAGATTGCAGGAATAGTGTAAGCCAAAATGAGTACGCAATACTGAGCAATCTGCGTGTAAGTGATGCCTTTCATGCCACCAAGAACGGCGTACATGAATACGATACACATACCAATCAGTAGACCGGTTGAGTAATCCACCTCAAGGAAGCGACCAAACGCAACGCCAACGCCTTTCATCTGACCGATAACATAAGTGACCGACGCGATGATCAGACACACTACGGCTACGATACGCGCTGTCTTGGAGTAGAAACGCTCGCCGACAAACTCAGGCACAGTAAATTTACCGAACTTACGTAGGTAAGGGGCAAGCAACAGTGCAAGCAGCACGTAACCACCAGTCCAGCCCATTAGGAATACGCTGCCGCCGTAACCCATGAAGGCAATCAGACCCGCCATCGAGATAAACGATGCCGCAGACATCCAGTCTGCTGCGGTTGCCATGCCGTTAGCGATAGGGTTTACACCACCGCCCGCGACGTAGAACTCTTTGGTTGATCCAGCGCGTGCCCAAATCGCAATACCGATGTAGAGGACAAACGTCGCACCAACAACCAGATAAGTGATAGTTTTCAAATCCATCTGAGTGACTCCTTACTCATCCACGCCGAATTCACGGTCGATTTGGCGCATTCTCCACGCGTAGTAGAAAATAATACCTAGGAAGGCATAGATGGAGCCCTGCTGAGCAAACCAGAAACCAAGTTTGTATCCACCTAATTGAAATTGATTAAGTACGTCGACAAATAAAATGCCGCAGCCGAAAGACACGACGAACCAGATGACCATTAGACCGATCATGAGCTTCACGTTTTTGTCCCAATAGGCTTTGGCTCTTTCTTCGCTTTCAAATGCCATTGCCGTCTCCTTACGATTGGTATTGTTGTTAAAAAAATGTTTCACAATGTACATTAGCAAGGTGTTGGCAATAACTCTTTTCAACTTTAGTCGGGGCGTAAAAAAGGAAAAACGACCGAATAATGGGCGTTTATGGCGAAATCGATAAGATTTAATGATGTTAAAAAGGTGTTAAATTAGCCTAAGGTCTAATGATTTGATGCATAAAATTTTCAATATGTTGCATTGGTTAATCTTTTCTTCATTGATTTCACCGAATCTATACCTAGATTCAACCTTCTCAAGTGATTTGTTTACATAAAGTTTTCGTACCGGAGCACGGTTTTGAGGCACAATAAAGCCTGTGCTTAACTCATCGCGCTTACATCTTAAAGTTGAGGTGATTTAGGAACTTATATGCTTACTCGTTGAGATTGTTTGTAGCTTTTCATTTAGGGAGGGTGAGAATGGACGCAGACACCATTAACAGCTTTTTTCTGATTGGTGCATTACTGATTGCACTGAGCGTTCTTTTAAGCCCCGTGTCCTCAAAGTTGGGGATTCCAATCCTTCTCGTATTTCTTGCGGTAGGTATGTTGGCTGGGGAAGATGGCCTTGGCGGAATCTTATTTGATAATTATTCCATCGCTTATTTAGTCAGTAACTTAGCGCTCGCCATCATTCTTTTGGATGGCGGGATGCGAACGCGAGTCGCCAGTTTTCGGGTCGCCTTGTGGCCTTCGGTGTCGTTGGCAACCATAGGCGTAGCCATCACGACATTGTTAACCGGTTTGATGGCGACTTGGTTGTTCGATTTGGATCTATTGCAAGGTATCTTGGTTGGCGCGATTGTCGGTTCAACGGATGCGGCCGCGGTCTTCTCTTTATTGAAAGGCCGCAGTCTGAACGAACGTGTTGGCTCGACGTTAGAAATTGAATCGGGCACCAACGACCCAATGGCGGTGTTCTTGACCGTCACGTTAATTGCGATTCTTTCTAGTACGGGAACGGAGTTAAGCGCCGGATTTTTAGCGCTCAGTTTTGTTAAGCAGTTTGGTATCGGTGCGCTACTTGGTTTTGCTGGTGGCTGGGTCTTGTGGAAAGTCATCAATCGCAATCAACTGCCGGATGGCTTGTACTCGATTTTGACCGTCAGCGGCGGCTTGATCATTTTCGCGTTGTCGAACTCGTTAGGCGGCAGCGGTATTTTGTCGATTTACCTCGTAGGTTTATTGCTGGGTAACCGTCCAACGCGCAGCCGTCATTCGATTCTGCATGTGTTAGATGGTATGACGTGGCTAGCGCAAATTGGCATGTTCCTCGTGCTTGGTTTGTTGGTTACGCCGTCGAACTTGCTGAGTATTGCGGTGCCAGGCTTGGCGCTTGCGTTTGGTATGATTTTGTTTGCCCGTCCTATTTCCGTGTGGATTGGACTGCTGCCATTTAAGAGTTTCACGCCACGTGAGAAGTGGTTTGTCTCTTGGGTTGGTTTGCGTGGCGCGGTGCCAATCATTCTTGCGGTATTCCCTATGATGGCTGGTTTACCAGACGCGCAGCTGTACTTCAACTTGGCCTTCTTCGTGGTTATGGTATCGCTGATCGTTCAGGGCGGTACGCTGACCAAAGCGATGTCGCTTGCCAAGGTTGAGTTGCCACCAAAGCCTGAGCCAATCTCTCGCACTGGTGTGGAGATTTACCCAACCAGTGAGTGGGAACTGTTTATCTACCGATTGAAAGCGGATAAATGGTGCATTGGCGAACCGCTGCGCAGTTTATCGATGCCTGAGGGCACGCGCATTGCGGCTGTTTTCCGTAATCAAGAACTGCTTCACCCATCGGGCAGTACCAGGTTGGAAGAAGACGATACCCTATGTGTATTGGCTCAAGAGAAAGACTTAGCTGCACTGAGCTTGTTGTTCAGTGAAGCGCCGGAGAAAGCCTCTCTGACTCGTTTCTTTGGTGATTTCTTCTTAGATATTGAAGTGAAGCTGGCCGACGTGGCGATGATGTACGGTTTGAATTTGGGCGATGAACTGCAAGATAAAACCTTGAGCAATATTGTTGAAGAACAGCTAGGTAGCACGCCTGTTTTGGGCGACCAGTTTGAATGGCAAGGTTTGCAATGGGTAATCGCGGACGTGGTGGATCACCAAGTGACTAAGGTTGGTTTACGTTTACCCAATGAAGAAGAGGAAGGGGAAGAGGAGGACTAAGTCCTAATCATTCATTTCCGTTAACATGATGACGGCTTGCGTGCGGTTCTTCACGCCGAGCTTGCGGAAAATCGCCGTCATGTGTGCTTTGATGGTGGCTTCTGATACATTCAACTCGTAAGCGATTTGTTTGTTCAGCAAGCCATCAGACAACATCCCCAACACTTTGTATTGCTGTGGCGTTAGCGCGGCAATCTTCTCTGCTAAATCATTACACGCTGCGTTATTGGTGATCAGCCCTTCAGGGAAGTATGGGTCGCCATTGAGCACTTGGTTGAGTGCATTGACCAGTTCACGCATATCACTCGATTTCGGAATAAAGCCAAACGCACCATGGCTCTTCACTTGACTCACCACCGTTGGCTCTTCGCTGGCGGATACCACGACGATAGGCAAATCTGGGTATTCCGCTCTTAAGTGGATAAGCCCTGACATTCCATTAGCCCCAGGCATTTTGAGATCCAACAGCACCAAATCCGGCTCTTCCTCTTTGGAGAGTAATGCAAGCAGGGCATCAAGAGAGTCTGCTTCAAGCAGATTGGCACCACTGACAGCCATGTGTACCGATTGGAACAATGCATTACGGAAGAGAGGGTGATCATCGGCGATGATGATGGTGTAGGTCGAATCCATGACGTTAAACACTTTTGACTATTTCGTTAAATGAATTATTGTCCAGCTTTGAGAAGGTGGACAATATTTATTCGCTAAAAGTCTGAACCAAATCGACTTTTATTAGGAAAATTGCATATAGCCGCATTTTTCTCATTCAAATCTGTGCAACAAAAAACGCCAGCGAAAATCGCTGGCGTTTGAATGATGTGATATCAGAATCGATTGATGTGCTCTAAGAAAGGCTCGGCTTGCATAAAACCAGTTAAACGAGCGTTTGAAACGTGTTCGCCTTTCGCATCCCAGAATTCGATGGTCGGCAAACCCAGCACGTTCATGTGTTTGAGTAGCTCAATATCTTGCACTTGGTTTTTGGTGACATCCGCTTGCAGCAACACAAAGTCTTGCAGCTTGGCTTCGACTTTTGGATCGTGGAAGGTGTACTTCTCAAACTCTTTACACGCTACACACCAGTCGGCGTAGAAGTCGAGCATGACAGGTTTACCTGCTGCTTTCGCCAACGCCAGTTGATCTTCAAGCTCGGCCACATTAGCAATGCGAGTAAAGCTAACCGTTGTTTGCTGTGCTTGGGTTTCGTGATTGCCAAACCAATAATTCAGTGCTGGTTGCGCGGAGGCGAACAAACCGAGGACGGCAATAATGCCAATTGCGCTTTGCTTCCAGCCACCAAACTCCAAGCTGTTTTTGATGTGATACAACCAACCAAATGCCGCGATACCGAGCGCAGACCACAACGCCGTCGACCACATTTCTGGCAAGATGCGCTCAAGCAAGAAGATTGGTGCTGCCAGCAGAATGAAACCAAATAGTGTCTTCACGCGGTCCATCCAACCGCCAGCTTTTGGCAGCAGTTTGTTGCCAAATACCGCCACGAGAATCAGCGGAATACCCATACCCATCGCCAGTGCGTAAAGCGCAATACCACCAGTCAGCAAGTCACCACTTTGTGCAACGTAGAGTAGTGCGCCCGACAGAGGTGCTGTGGTACACGGTGAGCACACCAGACCTGAGATCGCACCCATCGCGAATACGCCTGCGCTGCTGCCGCCTTGTTGTTTGTTGCTTAGGTTGTTTAGCCACGTTTGTACACTGCTTGGCAATTGCAGGGTGTACACACCAAACATGGAGAGTGCCAACGTGACGAATAAGATACTCAAACCAATCAACACATATGGGTGTTGCATCGCCGCTTGGAACTGCATGCCTGCTGATGCCACCACTAAGCCGAGAAGAGTGTAAGTTAGCGCCATGCCTTGCACGTAAACTAGGGATAAACCCAGAGCGCGGCGTTGACTGAGTTTCCCGCTGCCAAGTACGATGCTGGTCAAAATTGGGTACATTGGCAGAACGCATGGCGTAAACGCTAAGCCTACACCGAGAGCTAAAAATAGCAGCGGAGTCCACCAATTGTCAGCAAGGTTCGCCGCGAGGCTGTCTTGCTCAGTGACTGGTGCGGGAGCATTGTTTGATGACACTGACGTGCTCGCCGTTGGTGATGTCGCATTTGTTTGGTTGTTGTTTGCTGTTGATTGCGTTGGTTTTGTTGCGACAGCGGAATCAGCAATGGAAGCCGTAAAAGCGTCAATGGGAATGATGCGAGTTTCTGGCGGGTAGCAGAATCCAGCCTTCGCACAGCCTTGATATTGCACAATCACGCGCGCGCCTTCTTGCCACTCATCAAGTGGTACATTCACAAATAAAGGCGTGGTGTAGATGTGCACATCACCGAAAAATTCATCTTTATGTGGCGTGCCGTTTTCCATTTGCAGTTCGCCAAGAGAGATGTTTTCACCAGACACAGACAAGCGCTCTTGATACAGATAGTAGCCGTCACGTACCTGCCAATCGAGCATCAACTTGTCGTCTTGTTGGTAGAAGTTAAATGGGAACGCTTGGTCGACCGGAACAAAGCTGTCGTTGCTGCTACCAAAGCTGTTGTTCTGGCTATTATTAAACTGGTCTTTGCCAAATAAAGCCAAAGACGGAGTGGAAAAGGTAATGAGCCCTAAGAGTAAAACGGAAAGTAATGCGCGCATAAAAGGTTCAATTCATCTTAGATAATTGCCGTTAGTGTAACTCAATCAGACCCGCAGGCGAGTTAATAAGTTTCATCCAAGTGAAGATTTGTTAAGCAATACTCAAGGCGCAGAAAAGAAAAAAGGGAGCCGAAGCTCCCCGAGTAAGACTCTGTTTCTACTAGATCAGTAGACCACCGAATGCGAAGCCAAGTGCTACCGCTGATGCGATGGTGACCACGCCTGGAACGAAGAACGGGTGGTTAAATACGTACTTACCGATACGAGTTGAACCCGTGTCATCCATCTCAACCGCAGCTAGTAGCGTTGGGTAAGTTGGTAGTACGAATAGCGCACTTACTGCTGCGAAAGACGCAACCGCTGTTAGTGGCGCTACACCGATTGCAAGTGCTGCAGGCATAAGCGCAACGGTAGTTGCACCTTGCGAGTAAAGCAGCATAGACGCGAAGAATAGAACAAGTGCTAGCATCCATGGGTAGTCAGCTAGTAGTGCACCAGCCACTTCTTTGATGCCATCAACGTGCGCGTTAACGAACGTAGAACCTAGCCATGCCACACCAAGAACACACACACACGCTGTCATACCAGAACGGAATGTCGCTGCTGCTGGGATTTTGCCAGCATCAATTTTACAGCTCATTACGATCGCCGCGGCGGCTGCCAGCATTACCGTCATGATTGCTTCGTTACGACCCAGTGCTGGGTTCTCGATTAGACCCACTGAACCAGAGATAGCCGCTGCGTAGCACACGACGAAAGCGATAGCGCCAAGGAAGATGAACGTCGCTTTTTTCGCAGTTGGTAGGATTTCACGTTTTGCTTCTGTGTTTAGCTTGATTAGGCCTTTCTCTAGACGCTCTTGGTATTCTGGATCGTCTTTTAGCTCACAGCCCATGAAGTTCGCAACGAATGCACCGATCATACAAGCGATGAACGTGGTTGGAATACAGATCGCAAGTAGCGTTAGGTAATCCACACCAAACGGATGCAACATAGCTGCAAACGCCACAACTGCCGCTGAAATTGGAGAAGCTGTGATAGCGATTTGCGATGCCACAACCGCGATAGACAGTGGACGAGAAGGACGAACGCCTTGGCCTTTCGCTACTTCTGCAATAACCGGTAGAGTAGAGAATGCTGTGTGACCTGTACCTGCCATTAGTGTCATTAGGAATGTCACGATTGGCGCGTAAAAGGTGATGCGCTCAGGGTGTTTACGCAAAAAGTCTTCCGCAACTTGTACCATCCAATCCAAACCGCCAGCCACTTGCATTGCTGCGATAGCCGTGATTACAGACATGATGATCAAAATTACGTCAACAGGAATGTACGCTTGGCTTGTCGGGACACCCAAGATCAAAGACAACGCTATGACCCCAGCACCACCGGCAAAACCAATGCCGATACCGCCGATTCTTGCCCCCAAATAGATGAAGAGCAGAACCACGAAGAGTTCGACCATGACCATATTGATACCTCTTTAGTTTTTTATTTGATTCTGATTTTTTGAACACTCAGGAACAGGAGTAAATGTTCAGAGAATCAGAACCCAGCGGCCTACGGTAATAAAAGCTTATTAAAAATGTGGTTACCGTGAAAAAGCCTAAAAAAGGGGCCTGGATGGCCCCCCTTAGCTTCAATGCTTACTCGTAGCGTTTCGCTTTGTAAGTAGGATGCATGAAGTTTTCAACTGTTAAGATTTCATCAAGTTCTTCTGCAGTTAGCAGGCCGCGCTCAAGTACGACTTCACGAACACTCTTACCAGTTTCTGCACAAATCTTACCGACAATGTCACCTTCGTGGTGGCCAATGTATGGGTTTAGGTAAGTTACGATACCGATTGAGTTGTAAACGTAGTTCTCACAGATTTCTTTGTTTACAGTGATGCCGTCGATACATTTATCACGTAGGTTCACACACGCATTGTGTAGTAGAGAGATAGACTCAAACATGCTTTGTGCGATAACCGGTTCCATTACGTTTAGCTGTAGCTGACCGCCTTCTGCTGCGAAAGAAACCGTGTTGTCGTTACCTAGAACTTTGAAGCAAACTTGGTTTACTACTTCTGGGATAACTGGGTTTACTTTCGCTGGCATGATTGAAGAACCTGCTTGCATTTCAGGTAGGTTCAACTCATTTAGACCCGCGCGAGGACCAGAAGAAAGTAGACGAAGGTCGTTACAGATCTTCGATAGTTTCACTGCTAGACGTTTTAGTGCGCCGTGAGTCATTACGTATGCGCCACAGTCAGAAGTCGCTTCGATTAGGTCTTCTGCAGGTACAACGTCAAGGCCAGTTACTTCCGCTAGGTGTTTCACTGCTAGAGCTTGGTAACCAGTTGGTGTGTTAAGACCAGTACCGATTGCGGTTGCACCTAGGTTGATTTCTAGTAGGAGTTTAGATGTGTAATCTAGAGCACGAATCTCTTCGTTTAGCGTTACAGCCCAAGCGTGGAACTCTTGACCAACAGTCATTGGTACTGCGTCTTGAAGCTGAGTACGACCCATCTTCAATACGTCTTTGAATTCAGTTGCTTTAAGATCGAATGCGCCTTTTAGGTATTCAATCGCTTCCATTAGTTTGTGTACGCTGTTGTAAACCGCGATACGGAAACCAGTTGGGTACGCACAGTTAGTAGATTGGCTCTTGTTAACGTGGTCGTTCGGGTTGATGAACTCGTATTGGCCTTTTTCTTTGCCCATCAGTTCAAGTGCAACGTTCGCGATAACTTCGTTAGTGTTCATGTTAACGGAAGTACCCGCGCCGCCTTGGAATACGTCTGAAGGGAACTGATCCATACACTTGCCTGTTTCTAGGATCAAATCACACGCTTCTAGGATGTAGTTAGCAACTTCTTTAGGAATGGCGCCAAGTTCTTTGTTCGCCAACGCTGCTGCTTTCTTCGTCATCACCATGCCGCGTACGAACTCAGGTACGTCAGAAATAGTTACGTTAGAGATGTTGAAGTTTTCGATCGCACGTAGGGTATGAATGCCGTAGTACGCATCAGCAGGGACATGACGTTGACCTAATAGATCTTCTTCAATACGAGTGGCTTGGTTTGCTGTTTTTGGAGCATCAGATAGGGTAGCCATAGCAGGATCCTTAGATGATAATTCTGATAATAAAGTTATTTATTAGCCATTTCTGCAATCTAGAATCCATTCATCAGAATTTTTGGCTGGAAAATCCGTCCTGACTTATGTGGCACATCATACTGCACCTAGCGCATAAAAATAGTAACTAGATCACCTTTTTCGCTTTTCATGAGTCAATAATTTGCAAAGTATGAACGGGTTATTAATAACCCTTTGTGGGTATTCAATTTTCCTCGACAAACATGGTTTTTTAGAGTTCGAAATTGGCACTTTTCAAGCACGAAAAAATCGGTATGCGCACAAATGCAACGCATAAATGTATAGCGTGTTTTCGCAAAGTTTGCCTGTGTGTTCGCCTGAATAAAAAAGCCATGAGTATGAACACGCTTTTTTACAACGATTCGTTTGAGGTTACTTGGCTTTTACCATTACACTGAATTAAACAAAGGAGGGCGTGTGTTTCCTATCTTATTATTGGCGTTTATTTTCGTCCCAATCATTGAAATTGGCTTATTTATTCAGGTGGGGGGCTTTTTAGGTCTCTGGCCAACCATCGCATTAGTGCTGATCACGGCATTTGTCGGCGCGTCATTAGTGCGCAGCCAAGGTATTCAAACCTTGATGTCTGTTCAGGGCCGTCTTGAACAAGGCGAAATTCCAGCACAGCAAATTTTTGAAGGTGTGATGCTAGCGGTTGCCGGTGTGCTATTGCTGACACCCGGCTTTATGACCGACGCGTTGGGTATGGTGGTATTGCTGCCTGCGCCGCGTGCCGCGATTGCGAAATACTTGATGAGCAAGATGGTCGTCAAAACCATGCATGGTGGTGGCTTCCAAGGTGGTTTCTCAAACCAAGGGCCATTTGAGCAAGATCCGTTTCATCGTGACCCGTTCGATTCTCGCTCGGACAACGGCAACACCTTCGAAGGTGAATACGAGCGTAAAGACGACGATGATCGTAACAAGCTCAACTGATTGAATCAGTGAATCAAGAAAAAAAAGGGCGCATTCCGCGCCCTTTTTTGTGTCTGGAATTTGTTGAGCTTACAACGCCCCTTCAAAGCCCATTTGACGCCAGGCTTCAAAAGCAATGATCGCAACGGCATTCGAAAGGTTCAGGCTGCGCGCGTCTGGCATCATTGGGATGCGAATACGCTGTTCCATTGGCAAGCCTTCAATGATCTCTGCTGGTAGGCCGCGAGTTTCAGGACCAAACATCAACACATCACCTGCTTGGTATTGCGCATCAACGTGGTGACCTGTGGTTTTGGTGGTGCAAGCAAACAGACGGTAATTGCCTTGCTTTTCTTTATCGAGATATTCCAAGAATGCTTGATAGTTCTTATGACGCGTTACGCGAGCCAAATCGTGATAATCCAATCCTGCGCGGCGGACTTTTTTCTCTTCCAGATCGAAACCCAGCGGTTCAATCAAATGCAGGTTTGCACCGCAGTTGGCACAAAGTCGAATGATGTTGCCGGTATTCGGCGCGATTTCTGGTTCGTATAAAGCGATATCAAACATGGTATTGAAATAGAGTTGGTCAAAGAGAGGGGCAGTATATACCCAAGTGCAGCGACTTGGGTACAAAAGAGGGCTTGGCGCTTACCAACCTTCCCCCTTTATCGTTAGCGGTTACACGAGCGCGCGAGCGTAGTTCTCTTCGACGGCGCGCCAGTTCACCACATTCCACCAAGCGTCGATGTATTCTGGTCGACGGTTCTGATAACTGATGTAGTACGCGTGCTCCCACACATCTAATGCAAGGATAGGCTCGCCGCGTACATCGGCCACGTCCATTAACGGGTTATCCTGATTGCTGGTGGAGGTGATGTGGATGTCGCCATCTTTCACAACTAACCATGCAAAGCCAGATCCAAACGTATTAACGGCTGCTTGAGCGAATTCGTCTTTGAACTTTTCGAAGTGACCAAACTTGTCGTTGATGGCTTGCGCAAGTGCGCCTTGTGGTTCACCGCCGCCTTCTGGCGACATGCAATTCCAGTAAAGGATGTGGTTGTAGTAGCCGCCGCCATTGTTGCGAATGGCTGGGCTATGTTGCGAAACGGCTGCGAAGATTTCGTCTAGCGATTGTGTTTCAAGCTCACTGCCTTGCACGGCGGTGACGAATTTATCGAAGTAAGTTTTGTGGTGTTTGCTGTAATGCACTTCCATGGTTTTTGCGTCGATGTATGGCTCTAACGCATCGTATGGGTAAGGCAGAGCGGGAAATGTATGCGACATAGTAAATCCTCCTTAATCGGAGGATTTACTCTAATGTTAATGAAAATCATTATCAACTGAAATCTTGTAGGGTTATTTGCCTACTTTGACTAAAGGCAGCGTGATGGAGACGCGCAAACCTCCCAGTGGGCTGCGGCTCGCGACTATCGTACCGCTGTGCTGACGAATCGCACTTTCTGTGATGGTTAACCCTAATCCAGTGCCGCCAGAGTGACGATCACGAGCAGTAGACACACGATAGAATGGACGGAAAATCGCATCTAACTCTTCATCCGGCACACCATCACCGTTGTCATCGACGGTAATCGTCAGTGTGTCAGTCTTGTCTTGAATGTCTATCTGCACTTCATCTTTTCCGTAATAAATCGCGTTGCGAATGATGTTTTCTACCGCGCTCATCAACAGTTTTGGGTTGCCTGAGATATGTCGCTCAGGGATCTCTGAATAGCGGAGTGTTTTACCCATTTGCTCGGCTTCAAACTGCGCATCTTTAATGATCTCTTCCCACAAACTTTCTATTGGCTGTGTCTCGCGTGTCATGTGGCTGTTCACCTGCATGCGCGAGAGCTCAAGCAATTCGCTGATCATCTGCTCAAGGCGCTGCGCTTCGGTATCAATGCGAACCAACTCAGGGCTGTCACCCTGTTTGCGCGTCGCTAATGCACTGGCCATGCGCAATCGAGTGAGTGGCGAGCGTAATTCGTGAGAAATGTCCGACAGTAAACGCTGCTGACCTGAAATCATTTGATTCACCGCTTCGACCATTTGGTTGAAGCTGCTGCCCGCTTGACGAAATTCTGCGGTGCCTTTTTCAAGATTCGGATCGATGACGAACTCACCTTTTGCCACTCGCTGTGCGGCGGCTTCAAGGCGGCGTGCGGGTTGGCTCAGCGCCCAAGCAAGCCACAGCAGTAATGGCGTGCTCACCAGCATGACGGCCAACAGTAACTGGAATGGGTGGTCGAAGAGACGTAGCAGCAGCGGTGGTGGCTCGTTCCATTTAAAGCCAACGTACATCAGCAGTTCAGAGTCGGCCAGAACGATTGGCACAGGGCCGGCAATCATATAGCGGCCATAAAGTCTCTGTTTTGGCTTGTTGTAATCTTCAATACTGGTGACAAAGTTTTGCATCGCACGCAGTTGAAAGTTGCTGCGCTTATCGGTGGTTAAGACGTTGCCGTTGTAATCCGAAAAGAACACTCGTGGTCGTGGGTCATGTTTACCTGCGCGGTTGCCCTCGACGCGGAATAAAATGCGTCCTAGATCGGTTTCTTTGCTGTACTTGTTTTGAATGGCATCACGCGTTTCAATGATCCGCTGATAATGCTCGTCTGGGATGTCGCGTGCTTTCCTTGGATCCAAATGTGGCAGTGATAGCACGGCTATCAATACCAACAGCATAGTGAACCAAAAGATGGCAAAGATGCGTCCATACAAGCTATTAATCTTTGGCAGTTTGATGCGTGATAGGCGCATTAATCCTCCTCAAGCAGCATATAGCCGCGACCACGTAGGGTTTTGATGCGCGGTTTGCCATTGCTTTGGTCGGGCAGCTTTTTGCGTAAGTTCGACACGTGCATATCGATTGCACGGTCAAAGGCCGCCAGTCTTTTACCTAGTACGTCGAGGCTCAACGTCTCTTTGGTGAGTACGTGTCCTGGGTTTTGGACAAAGTGGGTCAACAGCGCGAACTCGGTTGCGGTTAGATCCAGCAATTGTTGATCGCAGTAAGCCTCTTGTTTGCCCGGATACAGGCGCAACTCTTGGTACTCAATACAATCGCTGTTTTTGCCGTTTTTCTGCGTGTTACTGGTGCGACGTAAAATCGCGCGAATACGAGCGAGCAGCTCTCGGTCACTGAAAGGTTTTGGTAAGTAGTCATCTGCGCCGAGCTCTAAACCGATCACTCGATCAATCTCTTCGCCTTTGGCGGTCAACATCAACACGGGGGTTTCCCAGTTCTCTCGCAGACGCTTCAGCGTTTCCATACCATTTAATTTTGGCATCATTACATCCAGTAGGATGAGGTCGATATCGCTGTTGATTGCGGCAAGGCCGGCTTCACCGTCGTTTGCTTCACTGACTTCGAATCCTTCGAAGCTGAGCACCTCTTTTAATAGGCTTGTCAGTTCTATGTCGTCATCAATTAAAAGAATGTTTGCCATCGGGGCACCTTTGGTCAGTTACCGTTTACTTAATATTACATTGGATTGATGTGCGACGAAGAGGGCAAAAATCACTCTTTACGATTCTTTACGCTCCCTATACGCCGCTTTACTTAGCGAGTCGTATTCTATACTCAAGCGCTGTGAAAACAGCCCAGAAGAATCACTCACTTGTGTAAGGAATCGAATTATGAAATCTGCAAAAAAACTTGTGTTAGCTGCTGTTGTTCTACCTCTAACTTTAGGCACTGCGAGTGCATTCGCATTTGGCGGTAAAGATCACCACAAAGGCCCACGTGATGAATGTGGTATGGGTATGGACCGTGGCATCATGCGCGATTTGAACTTAACTGATGCACAAAAAGACCAACTGCAATCTTTCCGTGATGCAAACCGTGCGGAAATGAAAGGCAAATATTCACAAAACCGCGAAGCACGCATGGCAGAGCGCCAAGCGCATCACGCGAAAATGCAGTCTCTATTGCTAGCGGATACGTTCGATGAAGCGCAAGCCACAGCTCTAGCGAAAGAGATGGTTGAGCGCCAAACTGAGCACCGCGTGAAAATGCTGGAGAGAAAACACCAAATGTTGAGCGTGCTGACTCCAGAGCAAAAAGCTGAATTTGTAAAACTGCAAAACGAGCGCATGCAAGAATGTGGTGACCAAATGCAACAACGCATGGGAAAACACCGCAATAATTAAGTCATGATCCGATGATATATATGAAGAGGCAGCCACAGGTTGCCTCTTTTTGATCTGGCGATTTCACGCGCATTCAACGTATACTCAAAATACGGTTTGAGTTAACTCTTTGATTATGAAACAGCAATATGCACGCTTAGTCACGACGGCAGCTTGGACAGCAACCATAGTGGCGACGCTTCTTCTCATTGTAAAAGTCATCACATGGTGGGTGACGGGATCGGTCAGCCTATTGGCATCGCTTATTGATTCGATGCTGGACATCGCCGCTTCAGTGGTGAATTTGGTGGTGGTTCGCTATTCGCTGCAACCAGCCGACAGAGAACACACTTTTGGGCATGGTAAGGCCGAGTCTCTCGCTGCGTTGGCACAGGCGATGTTTATCTCCGGCTCTGCGGTATTTTTGATCCTAAACGGTATCGATCGTTTCTTCAGGCCACACGAGCTGAACGCGCCGGAGCTGGGTGTGTATGTCTCCTTGTTTGCGATGATGGTGACGTTTGGTTTGGTCATGTTCCAGAAACGCGTGGTGCGCATCACGGGCAGCCAAGCAATCGCGGCAGATTCGTTGCACTACCAAACGGATTTATACATGAACGGGGCGATCATGGTCGCGCTTGGGCTCAGCTATTTTGGTGTAACGCAAGCGGATGCGGTCTTCGCGATTGGTATTGGTATCTTCATTCTTTACAGCGCCTTCAAAATGGTCAGCGAAGCGATTCAAACGTTGCTCGACAGAAAGCTGCCCGATGAAGAGCTTGAGCAAATTAACCAAGCTTGTTTGAGCGTGAAAGGCGTGTTGGGTGTACATCAGTTGCGTACCCGTATGTCTGGTCCAACACGTTTTATTCAATTGCATTTGGAGTTGGATGACAACTTGCGTTTAATTGAGGCGCATTATATTGCCGATAAAGTGGAAGATAATTTGTTGGCATTGTTCCCAGAGGCGGATGTATTGATCCATCAAGATCCATTGTCGGTGGTATTTGGGCCAGAAAAAGAGCAAAAAGCACAAGATTGGTAAGAGTCGAAAAAACGTTTTGATCTTAACGACAAACAAGCGCTTATTGACTATCTTTCCATCAATGCTTATTAAGATTCGTGATCCTGATGTGAATCAACAAAGTTTCAAAGAGAAACTGTAATACTCTTACATAAGTAGAAAAGTTACATAAAAAAGTGCGTTTTAATTGGTATTCCTGTAGAGGAAATGTAACATAACGCACAGTTCTGGATTATGCAGGTTGCTTGGTAACAAGGGGCCTAAAAGAAAATTAAATAATTGATTGCCAAAGATCGAGGGTGAGCATGATTAAGAAGATCGGTGTTTTAACAAGTGGCGGTGACGCACCTGGTATGAACGCTGCTATACGCGGCGTAGTACGTACAGCACTATCCGAGGGATTGGAAGTTTTCGGTGTGTACGACGGCTACCTAGGCCTATACGAAGGCCGCATCGAGAAGCTAGATCGTTCTAGCGTTTCAGATGTGATCAACAAAGGTGGTACGTTCCTAGGTTCTGCACGTTTCCCTGAATTTAAACAAGTGGAAGTGCGTGAAAAAGCGATCGAGAACCTAAAGAAACATGGTATTGATGCGCTAGTCGTGATCGGTGGCGACGGTTCGTACATGGGTGCGAAGAAACTGACTGAAATGGGTTACCCATGTATCGGTCTTCCAGGCACAATCGATAACGATATCGCTGGTACTGACTACACAGTGGGCTACCTAAGTGCACTAAACACAGTTATCGATGCAATCGACCGTCTACGTGATACTTCTTCTTCTCACCAACGTATTTCAATTGTAGAAATCATGGGCCGTCACTGTGGTGACCTAACTCTGATGTCTGCAATCGCGGGTGGTTGTGAGTACATCATCACTCCAGAAACCGGTCTAGACAAAGACAAGCTGATCAGCAACATCCAAGACGGCATCGCAAAAGGTAAGAAACACGCAATCATCGCGCTTACTGAGCTAATGATGGATGCAAATGAACTGGCTCGTGACATTGAAGCGGCTACAGGTCGTGAAACTCGTGCAACAGTACTTGGTCACATCCAACGTGGTGGTCGTCCAACTGCATTTGACCGCGTTTTAGCATCTCGCATGGGTAACTACGCTGTTCACCTACTGCTTGAAGGTCATGGCGGTCGCTGTGTCGGTATCGTGAAAGAGCAACTTGTTCACCACGACATCATCGACGCGATCGAAAACATGAAGCGTCCAGTGCGTAACGATTTATACAAAGTTGCTGAAGAACTGTTCTAAGCAAGCTTGAAATAGATACAAAAAAACCGCGGCTTTCCGCGGTTTTTTTGTATTTGAGTATCAGCGAAAGGAAGCTGATGTATCGGGTAGAATCTTACGAAGCGCTGTTTTGTTCAATCAGCGTCAATTTACGTTCGCGCAACGCGAACATGTAACCCAGCAGCCCACCTAGTGTGTTGCCCAGCGCAATACCGATGAACAAGCCTTCAATGCTGTACACTTGGCTGCCAACCCATGCAGCAGGCAACGTAAACACGAACAGACGCATGAAGCTCCATTGGAAAGCGCGTAGCGGCTTGTGCATCGCATTCAGCCCACTCACCAACATCATCACAATACCTTGGAAACCATAGCTAAATGGAACCACGAGTAGATAGTGCCAAAGTAGATTCTTCACTGTTTCTTCTTGTGAAAATAACGCCGCTAAAGGAATGCTCAATGGCACCATCATCAAGAAGATAAACCCTTGGAACACCACAGCAAAACGCATGCTGAGAAACAAACCAGAGAAAGCGCGCTGAGGATTTTTTGCCCCTAAGTTCTGCGCCATAAATGGCGTGAGTGCGGAGGTCAGCGACATCAACACTAAGATCAGAATCGACTCAATACGCTGCGCAGCGCCGTAAGCTGCCACCGCTGCCGTGCCGTGGCTAGATAGCAGCATCATCAAAATCGCGCCCGACAACGGATTCATCGCATTGGATAGCGCTGCAGGGGTGCCAATTTTTAACGTCTGTTGCCAATCTTGTTTCAATGAGGCCCATTGAGGTTGTGCGAGCAGTTTTTCGCGTTTCACCAACACATAGAAAGAGCCGCACAAAGCGCCTAGCCAACTAAAGGCACTCGCTATAGCAGCGCCCTGAATGCCAAGTTCTGGGAAGGGGCCATAACCGAAAATCAGTAGTGGATCGAGCATGCCGTTGATCAGACCGGCCAACATCATGATCTTAGCGGGTGTCTTAGTGTCGCCAGTGGCACGGATCGCACTGTTGCCCGCCATTGGAATCACCAACAGTGGAATGGTGAGATACCACACCTGCATGTATTGTTCGATGAGTGGAATCAGATCGTCGGCCGCGCCAAGGAAACGAAACAGTGGCGCAATGGTAGCAAAGCCAATAGAAGAAGCGATAGCGACGAGCAATACCGCCAACAGCAAACCGTGAGTCGTAAATCGCGCCGCTTGTGGAGCATGACCTTGACCAAGTAAGCGGCCAATGTTGGTCGATAGCCCCATCCCGATCCCCATCGTGATGCAGTTAACCGCAAAGGTGACAGGAAACGTGTAGCTGATTGCCGCCAGGGCATGCGTCCCCAACAACGAGATAAAAAACGTATCCACCAAGTTAAACATCAAAATTGCGATCATGCCCATAGTCATGGGGACGGTCATCTTGCGCAGTGTTTCGGGAATGGGCGCGCTCAGCAAACCATGCTTATCTGTCGCGTGGTTTTCTGGCTTGTTCTTTTCCAGCATGTTGAACATCTATCTGGTGGGCAAACTGCAAGGATACAAGAAAGCGAGAAGCTGGGCGAGTGAGCATTTCGCACGCAAACCGTTGCTTAGCTGTTCGTTATTTTAACTAAGTCACAAAAAAAATACGTCTCCCCCTTGGGATTACTCGTTTGACCCCTTATATAGGGATCACGTGCCCCAACGCGGGCAATTATCAAATAAACATGGAAATTTTCAGGAGAGACGACCGATGAACATTCGTCCATTACATGACCGAGTTATCGTTGAACGTAAAGAAGTTGAATCTAAGTCTGCTGGTGGCATCGTTCTTACTGGTTCTGCTGCGGAAAAATCAACTCGCGGTGTTGTTCTAGCTGTAGGCAAAGGCCGCATCCTAGAAAACGGCACAGTACTACCGCTAGACGTAAAAGTTGGTGACACCGTTATCTTCGCTGAAGGTTACGGCACTAAAACTGAAAAAATCGACGGTAAAGAAGTGCTTGTCATGTCTGAAAACGACATCATGGCGATCGTTGAATAATAGCAATCATTGAGTAATTTTTTGCTCAGATTCAAATTGAAAATCAAACACAAAGAATTTTAGAAAGGAAATCAAAGATGGCTGCTAAAGACGTTAAATTTGGTAATGACGCACGAGTTAAGATGCTAGAAGGTGTAAACGTTCTGGCTGACGCAGTGAAAGTAACACTGGGTCCTAAAGGTCGTAACGTAGTTCTAGATAAATCTTTCGGTGCTCCAACCATCACTAAAGACGGTGTATCTGTAGCGCGTGAAATTGAGCTGGAAGACAAGTTCCAGAACATGGGCGCGCAAATGGTTAAAGAAGTAGCGTCTAAAGCAAACGACGCTGCGGGTGACGGTACAACAACAGCAACCGTACTAGCGCAAGCAATCGTAAATGAAGGTCTAAAAGCAGTTGCAGCGGGTATGAACCCAATGGATCTTAAGCGCGGTATCGACAAAGCTGTTGCAGCGGCAGTAGAGCAACTAAAAGAGCTTTCTGTTGAGTGTAACGACACCAAAGCAATCGCTCAGGTTGGTACTATCTCTGCGAACTCTGACGCAAGCGTAGGTAACATCATTGCTGAAGCAATGGAACGCGTTGGCCGCGACGGTGTTATCACTGTTGAAGAAGGTCAGGCTCTACAAGACGAGCTAGACGTAGTAGAAGGTATGCAGTTCGATCGCGGTTACCTATCTCCTTACTTCATCAACAACCAAGAAGCGGGCAGCGTTGAGCTAGAAAACCCATTCATCCTTCTAGTTGATAAGAAGATCTCAAACATTCGTGAGCTTCTACCAACTCTAGAAGCAGTAGCAAAAGCATCTCGTCCACTGCTAATCATCGCAGAAGACGTAGAAGGCGAAGCACTAGCGACATTGGTTGTGAACAACATGCGTGGCATCGTGAAAGTTGCTGCGGTTAAAGCGCCTGGTTTTGGTGACCGTCGTAAAGCAATGCTACAAGACATCGCTATCCTAACTGGCGGTACTGTGATTTCTGAAGAAATCGGTCTAGAACTAGAAAAAGTAACGCTTGAAGATCTAGGTCAGGCTAAGCGCGTAAGCATCACGAAAGAAAACTCAACCATCATCGATGGTGCGGGTGAAGAAGCGATGATCCAAGGCCGCGTTGCTCAAATTCGTCAACAAATCGAAGACGCAACTTCAGACTACGACAAAGAGAAACTACAAGAGCGTGTTGCTAAACTGGCTGGCGGTGTTGCAGTAATCAAAGTTGGTGCAGCGACTGAAGTTGAAATGAAAGAGAAAAAAGACCGCGTAGAAGACGCGCTACACGCGACTCGCGCAGCGGTTGAAGAAGGCGTAGTTGCTGGTGGTGGTGTTGCACTAATCCGCGCTGCATCTAAGATTGTTGACCTAGAAGGCGACAACGAAGAACAAAACGTTGGTATCCGCGTTGCGCTTCGCGCAATGGAAGCGCCAATCCGTCAAATCACGAAGAACGCAGGTGACGAAGACTCTGTTGTTGCGAACAACGTGAAAGCGGGTGAAGGTTCTTACGGCTACAACGCAGCGACGGGTGAATACGGTGACATGCTAGAGATGGGTATCCTAGACCCAACTAAAGTAACTCGTAGCGCTCTACAATTTGCAGCGTCTGTCGCTGGTCTAATGATCACAACAGAAGCGATGGTAACTGACCTACCACAAAAAGAAAGCGCAGGCATGCCTGACATGGGTGGTATGGGCGGTATGGGTGGCATGGGCATGATGTAATCATCCCGCGCTATTCCAAGCTGAGTAGAACAAAAAGCCGAGGTGTGAACCTCGGCTTTTTTGCGTCTGGCGTTTGCCCACTGTGCATTTTTCAGTGCAGGTAAAAGAAGATGTGAATTGTGAGGGATGCGTTCCGGCAGCGTCAGTGGAAAAACAGAAAAATAACTGAGATGAATTTTTTTCTAGGATAGTCAGATTGTTAAATATGACCTATTGCTAACACTTTTTGTGTCCGAATAGCGCAAAATCTGAACATTACACTATGTTGTAAATTACTGCTTACCATCATGGAGATAAAAATGAAAAAGCTTATGACGTCATTGGCTGTTGCAGCCACTATCGCATCACCTGTTGCTCTTGCGAACAGCACCCCTGTGATGTTTTCAACGATCGACCATACTAACGCTCCATCAAACTCTGCTGTTGGTGGTGTTCGTTTGGCGGTACTACATGGCCAAGTAAACGAAGTAAAAGGCGTCGACTTCTCTGTTCTAGGTATGTCTGAAACTGACCGTACTACGGGTGTGAACTTCGGTCTGTTCTTTGGGGCAGCGAAAGTAAACCAAGAAATGAAAGGTGCGTCACTTGGTTTGGTTAACTGGAACCAAGGCCAAACAACCGGTGTGAACTTTGGTGCGGTAAACATCACGAACAACGTGAAAGGCCTAAACTGGAGTGCGGTGAACTACTCAGAAGGTTACACCATGGCAGACGTTGGTCTGGCGAGTATTTCTAAAAAGTCTAACTTCCAACTTGGCTTCTTCAACATGACTGACCAAATCGATGGCGTGCAAATTGGTCTGTTGAACTGTGCGGATAACGGCTTCTTCAAATGTTTCCCTATCATCAACTTCGCTAAATAATCTTAGCGAAAGCCAGATACCAAAAAGCCCGCGATGTTCGCGGGCTTTTTTATTGGAAAATTGAAACAGGCCAACCATTCTCTTATTTGATCAAGCGAGAGGAGGTTTTGCGCTGCTGAATTTTTTGATGAACACCGCGACGTAACGCCTTGATACGGTTTTCTGCTTTATCCACGCCAAGCAGAACGCTCAACGCAAGCAAGGTAATCACGACCGATTGCATTAAGTAACCGAGGCCGATCATCAAACCGAGCCCTGCCAGTACCCAAATGACGGCTGCCGAAGTGACGCCATGGATTTTGCCATCCAGCGTCATCATCACGCCTGCACCCAAGAAGCCGACGCCAGTAATTATCTGACCAAGCACACGAGCTTGGTCGAGCGTGTTTGGTGATAATGACACTGCCATCGACATAAACAGGTAGGTGCCTGAAATAATGAGAATTGCTGTGCGAATACCTACTGGTTTACCACGGGTTTGGCGTTCTATGCCAATCATTAACCCATTGATGGCACAGCAAAATAGGGCAGGCCAACTGAATGGGCCAAGATCGAAAATTTGTTCGAATGTTGTATGCATCTTGACCTCCAAAGCAGCGGAGTATGCATAGACTTATCCTGCAAAGCGAACAAAAAGGATCGTTCGTGTCGACAAATTTACATTGAACATCTGCTTCTGGTTTGGAGCGCGACGATGAGCCAAATGGTGAGAAAAAACGATCAAATTGGCGATGATCTTATTTATCGTTTTGATGGAATGACTTTATTAAACAATAGACATAAAAAAGGCCAGTATGAGACTGGCCTTGGTGATTATTGCACTTGCCGTTTAACGGTAAACGCGAGGGTTAGTTGCACCCCAGATAGTGTAGTGCTCAGGCAGAATACGACCGCTTTTCTCTTCGGTTTCTTCTGCTGTGATTTCTTCAAAGCCTTGGCGGCCAAATACAACTACTTCGTCGTTTGCCTGAACACCAATGATGTCAGTGACATCAACCATAGTAGTGTTCATTGACGCTTTACCCATTACGCGAGCACGCTGACCGTTGATCAGAACGTCAGCTTTGTTGCTTAGCGAACGGGCGAAACCGTCTGAGTAGCCGATAGGCAGGTTAGCCAGGATAGAGTCACGCTCTAAAACTTTAGTGCTGCCGTAGCCGATTGTGCTGCCTGCAGGGAAGAAGTGCAGTGATGCTACGCGTGTTTTGAAAGACACGATGCGCTCGTAAGGTAGGGTTGCAGGGTAGTCACCGTACAGCATGCCGCCAGGACGAACCATATCCAGATGTGCTTCAGGAAGATTTAGCGTGATGTAAGAGTTAGCCACGTGCAGTGTGATGTCTTTACGTTTCAGACCTGCGCTGTCCATTAGCCACTTTGTTTCTACTTTGAAACGGTCAACCTTGCGGCGGATTTCATCAAGACCTTCATTCGGGAAGTGGGTCATCATACCTACGATTTTTAGGTTAGGATCGCTTGCGATTTCCACACCTTCAACCTGACCTTCATATGTTGTCAGATCCAGACCATTACGACCCATGCCTGAAGTATTCAGAGCAAGGTGAACAGGAATAACGGTATTGTAGTTGTATGCAATCTCGATGATTTGATCCGCCTGCATCTTAGTGCCAATCAGCTCTTCGATTTCGTACTGTACGCCGTTTTCAATTTCGTTGCGGCTAGCCGCACGGACACGCATGATCTTGCCTTCGAAGCCATGCTCACGCACTACGCGAGCTTCTTCATTACTGGTGATACCTACACATGCAACGTTGTTCGCGATGATGCTAGGCATCAGGCCTGCGATACCGTTACCGTACGCGTCAGCCTTCATGATGGCACAGATCTGAGTGTTGCCCTTTAGATCCTTCTGAAGCAACTGAATATTATTTGAAAATGCCTGAGTATCAATTTCCAGCCAAGCGTTGCTCGCCTGAACGCGTTCTTCGCGCTCGCTGTCATCAAAATCAACTAGCAGAGGAGCGGCATGTGCGGCTGTTTGGCCCATTAGAGCCAGTGCAGTTAGGCTAAGTTTCAGTTTCAAAGGATATCTCCTGTTATGAGTTTTTTCTTCTTGTTGGTTGAAGTTAAAGTGTAAATAGATGCACAACGTCGCGTAGCGCAGTAGCTTTGCGTTTCCGCTCTTCAACCCCTTGTTGCGCGTCCTTAGCAGATAATCGGTTTTCTTCGGCACTGTTGCTCAGTGCGGCAAGATTGAATGATAAGTGTTCGCAGGAAAAGGTCTCTCTTTGACCGATTCAGTCCTCTCTTCCATGCTTTGGTAACGGTTGAGATTTCGCTGCGTAAACCGTTAAGTGAGGCGTTGGCCTGGTCGACAGAATGCTTGGTTACGTCCCGAATCATCGGTTTCAGCTAGGTAATGGTTGCTGCAATACTTTCTGGTGGACTGGTTAACTTTCCGCAGGGCTGCCTTAAAGGCGATGAAGGCATTTACCAATGCGTAGACTTCACGTTTACTGGCTACCGTTCTTTACGTCTTTCATCTTCAGTTTGGTTGAATATGGATGTCGTAAACTCGACCATTTTTCATCACAATAGTGTGATTTTCATTCCATATTTTGTGTCGCAAATAATCTAGGCGGCAGAGACTACATGAGACTTAAATGTTTTAGAACGGTTTGGTGTCTTTTTTATTGAGTTTTCTGAAAATAAACAAAAATCAGAGAGAAATCGTAAGATTTTGCGTCTCGACCGACACAAAATCTCATGATTTGTAGGGGTTATAGATGGTTATGCAAGGTGTAGGTCGAGCGGCGTTTTGCTTTTTCGGCCGCCGATTTCACGGGTGAGGGTCGGGATCAGATAGCCAGAGACGTTTTCTAATAAGCCTGCCATTAGTTGTCGGGCTCGTTCGTCATCGACCATAAAGTGGGCCGCTCCCTGGACTTTGTCTAGCACGTGCAAGTAATACGGCAGGATCCCAGCATCGAACAGGGCCTCGCTGAGCTGGCTCAGGGCATCAACGGAATCATTAACGCCTCTTAGTAAAACTCCCTGATTTAGCAGGGTGACATTGGCTTCTTTTAGTTTTTTCATTGCCTGGCGCAGCTCATCGTTAATCTCATTAGCATGGTTGATGTGCGTAACGAGGATAATTTGCAAGCGTGACGCTTTTAGCAACTGACACAGCTCATCTGTGATTCGAGCTGGGATCACTACAGGCAAACGGCTGTGAATGCGCAGACGTTTGATGTGCGGAATCTGAGCTATGTGTTCCAGCAGCCAATGAATCTCATCGTCTTTTGCCATTAGTGGATCACCGCCAGAGAAAATCACCTCATTGAGTTCTGGTTTTTCCGCCATGTATTCGATGCACTGGCTCCAAGCTTGTTTGCCGCTCTTGTTCTCTTGATATGGGAAGTGACGACGGAAGCAATAACGGCAATTCACCGCACAGCCGCCTTTGACGATCATCAGCACTCGGTTTTTGTATTTATGCAGCAATCCCGGGATAGCATTGTCTTGTTCGTCAAGAGGATCATTGGAATAGCCTGCATGCACTTCAAACTCGTCACTCAAGGGTAAAACCTGACGCAAAAGAGGGTCTTTAGGATTGCCTTTTTCCATCCTATCGACAAAACTTTGCGGTACACGCTGTGCAAACAGCTTGCGTGCGGCAAACCCGTCTTGCCACGGTGAGGGATCTATTTCCAGTATTTCGAGCAATTTTGCAGGATCAGAGATCCCATTCGCCAACTGTTTGAGCCAGTTTTGCTCAACAGAATCGACTTTTCGGGTTATTATGTGCGGCATTGGAATTTAGCTCTAAGAATGTAAGAGGAAAAAATGGCTACAGTTAGCACCAATGAATTTAAAGGCGGTCTTAAGTTAATGCTTGATAATGAGCCTTGTGTAATTCTGGAAAACGAATACGTTAAACCAGGTAAAGGCCAAGCGTTCAACCGCGTGAAAATTCGTAAACTTCTTTCTGGTAAAGTGCTAGAGAAAACATTCAAGTCTGGTGACACTTGTGAAGTGGCAGACGTAATGGATATCGACCTAGATTATCTATATTCAGACGGCGAATTCTACCACTTTATGAACAATGAAACGTTCGAACAGATCGCAGCTGACGCGAAAGCGGTAGGTGAAAACGCTAAGTGGTTGGTAGAAAACAACACTTGTATGATCACTCTTTGGAACGGTAACCCAATTACCGTTACTCCACCAAACTTCGTTGAGCTAGAAGTTACAGATACTGATCCAGGTCTGAAAGGTGATACTCAAGGTACTGGTGGTAAACCAGCTACACTAGCAACTGGCGCTGTTGTTCGTGTTCCACTATTCATCGCAATTGGCGAAGTGATCAAAGTTGACACTCGTACTGGTGAATACGTAGGTCGTGTGAAGTAATTAATACTTCTCTGAGAAAGGTCGCTTCGGCGGCCTTTTTTATTGCCCGTAATTTCCCTTTTCTACTGCTTTTCAGCGAAATACGAAGCTCACCGCATATTCTTATCTATTTTGTATTATTCGTAAAAATCGCATTAATTTCATGAATCTTTCGATTATTTCTTAATGTAACAATTTGATACATTAACACATGTTGTCAGCGAGTTGCATAGCAGCTTGATTTTCATCGATTTAACTCAATGACAACCGAAATAATAAGGAGAAAAACATGGAAAGCAGAAGCTTAGGACAAGGCTTAAAAGTAGAAGAACGACGTCAGTTGCTTCATCGCGGGATAAAAGCTGCATTGATTGGTGTGCCTTTATTGGCTGTAGGTTTAACGATCAACAGTTCGGTTTTGATGACAGATGCTGGCTATAGTTATGTGCATCAAAATAACATCACTGGTGAGTTGGATGTGTTTACTGAACCTGGTATTCATTTCCGGATGCCGTTTCTATCCAAAATCACTAAGTACGATCAAGTGATCACTGTGTCTTTTGGTAATAGCAAGGGTGAAGACTTTTACCAACGTCTTGATTCGGTTCAAGTTCGTTTCGCTGATACCTATATTGGTCAAATTCCGGTGACGTTCCGCTTTAAATTGAGTAACGATCCAGAAGCTCTAAAAAAGATGCATCGTGAGTTTCGCAATAACAACAACTTGATCGACGCACTGCTTGTGAAAAATGCGCGTAACGTGACAGTGATTACCGCCACGCAATACACCGGAGAGGAGTTTTTCCAAGGTGGTTTGAACCAGTTCAAATCGAAACTTGGTGATCAGTTGCGAGAGGGAATTTATCTTACAGAGCGACGTCAGGTTGAAGTGGAAGAACTGGACCTTGCGCCTGTTGGGGCGAATCAGGCTAACGCGAACCAATTGCAACGTACCAATCAGCTGGTTTGGAAAACCGTGCCAGTCGTAGACAAAACCGGGCAACCGATTCGTCAAGATAACCCGTTGCAACAATACGGTATTCAGGTAACGCAGGTGACCATTGGTGATCCACAACCAGAGAAACAGCTCGACCAATTGCTGGCGGATAAAAAGCGTTTAGTGGCAGATCGCATTCGTGCGATTCAGGAACAAGAAACGTCGAAAGCACAGGCGGAAACGGAGCAGTTGCGAAAAGAAATTCAACGTACTCGTGAAGTGCAAGATGCACAGCGTCAGAAAGAGTTGGCGATTATTTCACAGCAAAAAGAGGTCGAGGTTGCGCGCCAAATCGCGGAACGTGAAATCGTCGAAGTGGAAAAAACCAAACGACTTGCAGAAGTTGAGAAAGAGAAAGAGTTGGCAATTGCCGAGGCTAACCTAGCTATTCAAAAAGCAAACGCACTTTCCGCTGAGTTTGAAGCGAAAGCGATATTAGCGAAAGGTCGCGCAGAATCTGAAGTTTTAAAAGGTAAGTATGCGGCGTTAGGAGCAAACCGTGAAGTTTACTTGGCGGAATTGAATCGAGACGTAGCGAACTCGTTGTACAACAACTTGCAAAACTTCCAAGTTCAGATGCCACAAAACTACATCGGTGGAAGTGACGAAACGGGCTTGAAAACGAACTTAGATGTGATTACTGGCTTTGGTGCTCTGGGTCTTATGGACCAAACAAAGAAGGTCACACAGCAATAAGATCATGGGTGGTCAAAAGCTTAAAAAGCAAAAAGAACATCGGTAACCCAAAGCAATAAAAAAGCTGGCATTGAGCCAGCTTTTTTTAGTTCAGTATCTTAAATCATGAAGATAAAGATAACTGCTAGTGCAGTGATTAAGCCTGCAAATGCGTAACATGCTACTTTACCAATCACACCAGTGTGGAATTTAAGGTCGTGCATGCCGTGGTGTACACGGTGCATTGCATGCCACATTGGCAATGCTAGTGTGCCAATGATGAATAGCGCACCGATGATGCTGGTTGCAAATGCAGAGACACGCTCGTAGCTCATCGCTTCTGCGTCAATCACGCCTAGTGGTACCAAGATACCTAGCACAAGAACAGTGATTGGCGTCAGCATCGCGAACCAAGTACCGCCCGCACCAAACAGGCCCCACCAGATTGGCTCATCAGAACGTTTTGGTGATGTGTTTACACTATAATTCGGTTTCATTGCTCAGCTCCTTACACCACGATGAGAACGATCAGTGAGATGAACGCAACAGCGGCCCACTGAGTCAATACGATGATTTTCTTGTCCACTGGTTTGCCTTTCAAACGAATTGGCATTACTTGTGGCATCATGCTGAAGAAAGTTTGAGCGTGGAATAGGCTACCTAGCAGCGCAACGATGTTGATTGCGACTACGATTGGGTTCGCCATGAACGCTAACCAACCTTGCCAAGCTTCAGGACCTTTCACCAAGCAACCTAAACCGAAAGTTAGGAACAGAGTGAATAGGATCAAAGGAAGCACAGTCGCTTCACGTAGCATGTAGAAGCGGTAGAAAGGATGGTTCTTCCACCAAGTGCGTTTTACTTCACGAACGTAAGGTTTACGGTTGCTCATCCTTATGCCTCCTGAGGTTTCAACATAGCAATCACGAAGTCCATAGAAGACTCCACTTTGCCTTGGTTTACTGCCGCTGCTGGGTCAACATTCTTCGGACAAACTTCAGAACAGTAACCAACAAACGTACAACCCCAAGCACCGTTTTCACCGTTAATAAGCTTCATGCGCTCATCTTTACCGTTGTCACGGCTGTCTAGGTTGTAGCGGTGCGCTAGTGTTAGTGCCGCAGGACCGATGAACTCTGGGTTTAGACCAAACTGAGGACATGCTGCGTAGCACAGACCACAGTTGATACAGCCAGCGAACTGCTTGTATTTCGCCATCTGTTCTGGCGTTTGCAAGTTCGTACCGTCTTCTGGTTTACGGTCGTTACCAATGATGTATGGTTTGATTGCTTCAAGACGTTCGATAAACGGTGTCATATCAACAATCAAGTCTTTCTCGATTGGGAAGTTTGCTAGAGGCTCGATAGTTACGCCGTCTGGGTAGTCACGTAGGAAGCTCTTACAAGCAAGTTTCGGTACGTTATTCACCATGATGCCGCAAGAACCACAGATCGCCATACGGCAAGACCAACGGTAAGACAGATCTTTGTCTAGGTGATCTTTGATGTAGCCAAGTGCGTCAAGCACAGACATGGTTTCATCGAATGGTACTTCGAATGTTTGCTTGTATGGTTCTGCATCTTTTTCTGGGTCGTAACGCAGGATGTCTACTTTTTGAATGCGATTTGCTGACATTATGCTTGCTCCTCTGCGTTCTTCTCTTCAGCCGCTGCTTTTTCTGCTGCTTCACCGTATAGACGAGCTTTTGGTTGTGACTTAGTGATGGTCACATTGCTGTAATCGATGCTTGGTGCTGAATCTGGTTTGTAGAAAGCAAGTGAGTGTTTTAGGAAGTTCACGTCATCACGCTCTGTACAACCATCGTCTAGACGTTGGTGCGCGCCGCGAGATTCTTTACGTAGAATCGCAGAGTGAACCATCGCTTCAGCGACTTCTAGGCCGTAACCCACTTCGATTGCATATAGAAGGTCTGTGTTGAACACTTTACCTTTGTCTTTGATGCTGATGCGTTTGTAGCGTTCTTTCAACTCAGTGATTTTGTCGATAGTCGCTTGCATCAAATCTTCTTGGCGGTAGATACCACAGCCCGCTTCCATGGTGTGACCCATTTCTGTGCGGATCTCTGCCCAGTTTTCGTCGCCTTCTTGGTTCATCAGTTTTGCGATGCGTTCTTCAACGGCTTTTACTTGCGCGTCAATTGCCGCGTCGTTCCAGCCTTTGAATTCTGCCGCACGTTTCACTGCGTTTTCACCAGCTACGCGGCCAAATACTACGAATTCAGCCAGTGAGTTAGAACCTAGACGGTTTGCACCGTGAAGACCAACAGACGCACATTCACCAACCGCGAATAGGCCTTTAATGCGAGTTTCACAACCGCCGTCCGTTTCAATACCACCCATGGTGTAGTGAACGGTTGGACGAATTGGAATCGGCTCTTTTGCTGGGTCCACGTTTACGTAAGCTTTTGCTAGCTCACAGATGAAAGGTAGACGCTCTTGTAGGTACTCTTCACCAAGGTGGCGAAGGTCTAGGTGCACCACGTCACCCAGTGGGTGTTTGATGGTGTTGCCTTTCTGTTGTTCGTGCCAGAAAGCTTGAGAAACTTTGTCACGAGGACCTAGTTCCATGTATTTGTTCTTCGGTTGGCCAACTGGAGTTTCAGGGCCCATGCCGTAATCTTGTAGGTAACGGTAGCCGTTCTTGTTAACGATGATACCGCCTTCACCACGACAACCTTCCGTCATCAGGATACCTGTGCCAGGGAGACCTGTTGGGTGGTATTGAACGAATTCCATATCACGTAGAGGAACGCCGTGACGGTAAGCCATTGCCATACCATCGCCCGTTACGATACCGCCGTTGGTGTTACAGTGGTAAACACGGCCCGCGCCACCTGTTGCTAGAACAACAGATTTTGCTTTGATAGTAACAAGCTCGCCTTCAGACATGTGAATTGCAATCAGACCTTGAACTTCGCCTTCATCAACAAGCAGATCCAACACAAAGTACTCATCAAAACGTTTGATGTTGCTGTACTTCATTGATGTCTGGAATAGCGTATGAAGCATGTGGAAGCCAGTTTTGTCTGCAGCGAACCAAGTACGTTCAACCTTCATACCACCAAAGCGGCGTACGTTGACTTCACCGTTCTCTTTACGACTCCATGGGCAACCCCATTGCTCCATTTGGATCATTTCGCGAGTCGCGTTCTCTACAAAGTATTCAACAACATCCTGTTCACATAGCCAGTCACCACCGCCAACAGTGTCGTTGAAGTGGTTGTCTAAGCTATCTTCATCCTTGATAACTGCTGCTGAGCCACCCTCTGCAGCGACCGTGTGGGAGCGCATTGGATAAACTTTAGAAATCAGAGCGACTTCTAAGTCAGGGTTTGCTTCAGCCGCTGCAATAGCAGTACGAAGACCAGCGCCGCCTGCGCCGATGACTGCGATATCTGTGGTGATAATTTGCACAGTTATCCTCCAGTGTGTGATTGCGGAAATCCGCTTGTTATTGTGATTGCGAGGCGCTCTTTTAAAAGAACTCCCCAAAAGTAGTAGGGTTAGTGTAGATGAGCCACATGGCAGAAAAATTGATGTAATTGGGTTTTTGCTTCGGTAATGCACTTAAGGGCATAGAATTTATAGGTTATGTGACTGCTATCACGGCACGAAACATTTGAAACTCAAACGTCATATCCATGAATGTTAAATGAGTGTTGCTCGACATTACTGTCATTGATAATAGGTTTTATTTCGAATGTTTTTTGTACTGCAGCACGAGTAATGCTTGCTTCAAATTTAAACAATGTGGCGGGAAAATAGAGAAGGGAAATTCCCCTCTCGTCGAACCGTGAAAAGCATGTAGAATGGGTTTTTTACGCGCTAAATTAGAGTTTTGAGAGACTTATTATGCAAACCAACTGGCAACCTACCGCTTCCATTGAGCAACTTCGTCAACGTGCGACGTTAATCGCCGCCATTCGTCAATTCTTTGCCGAGCGACAGGTGATGGAAGTGGACACGCCAGCGATGAGCCACGCGACCGTGACTGACATTCATTTGCATACTTTCCAAACCGAGTTTGTTGGCCCTGGTTACGCTGATGGCAGTAATCTGTTCTTTATGACCAGTCCAGAATTCCATATGAAGCGCCTTTTAGCAGCGGGCAGTGGTTGTATTTATCAAATCAATAAAGCGTTTCGTAACGAAGAAAATGGTCGATACCACAACCCCGAGTTTACGATGTTGGAGTGGTATCGCGTTGGCTTTGACCATCATAAATTGATGGATGAAATGGATGACCTGTTGCAACTGGTATTGAAGTGTGGCGCAGCGCAGCGCATGACGTATCAACAAGCCTTCATTGATGTGTTGGGTGTGTGTCCATTAGAAGGCTCGATGACGGAGCTGAAAGCGGCGGCAAGCAAGCTGGGCTTGAGTGACATTGCTGAGCCAGAAGAAGATCGCGATACGTTGCTGCAACTGTTATTTAGCGTGGGAGTAGAAAACAAAATTGGTCAGGATGTGCCGGCTTTTGTGTACGACTTCCCTGCGTCACAGGCGGCGCTCGCAAAAATCAATCCTCAAGATCATCGCGTCGCGGATCGTTTTGAAGTGTACTTTAAGGGGATAGAGCTGGCGAACGGATTCCATGAACTGGACAACCCGAAAGAGCAATTAGCGCGCTTTGAACAAGATAACGCAAAGCGTATCGAAATGGGTTTAAAACCGCAGCCGATCGATTATCATCTGATTTCTGCACTGGAAGCAGGATTGCCAGACTGTGCAGGGGTTGCGCTGGGTATCGATCGTTTGATCATGCTGGCGCTAGGCTGTGACCACATTGATCAAGTCACGGCCTTTCCATTTCCAATCGCATAAGGATATCCAATGAACTTGACGGCTGCACGTTTCGTCATCTTGAGCTACGCCATATTGATCGCTTTTTTATCTCTGAGTTCAGGTGAACTACAAGACTGGGGCAATATCGCGTACCTCGACAAAATGCAGCATGCCATGGCATACAGCAGCTTTGCGTTTTTAGGTTGCTTTTGCGTGTGGCGTTGGCGTCAACGTTGGGCGGTAGCGATGGGTATTTTGCTATTTAGCGCCGTCATTGAGTGGCTACAAGGCTATGTCGGCAGACAAACCTCTTGGTTAGACCTTGTCGCCAACTCGACTGGCATCTTAACTGGTCTGTTATGTTACCGTATTTGGAGCCTCTATCGACCTAGGTTGGTGAAGTCGCTATACTCGATTCGTTAATGAAGAGGGAATACGATAACAATGAAAACGCGCGACAAAATCGTCTACGCGGCACTGGAGTTGTTCAACCAACATGGTGAGCGCAACATCACCACCAATCACATTGCCGATCACATCGAAATTAGCCCTGGTAATCTGTATTACCACTTCCGCAATAAGCAAGAAATCGTTCGTGAGATCTTTGCGCTTTATTCAGCAGAACTTTTAGAAAGATTTACCCCTATTCAAGGCTCACAAGAGAGCCTGACTATGCTGAAAAGCTACCTAGACTCTATTTTTACCTTGATGTGGAAATACCGCTTTTTCTACGCAAACCTACCAGAAATCTTGTCACGAGATGAACAGCTGCATGAGCAGTACATCGATGTGCAAGAGAAGCTGCAAGCCAACCTCATTGCGATTATGCAGGAGTTTGTTTCTTTGAAGCTGCTGGATGTGAATGAACAGCAGTTGAAATCACTGGTGTGCACGCTGCATTTGATCGCTTGTAGTTGGTTAGCTTACCAATCTGCAATGGCATCGAAAACCAGCATTACCGAGCAAATGGTGAAGCAGGGGATGCTGCAGATGCTAAATGTTGTGAAACCTGTCGCGACTGAACAAGGTTTGGAGCAACTACAGCTGTTGGAAGAAGCGGTCAGCACACTGCAGGGCTGATCGGTCACTTGCTTCAATATTTCGAGAGTCACTCTCATTTTCGAGTCGCGCCTTGAGTTGACTTGTCATACTTGCTACGCACAATAAGACGACTATCTCCCTCGATTAGTTCAAGGGATTGACTCTCGATAAAGGAACTATCGCTCAATGAATTACGACATCTTCAATGGTGATGCAGACGGCATCATCGCACTTCTACAACTGCGTTTGGCTGACCCTATCGATTCCCAATTAATTACCGGCGTAAAGCGCGATATTAAGCTGGTGGAAAAAGTGGACGTGCAAGCGGGTGATGAGCTGACTGTGTTAGACATTTCGATGGAAAAGAACATGGCTGGCTTAGAGCAAGCATTGGCTCAAGGCGCGCACGTGTTTTACGCCGATCACCACAAAGCTGGTGACATTCCTCAACACGGTAATTTGGACACCCACATCGATCTTGACGCTAATATGTGTACCGCTTTGATTGTCGATAAGTTGCTGGAAGGACGCTTTCATACTTGGGCGATCACCGCTGCTTACGGTGATAACTTGATTGCTAAAGCGGATGCGCTGGCGGATCAAGCCGGACTTAATAACGAGCAAAAAGCGCAGTTAAAAGAGCTCGGTACATTAATCAACTACAACGGTTATGGCTCGAAAGTCGACGATCTTCATTTCCATCCTGCGGATTTATACCGAGCGTTGGTTCAATATATTTCGCCATTCGAAGTCATTGAAGATAAAGCCTCGCCTTACTATCAATTGCAATCGGCTTACCAACAAGACATGGATGCCGCGCAAGCGGTACCAGCCACACATGAAAGCGACACATTGAAGTTGTTTGAGCTACCAAACACGGCTGCATCACGTCGAATCAGCGGTGTGTATGGCAACTGGCTGGCAAACCAAAATCCAGACTCTGCGCATGCGGTACTCACAGAAAACGCAGATGGTACTTACACAGTTTCACTCCGTGCACCATTGAACAATAAACAAGGTGCTGTTGCCGTGTGTGGGCAGTTCCCGACAGGTGGTGGGCGAGAGGCGGCTGCAGGTATTAATGCCTTACGCAAAGAAGATGTGAATGCATTTATTGATGCGGTCGAAACGTACTATGCATAGCATTTTCCAAAATATGAATACAACAAAGGAGCCGAGTGGCTCCTTTGTTTTTACTACAAGTAAATAAGTCAGATAATCAGCGCTTTAACCAAGACTTCGGGTTCTGTGCTTCACTATTACGGCGGATTTCGAAATACAGTGATGGTCGGTCCTGCCCGCCTGTATCTCCGGCGAGAGCTATCACTTCGCCCGCGGTGACTTTATCGCCTTCTTCTTTGGTTAACGCCTGATTGTAGCCGTAAAGCGTCATGTCACCTTTACCGTGATCAAGCAGCACCACTAAACCGTAACCTCTTAAATACTCTGCAAATACGACTGTGCCAGGGTAAACCGCTTTAACTTGTTGACCATAGTTAGCGGAAAGCACCATACCTTTCCAGTTTACTTGTCCGGTTTGACGCGTACCGAAGTTATGTAACACACTGCCTTTGAGTGGCCATGGTAGTTTGCCGCGCTGTTTGCCGAGCCCGTCCATTGGTACCGCATTTCGCTTGGCGGCTTTTGCAATCTCGGCTTTTAGACGGGTTTCATTGCGTTGTAGCTCAGCAAGGTAACGTTTGTCGTTTTTAATGCTGCTCTGAATTTTGTTCAGCGTTTGCTTACGATTCGACTGCGTACTGGCCAGTGCGGTACGCTTTTCTGATTGCTGCTTGAGCAGGGTTTCGATCTGCTCTTTCTCTAGCTCAAGTTGGTTTTTGTTGTGCGCCAACTCTTGAGTGGTTTTGGTGATGGCATCAATCACTTCGGCACGAGCCTTGGCTAAGTGCTGAAAGTATTGGCTAATCCGGTCTTCTTCTACGCCTTGATTCAATAAGTGCCCATTCGCTTTCGCTCGCTCGGTCACGTAATACGTTTGCAGCAACTGCTTGAGCTCTTCCTCTTGTGCTTGGCGCTGGGCTTCTTGGAGGGAGATTTTCTCTTCCAGTTTGTTGATGTTTTTGTCTGCTTGAGCAAGGTCGGCTTTGGTTTGCTTGATTTCTCGCTCCAGCTTAGAAATGCCAAGCTCTTGGTCTTTGAGCGATTTTTGCAGCTCGTTAAGCTGTTTCTCTTGCGAGGTTAGCGCCTTCTTTTGGCGATTGATTTCGCTGGAAACGCCTTTGAGCTCTTGCTGACTAGCGGCGAAAGAAGAGAGGGGATAGGTGGCAGATAAAGCACAAGTTAATAAAATAGCCGAGCGGAGCACTGGGTGATTTTGTTTTCGCACTTGAGAGTTACCTACCACATTATTGTCAAAGGATCAGAAGACGGTTAAATGCCATCTCCATGGATAAAGCTTTGTGATTTACCGTTAAAGCCTTGGTCCATATCGAGAGACGGTTTGTCTGTTTTTGGTCGACCAACGATTTTCGCGGGTACGCCTGCCACGGTCGTGTGCGGTGGCACCGCTTGCAATACTACGGAGCAAGAGCCGATTTTCGCCCCTTCGCCCACTTCGATATTACCAAGAATTTTGGCACCTGCACCAATCATCACGCCTTCACGGATTTTCGGGTGACGATCGCCGCACTCTTTACCTGTACCACCTAGGGTGACGTCTTGCAGGATCGACACATCGTTATCAACCACCGCAGTTTCACCGATCACGATGCCCGTCGCATGGTCGAGCATGATGCCGCTACCAATACGTGCTGCTGGGTGAATGTCTACCTGACACGCTACAGAAATTTGGTTTTGCAAATACGTCGCAAGGGCATGACGGCCTTGTTTCCACAACCAGTTTGCCACGCGATAGCCTTGCAGCGCGTGGTAACCTTTCAAATACAATAATGGCATTGAGTACATGGAAACAGCAGGGTCGCGGTTGACCGTCGCACAAATGTCACACGCAGCAAAATCCGTGATGGTAGGGTCTGCGGCAAATGCCTCTTCGACCACTTCACGAACGGCCATTGCTGGCATCGACGCCGTGTTTAATTTGTTGGCCAAAATGTAACTCAGTGCCGCACACAAACTTTCATGCTTGATGATGGTTGCGTGGTAAAAGCTCGCCAACATAGGCTCTTGCTCTGACATTTCACGGGCTTCTGAGACAATTTTGTTCCAGACTTTTTGTTTTTCGCAGTGTTTCATTCTCAATATCCTGAGTGGTTCTTCCGTGACCCGACAACTTCTATTCTTCTCAGATGAGGTGCGAAGGTGCGTAGAGTGCTACTTTCCTTCGGCTTTTTTGTCACGAGCAAGTAAATCTTGCGCTGCCAGGCGTGCATCTTTTCCTTGATACAATACTTGATAAATTTGGTCAACAATCGGCATCTCAACGCCCATGCGTTGGGAGAGCATCCATACTTCTTTCGTGTTGCGGTAGCCTTCTACGACTTGGCCAATTTCTTCTTGTGCCGTGTCAACGTCTTTACCTTGGCCGAGAGCTAAACCAAAGCGGCGGTTACGTGACTGGTTGTCAGTACACGTAAGAACCAAGTCACCTAAACCAGCCATACCCATGAAGGTTTCTGGTTTGGCACCAAGTGCAGCGCCAAGGCGGCTCATTTCAGCCAAGCCACGGGTAATCAACGCAGTACGTGCGTTTGCACCAAAACCGATGCCGTCTGACATACCTGCGCCAATTGCGATAACGTTTTTCACTGCACCGCCAAGTTGCATGCCGATGAAGTCGTTGTTCGCGTACACGCGGAAGGTTTTGCTACAGTGGATTTTCTCTTGCAGATCCGCCACGAACTCTGCATCTGGAGAGGCAACGGAAATCGCAGTTGGTAGACCCATCGCGAGCTCTTTCGCGAACGTTGGGCCAGATAGAACGGCCAGCGAGTAGTTCTCACCGATGATGTCGTACGCGACGTCTTTGAGCAGTCGGCCAGTTTCAGGTTCAAGACCTTTGGTTGCCCAACAGATACGCGAATCTTCACGCAGGAACGGTTTGCAGCTGTTAAGCACGATGCCAAAGACATGGCTTGGAACCACAACTAACAAGTCACGGCTTGCTTGAACGGCTTTTTCTAAATCCGATTCAATAATCAAGCTTTCTGGGAAATCAACACCTGGTAAAAATGCGTGGTTCGCGCGATCCGCCTCTAAGCGAGCCATGTGCTCAGACTCGTGTCCCCAAAGGACAACGTTCGCACCATTGCGCGCGAGGGAGATCGCTAGAGAAGTACCGTATGAGCCTGCGCCAATTACAGTCATTGCGATGTCTTTACCGTAAGCATTGTTTGTATTTGCTTGTGTCATGCTACCGCCTAATTGTCTTTCTACTAGTAGAATCTAGTTCATAATCACCAGATTTTACGCTCTCTAGGGATTAGGAACTAGGAACTTTTGTCAGAAATAAAAAATGCACATTGCATCGGATGGTAGACGCTATGTGCATTTTCTTCGAGTCGGTGACGAAAGCGCTTATGGCTGTTCGTCACTTACAAAACGTGAATTACGCTTGAGCTTCGCCTTGTTGAGCTTGCTGTTGTAGGTAGTTCATGAATAGCGCGTCGAAGTTAACTGGCGCTAGGTTCAGTTGAGGGAACGTACCTTTAACAACTAGGCTTGAGATAGTTTCACGAGCGTAAGGGAATAGGATGTTCGGGCAGAATGCACCTAGGCAATGTGCTAGTTGACCAGCTTCCATTTGCTCAGCAGTGAAGATACCACCTTGTTGAACTTCACATAGGAACGCAGTTTCTTCTTCGTTCTTCACAGTCACAGTTAGACGTAGAACCACTTCGTAAACGCCTTCACCAAGCTCACGGCTTTGAGTGTCTAGGTCTAGTTTAACGTCTGGGTTCCATTCTTTTTGGAAGATTACTGGAGAGTTTGGCGCTTCGAAAGAAACGTCTTTTAGGAAGATGCGTTGAATTGCGAAGTTTTGTTGTGCTTCTTGAGGTGCTGCTTCAGCCATTTTTAAATCCTTAATAAACATTTGTTGAGTCTAGAAACGCCTAAACTCAGAAATTTGGTTTGTCCTGAGACTAACTGAGCAAATGTACCTTGACTAGATGAAGCGTGTATTACGTGCAAAGCGTCACAACTTAGGGCTTCAACTGCTTTCTATTTGCTCAGTTTTATATCCACGAGGCTTGGCAAAATCGCGTTTAAATGCGTACCTTAGTTTTTGCCACGTTCCTACTTTTTACCACGAACTAAAGGTAGGTTTGCTTCGTTCCATGCAATCAAACCATTCTTAAGTAGGCTAACTTTTTCAAAGCCCGCTTTTACTAGAAGGTTCGCGCTTTCTTGAGCGGTTTGGCCCGTCTTGCATACAACAATGATTGGGTCTGATTTATGGTTTTCAAGGCTACCCAAGTTACCAGCTTTGATGTCTGAAGGTAAAATGTGAAGTGAGTCGGTGATATGACCTTTTTTGAACTCATCTTTTGTGCGGATATCCACAACAACGCCGTTTTCACGGTTCATTAGGTGAGTCAGTTGGTTTACGTTGATTTCTTTGTATGCTGCCGTCGCTGACTTCACGATGTTCATGATAAATGCGACAAGAAGACCTACCCAAACCAAAGATAGAATCATGTTCTGTTGGAAAAATTCAATGTACTCTTGCATGTCTTGAGCTCTTACGCTGTTGGCGGAAAAATAAAGCAGGAGTATAGCGGGGTTAAGCCTCTTAGGCGAGAGGGTTAAAATTTTCTAACGAATAATTGAGATCTCTATAAACTCGCTACGTCCTTGTTATCGCATCTCTTCTCCTATCCTTATTCATCACTTTTCCCTATCGAAGTAATCGGTCTAAGTGACTTCTGTTTTGCTAAGAAAAGAGAACAATAGAACCTATCCTCAGCCAGTTATGTTGAGCGCTCTAAAAGCAGACCGTTTTGACAGTTTTGTGGCAACGTTGAGAGGCGCGCCATCGAATGTTGGCTTGGGTGTACAAAGCGTATTGGGAATGACTATGCTTGTGGAACACGTTTGTTGGTGACGCTTGGTTGCTCGCTAACTTGTAAGATAGCAACATTAAATCGCAAACATTATTTGATCTTAACCTACAGTTTTGGTTAAAAAGTGTAGTAAAATTACGCTAGTTTTGTTTCAAGGTTAGATAGGGCAGCGAAGCCCTACGCCAAAAGTTACTTAAATTTGATGAGGTCATCACTATGTCAGCTAAGAAGCCACTGGCTCTAGTTATCCTTGACGGTTACGGTTACCGTGAAGACACAGCAAGTAACGCAATTGCGAATGCGAAAACACCAGTAATGGATGCTCTGATTGCGAACAACCCACATACTCTAATCTCTGCTTCAGGCATGGATGTTGGCCTTCCTGATGGTCAAATGGGTAACTCAGAAGTTGGTCACACTAACATTGGCGCAGGTCGCGTTGTATACCAAGATCTAACTCGTATCACTAAATCAATTGCTGATGGTGAGTTCGAACAAACGCCTGCTCTAGTGGAAGCTATCGACGCTGCAGTGAAAGCAGAAAAAGCAGTACACATCATGGGTCTTATGTCTCCAGGTGGCGTACACTCTCACGAAGATCACATCTACGCAGCGGTTGAAATGGCGGCAGCTCGTGGCGCTGAAAAAATCTACCTACACTGTTTCCTAGACGGTCGTGACACACCACCACGCAGTGCAGAAAACTCGCTACAACGTTTCCAAGATCTATTCGCGAAACTAGGTAAAGGCCGCGTTGCTTCTCTAGTTGGTCGTTACTACGCAATGGACCGTGACAACAACTGGGAACGTGTACAAGTTGCATACGATCTACTAACCCAAGCTAAAGCTGAATTCACAGCAGAAACGGCTGTTGCTGGTCTTGAAGCGGCTTACGCTCGTGACGAAAACGACGAGTTCGTGAAAGCAACGGCGATTAAAGCAGAAGGTCAAGAAGACGCAATCATGCAAGACGGTGATGCGGTTATCTTCATGAACTACCGTGCTGACCGTGCACGTCAAATCACACGTGCATTCGTTCCTAGTTTTGACGGTTTTGAGCGTGCAGTATTCCCAGCAATCAACTTCGTGATGCTGACTCAATACGCGGCAGATATCCCTCTAGCAACAGCATTCCCACCAGCGTCTCTAGAAAACACGTACGGTGAATGGCTATCTAAGCAAGGTCAAACTCAGCTACGTATCTCTGAAACAGAGAAATACGCGCACGTTACTTTCTTCTTCAACGGTGGTGTTGAGAACGAATTTGAAGGCGAAGAGCGTCAATTGGTTGCTTCTCCAAAAGTAGCGACTTACGACCTACAACCAGAAATGAGCTCTCCAGAGCTAACTGAGAAATTGGTTGCGGCTATCAAGTCTGGTAAGTACGACACAATCATCTGTAACTACCCTAACGCAGATATGGTTGGCCACACTGGTGTTTACGAAGCGGCTGAAAAAGCGATCGAAGCACTAGACGAAAGCGTAGGCAAAGTAGTTGAAGCAATCAAAGAAGTTGGCGGTCAGCTACTGATCACTGCGGACCACGGTAACGCAGAAATGATGATCGACCCTGAAACTGGCGGCGTTCACACTGCACACACTAACCTACCAGTGCCTCTAATCTACGTAGGTGACAAAGCGGTTGAGTTCAAAGAAGGCGGTAAACTGTCTGACCTTGCACCAACAATGCTTTCTCTAGCGGGTCTAGAAATCCCTGCTGAAATGTCTGGTGATGTGCTAGTTAAGTAATTAACTGACGACTCAGAATGACAAAAGCCCGAGTATAAACTCGGGCTTTTTTGTGTCTGGTAATAGGGACTGGTTTGTAAGATTACTGAACTAAAATCCCCGCACCAATCACCGCTAGGGCCGCGCCCAACCAAGCAAATCGGTTTGGTCGGCGTTTAGTGTAAACCCAGAGCAGCGGTAGCAACATGATTGGCGTGGTTGAAGATAGCAGAGCAACCATACCTACGTTCCCTTCGCGCAGCGCGTAAAGAATTAACGTCATTCCTACGGCCATCGCGAGAAAGCCATTCAACGCCGTAATGCCAAAAACACGCCAAGTAATGCGTTGGGTGGAGCGAGCAACTTTTACTCCAACGATAAGTAATAAGCAGTGCGCAACGAACGCGCTGATCATTCGAATTGCCGATGCAGCGATTGGGTCGACACTGGTTTGCATGACCGGTTTAGCAATAATGCCACCGAGCGCCTGACATATTGCAGCGGTAAGGCCGAGTGAGACTCCAACCCAAATGTTGCCTTTGATTTCCTCTAGCACATTGTTAGTTTGTCCGCGTCGGCCAAAGAATATCGCCATCACCACACCGCTAAACACCAGTGCAGAACCAAGCAGTTCAATGGCCGTCATGCTTTCGCTAAACAGGAAATAACCTAAGATGGTGGAAAACACGGCATGACAGGAAAACAACAGGCCCGCTTGCCTTGGCCCCATGCGATTCAAACAAGCAAACAGTGCGGTGTCGCCAATGAAGATCCCTATCAATCCGGATGCCATCATCGGCGTAATGTGTTCCCAAGACACACTTAGCCAACCGCCGGTTATCCACGCCATGGTCGACAAAATCACGGCTGTGCAGCCCATCCGCCAACGACTGTAAGAAAAGGCACCCAGATGCTGCGCAGGAATAACCGAAATCAGGCTGGAAACCGCCCATAAAAAGGCAGCGCACAGAGCAAGCCATTCGTAACCCATGATTGATAGACGTCCTTGTTGAATAGGGTTGAGGGCTCTTAATATGCATGAAATGCCACGAGCAATGCCATCATTTTTTTATTTATTATTGGGAAGTTAAAGGGCTAGATAACATCAATAAAAAAGCAGCTCTGGGAGCTGCTTTTTCGGGGCGGTTTACACTTTAAAGCGACTGATGTTTTCTCGCATGGTGTTCGCTGTGTTGAACATTCTGCGTGCGCCTTCACTGCTTTTCAGTGATTGCTCAGCAATGACATCTGCATCGTCTTTGATGCCTTGAGTATTGCGGCTGATGTCTTCACTTACCGCTCGCTGCTCTTCTGCTGCGCTCGCAATCTGCATCGCCATATCATTAATCTCAGTGATAGAGTTGGTGATGCTGGTTAGACTGTCGTGCGCTTGCTGTGCGTAATCCACGCTGGTATCTGCCAAGCTAGTGCTGGCTTGCATGCTGTTTACGGCAAGCTTGGTATTGCTTTGCAGCGTTTCAATCATGGTACGGATTTCTTCTGTTGAGCCATGAGTGCGTTGGCTAAGTACACGTACTTCATCCGCTACCACGGCAAATCCGCGTCCTTGTTCACCCGCGCGTGCTGCTTCGATGGCTGCATTGAGAGCGAGCAGGTTGGTTTGCTCAGCAATGCCCTGAATCGTAGACAAAATTTGGTTGATGCTTTGGGTGTTCGCTTCCAGTTCAGAAATCACATTTGCCGCATCACTCACTTGCTCAGCAAGCGACACAATCGCTTCTCGGTTTTTCTGAATAACGCTTTGACCTTCCACACACGCAGATGCGGAGTTTTGGGATGCACTTGCGGTCAATTCTGCATGACTTGCGACTTCTGCAGCGGTTGCCGACATTTCATGAATGGCCGTAGCAATTTGGTTTACGTCATTTTGTTGGTGCTCAACGCGTCCTGCCGCCATGGCTGAGAGTTCATTCGCCTGTTGTGCTTGTTCTGACAACTGCTGACTGTTTTCGACGATGTTTTTTAGCATTGATTGCATCTGAGCAAGGAACTGGTTGACGTGCGTGGCCAGTTCACCAATTTCATCCATGCGTTCAATCTCGATGCGCTGCGTCAAATCACCTTCACCTTGTGACAGTTCAGAGAGTGCATCCGACAAAGTTTGCAGTGGACGTAGTAGGCGAGTGATCACGTAAGTGCTGATGGCAGCGATGATCAAATACATCACGATTGAAGCAATGGCAGTAAAGGTCACTTGCTCCGAAACGGATGCAAAAGCCATTTGTTTGTCTTGCACAACGCCCAGAGACCAATCGGTGTTAGGGACTTGAGCAACATAAATCAGTTGGTCGCCTTGTTTTGGCCACGTGATTGTTTCTAGCTTCGCGTGTTGTGCCAAGTTGGCCATTTTATCGCGCGTCAGTTCTGGATTTAACGTGGTGAGCGGTTTCTGGCTGAGCTTTTCATCTTTATAAGCGACGAGGTTATTGTTGCCATCCACCAAGAACGCGAAGCCGTTGTTATCCAATTGGATATTCAACACTTCGTTGATGATGTCTGTGACGGCCAAGTCAGCGGCCAAGACGCCTTGTTTGTTTTGGTTAAACGCTTTGGCAAAGCTAACCACAATACTGCCATCAAAGTCTTGGTATGGCTCGGTAATGATCAGCCCAGATTGTGCCATCGCGTCTTGATACCAAGGGCGAGTTCGAGGGTCGTAATCGGATGGCCATGATTCGCTTTTATCGCCGTAGGCAATAGCGCCGTCAGAGAACCCTGCGTAAACAGAGAGAAATTTCCCCGCGCGTTTGGTCAGCAATAACTCGCGATCTGCATCATCAGAACTGGCGATGATTTGTTCGTTAGCCAACATCATATCGCTACGAATTGAGAGCCAATCGCTGATATAACGGTTAGTCGACTCAGAAATATTCTGTATTTCTCGGTTGAGTGTGGATGTGGTTTCTTCGTGAAGTTGATTAACGGAAACCCAAGCTTGAACGCCACTTACGATGGCGATAATAACTGCGATAGCAATCTGGATTTTTAACTTAATGGTATTTCTCATTGTCTAACCTTTATAAACAGACAAAAAGATCAGTGTCACAACGTGTGACTCCAGAGGGTTTAGACGATTCAAGCACAGAGCGTTACATGAAAGGCTTTAGTGAATTTATCGACAGTTAGTGATGAAACTTGAGGCACATGGTGTGATTTTTATTCAGCAATGCAATGTTAAATCCCCATTCATCATGGTGTGCATAGGGGGCAAAGTCGAGGTCATGGGAATGAAGGGGCTCTGTGAAGGCTTAACCCCTCACAGAGCCAGAACGTTAGAAGAGAATCAACACAGCGCCGTAAACTATAAACAGACCAATTAAGCCAATGATGAGCCCGACTTTCGCCATGTCTTTGCTTTCTATCAGGCCCGTTGAATACGCTAATGAGTTTGGTGGGGTGGAGACAGGTAAAATCATGCCCAGTGAAGCCGAGAATGCGACCACAACCAGTAAGCCTTGTAAGCCACCGACAGCGGCCAAACTCGGCATGGAAACCCCGATAGCTGCGGCAATTGGCATCAACAAGTTCGCGGTCGCGGTGTTCGACATAAAATTGGCCATCAACCAACATACGATGGAGAGTGCGACCACCACCGCAAATGGAGACAGCGCCTCATAATCAATTGCGTGGGCGAGCGCTTCTGCTAAGCCCGTTTTATCGAGTGCAATGCCAATCGCAATACCACCGGCAACCAACCACAATACGTCCCAGTTGATCAGTTTGAGCTCTTCTTTGCCCATGATGCCCGTTAAGGTAAAGACTGCCAGAGGAATAATCGCGACGACGTACGTATTCATGCCATGAGCTTTGGTGGTCATCCACAAGACGATGGTGAGGGCGAAGGTCACGTAAACCACCATTGCGCGCCAGCTCTTTTTGAAAGTGCCATCCAACTTGAGTTTCATTTCTGGCTCGCTCGATGGGAACAGCTTTTGCAGTAAGAACCAAGCGATGGTCAATTGCACTAAGACAAAAGGTAAGCCCATCATCATCCATGAGAGGAAGTCGATGGTGTTTTCTCCAGTGAGATATTGCAGTGCGATGGCGTTCGGTGGCGTACCTATTGGCGTAGCAATACCACCCGTATTGGCGGCTATTGGAATACACAAAACCAGTGCTTTAATGCCTAAGTCACCTTTCGGTGCCGACGCCACAATAGGGCCAAGTAGCGCTAACATCATGACCGTTGTTGCGGTATTGGACATGAACATGGAAAACACCGCGGTGATCAACATCAGCCCGAGCATGATGAATTTGGGCTGGTTGCCAAACGGTTTAAGCAACACGCGAGCGAGGTTGTTGTCGAGCTCATACTTAGAGGCGGCAATCGCTAATGCAAAGCCGCCCATAAAAAGAATAATGATTGGTGACGAAAAGGCAGAGAAGATATCGGTGTAGTTGATCAGCTCGCCAAGATCGTGCCCTGGTGGTGGATTGCGAAACAGATGCAAGCCTTTGTCGGAAATCATGATCAGTTCGAGAGCGATAATAAGAATGGACGTAGCAAAAACGGGAACCGGCTCAAGAACCCAAAGTAGGGCAGCAAGAAGAAAAATGGCCAACAAGCGATGCTGAATTAAAGTGAGATCATCAATGGGAATAGCATCAATCGGCATCATCAAAACACCGAGCGGAATTAAAAAACACACCAGCAATTTAGCCAGTGTGCTGACATTCATCTGTGGCATTGGTAGCCCCTCTAAATATTCATCCTAAGCGCAGGATAAATGATTGTGGATTTAGGGTCTTAGAGGCAGGTATGAGTTTGGAGAAGATAGTCTAAATTTCGAACAGAATTTTGCTTTTCATCAATAAAAAAAGAGCCCTTGATAAAGGGCTCTTTTAACTGAATTTCGCTTATTTTTTCAGGGCGTAAGGTGTGCCCATTACGGTTGGTTGGCCGTTTTCCATGCTTACGTCAAACTCAATCGCGTCTTTCGCAAACAGGTTGATCACAGTCGAACCCAGTTTGAAGCGACCCATTTCTTCGCCTTTTTTCAGGATAACGGCTTTGTCACCTTCTGCTGGGTAATCCCATTTGTAGACCGTGTTACCACGAGGTGGCGTGATGGTGCCTGCCCAAACTTGCTCGATACTGCCTACGATGGTTGCACCAACCAGAACTTGTGCCATTGGGCCAAATTCGGTATCGAAGATACATACCACTCGTTCGTTACGTGCAAATAGGTTCGGTACGTTTTCTGCTGTCAGAGGGTTTACTGAGAACAGATCACCAGGAACGTAAATCATTTGGCGCAATGTGCCGTCACATGGCATGTGTACACGGTGGTAATCGCGAGGCGATAGGTATAGCGTTGCGAATGAACCGTCTTTGAATTCTTCTGCGAGTTTCTCATCACCACCAAGCAGTTCTTGCGCCGAGTAGTTGTGGCCTTTTGCTTGAATCAGTTGACCATCTTCAATTGGGCCAAATTGGCTCACACAAGCATCTGCTGGGTGCGTAATGATCCCATCACCTTCAGTGATTGGGCGTGCGCCTTCTTTGAGCTCACGAACAAAAAACTCGTTGAACGTTTTGAAATGCTTAGGATCAGAGTGCTTTGCCTCGTCCATATTCACATTGTACTGTTTGATAAACCAGCGAATGACCGCGGTGGTTAGACTACCAGCTTTGGCTGATGCCAGTTTGCCCATTAGGCGAGTTAGGCCATGTTGTGGGATCCAGTACTGCAGTCCAACTTTAATCTTGTCCATCTTTAATTCCGATACTTCTGTCTGTTCTGTTAGATTCGCGCTTTGGGCGCGTGATGTTACTGAACTTTAATGTGCTTGTCAGTATTCGGTGAAGAATTCTTACACAGTTGCTCAGACAATCTGGTTACAGATCGGCCTTCTTGTTGCGTGAGTATTGGCGGTTTGCCTTGTTCTCCATCATGCTTTCTAGAATGCGATGGTAGTTCTCAAAACGAACCTCACTCACTTCGCCTTTCTCAACGGCTTCACGCAGAATACAGCCAGGGTCGTCGTTGTGTTTACAGTCTCGGAATTTACAGCCACCAAGGTATGGGCGGAACTCAACGAACGCTTTGGTGACTTCTTCAGCCTCTAAGTGCCAAAGACCAAATTCGCGAACCCCTGGTGAGTCAATAAGATCGCCGCCAGTTGGAATATGGTAAAGGCGTGCTGCTGTCGTGGTGTGTTGACCTAAGCCAGAGTTTTCAGAAATTGCGCCTTCTTCCACTTCTTGTTCTAGTTCAGGCATTAATGCATTAACCAAACTCGATTTACCTACGCCAGATTGACCAACAAAGATGTTGATACGATCGCGTAACTGCACTTCTAAATCACTAATGCCTTCACCAGAATTTTTACTCACGAACAGCACTTTATAACCAATTCGCTCGTATTCTTTGAGCCACTCTTCGTACATTGCACGGTCATCTGCCTCAAGCAAATCAACCTTGTTGAGCACCAACAATGGTGCGATGTTGAGTGTCTCTGCGGCCACTAAATAACGGTCGATAATGTTCAGTGATAGCTCAGGCAATACAGACGAGACAATCACCATCTGATCGATGTTTGCCGCAACTGGTTTGAGGCCGTCGTAGTAGTCTGGGCGAGTCAGCATCGATGTACGAGGCTCTACGGCTTCAACAACACCTGAGATGCCTGCCATTGATTCAAGACCTTCACGCCAGAGCACTCGGTCACCGGAAACCAGAGACTCAATGCCACGACGTAGGTTACAGCGTTGAACCTCGCCACTTTCTAAATCTTCGATGTCAGCGTGCTGGCCAAAGCGAGTAATCACTAGACCCTGTTTGCTTGCGCCAAGCATGTTCTCATCCCATTGGATGGACTCTTCTTGCTTTTTTAGGCGTTTTTGTTGGTTGCTGCGTACGCGGCGCACCTGACCTTTGGTTAACTTTTTCTTCTTTGCCACAATGTTTTACTTAGTGAGTTAACTCAAGCGATTGAGCTCGTTCTCGGCTCAAGTTCGTGAGTATCGTGTTTCAAGTATTTTCAGGTATAGTACCTCTTTTATCGATAAACAAATAGGCGGCGTAACCATGTCCTTTAGCGATCAAAACCTAATTTGGGTGGATTTAGAGATGACAGGGCTTGATCCTGAAACGCACAAAATCATCGAAATTGCTTCTATCGTCACGGATAGCGAACTGAATATTTTAGCTGAAGGGCCAGTGCTTGCCGTGCATCAGCCAGAAGAAGAGCTAGCCAAAATGGACGATTGGTGCACCAACACGCACACGGCTAGCGGTTTGGTTGAGCGCGTTCGGAACAGCAAAATCTCTGAGCAAGATGCCGTAGCACAGACCATCGAATTTTTAGAAAAATGGGTACCAAAAGGCGTATCGCCAATCTGCGGTAACAGCATCGGTCAGGACCGCCGTTTCTTGTACAAGCATATGCCTGAACTGGAAGAATACTTCCACTACCGTTACTTAGATGTGAGCACACTAAAAGAGCTGACTCGTCGTTGGAAGCCAGAGGTGCTGGACGGTTTCTCTAAACAGGGCACACATTTAGCGTTGGACGACATCCGTGAATCTATTGCGGAGTTAAAGTACTACCGCGAAACGATCTTTAAGATCTAACTGTTAAGGCTGCGATCTAAATTGTTGTCATTCTTGATTGTTTTGCTTGCTTTTTCGTCGTTCAGTAAAAAATTAAAGTTTTTTTGAACGAAGGACTTGCATCACAAAAAAATGCTCTTATAATTCGCAGCCCTGAACAGCGGAAACGTTGTTGATGCGACACTAGCTCAGTTGGTAGAGCGCAACCTTGCCAAGGTTGAGGTCACGAGTTCGAACCTCGTGTGTCGCTCCACATTTTTATTATTGCACTAAGCAATAATACATGGACGCGGGATGGAGCAGCTTGGTAGCTCGTCGGGCTCATAACCCGAAGGTCGTCGGTTCAAATCCGGCTCCCGCAACCAATTCTCTTCTTGAGAACATGCGACACTAGCTCAGTTGGTAGAGCGCAACCTTGCCAAGGTTGAGGTCACGAGTTCGAACCTCGTGTGTCGCTCCAATTTGATAGCTCTCATTGTGCTTAACAATGAAATACGGACGCGGGGTGGAGCAGCTTGGTAGCTCGTCGGGCTCATAACCCGAAGGTCGTCGGTTCAAATCCGGCCCCCGCAACCAAATTCAATCAATAGCGTTTGCTGTTGATATGCGACACTAGCTCAGTTGGTAGAGCGCAACCTTGCCAAGGTTGAGGTCACGAGTTCGAACCTCGTGTGTCGCTCCACTTTCTTTCTAAGTGGACAGTATAGCTCTCATTGTGCTTAACAATGAAATACGGACGCGGGGTGGAGCAGCTTGGTAGCTCGTCGGGCTCATAACCCGAAGGTCGTCGGTTCAAATCCGGCCCCCGCAACCAAATTCAATCAATAGCATTTGCTGTTGATATGCGACACTAGCTCAGTTGGTAGAGCGCAACCTTGCCAAGGTTGAGGTCACGAGTTCGAACCTCGTGTGTCGCTCCACTTTTCTTTAAGTGAAAAGTAAAGCCTTCATTGTGCTTAACAATTACATGCGACACTAGCTCAGTTGGTAGAGCGCAACCTTGCCAAGGTTGAGGTCACGAGTTCGAACCTCGTGTGTCGCTCCACTTTTCTTTAAGTGGAAAGTAAAGCCTTCATTGTGCTTAACAGTGACATGCGACACTAGCTCAGTTGGTAGAGCGCAACCTTGCCAAGGTTGAGGTCACGAGTTCGAACCTCGTGTGTCGCTCCACTTTCTTCAAAGTGAACTGCATAGCCCTCATTGTGCTTAACAGTGACATTGCGACACTAGCTCAGTTGGTAGAGCGCAACCTTGCCAAGGTTGAGGTCACGAGTTCGAACCTCGTGTGTCGCTCCAAATTTATATTATTGCACTACGCGATAATACATGGACGCGGGATGGAGCAGCTTGGTAGCTCGTCGGGCTCATAACCCGAAGGTCGTCGGTTCAAATCCGGCTCCCGCAACCAATTCTTTTAAGAGAATGTGCGACACTAGCTCAGTTGGTAGAGCGCAACCTTGCCAAGGTTGAGGTCACGAGTTCGAACCTCGTGTGTCGCTCCACTTTCTCTAATGAAAAAGCAAAGTTCTCATCGTACTTAACGGTGACGTAATACGGACGCGGGGTGGAGCAGCTTGGTAGCTCGTCGGGCTCATAACCCGAAGGTCGTCGGTTCAAATCCGGCCCCCGCAACCAATTTCAGACGATACTTACAGTTTGAGTGGTTGGTATTTTCTAGCTCTCAGATCGTCACGGATGCGCCGCCCTGTTCACTTTGGCTTTCGCTCCATTCCATCGCTCTTTTCATAATGCTGCGAAGCATGAATCCCCTAAAAGCATATCTTAATCCGCATCAAATGATGTCGGACGGTTTCGTTTGTGTTTAAAACACGATATGAATCGGCTGGCGTAATCATTTCATGATGTTCGGAGCGTTTTACCTATGTTAATTAACAGAGTTATCCACATATAACGTTCTGTGGATAAGTTGGTTGATAAAGTGTTTTTAGCTTGAGGATTTTGATGGGTAAAGAAAGATCTTTTCTTTTTTAGGAAGTCTTGGTTGCTGGTGATTTGGTCTTAACTTGTTGTTATTTAAGGTTAAATGTATTATTTCATCGGATCGAATACGTTAAAATACGATCATAACCTTGTCTTTTTTTGATCCTAGTCATTTACTCAGGTTGTGTTTAACTTTTTTTTGCAACCCATTTTTAATCAAATCTAGAATTTTTTTCCACATTACAGAATTGAGAACAGGGTCATGTATTGAGCATGCAAAAAGTGTTTTCAATCTCTTGCATATAGGCTACGCACTAGGCATCCCTAGGTAAGCCTTTCTCAACAATTCTAATTAGACGCTTTTTCTTCGTCTCAATCGGTTCTGCATCTACAGAAGGGATATGGTTGAGCTGCTGGGTAAGTGCCCATTCGATGTGCTCATCCAGTAATTTACTTTCACCAAGTCGCGCATTAAGTGCGTCTATCACCCGTTGGCTGTATTCTGCATTACCAAGTGCGACAGATATATTACGTAGCCATTGTTCGTGACCGATACGACGGATAGCAGAACCTTCCATATTTTTTAAGAACGTCGCCTCGTCCCATTGGAATAATTCAACTAAGTCTGGATTGTGAAAGCTTTCCCTGCGATGGAAATCTTCTTGTTCGGTTACGTCTGCATAGCGGTTCCATGGGCAGACGAGTTGGCAGTCATCACAGCCGTAGATGCGGTTACCCATCGGTTTGCGGAGTTCCTCAGGGATGACACCATCAAACTCTATCGTGAGATAAGAGATACAGCGTCTCGCATCGACAACTTTATCTTCTACAATGGCTTGAGTCGGGCATGACGTAATACACGCTCGGCATTTTTCGCATTGGTCGACACTTGGAGTATCGACTGGCAAAGGTAGGTCAATCAGCAGTTCACCAAGGAAGAACCAAGAACCACACTCTTTATCTAAGATAAGTGAGTGTTTACCTGTCCAACCCAATCCGGCCTTTTGGGCTAAAGGGCGCTCAAGTATTGGCGCAGAGTCGACAAAAGGGCGATAACCAAACTTATCCACTTCTTCTTCTATGAGCTTACCCAACTTGTTGAGCTGCTTTCTGACCAGCTTATGGTAATCACGCCCTAGCGCATAGCGGCTAATATAAGCGTGATTTTTATTCGCGAGATTTGAAGCAAATTGCGCTTCTGGCGGTAGGTAGTCCATCCGGACGCTGATAACGCGAACGGTTCCCGGTAATAACTCATTGGGTCTGGCGCGCATCATTCCGTGACGAGCCATCCAATCCATTGAGCCGTGATAGCCAGCATCTAGCCATTTTTGTAGTGCGGCTTCATGTTCACTAAGATCAACGTCGCAGATGCCCACTTTTTGAAAGCCGAGCTCTTTTCCCCAAACTTTGATCTGTTGTGCGAGTTGTTCGTAGTTCATGTTTTATCACCGAGATAAAGGGGGGCGGGATCTTAACGGATCTATTCTATTGGTGCTACCGTAAAGTTGAGGTTAGTACTCGGAAATTCGTTTCTCAAAGTTCAGGCTGAATGGCCGTTGGCGCGTTTTTATCAGCAAAATCATTATGCATGTATCACGGAACCTTTTGCTATGTACGGCGTTCTTATAAGTGTGAGTTAAACTCTTTTCGATCAAAGTTAATACTCGGTAAATAAGTTACAGTTTTTGGCTACTTTTTTCGCACATATGACATTTGAAAGCTTGTCTCTCAAAACCAACACGGTTTACTATTCCTGTTCTTTTGATTTTTATATAGTCAACGATCATTAGTTAGAGAAGCATCAATGAGCACGAAACAATTTACTTTAAAAGATGAGCAAGAAACGGTAGCACTGGGCACCGAGCTGGCTCAACTTTGTTCTCAACAAACCACTATTTATCTGCATGGTGATTTAGGTGCAGGTAAAACAACCTTCAGTCGTGGTTTTGTCCGTGCTCTTGGGCATCAAGGAAACGTGAAAAGTCCGACTTATACGCTTGTCGAACCTTACCAATTAGATAAGTGGCAGGTTTACCACTTTGATCTTTACCGATTGGCAGATCCTGAAGAATTGGAATTCATGGGGATCCGAGATTACTTCACAGATGATGCGATCTGCTTGGTTGAATGGCCTGAAAAAGGGCAAGGATTGCTGCCACAACCAGATTTAGATGTAGAAATTCGTTATCAAGGTGAGCAACGCGTCGCTGAGATAACGGCGAATAATGATTACGGTGTGCAGTTACTCAGTCGATTGGAGCTATGTTGAGTCTTTCAAATTTTAGAGCAGTGGCGACGTTTGTCGCCACTTTTCTCCTTATCATCCCCAATGTAGCATTTGCTAACGTCGTTAAAAGTTTCCGAGTGTGGCCTTCCCCAGATGAGACTCGTGTTGTCATCGATTTAGGCTCGGAAGCTGACTATTCCTATTTTTCTCTGTCAGGGCCGGACCGTCTTGTGGTGGATATGAAAGACACCACCATGCAAGCTAAATTGCCAGTGACCGTTTCTGATAGCCCAGTGCTTAAATTGGTGCGTAAAAGCTCGCCTCCAGAGAAAGGCTCCTATCGCCTTGTTTTTGAATTAAAGAAAAACGTTCAGGCAGAGTTATTCAAACTCAGTCCAACGCCGGGCGGCCAATATGGGCATCGTTTGGTGATTGACCTGCCACACGGTAAGAAAACCGCGACAACAGCAGCGAAACCAAGCAAACCGGCGACAACCAGCAAAGACATGAGTACCGTACAGCGTGCTCAAGAAGTATTGATCGTGATCGATCCTGGTCATGGTGGTGAAGACCCTGGCTCAATTGGTCCATCTCGTCGCAAGTATGAAAAAGACGCGGTACTGAGCATTTCTCGTAAGCTTGCAGCGCAACTTGATGCGACGCCGGGAATCAAAACGCGCATGACGCGTACCGGTGACTACTTTGTTAACTTAAACCGTCGTGTTGCATTTGCCCGCGAAAATGACGCGCACCTGTTAATCTCAGTTCACGCGGATGCGTTCACATCACCACAACCTCGTGGGGGATCGGTATTCGTATTGAATACGCGTCGCGCAAACACTGAGATTGCTCGTTGGGTTGAGAACCACGAGAAACAGTCCGAGTTGCTCGGTGGTTCTGGCAATGCATTTGTCACGAACACGAAAGACCGCAACGTGAACCAAACTTTGCTCGATCTCCAGTTCAGCCATTCGCAAAAAGAAGGCTATAAGTTGGCGACCGAAATTTTGGGTGAAATGGGACGCGTCGCGCATCTACACAACACCAAGCCAATCAACACTAGTCTGGCAGTATTGCGTTCGCCACAAATTCCATCGGTCCTTGTAGAGACTGGATTTATCTCTAACCCAACAGAAGAGAAACTGCTGTTCCAACGCGCGCACCAAGATAAGTTAGCGCAGGCTATCTCTAAAGCGGTGGTTAAATATCTAAAAGATAACCCACCTGAAGGCACGGTGTTCTCACCTTCCTCTAAACCAATGGTGCACATTGTTAAGCGTGGTGAGTCGCTGTCTGTGATTGCGAATAAATACGGTACTAACTCGAAAGCGTTGATGGCCGAGAACAAGTTGAAATCGACCAGCTTAGCGGTTGGACAAAAACTGCGTATTCCGTCAGCTGGCAAAATCCAAGTGCCAAGCAAGCCTATTACAGTAGAGACTGAAACGATTACTCATACCGTTAAATCGGGTGAGTTCTTGGGTAAGATCGCAAGCCACTACAAAGTGAAGCTGTCGGATATTCGTCGTGAGAATAACTTAAAATCCGATACATTATGGGTCGGTCAAAAACTTAAGATCACCGTAGCAGTGAAAGATAAGCCGATCCGCAAGCACAAAGTGGCACGAGGGGAATACCTTGGTAAGATTGCGTCCAAATATGGCGTGAGCGTTGCGAGTATTCGCCAAGCAAACAACTTGCGCTCGGACGAGCTTGCTGTTGGGCAAGTCTTGATCATTCCAAACAAATAAGTAAGTGAGCTTCTAACTCATTATGACGATAAAAATTTTGCCAGCTAGGCTCGCCAACCAAATTGCGGCAGGGGAAGTGGTCGAAAGACCTGCCTCTGTCATCAAAGAGTTGGTGGAAAATAGCCTCGACTCTGGCGCAACCCGAATCGATATCGATATCGAAAAAGGCGGTGCCAAGCTTATTCGTGTTCGTGACAACGGAAAAGGGATTGCGAAAGATGAGCTCGGGCTGGCACTCAGTCGTCATGCAACGTCTAAAATCCATACCTTAGATGATTTAGAAGCGATCATGAGCTTGGGCTTTCGTGGAGAGGCATTGGCGAGTATCAGTTCCGTTTCTCGTCTTACATTAACCTCTCGCCCAGCTGCGCAAGAAGAAGCGTGGAGTGCATATTCGGAAGGGCGTGATATGCAGGTCAAATTGCAGCCTGCTGCCCATCCCATTGGTACCACGGTTGAAGTGCTGGATTTGTTTTTCAATACACCTGCACGCCGTAAGTTTCTGCGTACCGAAAAAACGGAATTTGCTCACATTGACGAGCTGTTAAAACGCATTGCACTGAGCCGCTTTGATGTCTCGATCAACGTTCGTCATAACGGCAAAGTGATCCGCCAGTACCGTGCGGCTAAGAATCAACTGCAAACCGAAAAGCGTATAGCGGCGGTGTGTGGTAATGCATTTGTGCGTAATATGCTTCGTATTGAGCTTGAGCATCAAGGTCTCAAGTTGCATGGTTGGATCACCACCCCGGATGGGGCTCGTCAGCAAAGCGATTTGCAGTATTGTTACGTGAATGGCCGCATGATGCGGGACAAACTGATCAATCATGCGATTCGTCAAAGTTACGAAATGAGCTTAAAGCCGGATCAATTTGCCGCTTATGTGTTGTTCATCGAGCTAGATCCGCATCAGGTGGACGTGAACGTTCATCCGGCGAAGCATGAAGTGCGTTTCCATCAAGCAAGATTGGTACATGACTTTATCTATCAAGCTTTGGCTGATGCACTGGCACAAAGCTCTGTGATTGATAAGCCGCAAGTCAATGAGTCCGCGTTCCATCGAGCAGAGCCTGAAGAGCGAGAAAGCCAACCGAAAACGACGCCTCAATACTCGCCACAACCAGTGAGTACCACTGTCCCGGAGCGTGTGTATCAAGCGATTGATAAAACGCCTACGTACCCTGGACGTACTAATTATGAGATAAAGCCACGCGATCGTGCGCCGAGTGATTCATCTGTGCGTGAAGCGCGCATTGCAGATTCCTTTAAGCGAACGGATTGGATTGAGTCCAAACCTGCGCCTAAACCAAATGTAGGTAAAGAGCGTCATGCTGAACCTGCACCAAGCAAGCGAGAAGTCCACGCTTACCATGAACTGCTAAAAACACCCGACTTCGAATCTCAACAAGCTGAGCAACCGACATCGATAGAGTCCGTTCGAGAAGTGAGTTTGCCTCAAGTTACAGCGTTGGGGAAAGCGTTGGCCGTAGTGGATGAACAATTTGTTCTGATGAGCAGCGACAGTGGCGTAGCATTAGTTTCATTACCTCGAGCTGAATTCTATCGCACCAAAGGTCAGTTGACGCCAAGTGAAGGAGCGTTAAAAGCGCAGCCTTTATTAGTACCGTTGTCGATGAAGTTGGACACTGACTTAGTGAAGTTGGCACAAGATTATCAACAAGACTTTGCTCAGTTGGGTATCCAATTAAAAGCCAGAAATGATAAAGCGCTAATGGTCATGGGCGTGCCCGCACCATTACGCCAACAAAACTTACAAAATTTAGTGCCAGATCTGTTATCTTACGCGCAAACGTGGATGAAGGGAGAAAAGGCGTCAACTCAGATGCTTCCTGCGCTGATCGATTGGCTTGCTGTGCAGGTCACAACGGTCAAGAGTCACTATACTCTCTCTGAAGCCATTCAAATTATTGCGGAACTTGAACAGTTAAGGCATGGTCAATTGCCACTAGACGATAAAACATTCGTATCTGCTGTTGATTTCTCTGCCACGATAGCCAAATTAAAACCATGACAGACAAACTACCTTTGGCTCTTTTCTTGATGGGGCCAACTGCATCAGGTAAAACCGAGCTAGCGATTCGCTTGCGACAAAAGTTTCCGGTTGAGATCATCAGTGTGGATTCTGCATTGATCTACAAAGGAATGGATATCGGTACGGCAAAACCTGACGAAAGAGAGTTGAGTTTAGCGCCGCACCGCTTAATTGATATCCTAGATCCTAGCGAATCTTATTCGGCGGCGGACTTTCGCCGCGATGCTTTGCAAGCGATGGATGATATTGTTGCAGAAGGAAAAATTCCGCTCCTAGTGGGTGGTACAATGCTGTATTACAAGGCATTACTTGAAGGCTTATCACCTCTTCCTGCTGCAAATCCTGAAATTCGTCAGCAAATTGAACAAGAAGCATTGACTAAAGGTTGGTCAGTGTTGCACGATGAACTGAAAGAAATTGATCCTGTATCAGCTGCGAGAATACATCCAAATGATCCCCAGCGTTTATCTAGGGCGTTGGAAGTGTATCGTATTTCAGGTAAAACTCTTACTGAGTTGACTCAAACTAAAGGTGAAAGCCTGCCGTACCGAGTTAAACAGTTTGCAATAGCTCCCAAGGATAGGGCAGAACTTCACCGTCGCATTGAACTGCGTTTCGACAAAATGATGGAAGCGGGTTTTGAAGATGAAATGAAAGCGTTGTATGCGCGCAAAGATCTTCATCCGGATCTTCCTTCTATTCGTTGCGTTGGTTACCGACAGATGTGGGAGTATTTAGATGGGGAGTGCACACGTGATGAAGCAGTATTTCGTGGCGTATGTGCGACTCGTCAATTGGCCAAGCGTCAAATCACCTGGTTACGCAGCTGGGATGACTTAACTTGGTTGGATAGCGATAACATTGAGCAGGCACTCGAAACCATGTCAGAAGCAATAGCATCTGATTGAGATAGCTGTGTATAATGTGATCGTTTTTGCGTGAACGCACTCTCAAAGGATCTGTTGTTGGCAGTTTTTATACTATGCTGCTAATTACTTAGAGTGCATTTTTGATTCGTTTAGCTCAGATGCAAAAGCAGTACTTTTTGCATTGCACCACTAGCTAAATAATTACAACTACAAATTAAATAAGGAAAATAAAATGGCTAAGGGGCAATCTCTACAAGACCCATTTCTAAACGCGCTACGTCGTGAGCGTATTCCAGTGTCTATCTACCTTGTGAACGGTATCAAACTACAAGGTCAGATCGAATCATTCGATCAATTCGTGATCCTGCTGAAAAATACTGTAAACCAAATGGTGTACAAGCACGCGATTTCTACAGTTGTGCCGGCTCGTCCAGTGAGCCACCACAGCGGTGATCGTCCTCAAGGCGACCGTCCACAAGAGAAATCAGAAGATTAATTCTTCATCGAGTATTTTTAAAATAAGGAGTTGATTGCTTGTTTGACCGTTATGAATCCGGTGAGCGAGCCGTACTTGTTCATATCAACTTCACGCAAGAAGGTGAATGGGAAGATCTGGCTGAGTTCGAGATGCTGGTTTCTTCCGCTGGGGTTGAGACGCTGCAAGTTGTAACTGGTAGTCGTCAATCCCCACACCCGAAATACTATGTCGGAGAGGGTAAGGCCCAAGAAATTGCTACTACGGTACAGTTGACTGGTGCTGAAATTGTGATTTTTAATCACTCCCTCTCTCCTGCCCAAGAACGTAACCTCGAAGCACTGTGCAAATGTCGAGTTCTCGACCGCACTGGTCTCATCCTCGATATCTTTGCTCAACGAGCACGAACACACGAAGGTAAGCTACAGGTCGAGCTGGCCCAACTTCGACACATTTCTACTCGTTTAATTCGTGGTTGGACGCACCTTGAAAGGCAGAAAGGGGGGATCGGTTTACGTGGCCCGGGTGAAACCCAGCTGGAAACCGACCGTCGTTTATTGCGTGAACGAATCAAAGCCATCCTGCGCCGCCTAGAAAAGGTAGCCAAGCAGCGTGAACAAGGACGCCGTGCCCGAAATCGAGCTGAAATCCCAACAATTTCTCTCGTGGGTTACACCAACGCGGGTAAGTCGACACTCTTCAACCGAATAACCGAAGCTGGCGTGTATGCCGCTGACCAATTGTTTGCTACTTTGGATCCTACACTACGTAAGATGGAATTAGCGGATGTTGGCCCAGCCATACTGGCAGATACGGTTGGTTTTATTCGACATTTGCCTCACGACTTGGTTGCTGCCTTCAAAGCGACCTTGCAGGAAACGCAAGAAGCTGACATTTTGTTACATGTTGTTGATGCCAGTGATGAGCGTTTTCGTGAGAATATTCAAGCTGTTCATGAAGTATTAGAAGAGATCGACGCGCACGAAGTGCCGACGCTTGTCGTCATGAACAAAATCGACAATCTAGAGTCGCAGACACCACGTATAGAGCGTGATGAGGAAGGGGTTCCTCGTGCGGTCTGGGTATCTGCAATGGAAGGATTGGGCATTGAGCTCCTGTTTGACGCGCTGACGGAACGTCTGGCGTCGCAAATGGTCGAGCATCAGTTGCGAATTCCTCCACAGTATCAAGGAAGATTCCGTAGTACATTCTTCCAAATGAAGTGTATTCAACGTGAGGAATACGACCAGGATGGTAACTTGTTGATCGATATTCGAATGCAGCAAGTAGATTGGTCTAGACTTGAAAAAAGAGAAGGGGCAGTTTTGACTGACTTTATAGTCACTTAAAGGACTGCTACAGTATAACGTCATATCAAATGATGGAGCTTTCTAATGGCGTGGAATGAGCCTGGAAATAACAACGGCAACAATGGCCGCGATAATGACCCTTGGGGTAATAATAATCGTGGTGGCCAGCGTCCTGGTGGCCGAGATCAAGGTCCGCCAGATTTAGATGAAGTGTTCAACAAACTGAGTCAAAAGCTGGGTGGCAAGTTTGGTAAAAAAGGCGGCGGTGGTTCTTCTATCGGCGGTGGCGGTGGTGCAATTGGCTTTGGTGTCATTGCGATCATTGCAATTGCGGTGTGGATTTTCGCTGGTTTTTACACCATCGGTGAAGCAGAGCGTGGTGTTGTACTGCGTTTAGGTAAATACGATCGTATCGTAGACCCAGGCCTTAACTGGCGTCCTCGTTTTATTGATGAATACGAAGCGGTTAACGTACAAGCGATTCGCTCACTACGTGCATCTGGTCTAATGCTGACGAAAGATGAAAACGTAGTAACGGTTGCAATGGACGTTCAATACCGAGTTGCTGACCCATACAAATACCTATACCGCGTGACCAATGCAGATGATAGCTTGCGTCAAGCAACAGACTCTGCGCTACGTGCAGTAATTGGTGATTCACTGATGGATAGCATTCTAACCAGTGGTCGTCAGCAAATTCGTCAAAGCACTCAAGAAACACTAAACCAAATCATCGATAGCTATGATATGGGTCTGGTGATTGTTGACGTGAACTTCCAGTCTGCACGTCCGCCAGAGCAAGTAAAAGATGCGTTTGATGACGCGATTGCTGCGCGTGAGGATGAAGAGCGTTTCATCCGTGAAGCAGAAGCTTACAAGAACGAAATCTTGCCGAAGGCAACGGGCCGAGCTGAACGTTTGAAGAAAGAAGCTCAAGGTTACAATGAGCGTGTAACTAACGAAGCATTGGGTCAAGTAGCACAGTTTGAAAAACTACTACCTGAATACCAAGCGGCTCCTGGCGTAACACGTGACCGTCTGTACATTGACGCGATGGAAGAGGTTTACACCAACACATCTAAAGTGTTGATTGACTCTGAGTCAAGCGGCAACCTTTTGTACCTACCAATCGATAAATTGGCAGGTCAAGAAGGCCAAACAGACACTAAACGTAAATCGAAATCTTCTTCAACCTACGATCACATTCAACTAGAGTCTGAGCGTACACAAGAAGAAACATCGAACACGCAGTCTCGTTCAACAGGTACACGTCAAGGGAGATACTAAGAATGCGTAAGTTAATGATCCCTGTACTGGTAATCGCACTAGCATTGATGCTGATGTCTCTGTTTGTGATTCCTGAAGGTGAGCGCGGTATTGTGGTTCGATTTGGTCGTGTTCTTAAAGACAACAACGACATCACTCGAATTTATGAGCCGGGTCTGCATTTCAAAATGCCACTGTTTGATCGCGTGAAGCAGTTAGATGCTCGTATTCAAACGATGGATGGACGTGCTGACCGTTTCGTAACGTCAGAGAAAAAAGACGTTATCATCGATTCGTACGTGAAATGGCGTATTGAAGACTTCGGCCGTTACTACCTAGCAACAGGCGGTGGTAACTCTCTGACAGCTGAAGCACTTCTTGAGCGTAAAGTCACAGACGTGCTTCGTTCTGAGATTGGTGCTCGTGAAATCAAGCAAATCGTTTCAGGTCCACGTAATGATGACGTGCTACCAGAAGACGCAAGCAGTGATGAAGTGAACACAGAAGCGGCACGTGAAGCGTTAGAAATTGATGGTGAACGTGACCTAATCATGTCGGATGTACTGCGAGATACTCGTGAAAGTGCAATGAAAGACTTGGGTGTTCGCGTTGTCGATTTCCGTATGAAGAAAATCAACCTTCCTGATGAGATCAGTGAGTCGATTTACCGTCGTATGCGCGCTGAGCGTGAGTCGGTAGCTCGTAAGCACCGTTCTCAAGGTCGTGAGAAAGCAGAAATCATTCGTGCACAAGCGGAACTTGAAGTAGCAACCATTCTTGCAGAAGCGGATAAAACCGCTCGTGTTACACGCGGTGAAGCGGATGCAGAAGCGGCGAAGATCTATGCGAATGCATACAACAAAGATCCTGAGTTCTTCAGCTTCCTACGTTCTCTAAGAGCATACGAAAAATCATTCAGCTCTAAGAACGACATTCTTGTTCTGGATCCGAAGAGCGACTTCTTCCAGTACATGAATAATGCGAAAGGTGCGAAAGCTGAATAAGCGAACCATCTGAAATCTAAAAAGGCTCCGTAAGGAGCCTTTTTTGTATCGGTTGTACCATCGGTATGCCACCAAACATTAGCTCATCATAAATGCGATGACGGCTCCCGCCACCACTAGGCAGCCACCAATGCGCCGTAGCTGGTTGTCCGGTTGTTCACTCAGCTGTGCCACCATGTTTCGCCAGCCGTTTGGCGCGATCAAAGGGCCTATGCCTTCGACAATTAAAACAAGTCCAATCGCTAGCCAAATAGAGTCAGACATAAAGATTTCCAGTCGAGTTTAGAAAAGTAAATATTATCAGTGATGTATTGATTTCGAAATGTACAGCGTTGATGAGATTACTTTCTGGTATCAACTCTGTGAACAAAAAATGACTGCAAGAATTGCGATTCGGTGCTAGAATCCATTTTTAACTAGCAATCAGACTTGGAAAGATGGGAAATAACGTAGTCGTTCTAGGCACCCAATGGGGTGACGAAGGTAAAGGTAAAATTGTAGACCTTTTAACTGAAGATGCAAAATACGTGGTGCGCTACCAAGGCGGTCACAACGCAGGTCACACTCTTGTAATTGACGGTGAAAAAACCGTTCTTCACTTAATTCCATCAGGTATCCTTCGCGATAACGTAAAATGTGTTATCGGTAACGGTGTTGTACTATCACCTGAAGCTCTACTTAAAGAAATGAAACCTCTTGAAGAGCGTGGTATTCCAGTACGCGAACGTCTTTTCATTTCTGAAGCATGTCCTCTAATTCTTCCTTACCACGTTGCAATGGACCAAGCTCGCGAAATCGCTCGCGGTAAAAAAGCTATCGGTACAACTGGCCGTGGTATCGGTCCTGCATACGAAGATAAAGTTGCTCGTCGCGGTCTACGCGTTGGCGACCTATTCGATATGGAAGCTTTCGCAGAGAAACTTAAAGAAGTTATGGAATACCACAACTTCCAACTAGTTAATTTCTACAAAGCTGAGCCAGTAAGCTACGAAGCAGTGCTTGAAGAAGCAAAAGGCTACGCAGAGCTACTAACTTCAATGGTTATCGACGTAACTGACGAACTAGACGCAGCACGCAAGCGCGGCGACAAGATCATGTTCGAAGGTGCGCAAGGTACACTACTTGATATCGACCACGGTACTTACCCATACGTAACTTCTTCTAACACGACTGCTGGTGGTGTTGCTGCAGGTTCTGGTTTCGGTCCTCGTCACATCGGTTACATTCTAGGTATTGCGAAAGCATACTGTACTCGTGTTGGTGCTGGTCCATTCCCAACAGAATTGTACGATGGTCTAGAGAAGCAAGACCCAGTAGGTAAGCACCTAGGTACTGTAGGTCACGAGTTCGGCGCAACCACTGGTCGTCTACGCCGTACTGGTTGGTTCGATGCTGTAGCTATGCGTCGTGCAATCCAAATCAACTCTGTATCTGGTTTCTGCCTAACTAAGCTAGACGTACTAGATGGTCTAGAAGAGCTAAAAATCTGTACTGGCTACAAGATGGAAGATGGCTCTGTACTAGAAGTTTCGCCAATGGCTGCTGAAGCATTCGAAAAAGCGACGCCAATCTACGAAACAATGCCAGGTTGGTCTGAGAACACATTTGGTGCTAAGTCACTAGATGCTCTACCACAAGCAGCTCTAAACTACATCAAACGTATCGAAGAGCTAACGGGCGTACCAGTAGACATCATCTCAACTGGTCCAGACCGTAACGAAACTATCATTAAGGTTCACCCATTCGAAGCTTAATAAGTACTCGTTAAAGATTTTAAAAGCCGACCTCAAGGTCGGCTTTTTTGTATCTGAGATAAAAATACCCACAGCGACAAATAATCTGCATATGGCAAGTTATTGCCGTTAAGCTTAAGGAAGAGGCAAAAATTGTCTAAAGCTTAGCTGCTGATTGCCGATAAGTTTATCAAGCAGAGGAGATCCTTGGCTGATCTTTGGTTTCTCAGATACCTTGAAGAGTACGTTTATGAAGTTACGAACAGTGGCTGCTTCACTGTTACTGATGCTGTCTGCCACAACAGTGCGAGCGAGTGCTGCTGATGTTGGCGCGCCAGTTCCCATCTACACCGAAGCAGAACTGATAAAGCTTATTGAGCAGAATAAGCATTTACAACGCGTGCGCGCTGATAACTGCCAGCTGGTGGAAGATATCGTAGCTCGTGCGACTCGAATTAACTTGCCTGCTTACGAGTTCCTATATGGCGACATGTTGGCGTGGGGCGTATGTGTCGAGCAAGATGTCGAGCTGGGGCTCTACTACATGGAAAATGCCGCGCAGCAAGGCTTACCTGCGGCATTAGAGCAGATTGGGCGTTACTATTCGCGCGGTACTTTGGTGCAACAAGACAAAGAGCGTGCGATTCCGTATTTGCGTGAAGCCGCTTCTATGGGTAATTTAAACGCGCGTATTCATCTGGCTGAATTGCTGCTACGCGATTACGGTAGTCCGTTGGACTATGAAGATGCTTACCGCTGGTTGTACAACTCGGTGACCGCCGATCAGCGTCAACACAAACGCATTGCCGTATTAAGGCGTGGGTTAGAACAGCGTATGCCACAAAACATCATTGCACGCGCAAAAAGGCGTGACATGTTCTGGTAGATCTCCAGAACATTCTCGGTAACTTCATACAACAAAGCCCACACTTCGTGGGCTTTGTTGTTTTCCCGATAGGTGAACGCGCTTAAACCACCTTATGTGGGCCAAAGCACTCGTAATGGAATTGTTCTTGAGGGACGCCAAGTTCTTGTAGCTGTTTCGCGACGTGCTGCATAAAGCCCACCGGACCACAGAAGTACACTTGTACGTTGTCTTGTTTGAGTGCGGCTTCGATTTCATGCAGGTTTACAAAGCCGGTAAAGTGGAAGTCTTCACCTATCTTGTCTTCTGCCGCTGGTTGGTTATACCAAATGAGCGCGTTCATGTTTTCTTTCGCCGTGACTAGCTGGTTTACGTGCTCTTTAAAGGCGTGGTGTTTGCTGTTTTCTGTTGCATGTACCCAAGTCACTGGCGCGTGATGTTCCGTCAAGCTTTCTAGCATTGACAGTGTTGGCGTAAGGCCGACACCTGCAGAAATCAGCACCACTGGTGTATTGGTGTCTACATCCATAAAGAAATCCCCCGCTGGCGCTGCGAGTTTTACTTTATCGCCGATGTTTAGCTCATCGTGCAGATAGTTGGATACTTTACCGCCTTGTTCACGTTTTACGGAGATGCGGTAAGTGTTCTCTTGAACCGAAGAAGATAGGCTGTATTGACGGATCTCTTGGTTTTCAAACTTATTGCTGTTGATGTAGATGCCGAGGTACTGCCCTGGCTTGTACTTCGTCACTTTACTGCCATCCGTCGGTTTGAAAACAAAACTGCAAATGTGTTCACTTTCCAATTGTTTACCGACCAACTCAAACTCACGTAGCCCTCGCCAGCCACCTTCTTGCGATGCATTCGCTTGATAGATTTGCTCTTCGCGCTGGATAAATACATTAGCCAATACGCCATAAGCTTCAGCCCACGCGTCTAAAACTTCTTGGCCCGGATTGAATAACTCATCAATCGTAGCGATCAAATGTTTACCTACGATTTGATACTGATCTTTCGTGATCAAAAAGCTGGTGTGTTTATGCGCAATTTTCTCCACTGCGCCAAGCAGAGCAGGCAAGTTTTCAATGTTAGCAGCGTATGCACAGATGGCATTGAATAGCGCTTCACGCTGATCGCCATTACGCTGGTTGCTCATGTTGAAAATGTCTTTTAACTCAGGGTTGTGAGTAAACATGCGGTCATAGAAGTGAGCGGTCAGTTTTGGTCCTGTTTCTGCGATTAGTGGCGCGGTCGCTTTCACGATCTCAATGGTTTGATTGCTGAGCATAAGAACTTCCTATTTTTAAGTTGTATTTGTAATGCATGTTTAAAGTTGTATCTCAAATGTATCTTTCGATCAAGAAAAGATTTACACTTTTGTCGATAGCGTAAGTTGGTTGTTTCGTCACTGACATTGAGCTATTAAGTCGCACTCTGGGAGAGAACATGCAGTTAACGAGCTTTACTGATTACGCGCTGAGAACCTTGATTTATTTAGCATCATTGCCAAAAGATGAGCTGACCAATATCACCGAAGTGACGGATTTGTTTGGTGTGTCTCGTAATCATATGGTCAAAGTAATCAACCGTTTAGGGCAGCTAGGCTACGTGCATACCGTGCGCGGTAAAAACGGTGGTATTCGCTTGATGAAGCCAGCGTCTGAGATCACCGTTGGTGGTGTCGTGCGAGATTTGGAGCCGTTAGATTTGGTCAATTGTGGGGTGGAGTTTTGCCACATTACCCCCGCATGTCGCCTCAAAGATAAGCTTGCCAAAGCAAAAAGAGCCTTCCTCGCCGAGTTGGATGAGTGCACCATTGAATCCTTACTGAGCGATAACTCTGAGCTTTTGATCCTGCTTGCTCGCCCTTAGTTTATTTGCAGTTCCAGAGTCGATCTCGATCATTCTTTTTTCAAAGCAATTCTGTAGGTTATCGAGAGACTCAGATATACTAGCTCTATACCTTCCTTGCTAGATAGGCGTGCCTATGTCAGACAATATTCCAAACGATCCATTCGCAGATCGTGAATCCCAAAATTACGAAAATCCAATTCCAAGCCGAGAGTTCATCCTCGAGTTCCTTGAACAAGCGGGCGTACCAATGAATCGCAATGACTTGTTTGAAGCTTTAAAGTTAGCAGGCGAAGAGCAATACGAAGGGTTGCGCCGCCGTTTACGTGCCATGGAACGAGATGGTCAACTGGTGTTTACCCGCCGTCAGTGCTACGCATTGCCTGAAAAACTTGAAATGGTGAAAGGTTACGTGATTGGCCACAAAGATGGTCACGGTTGGGTACGTCCAGAAGGCAGCGTCGGCAAGGACGATGATATTTTGCTGCCACATCACCAAATGAAGAACATCATTCATGGTGATTTCGTGCTGGTACAACCAACAGACAACAGCAAGCGTGGTCGTCGTGAAGGTCGCTTAGTTCGCGTACTTGAAGAGCGCAATAGCCAGATTGTTGGTCGCTTCTTCCTTGAGTACGGCTACTCATATGTTGTGCCGGATGATTCGCGCATCAGCCAAGATATTCTGATCCCGAACGAGCACAAAGCTGGCGCTCGTATGGGTAACGTCGTGGTGATTGAAATTACCGATCGTGGTTCTCGCTCGCGTGGCATGATGGGTAAAGTGGTTGAAGTTCTTGGCGAAAATATGGCGCCAGGTATGGAAACACAAATCGCAATTCGCACCCATCAAATCCCTTATGAGTGGCCAGAAGCGGTCGAAAAACAAATCGTAAACTTGGGCGAAGAAGTGCCAGAAGAAGCGAAAGTTGGCCGTGTTGACTTGCGTGAATTGCCGCTCGTTACCATTGACGGTGAAGATGCGCGAGACTTCGATGACGCCGTTTTCTGTGAGAAGAAAAAAGATGGTGGTTGGCGTCTTTGGGTCGCAATCGCAGACGTAAGCTACTACGTGCGCCCAGATTCAGCGTTAGACAAAGAAGCCATCAACCGTGGTAACTCTGTGTACTTCCCATCGCAAGTTGTCCCAATGTTGCCTGAAGTGCTTTCAAACGGTTTGTGTTCGCTTAACCCGCAAGTGGATCGCTTGTGTATGGTGTGTGAGATGACCATTTCTGAAAGCGGTAAGCTCTCAAGCTACAAGCACTACGAAGCGGTAATGAATTCCCACGCTCGTCTCACATACAGCAAAGTGAGCGCGATTCTTGAAGGTGATGAAGAATTGCGTGAACGCTACCAGCCACTCGTGTCGCATCTTGAAGAGTTGCACGCGATGTACAAAGTGTTGAAAGAAGCGCGTGATCAACGTGGTGCGATTGAGTTTGAGACCGTCGAAACCAAATTCATTTTTAATGCTGAGCGCAAGATTGAAAGCATTGAGCCAGTGATTCGTAATGATGCGCATAAGATCATCGAAGAATGTATGATCTTAGCTAACATTGCCTCGGCATCATTGGTAGAAAAAGCCAAAGAGCCTGCACTGTATCGTATTCACGAATCTCCGGGTGAGCTGCGCTTGCAAGGCTTCCGCGATTTCCTTAGTGAGCTAGGTTTAGAGTTGAAAGGTGGTTTAGAGCCTTCTCCGACAGATTACGCCGATCTCGCGCGTCAAATTGCAGGTCGTCAAGACCAAGAGCTGATCCAAACCATGCTGCTGCGCTCCATGAAGCAAGCGGTGTACAACGCGGACAACGCAGGCCACTTCGGTTTGGCGCTTAAGCGTTACGCTCACTTTACGTCACCAATTCGTCGTTACCCTGACTTGTTGCTGCACCGTGCTATCAAGTACTTGATCGCTAAAGAAGAAGGCCGCAACCAAGACCGTTGGACGCCAACGGGTGGTTACCATTACTCATTCGATGACATGGACTTCTACGGCGAACAATGTTCAATGACAGAGCGCCGCGCTGATGATGCAACGCGTGAAGTTGCGGATTGGTTGAAGTGTGAATACATGCAAGATCACGTCGGCGATGAGCTGGAAGGCGTGATTGCTAACGTCACCAGTTTTGGCTTCTTCGTGCGCTTGACCGATCTGCATATCGATGGTTTGGTGCATATTTCAACGCTTGCGAACGACTACTACCAGTTTGATCCTATTGGTCAAAGACTTATCGGTGAAAGCTTCGGTAACATCTATCGTCTGGGTGATGCGGTCAAAGTAAAAGTGCTGGCTGTTAACCTAGATGACAAGCAAATTGACTTTGAATTGGTCGAAACAAGTCGTAAGCTACGCGGCGAAGGTAAGACAGCTAAGAAACGAGCTGCGGAAGCGAAACGCAAAGCCAAAGAGAAAAAACGTGCGGCGACACGTTCTTCATCAAAAGAAGGTGCTACAGCGCGCGCTGTTCCTGCTATTGAGCCAACTAAGCGCCCAGAACAAACGGATTCTGGCCGTAAACGCAAAGGGCCAAAACGTGGGGATGACGACAGCGCAAAGAAGCCAAAGGTGAAGAAAGCCCACAAGAAAAAGCCACACAGTAAGCCAAAGAAAACCAAGCGCACTAAGCAAGACGCGCAGTAGGCTGAAGCGCCAATCTGTTACCGCAGATTGGCGGTGAGCGAAGCACAGAAACAGGTTAAGTAATGAGTAACGAATTTATTTACGGCATTCATGCCGTGAAAGCGGTATTGGAACGCGAACCAGAACGTTTTATTGAAGCGTACGTTCTAAAAGGACGCCAAGACGATCGCCTAATGCCAATCTTGAACGATTTGCAGGTGTGTGGTGTTTCTATCCAACAAATGACGCGTAAAACCTTGGATGACAAAGCACATGGTGCAAACCACCAAGGCATCATCGCGCGCGTAAAACCAGCAAAACAGCTAAACGAAAACGACATCGACGACATCTTAGCGCAGCATGAGACACCGTTGCTATTGGTGTTGGATGGTGTGACTGACCCTCACAACCTTGGTGCCTGTTTACGTAACGCCGATGCTGCTGGTGTTGCTGCGATTATCGTTCCTAAAGATCGATCAGCACCAATGAATGCGACAGTAAGCAAAGTAGCCTGTGGCGCTGCAGAAGTGGTGCCTTTGATTCGTGTAACCAACCTAGCGCGCACAATGCGTACTCTGCAAGAGCAGGGCATCTGGTTCGTGGGTACGGCGGGTGAAGCGACACACGACATTTACCAAGCAAAACTGACTGGTCCTCTGGCAATTGTCATGGGCGCAGAAGGTGATGGCATGCGCCGCCTAACGCGAGAAACTTGCGATGATTTGATTAAAATCCCAATGGCAGGTAGCGTATCAAGTTTGAATGTGTCGGTTGCATCAGGCATCTGTTTATTCGAAGCAGTTCGTCAGCGCTTGGCTGCGAAGTAAGCGAATGAGACCATATGTCACTGAGCCCAAAGGCTTAGTGGCTTGAAGAATCAAACACATAGGATGGGAAACCATCCTTTGTTATTTTTAGCTAGGGAAATTATGACTCAACAAGATATTAAACTGATTGCGTTCGATCTGGATGGCACATTGTTGGACAGCGTACCTGATTTGGCCGTTGCTGCAGACCAAGCGGTACAAGCTTTGGGTTACCCTGCAGTATCGGAAGAGCAAGTACGTGATTACGTAGGTAACGGTGCTGACGTCCTGATTGGTCGCGCGCTAAGCCAAAGCATGACCATCAGTAGCGATCTTAGTGAAGAGCTGCGTGCAAAAGGACGCGAGCTGTTTGATGACTTTTACGCGCAAAGCGGTCATCAGCTGAGCCATCTTTACCCAACAGTAAAAGAGACGCTAGAAGAGCTACATCAGGCAGGCTTTACGATGGCGCTTGTAACGAACAAACCATCGAAGTTTGTTCCAGAAATTCTAGATCAACATGGCATCGCAAAATACTTTGTGGACGTATTGGGTGGTGATGCATTCCCTGAGAAAAAACCAAATCCAGTCGCACTGAACTGGTTGATGGAAAAACATCAGGTGAAAGCGAGCGAAATGCTGATGGTTGGCGACTCGAAGAATGACATCCTGGCTGCGAAAAACGCAGGTTGTGCTTCGTTTGGTTTAACATACGGTTACAACCATGGTGAGCCTATTTCAGCTTCAAACCCAGATTTTGTCGCAGACAGTTTATCTGAATTATTGGAAGTAGTAGCCGTTTCTGCATAACGGCAACAAAAGAGCTTCCAAAATACTTGTTAATGAGTACACTGAGTAAACCGTGCGCTAAAAGCCGCACGGTTTTTCATTTTAATTAGATTAAGAAGTCAAAGGAATCATTCTAATGAGCAAACCCATCGTATTGAGTGGTGTTCAACCGTCAGGTGAACTAAGTATCGGTAACTACTTGGGTGCTCTACGTCAATGGCAGCAGATGCAAGACGATTATGATTGCCAATACTGTGTTGTAGACCTTCACGCGGTTACGGTTCGCCAAGATCCTAAAGCCCTACATGAAGCGACTCTAGACGCATTGGCGATCTGTCTGGCAGTTGGTGTTGATCCGAAGAAGAGCACGCTATTTGTTCAGTCACACGTACCAGAGCATGCTCAACTTGGTTGGCTTCTTAACTGTTACACTCAAATGGGTGAACTGAGCCGTATGACTCAGTTTAAAGACAAGTCTGCACGTTACGCGAACGACGTAAACGTGGGTCTGTTTGATTACCCAGTGCTAATGGCGGCCGACATCCTGCTTTACGGCGCACACCAAGTGCCAGTAGGTAGCGACCAGAAGCAGCACCTAGAATTAGCGCGTGATATCGCAACGCGTTTCAACAACATTTACTCGCCAGAAAGCCCAATCTTTACGGTACCTGAGCCATATATTCCAACGGTTAACGCGCGCGTAATGAGCCTTCAAGATGCGACGAAGAAAATGTCGAAGTCTGATGATAACCGTAAGAACGTTATCACGCTGCTTGAAGAGCCGAAATCGATCATCAAGAAGATCAACAAAGCGCAAACGGATACCGAAACGCCACCAAGCATTCGCCATGATGTTGAAAACAAAGCGGGTATTGCTAACCTAATGGGTCTTTACTCTGCAGCGACAGGCATGAGCTTTGAAGAGATTGAAGCGAAATACAAAGGCGTTGAAATGTACGGCCCATTCAAGAAAGACGTGGGTGAAGCGGTTGTTGCGATGCTTGAGCCAATTCAAGAAGAATACCGTCGTATTCGCGCAGATCGCGCGTTTATGGATGAAGTGATGAAGCAAGGCGCGGAGAAAGCATCGGCTCGTGCGGCGGAAACACTGAAAAAAGCATACGAAGCTGTCGGTTTTGTGGCTCGTCCGTAATCTCAAGTAATCCAATACCCAAAAAGCTCCACTTCGGTGGAGCTTTTTTATGTGCTGAGAAAATTACTCAAAGGGCGTGTTGTCCATACAGCGCTCCATATCATAGTACTCAACGCGGCCACGAGCGCCTAAAAACGACGATTTCACCACCATCCCACGATCCACATAATTAGTGAGGAAAACACAGGATATCTCGTAACTTAACTGTTTGATTTTATATGGCTCCCAGTAATAGTCTGGTCCAGGCGGGCGGGCACGAAAAGAAATGACACCATCGTCACTGACTTCAAACTCTTCCATTCCCTTGAACTCATATTTTGCTGATTGGATAGTTTTTTGATTAGCGGTTGGGTAAAGCGGTTCAGAAGATGTTAGCTGACAACCTGTCATAAGCCCAAACGCGGAGAGAGCTAGCCCAATACGTTGAATTGTTTTCATTGATTTGTCCACGATAGATGATGGATGAGATCTTATTGTCTCGCGTTGGTTTTATAACGCTTGCGTATGTTTTTCTCCACTGTGTTATCGGAATTTATCATTTTTGATTAATAAAAATTTGAAGTGTAAATGGCGAGTGCGCAAAGCGGGGGAGTAAATAACAAGCGAGAGCCTGAAAGAAACCAAAGTAGCAATATTACTAAATTAGTAATTAATTATATTTAATGAAGCATGAAAGCGCTCGAAATAATAGTTTGGTGTACCAAGAAAGCATTGATGTATTCCATAACATGGAACGGAAAAATAAACTGAGCAATTAGTCTAATTTTGCTTTCCTGCTGCACTACTTAACTGTATTTATTACAAAATATGTTTGAATACGCTGTTTTGGCATATTTTTATAGATTCACATGTGATTTATTTCACGGTTTTTACTGCTCTTTCTTATTTATTTCATAAATAAACCTGATAGTAGACACAAATGGTAGGCTCTGATCGGAGCTTAGTTTGCATTTAAATAAATATCAGGTACGACAATGGACACGTTAATCAAACCCTCAATACTTGCATTAACCATCGCTAGTGCGCTTAGCGCTAACGCGAATGCAGAAATTATCATTTCCCAGTACGTAGAAGGTGGCTCGTATAATAAAGCGGTCGAGATCGCGAATACCGGTGATGCCGCAGTCACGCTAACAGGTTATGAGCTAGCGAAATCATCTAATGGTGGTGGCACTTGGGGCAGCAAGATCGATTTGAGCCAAGTAACGTTGCAAGCGAAGCAGGTGTTTGTTCTTGCCCATGGCGATGCCAGCGATGCGATTAAAGCAGTGGCTGACCAGACCGATAAAAACGTGGCGAACTTTAATGGTGACGATCCTCTCGCACTATTAAAAGATGGTGAAGTTCACGACATGGTCGGCGTGATGGGGGGTGTAGCATTTGGCAAAGACGCCACTTTGGTACGTAACGGTGACGCACTGACGCCTTCTGCGACTTTCCAATCTTCTCAATGGACAACGTTAGCAAAAGACAACATTGATGGCTTGGGCGAGCTGAATGCAGCTGAGCCACCTGCAGCATTTGTGTGTGAAGTGGATGGACACGCGCCAACGTTCACATCCATTCAAGACATTCAAGGTGAAGGTGCTTCTTCGCCATTTATCGATGGTTACCCATACATTACGACAGAAGAGCATTTTGTTACTGGTGTCGTGAGCGCTGTTACTAGCGGTTTGACGAAAGGCTTCTACCTGCAAGCTATCGAGAACGATAACAACGATAAGACGTCAGAAGGTCTATTTATTCATACGAACGCCGCAGATACCGAGCTAAAGCCTGGTGACGTAGTTTGTGTGAAAGGTAAGGTTCAGGAGTACTACAGCAATACTCAGCTTTCTTCTGACGCAACCAGCTATGTAAAAACTGGCACGTCAGACATTCCATTGGTGACGCCGCTTGTGATCAAAGAAGGCGAAACTCTGCGTGATGCGTTAGAGCGCCATGAAGGGATGCAAGTGACGCTGAACTCAGCCAGTGATTTGTTTGTTACTCGCAACTTCTCTTACGATTACGATTCAAAACGTAACAACATGATGTTGTCGCACCAAGCTCCGCTCTTTAAGCCAACTCAGCTTCACGCAGCAGACAGTGCAGAAGCGGTCGCGCTAGCAAAACAAAATGCAGAGAATCGAGTTTTCCTAGAATCTGATGCCAAAGCACCGAACGGCAAAATTCCTTACTACCCTGAGTTTGGTCAAGATTTGGATCAAGACGGTTCATCTGAACAGCACATTCGCTTAGGTTCGCGCGTTGAAGGTTTACAGGGCGTAGTGAATTACAGCTACAACGAATACCGTCTGATCGCGACGAACGATGTAAACAACACTAACTTTGTGGCTGCGGGTGATGGTTTTGATGTAGAGCGTAAAGCGGCGCCAGCTATCGCAGAGTCGGATTTACGCGTTGCAAGCTTTAACGTGCTTAACTACTTCACTTCGGTTGCAGACAGCGGAAACAACAACCCGACAGGCCAAAACCGTGGCGCGACGAATCACGATGAGTTCTTGATCCAACAAGCGAAGATCGTGTCTGCGATGAATAAGATGGATGCTGACATCATTGGTTTGATGGAAGTGGAAAATAACGGCTTCGGTGATGGCAGTGCTGTGCAAAACTTGGTGGATGCATTGAATGCAGAAATCGATGACGCAGACGATCATTACACTTACGTTGAAATCGCAGATAAAGACAAGTACCAAGAAGAGTACTTCGGAAGTGATGCGATCATGGTTGCTATCTTGTACCGCGCGAAAGTGGTCACGCCAAAAGAAGCGGCGAAAGTGATCTTCACGCCAGAGCAGCACATTGCCGAAAACACCATTACCCGTAAAGATGGTGCTGAGAGCAACCCTGCGTACGACAAATACCAACGCCACAGCTTGTTGCAAACCTTCACGGTACAAGAGAGCGGTGAAGATCTTTCTATCGTCGTTAACCACTTCAAATCGAAAGGTTCTGAATGTATTGAAGAGTGGATTGCCGGCGTAGAAGACTCGGAGCCTGCGGATCTGCAAGGTAACTGTAACAACTTCCGTGTTTCTGCTGCGCACGCAGTGGGTGAAGCGTTGAAAGACGTGAAAGGCGATGTGTTGCTGATGGGGGATCTCAATGCGTATGGCATGGAAGATCCACTACTGACACTGACTGATTACTCGAAAGAGAAATACGGACGTGATATTTACACGGCGGGTTACACCACAATCAACGGTGGTGAGTTGCAAGTTGAGCAAACGCAAATCAAACAAGGTTACGGCCTGAACAACCTTAATACCTTGCTGCATGGCACAGACACGTTCTCGTACACCTATTCTGGTGAGCTGGGCAATTTAGACCACGCCTTGGCAAGCAACAGCTTGGCGCAAAAAGTGGTAGCGATTGAAGATTGGCACATTAACTCACTAGAAAGTAACTTGTTTGAGTACGGCAGCAAATACACAGGTGATATGCCGAAATACAAAGATGCGTTCTCGGCATCTGACCACGATCCTGTGATCATCGCGATTGATTTACCTGATACGGACATCGATTTACCGAAAGCGGGTGAAAACTTAGCGGTAGATGTACGTTTACCACCAAACGCGGTTGCAGGTGACATCGTGACTGTTAGCTTAACCGTCGCGACTCAAGCTGCCGCTGTAAGTAGTGATGCGAAAGCTTACTCAGCGAGCAAGACTTTAGATCAAACGGACATTAAAGCGCGCAGCGTGAATGTTGAGTTTGAACAGGCGCCAGAGCAAGGTAACTACCAACTGGAAGAGAAAGTGACAGACTCGACTGGCAACGTCGTTAAGTTTAGCTCTGCTCGTGCAGTCTCTATGACTCAACCTGAAACGGGCACCACAGATTCGAAAGACTCTGATGGTGGTTCGTTTGGGTTTGGTGCACTGCTAGCAATGCTTGGACTTGGCTTGTTCCGCCGCCGCCGTTAAGCCACTCCTTTCCTAAAAACATAGCTGTAAAACTCAAAGGCCAGCCGATGCTGGCCTTTTTATTGCGCAAAGACTTGCCTTTCTAATTGGGTGTTGCAAAATACCGCCCTCAATTGTGGTAAACCAGACAATTGATCCCTAAGCCTTGCCAAAACGGATTGGAGCAGCCGACACGTTATGTTGTTGATCATCGATAACTACGATTCTTTCACTTACAACCTTTACCAATACTTTTGCGAGCTTGGTGCTCACGTAAAGGTCGTGCGCAATGACGAAATCGACATTCAAGGTATCGAAGCCCTCAATCCAACCCATTTGGTGATTTCCCCTGGGCCTTGTACGCCAAACGAAGCGGGTATTTCCCTGCAAGCGATAGAACATTTTGCCGGTAAGCTTCCTATTTTGGGGGTGTGCCTTGGCCATCAAGCCATTGCGCAAGTGTTCGGTGGTGAAGTTGTGCGTGCGAGACAAGTCATGCATGGTAAAACATCGCCTATCCGCCACACGGGTCGCAGTGTGTTTAAAAATCTAAATAACCCACTTACGGTAACCCGCTACCATTCTCTTGTGGTGAAAAACGGCACGTTACCCGATGTGTTTGAATTGACCGCTTGGACGGAACTGCCTGATGGAAGCATGGACGAAATTATGGGATATCAGCACAAAACCCTGCCTATTGATGCTGTGCAGTTTCATCCAGAATCAATCAAAACTGAGCAAGGACATGAGCTGTTAGCCAACTTTCTTGCACGTAGAGCGATCTGATCTCGATCACTTTTCTTAACAAATTGTTCATCTTTTTGACGGTGTAAGTGGAATGCAAAACTATGCGTTTCATGGTTGATGGTCTGCTTATGCACGTCATTTTGACTCGTCTAACCCCTGTATTACATAACTTTTATAAAAATTCACTTCTCTATTTTACTTTCTTGATGCATAAATACTCATAAGTAGTGATTAATGGCAGTTGCGCAGCAATACGAAAAGAATAAATCACTATTGAAATGGTTAATTAAATGTAAATACAATGCCGCAATAGCTTAAATGCAAAACATTATTTGCTGGCAACGATGGCCGGTTAAATTCGCTTATCTGCTACGCATGCGGTATCAAGAAGGAATGTGCAATGACAACGGAAATTAAAGTAGAGCGCGGTTTATTCGATGAGGTGATGGTACCTTGCTATAACCCGATGGAAATGATCCCTGTAAGAGGCAAAGGCTCACGTATTTGGGATCAGGACGATAACGAGTACATCGACTTTGCTGGTGGTATTGCAGTGAGCTGCTTGGGTCATTGTCATCCAGTAATGGTTGATGCGTTGACTGAGCAAGGCAACAAGCTGTGGCATCTAAGTAACGTGATGACTAACGAGCCGGCACTTCGCCTTGCGAAAAAGCTAACTGAAGTGAGCTTTGCTGAGCGCGTATTCTTTGCTAACTCGGGCGCAGAAGCAAACGAAGCGGCACTGAAATTAGCACGCCGTTACGCGGCAGATGTTCATGGCCCTGAAAAATCAGAAATCATCGCATTTAAACAAGGTTTCCACGGTCGTACATTCTTTACTGTGACGGTTGGCGGTCAAGCGGCTTACTCAGACGGTTTTGGTCCTAAGCCAGGCGATGTTACGCATTTACCATACAACGATATCGAAGCACTTCAAGCACACATGTCAGATCGCACATGTGCGGTTATGATGGAGCCGCTACAAGGTGAAGGCGGTATCGTCCCACCAACTCCGGAATTTGCCCAAGCAGTACGTGAACTGTGTGACAAGCACAACGCGCTACTTATCTTTGATGAAGTTCAAACGGGTAACGGACGTACTGGTCATTTCTATGCTTACCAAGGTCTAGGCATCACGCCAGACATTCTAAGCACAGCGAAATCACTGGGTGGTGGTTTCCCTATCGGTGCAATGCTAACAACAGCAAAACTGGCTGAGCATCTGAAAGTGGGCACTCACGGTTCAACATACGGTGGTAACCCATTGGCATGTGCAGTGGCAGAAGCGGTCGTTAACGAAGTGACAAAACCAGAAGTGCTTGCTGGTGTTTTAGAGCGCGAAGCGCTGTTCCGCGCAGGTCTAGAAAAGATCAATGCGAAGTACAACCTATTCTCTGAAGTTCGTGGCAAAGGTCTATTGCTAGGCGCTGCGCTGAATGAAGAGTGGCAAGGCCGTGCACGTGATGTGCTGGTTGCTGCAGGTAAACAAGGTCTATTGGTATTGGTTGCGGGTGCCAATGTCGTGCGTTTCACACCATCACTCGTTATCACACAACAAGAAATTGAAGAAGGCTTGGCGAAACTGGATAAAGCTATCGCGACTTTAGTTTAAGCGCGATATCAGTTTAAACGTCAACGCAGACACCCCCGTCAAGGATCTCTGATGGGGGAATTGTTCCTACAATATAGTTAGGATCTTCTTGCATCTGGAGGGAGTATTGATGCTAGTAGTTCGCCCTATCGCGATGTCGGATTATGACGCGCTGCACACCTGTGCGGTGGAGTCTGGTCACGGATTTACATCTCTACCGGTTAACGAAGAACTGTTAACCAATCGAATCAAACACTCGGAGTACAGCTTTGGTAAGCCCGACGTGACCGAGCCCGGTGACGAAGGCTACCTAATGGTGGGTTTTGACTCTGAATCGGGTGAGGTTGCGGGTACCACCGGAATCGAAGCATCTATTGGCTGGGACGTACCGTTCTACTCATATCACATCAGTAAAGTGGTTCACTCTTCGCCAAAACTCGGCGTAAATAACGTCGTTAAACTACTGACATTTGGCAACAACTACACGGGGAACAGTGAGATTTGTACGCTGTTCCTACGCGAAAAATATCGCCAGGGCCTAAATGGCCGTCTGATGTCTAAGTGCCGCTTTCTTATGATGGCGGAGCACCCAGAGCGTTTCTCTAAAACCATCTTTGCCGAGATGCGTGGCGTCTCTGATGCGAATGGTAATTCTCCATTTTGGCAATGGTTACAAGAGCATTTCTTCTCTATTGATTTCACACTTGCAGATTATCTTACCGGCATCGGCAAGAAAGGCTTTATCGCTGACTTGATGCCAAAGCTGCCAATTTACATCAACCTATTGAGCCCAGAAGCACAAGCGGTGATTGGTCAAGTGCATGACAACACGCGCCCAGCGCTGAAGCTGCTAGAGCGTGAAGGATTTACCAACCGTGGCTACGTCGACATCTTCGATGGCGGTCCAACGGTTGAATGTGACTTACGCAATATCGAATCGGTACGTCATTCATTCCGTGCTCAAGTCAAAATCTCAGCGCATACCAGCACTCAAGACTTCTTGATGTGTAACTCGTCATTCGAGAACTTCCGTGCCGCTGCAGCAAAAGCCGCGTACGACGCAGAAACGCAAAGCGTTGTGTTAGCGCCTGAATTAGCTGATGCGCTCTTGGTGAAGGAAGGGGATTTCGTTCGCCTTCTACCGCAGTAACAGACGACAGAATTTAAGGATAGTAACAATGACACATTGGATTGCAGGTGAATGGGTACAAGGTCAGGGTGAAGAGTTTGTGTCTCTGTCGCCGTACAACCAAGAAGTAATTTGGCGCGGTAACGGTGCAACGGCGGAACAAGTAGACCAAGCCGTTGCTGCAGCGCGTGCTGCGTTCGTCGAATGGAAAAAACGTCCATTCGCTGAACGCGAAGCAATTGTGTTGGCTTTTGCTGAAAAAGTGAAAGAAAACAGTGAAAAAATTGCCGAAGTGATCGCGAAAGAAACGGGTAAACCAATTTGGGAAACGCGCACAGAAGCGGCTGCAATGGCTGGAAAAATCGCTATTTCTATTCGTGCCTACCATGACCGTACTGGTGAAGCGACTCGCGAAGCTGCGGGCAACCAGATTGTATTGCGACATCGCCCTCTTGGCGTAATGGCGGTGTTTGGGCCATATAATTTCCCTGGTCACTTACCGAATGGCCACATCGTTCCTGCCTTGCTAGCGGGGAACACAGTTGTGTTCAAACCATCTGAGCAAACGCCTTGGACTGGCGAGCTAGCTATGAAATTGTGGGAAGAAGCGGGTTTGCCAAAAGGCGTGATCAACCTTGTTCAAGGTGCGAAGGAAACCGGTATTGCGTTGGCTGATGCGAAAGGTATTGATGGCATTCTGTTTACGGGCAGTGCGAACACGGGTCACATTCTGCATCGTCAGTTTGCAGGTCAACCAGGCAAGATGTTAGCGCTAGAAATGGGCGGCAACAACCCGATGGTCATCTCTGATAACTACGGTGATTTGGATGCAACGGTGTACACCATCATCCAATCGGCATTCATCAGTGCTGGTCAACGTTGTACTTGTGCTCGTCGTTTATACGTGCCGTTTGGTGAGAAAGGGGATGCTCTGATCACTAAGCTGGTGGAAGCGACGAAAAACATTCGCATGGATCAACCATTCGCAGAACCTGCGCCATTTATGGGCCCACAAATCTCTGTGGCTGCGGCGAAGTTCATACTTGATGCGCAAGCAAACCTGCAATCTCTAGGCGGTGAAAGCTTGATTGAAGCGAAAGCAGGAGAGGCGGCGTTTGTTTCTCCTGGCATCATCGATGTGACTAACATTGCCGAGTTGCCAGATGAAGAATACTTCGGACCGCTGCTGCAAGTCGTGCGCTATGAAGGTTTGGATAAAGCCGTAGAGCTGGCGAATGACACGCGCTTTGGCCTGTCGGCAGGTCTTGTATCAACAGACGATCAAGAATGGGAATACTTTGTTGACCACATTCGCGCAGGCATCGTAAACCGCAACCGTCAATTGACGGGCGCAAGTGGTGACGCACCGTTTGGTGGCCCAGGTGCATCAGGCAACCTTCGTCCAAGCGCGTACTACGCGGCGGATTACTGTGCTTACCCTATGGCATCCATGGAAGGGCAGGAGACGGAATTACCTGCGACATTGAGCCCTGGCGTGACGCTTTAAGTTTCAACAATAACAGGGTCACGACCATGCATCGTGGCCCAATGTGCTGACGCATCATTTAGGTTTGGGTAGTACGCGTTGGCATTACACGGCAAGTGAGCACAGACTCAAAAAGCGTGTTTGACTGACTGACTGACATTTACCGTCACAGGTTGATGGTTGCTCGTTCATTATTCTGGACAGCTTTTGGGCTGTGAACGAGCGACCACACTCTTATCTTAATCCTACATCTCGTAACAAGGAGTCGTTATGACGCCCGATGTGTTATTTGAATCGCTATGGCAAGACTACATCCAACGTCTTTGTCCTTCTGCTGCTAAGGTGCATCAGCTTCTACAAGAAGATGAGGCTCTGATTAATGATCATATTGCTTTACGCACTTTCAATGTTGAACCGCTAGGTATCGAGACATTGGCGAAACCGTTTTTAGCTGCTGGCTATAAAGCGTGTGGGGACTACGTATTTGAGAGCAAAAAACTGGTCGCAAAACATTATGAGCACCCAGATCCGAATCAGCCTAAAGTCTTCATCAGTGAGCTGAAAGTCGAAGAGTGTTCGCCAGAGCTGCAAGATATTGTGGCGAAACTGGTTGCGCAAGTGGATGCTGAAAAACTGTCGGGCAGTGCATTTCTGCATGGCGGTCGCTTATGGGATCTAAGCTTTGCTGATTACCAAACGTTGGCTAAAGAGAGCGAGTATGCGTCTTGGCTGGCCGCGCACGGTTATGGTGCTAATCACTTTACGGTGAGTGTGAATCAGCTGAATCAACACGATGAAGTCAAACAGGTTAACGACCATCTTCGTCAGGCAGGGTTTGTGATCAATGAGTCGGGCGGTGAGGTGAAAGGCTCACCAGACGTGTTGCTTGAGCAATCGTCGACGATGGCAGACAAAGTGCCAGTGACCTTCGAAGAAGGTTCGGAAATTATCCCAGGTGGCTTTTACGAGTTTGCTAAACGTTACCCAATGGAGAATGGCGAGTTGTATCCAGGCTTTGTTGCAGCATCAGCAGACAAAATTTTTGAAAGTACTAATGGCTAAACGCCATGGAATACCTCGGGCTAACGTTGTTGTTTGTTAGCCTCTTGCGACCTAGGGTTTGACTGAGTTGCAAGGTAAATAACAAGGTAAATAAAAAGCCACCAATGTCGCCATTGGTGGCTTTTATAATTTTGTTCGTGTCACTCTAAATTGAGATTAACGAGTACCGTAAACAACGATAGTTTTACCGTGCGCAGAGATTAGGTTCTGCTCTTCTAGCATCTTCAAGATACGACCTACTGTCTCACGAGAACAGCCAACGATTTGACCGATTTCTTGACGAGTGATCTTGATTTGCATGCCGTCTGGGTGAGTCATCGCATCTGGTTGTTTAGCAAGGTTCAGAAGCGTCTGAGCGATACGACCAGTTACGTCTAGGAACGCTAGGTCACCCACTTTTTGGCTAGTTACTTGAAGACGACGAGCCATCTGCGCAGAAAGACGCATTAGGATGTCTGGGTTTACTTGGATAAGCTGACGGAATTTCTTGAAAGAAATTTCAGCAACTTCACAAGGAGATTTAGCGCGAACCCAAGCTGTACGCTCTTGGTCTTCTTCGAATAGACCAAGTTCACCAATAAAGTCACCTTGGTTTAGGTAAGAAAGAATCATTTCCTTACCTTCTTCGTCCTTGATAAGAACCGCAACAGAGCCTTTAACGATGTAGTACAACGTTTCAGCTTTTTCACCTGCGTGAATTAGCGTGCTCTTTGATGGGTACTTATGAATATGACAGTGTGAAAGAAACCACTCTAATGTTGGGTCGGTTTGAGGTTTACCTAGAACCATAATATCTCACTTCCTCTGCAGGGTACGCTTGCGCTATCCATATTTTAGCTAAGCCTGAATTAGGCTTACTAGAATAAGAGCACTTTTTATATGCTGCAAGCTCTCTTGTGTTTCGGTAAGAAATAGTATCCTTTTTCGAAAACGATTTCTTGATTTTAATCGTGCCATGATTGAGATTTTGTAAGCAAAACTGTGCACATGATCACGGTATGAAAAGTAAACATCTAGCCCGCTACGTTTTTAGCCAATTTTTCCTGTTTCAATCAGCTGTTGTAGGATAGGCCTAACTATGAGCTCCATTGCAAAGCTCATTTTGCCGCCTGGCACAACAATGGTGTTGTGGCGCGACATAAATGAGCCATCAATCATGGCCAGCAGATATGGGAAGTCGACATTCTTAATGCCACGCAGACGAATCACCACAAAGCTTTCATCTAAACTCGGAATGCCTTTGGCGTTAAGCGGGTTGGAGGTATCGACGGTTGGGACGCGTTGAAAGTTGATGTGAGTACGAGAAAACTGCGGAGTGATGTAATTGAGGTAATCGTCCATTGAGCGCACGATTGAGTCCATCACCGCTTCACGCGAATGGCCGCGATCGCGAGTGTCGCGCACGAATTTTTGGATCCACTCTAAGTTTACAATTGGCACCATGCCAATTAAGAAGTCCACATGCTGAGCAACATTAACATCGCCATCAACCACACCACCATGCAGCCCTTCATAAAACAGCACGTCGCTGTTTTCAGGTAAGTCTTGCCATGGTGTAAATGTGCCTGGCATTTGATTGTAGGGAACTGCTTCGTCAAACGTATGCAGATAACGGCGCACGCTGCCAGTGCCGTCATGACCGAACTTACGGAAAAACTCTTCTAATCCCGGGAAGTCATTCGCTTGCGGACCAAAGTAACTGATATGTCGGCCTTGCTCGCGGGCTTTGCGAATTTCGATGTCCATTTCAGGGCGAGTAAAGCGATGGAAGCTGTCTCCTTCCACCCATGCCGGCCTGATGTTCATCATATTGAACATCTTGCGGAATGCTTCAGACGTCGTGGTTGTGCCGGCACCGGATGAACCAGTAACCGCAATGATTGGGTGTTTAGCTGACATGACAAACCTTGTCGAAAATTACGTACCTGTAAAGTGCAGCAGCGAACCGCTGCACGGTCGATAACCCACTATAGCATGTAACAACGACTTGTCATCGAGTGGGATACGGTAAAAATGTGAACGTGCTAAAACTTTGCTTTGAGTTGAATATCAACCGTTTCATGCAGTTCTGAGAACACGATGACGGCTTCACCTTTTTCTAGTTGCGTCTTCACTTGATCGATTTTGTTTTGCAGTGAAATTTCAACCGCGCCATAGTCGGTGCCTTCGCGTAGCACGAACTCACGAATTAGATTTTCCAGTGTTTCTGGCGCGATGTCTTGCCAAGGAATGATCATAAATACCTCAAACTTTTATGATGAAAGGCTAGTTTACTGTGTTCGCGGTTTGGATACAGCTGAAAGGTACTCTGCCGCGACACTTTCGTAGTACGCGGGCAGGGCTTCCTCTAACCAGAACTTTGGTTTTAATGCAGTACCAGTCAGAAAACCAACGTGTCCGCCGTGCTCAAACAGACGGTAATCAATGTTATCTGGCAGAACAAATTTGGGGATCACCTCTTCGGTCATGAACGGGTCGTCTTTGGCGTGGATGATCAAAGTTGGCAAGGTGATCTGCTGTAACTTGCTCAATCCTGAGCATTGATCGTAATAATCTTGTGCATCCTTAAAACCATGCAGAGGTGCAGTGATCAAGTCATCAAATTCGTACAGACGAGTGACGCGCTTGATGGAGTTGTACGACAGCGCCAATTCGCCATGCAGTAAATGATGTTTTTGTAGAGCATTCCTTTTGAGCGAAGAGAGTAGGTAACGGCGATACACTTTGGAAAAGCCCTGCTCAATTCGATTGGCACAAGCCGCCAAATCCAGTGGTGCAGAGACGATGGTGGCCGCTTTTAAAATCGGGTCATCTTTGTATTGGGCTAAGTAGTTCGCCAGCATATTGCCCCCAAGGGAGATGCCGACGGCGACTTTTGGATTGTTTGGAAAGCGCAGATGGAGGTGTTCCAAAAAGAAGCGAGCGTCCGTTACTTCTCCTGAATGGTATGCGCGAGCTTTTTTGTTCGGTTTGCCGCTACAGCCACGAAAATGCATCATCACCGATAACCAACCAGATTTCGCAAACGCATTCATCAGGCCGTTTGCATACGGGCTGTAGAAGCATCCTTCCAAGCCATGAAACAAAACGAAGATGGGTTTGTTCTGCGCGGGTTCTTTGGTGGGATCTTCACTCCAAGCGAGATCGAGGAAGTCGCCATCGTCGGTATCCAGCGTCTGCCAAATAGGCGTAAACAGCGCTTTTTTACGAATAAAGCGCGGTAAAAGGGTCTGAAGGTGCGGGTTCTTGATCCCGGCGGCTGCGAAAAATTGTGTCATACCTAACTGCTCTTATATGGTCCTTCATGTCAGTTGAAGAACTTATTAATATAATCCTTTATAAAGATTATAGGTATTCTACAGCGTTATGAGTGTTTTGGTGGGTGAATGTTTGGCACAGGGATAGCAAAGGCTTGTTGCAAATGCTCTCCACCAAGCTGACGACAGTATCTGAGCGTGAGTGGATCGCCATCGTTTTTAATCAGTGTAAGTGAGTTAATACAGTCGACCAAATCGGCTTGTTGTTGCTTTTCGAGTTGCAGTTCAAACTGCAGGCTTTCTCGATATAACGCATCGTTCACTTGGGATTTTAGATGACGTCGCAGGTCGCGAAAAGAGTGCAGCAGCGTTTCACTACGGCCAAGACAGCTTTGGACTAAGTGCCAGTCTTTCTCTTGGAAGATAAGCTGCTGCTCGTCGAGCCAACGGAGCAGCAGTAATAGATTCACGTTACCGTGGTAATTGTTTTGCAATGATAAACACGCTTCTTTTACTTCTCGCACGCCATAAAACTGCAGGCTGAACTGCCAAAGGTGTTCTAGGGTAAGAGTGTATTCCGCGTGTTTGTTTGTCATTGGTTAAACTCTAGCTCCATCTGCTCCAGTTCTTCCTGAGCAGACATCCATTCCATTTCCACTTCTTCAAGTTCTGATTTGCTCGAAGCTTGAAGGGCCAGCACTTCATTTAGTTTAGCTTTATTTTCGGCTTCATACAGTGAGTTATCCGCCAATTGTTCTTCAGCCTCTGCCAGTGCTACACCTAACTTATCCATTTTATTTTCTAATTGTGTCAGGGTTTTGCGAATTGGCGCCGTCAGTTTACGAAATTCCGCTTCGCGACGTTTTTGCTCTTTCTTCGCAGCGGCACTGTTTGCGGTATCTTTAACTGGTTGCGACGCTTGTGCTTCTTTTCGCTCGGCTTTTTGTTGTTCGGTCAACCATTTGTAGTAGTCGTTTAAGTCACCATCGAATGGCGCAACTTGGCGATCATGCACTAAGTACAAATCATCGGTGGTTGCGCGCAGTAAGTAGCGGTCGTGTGAAACAATCACCATCGCACCTTCGAACGTTTGCAGAGCCATGGTTAACGCTTGGCGCATGTCTAAGTCTAGGTGGTTGGTTGGTTCGTCGAGTAGCAATAAGTTTGGTTTTTGCCACACGATCAACGCCAGCACCAAGCGTGCCTTTTCACCACCAGAGAACGGTGCGACTTTTTCTAGCGCTTTGTCGCCTTGGAAACCAAAACTACCTAGGTAATCGCGCAGTTGCTGCTCTGTTTGATCCGGTGCAATCTGCATCATGTGCTGCAGTGGCGTTTCTTCTGGGTGCAACGTCTCCAACTGGTGCTGAGCAAAGTAGCCGATCTTTACGCCTTGCGAATAGGTGAGATCGCCGCCTTGCGCTTTAAGTTCACCTGAAAGCAGTTTGATTAAGGTCGATTTACCTGCGCCGTTGCGGCCAAGCAAACCAATACGGCTGCCCGGTACTAAGTTCAGACGAATCTTTTCTAAAATTAGGTTGTCGCCGTAACCTGCCGATACGTCGTCCATCATCATTATTGGATTTGGCAGCGCAGCTGGTTGGCGGAATTCAAAGCTGAATGGGTTATCGAACTGCGCGGGCAAGACTTTTTCCATGCGTTCTAGCGCTTTGATTCGACTTTGCGCTTGGCGCGCTTTCGATGCTTTGTAGCGGAAGCGGTCGATGTAGCTTTGCATGTGCGACATTTGCTTTTGTTGTTTCTCGAACATCGCTTGTTGCAGCATCATTTTTTGCGCACGTTGATTTTCGAATGACGAGTAGTTGCCCGTGTATTCGTTCAGCTGTTGGTTTTCGATATGGATGATGCGACCAACGATCGGATCTAGGAAATCTCGGTCGTGCGAGATCAAGATCAGCGTGCCAGGGTAGTTTTGCAGCCAGCGCTCTAACCACATTACGGCGTCCAAATCCAAGTGGTTGGTTGGTTCGTCGAGCAGTAGTAGATCGGAACGACACAATAGTGCTTGAGCTAAGTTAAGGCGCATACGCCAACCACCAGAGAACTGAGTTAAGTTCCAGCTCATCTGTTCTTGGCTAAAGCCAAGGCCGTCAAGCAGTTCTGCCGCACGGGCACGGATGCTATAGCCGCCAATGGTTTCGATCTTGCCGTGAATTTCTGCCACCAGCGTACCGTTGTCTTTTTCTTCTGCAACCGCTAGCTGTTGCTCAAGACCGCGGTATTCGCGATCACCATCAATGACGTATTCCAGTGCGCTGCGTTCTAAAGCAGGTGTTTCCTGCGCTACCCACGCCAATTCCCAATGCTGAGGTTGGCTGAACGAGCCCGCGTCAATCGACAGTTCATCTTTCAGTAGAGCAAATAAGGTCGATTTACCACAGCCGTTTTTGCCAACCAGACCCACTTTGTCACCTGGGTGAATGGTTGCCGATGCTTGGTCTAAAAGAGGTTTACCGCCACGCAGTAACTGAATATCAGAGAAGGTAATCATAGGGTTTTTGTTCACTTTGCGCAGCGCGCGTTTCTTGGTCGTTGATCTCGCGATGAATAGTAGGGCTATTGACGGGAAAAGTCGATCACTGAGCTTTAATTGCATTATGCTATACAAAAAAGTATAACAATTTGATAACGGATAAAAATCACCACAAGGACGACCATTTGGCTGTAGCAGCGTCTATTCTCCCAAGAGTTCTGGTCATTTATGCTCACCCAGAGCCGCACAACTCCATTGCCAATCAAGTGATGATAAAGCGAGTGCAATCACTTGAGCACGTGACGGTGCACGATCTTTATGGCGCTTATCCTGATTTCTTTATCGATGTGAATCACGAACATGATCTACTGATGAATCATGATGTGATTGTCTTTCATCATCCTCTTTATATGTATTCATGTCCGGCGTTGTTGAAAGAGTGGTTAGACCGAGTACTCGGCAAGGGCTTTGCGTTTGGCGACGGTTCTGCACTGGAAGGCAAATATTGGCGCAGTGTGATCACCACGGGTGGTAAAGAAGAAGCTTTCAGTGCTAGGGGGTATAACAAGTATCCGTTAGAGCAGATTCTGCAACCGTTCGAGTTGACGGCAGCGTTGTGTCAGATGCATTGGATGGAGCCGCTGGTGTTGTATTGGTCACGCAATGTTTCTGATATTGAACGCTATGAACACGCGGAGCAGTATCGTCGATGGCTGAGTAATCCTCTTGATGAGTGGGAAGCGTTGCACCAAGGAGGTCTGCATGGCGATAACCAGTGAGTTTCTACAAAGCAGTGTCGTGTTTCTGTCGGCGGCGGTGATTGCTGTTCCTTTGGCGCAGCGATTTGGCTTAGGTTCAGTGCTTGGCTATTTGTTGGCAGGGGTATTGATTGGCCCATGGGGATTACGCCTGATTAGCGATGTCGATGCGATTCTGCATTTTGCCGAGCTCGGGGTGGTGTTACTGCTGTTCTTAATTGGCTTGGAATTGAACCCGAAAAAATTATGGCAAATGCGAGGGCCGATTTTAGGTCTTGGCGGCGCGCAAGTTGTAGTGACGACGGCGGTTATTGGTAGCATTGTCAGTTTGTTTGGCTTGAGTATGCAGGTGAGTTTGGTCATCGGCATGGGGCTCGCCCTTTCCTCTACGGCTATTGCACTCAAAGTGATTGAAGAGCAAGGCCTCAATGGCACCGAAACGGGCCAGTCTGGTTTTGCTGTGCTGCTTTTTCAAGATATCGCCGTCATACCGATGTTGGCTATGTTACCGCTTTTGGCTGGTGAACAGAATGTAGGTAGTTGGTTCGATGCTTTTACCGTTTTAGGCAGTGTCGTAGCCTTGTTGATTGGTGGTCACTTTTTATTGCGCCCTCTGTTTCGTTTTGTCGTGATGAGTGGGGTTCGCGAGTTATTTACCGTGGCTTCACTCTTGGTGGTGCTAGGCATTTCGGTGGTGATGCAAAAACTGGGCTTGTCCATGGCGCTAGGAACTTTCTTAGCTGGAGTGCTGCTGGCCGAAAGTGAATATCGCCATGAGCTAGAAATCGCTATCGAGCCGTTTAAAGGTTTGCTTCTTGGTCTGTTTTTTATCGCGGTTGGCATGGCGGTAAACTTGGGCTTACTGGCGTTGCATCCTCTTGAAATTCTTGGTGCGGTGGTGGCTTTGGTTGTGGTGAAAGGTTTGGTGTTGTACGCCCTAGCCAGGGCGGGGCGAGTGCGAGAAAAAGCACGTAGCCGTATGGCCGCCATCTTGAGCCAAGGTGGTGAGTTTGCTTTTGTGATTTTCACCGCGGCAAGCCAAGAAGGCATTTTATCCAAAGAACAAGTGGCGTTTTTGTTGGTTGTGGTGAGCCTATCGATGGTGACCACGCCACTCTTGTTGATGGGACAAAAGAAGTGGTTCGCTCATACGCTTAATCAGGAAGAAGAGAGCGTCACCAGTCACGTGGTTGATCGTCGTCCTCGCGTCATCATTGCGGGTTTTGGTCGTTTTGGGCAAATCGTTGGGCGCTTAATGTACGCCAATAAAATCAAAGTTACGGTATTGGAAAGTGACGCCAGCCAAATTCATTTACTGCGTAAGTACGGCTACAAAGTTTTTTATGGCGATGCCACGCAAATCGATTTGTTGCGCGCCGCTGGCGCAGACAAAGCGGAAGCGTTAGTGATTTGTACAGACTCGCCGGATGAAGTGATGGCGATTGTCGATATCTGCCGTACGCATTTTCCGAATCTCAAATTGCTCGCTCGTGCGCGAAGCCGAGTTGAGGCCTATCAGTTGATGAGCCATGGTGTGCAAAACTATTCGCGTGAGACTTTTTTAGGCGCACTGGATCTTGGTCGTCAAACTCTGGTTGAGTTAGGCATGCACCCATATCAAGCAAAGCGGGCAGAAGCACATTTTCGTAAGCTCGATAATGCTATGCTTAAAGACTTGCTGCCTCAGCATAATGAAGATAAGAAGCTCGCCCAAAGAGCCAAAGAAGCTCGTAAAGAGCTAGAAGAAATTTTTGGTCGTGAGATGGAAAGCGATCACCAGTCGCCTAATCATTGGAAGTAGTACCCGCAGACCTAAGCGGGAAAAGGAACAAAAGTGAAAGCCAAGAAACGTTTTATTGCGGGGGCAACTTGCCCACAGTGCAGCCAGCAAGATACCCTACGCTGGTGGATAGAAAACAATATTGAGTTAGTCGAGTGCGTTGAGTGTGACTACACCGAGCAGCGTAAACCGCAATCTGTAGAGAAAAATAAACACTCCGCACAGGAAATGATTGGGATTTTTAAGCCTGAGTAATTGAACTTCGATAATTGATCCCCATAATACTACCATCGCAGTACTTAACCCCATTCTGGTTAAGTCAATTAATCTCTCTGGAGTTAGTATGAAAATTGAAAAGAACGTTGTTGCAAGCCTTGCATACAAAGTAATGATGGAAGACGGTGTGGTAGTTGACCAATCAACTGCAGACGCGCCTCTAGATTACCTTCACGGTCACAACAACCTAATCACAGGTCTTGAAAAAGAGCTTGAAGGCAAAGTGGCTGGCGACAAGTTCTCAGTAACTGTAGCTCCTGAAGATGCATACGGTGAGCACAACGACGCTCTAGTTCAGCGCGTTCCTGCTGACGTATTCCAAGGTGTTGATCAAATCGAAGTTGGCATGCGTTTCCTAGCAGACACTGACCAAGGTCCAATCCCTGTAGAAGTGACTGAAGTGGACGGCGACGAAGTGGTTGTTGATGGTAACCACATGCTAGCAGGCCAAACGCTAACATTCGAAGTTGAAGTAATGGCAACTCGTGAAGCAACAGCAGAAGAGATCGAACACGGTCACATTCACCAAGCTGGTGGTTGTTGTGGTGGCCATGACCACGATCACGACCATGAAGGCGGTTGCTGTGGTGGCGAAGAGAAAGGCGATGACCACGAATGTTGTGGCGGCGGCGGTTGCGGTTCTCACTAATCGCATGCTCTTCACTAGATAAACGCATCTAGTAAAGCTTTAAAAAAGCGCAAGTTGAGGTTTCAACTTGCGCTTTTTGTTTATCTGCGGTGTAGTGCAAATCATACAAGGAATAACAGTTGGACAAAGCGATGACGAAACCGTTCTCAATTGCCATTCACGGCGGAGCAGGCACCATTTTGCGTGAACAAATGAGTGATGAACTTCAGCAATCCATCTTGGCAGACTTAGAAGCTGCGGTAAAAGCAGGACACCAAATACTCGAACAAGGTGGAGAAGCGCTTGATGCGGTGATCGCTGCGGTAAAAGTACTGGAAGACTCTCCCAACTTTAATGCGGGTAAAGGCTCGGTTCTTACTCACAACGAAATGGTAGAAATGGATGCCTCTGTGATGGATGGTCGCAACCTTGCCGCAGGTGCTGTCGCGGGCGTTAGACACATTAAAAACCCGATCGAGTTGGCTCGGGATGTGATGCTTCGCAGCAAGCATGTGTTGTTGGTTGGTGAAGGTGCTGAGAAGTTTGCTTTTGAACAAGGCCATCAATACACCGAACAAGATTACTTCTTCACAGATCGCCGTTATGAACAGCTGCTCTCAATGCGTGAGAAAGGTTTGTTTGCGTTATCTGAGTCTCGTTACCCGGATGACCGTAAACACGGCACTGTAGGCGCAGTGGCGTTAGACCAGCAAGGCAACTTAGCTGCGGCGACCAGTACGGGTGGGGTAACCAATAAGCAATATGGTCGTGTTGGAGATTCTGCACTGATAGGCTGTGGCACGGTGGCTGAGAATGGCGTGGTGGCAGTTTCAACTACGGGTGTTGGTGAGTTCTTTATTCGTAAACGTGTTGCGGAAGATGTAGCAGCACGTATGCGTTATTTGCAAGAGGACGTACATACCGCGTGTGAAGCCATTATTCAGGGTGATCTCAAAACCATGGGCGGAGAAGGTGGCCTGATTGCCATTGATGCGAATGGGGAGTTGCATTTCGCTATGAACAGTACGGGGATGTATCGTGCGGGTATCAATACTCGTGGTGAGTTGTGTGTGAAAATCTACGCTAACGACTAACCGTTCGATTATTTCACGACGAGCCACCGTGCAATTACAACAAAGCCCAGCATAAGTCTGGGCTTTGTTTTGTCTTTCGCGTATTGATCAGTAATGCGGCGGCGGTGGCTCGTTGGCTGGATCTTCCATATTCGAAGAATCCATATTTTTCACTTTGCCTACTACGTACTTCATTTGATCTTGCATCTTCGTGATCTGCAATTGTTGTTGTGACAATGCACTGTTCAGATCTTCGATGGTTTGTTCTTGGAACGCCACCTGACACTCTAAGTCGTTGATGCGTGCTTCCAATTGCTCAATGAGTTTTTCTGTCATGACCCGTTCTCTAGTTGCCAAGCTTGGGCGATGCCCGCCGATGTGGCAGTAATTACACGTTGCTTAGAATCAAAGGCAGCATCATACACGACCGCGCGAGGAGGGCGAGTATCTTTTTTCGGCTCGACTTCAAATCCGTCAATGCGCTTTCCGCTCTGCGTATCCCAAATCGAGACGCGGCCTGAAGGTGTTCCCGTTACCAGTCGAAAGCCATCATCAGAAAAACGCGCGGTAGAGAAAATCAGCTGGCGTGACCAACTGCTGAGTTGCGAAACCTTTTGACCTGTTTCTAAATTCCAAATGATCGCTTGATTGCCACCGTCTGACGTCATGGCGAGTTTGCCATCTCGTTGCAGTGCCACGCGCACAACACGTTGTTCATGTTCAAAAGTTCGTAATACCTGACCAGATTCAGTATCCCAGAGGTAAGCTTTGTAGTCGTTACCGCCTGTTAATGCGAATCGACCATTAGGAGAGATGGCGACAGAGTTGACTTTTTCTCGGTGAGCGAGGAACTCCAAGCGACGACCGGTGACTAAGTTGACGTAAATGGCTTTACCGTTTGAGAGCCCGAGTAGCACTTGTTCACCGTTGCTGGTGATGTCGATGTCGCGAATTAACGCGTCAGAAATGGACCACAGCCCTTGTGCTTGCGTCCAGCCAAGGTCCCAAACGGCAAAGTTCATTTGACCTGCGGTTACAGCAAAACGGCCGTTGTCTGAAATACGAATATGAGATACCGCGTTGCCATCGGCATCAAGCTCTCCAAGCGTTGCGAGTTTTTTGTTTTGCTCTAGGTCCCACAAAACCAAGTGGTGTTCTTCAGAGTAGAGCAGGGCAAATCGACCATCTCGGCTGAGTCCAAAGCTCGTTGAACCCTGTGGTTCGAGTGGCCAACGTTGAACTTCTTGCTCGGTAAAAAAGCAACCATTTAACGTGGTGATGACAATTAAATATAGGAATAAATGAGAAATTCTTTGCATCACATCTAATAATCCGGTTTGTGTCTTAAGACATATAGCTAGTATATTGGTATAACGATTGTCTTCACCAGTCTCATATAAGATTTGTGCACAATAACCAATGGCGAAGCCATTATTGGGAGAATTTAATGAAATCAGTTTTAAAAGTGTCGCTACTTGCTGCAACAGTAATGCTAGCGGTAGGTTGTCAGAAAGAAGAAACAAAACCAGAAGCAGCACCTCAAGCAGAACAAGTTCAAGCAGAAACAGGTAAAGCGGTTCACTTTAAAACCGACGACGACAAAGCGGCATACGCAATCGGTGTTTCATTTGCTAACTACCTAAGCACTAGCATCGAAAAACCAAGCGAAATCGGTATCAACCTAAACAAAGACCTTGTTCTTAAAGGTATCGAAGATGTCTTTAAAGGCAACGCAGAGCTAAACGAAGAAGAAACACGTGCTGCTCTAGAGTCTCTAGACAAGCGTGTTGCTGAGAAGATGCAAGCACAAGCAGCAGAAAAAGCAGCGGCAGCGAAAAAAGCTGGCGATGATTTCCGTGCGGAATTCGAAAAGCAAGAAGGCGTAGTGAAAACAGACACCGGTCTTCTATACCAAGTAATCACACCTGCTGAAGGCGAGAAGCCAAAAGACACTGACACTGTACAAGTACACTACAAAGGTACGTTGATTGACGGTACTCAGTTCGACAGCTCTTACGATCGTGGTGAGCCAGCAACGTTCCCTCTAAACCGCGTTATCCCAGGTTGGACAGAAGGTGTTCAGCTAATGCCTGTGGGTTCTAAATTCAAATTTGTTATCCCGCCAGAGCTTGCATACGGTGACCAAGACACACCAAGCATTCCAGCAAACTCAACACTTGTATTTGAAGTTGAGCTACTAAAAGTTGAGAATGACAAAGCTGAGCAATAAGAACGAGCTGAGCTAAGTTATTGAAAAAGGTCCGTTTAACGGGCCTTTTTTGTTCTAGGTCACTAGTTGGTGAGTTTGCTAGGTTGCGTTTCAAATTTTCTGATAAACTTACACCAATTTGTTGATTTTTCGCTCGAAGGCTTATGACAACTACAGAAACAATAAATGCGGAGATGTTGCTCGAAATGGAATCGGTTAACGTGATGCCATTTACTGAGCACGACAAAATCATCTTGAGATCTTACGAAGCGGTCGTGGACGGTATCGCGAGCCTGATCGGTCCGTTTTGTGAAATCGTTCTTCACTCTCTGGAAGACTTAAATACCTCTGCAATCAAAATCGCCAATGGCGAAAACACCGGCCGCCAAGTAGGTTCGCCTATTACTGACTTAGCGCTAAAAATGCTGAAAGACATTGAAGGCTCTGAGCGTAATTTCTCACGTTCTTACTTCACACGTGCCAAAGGCGGCGTACTAATGAAGTCAATCACTGTTGCGATCCGCAACGGTGAAAATCGCGTAATTGGTTTGCTGTGTATCAACGTCAACCTTGATGCGCCATTTTCGCAAGTGTTGCAATCTTTCATGCCAACGCAAGAAGCGAAAGAAGCCGCTTCTTCGGTGAACTTCGCGAGTGACGTAGAAGAGCTGGTGGACCAAACCGTTGAACGCACGATTGAAGAAATCAATGCGGATAAATCGGTATCGAACAACACTAAGAATCGTCAGATCGTGATGGAGTTGTACGACAAAGGCATCTTCGACATCAAAGACGCCATCAACCGTGTTGCCGATCGTCTTAACATTTCAAAACACACCGTGTACTTATACATTCGTCAACGTAAAACCGAGGACGAATAAGCGTGGGTGGATTAACTTACACGCTGGTGGTAAATGGCTCTGTTTACGGCAGCCAATCGGCACGCAGCGCATACCAATTCGCACAAGCAGTCATTGAACAAGGGCATACTCTGGTGAGTGTGTTCTTTTATCAAGATGGTGTGACCAACGGTACTGCGTTAAGTGTGCCAGCTAATGATGAGTTTGATTTGACTAAAGCATGGCAAGGTCTCGCTAAAGAACATGATGTGCGTTTGGAAACGTGTGTCGCTGCAGCGCTGCGTCGTGGTATCATTAGTGAGGATGAAGCCACTCAACATGGTTTAACACAAAACAATCTTGCAGAAGATTTTGTACAAGCGGGTTTGGGCAGTCTAGCCGAAGCGATGTTAACCCAAGACAGAGTGGTACAGTTTTGAGTCAGTTAACTTATCTATTTCGAAGCGCACCGCATGGCAGCGCAGCTGGTCGCGAAGGCGTTGATGCGCTTTTAGCGGCTTCCGCGTATTGCGAAGATATCACCGTGATCTTTATCGGAGATGGCGTGTATCAACTTCTATTAGGGCAAGAACCTAGTGGTATCTTAAGCAAAGATTACGCGCCGATGCTCAAGTTATTCGATCTATACGACATCGAACAGGTGTTTGTGTGTTCAGAATCGTTAGCGCAGAGAGGATTGGCTCAAGCCGATCTCGTTATAGATGCTCAAGCACTCAGCCTTGAGCAAGTAAAAGAAAAACTGCAGCAAGCTGGCAAGTTACTGTCATTCTGAGGACGCTATGTTACACATCATCAAAACCGTTTCAGCCTTAGAAGATGCATTCGCATTGTATAGCGAACAAGATGCTGCCTTGCTGATTGAAGATGCCGTCTACGCCGCAAATCCACAGCACAAGGCGTTTAGCCAAATAAAACACGCCGCTGTGTTCGCATTAAAAAGCGATATTCAAGCGCGTGGAATGGCAAATCGTATCAGTCCATCAGTGACTGTCGTAGACTACGTTGGCTTTGTCGAATTGACGGCAAAACACGATAAATCTCTCACCTGGGATTAATACACCTTTCCTGTCGATAAAGCTTTACGGATGAATTGCTCTAATTGAACAAAAAAGATCCGTATATTTCTTGACACACCTCTCACTGCTGCATAGAATTTTGCGTCCCTAACTGCCAATGGTAGCTAGGGATAGATTTTTCACAAAGCTTACTTTCAAGTAAATCAGGAGCTAGTTAATGGCAACTATTAACCAGTTGGTACGTAAGCCACGTGCAAAGCAAGTTGTTAAAAGCAACGTGCCTGCACTAGAAGCGTGCCCACAAAAACGTGGTGTATGTACTCGTGTTTACACTACTACACCTAAAAAACCTAACTCAGCACTTCGTAAAGTTTGTCGTGTACGTCTGACAAACGGCTTCGAAGTTACTTCGTACATCGGCGGTGAAGGTCACAACCTTCAAGAGCACTCAGTTGTTCTAATCCGTGGTGGTCGTGTTAAAGACCTTCCAGGTGTGCGTTACCACACTGTTCGCGGCGCACTAGACTGTGCTGGCGTAAATGACCGTAAACAAGGTCGTTCTAAGTACGGTGTGAAGCGTCCTAAGTCTTAATGGATTCCGTTAAGTAAGGCCAAACACTAAATTATTTTTAATTTTTTGAAAAAACTGAAAAGTTTTGGATAAAACCTGAAGAAGACAACGGAGATAAATCCATGCCACGTCGTCGCGTCATTGGTCAGCGTAAGATCCTTCCAGATCCAAAATTCAAATCTGAATTGCTGGCAAAATTCGTTAACATCCTAATGGTTGACGGTAAAAAATCTACTGCAGAGAAAATCGTTTACACTGCACTAGATTCTATGGCTGAAAAGTCTGGTAAAGACCACTTAGCTATTTTTGAAGAAGCTCTTGAAAACGTTCGCCCAGCGGTAGAGGTTAAATCTCGCCGTGTTGGTGGTTCAACTTACCAAGTTCCTGTAGAAGTACGTCCGGTTCGCCGTAACGCACTTGCTATGCGTTGGTTGGTTGAAGCTGCGCGTAAGCGTGGTGAAAAATCTATGGCTCAACGCCTAGCTGCTGAAATGCTAGACGCGTCTGAGAACAAAGGTACTGCTGTTAAGAAACGTGAAGACGTTCACCGTATGGCAGAAGCGAACAAAGCGTTTGCACATTACCGTTGGTAATACCTTTTCAGTGCTGCAAGGTTCCTTGCAGCACTTCTTTAGTTCCTATGCCTATGCTAGGAACTATTGCTATATCTAGGGGATAGCATTTTTTAGCTATAGCAATAGTCCCTATCTCTAAGTTAAGAGGATTCAATCGTGGCTCGCAAAACTCCTATTGAGCACTACCGTAATATCGGTATCTGTGCTCACGTAGATGCAGGTAAAACAACCACTACTGAACGTATTCTGTTCTACACTGGTCTGTCTCATAAAATCGGTGAAGTTCACGATGGTGCAGCAACCATGGACTGGATGGAGCAGGAGCAGGAACGTGGTATCACTATCACTTCAGCTGCGACGACTACTTTCTGGCGTGGTATGGAAGCACAGTTCCCTGAGCATCGCGTAAACATCATTGATACTCCAGGACACGTTGACTTTACGATCGAAGTAGAGCGTTCTCTTCGTGTACTTGATGGTGCAGTGGTTGTGTTCTGTGGCTCGTCTGGTGTTGAACCTCAGTCTGAAACAGTATGGCGTCAAGCTGACAAATACCACGTTCCTCGTATGGTATTTGTAAACAAGATGGACCGTGCAGGTGCAGACTTCCTACGCGTTGTGGATCAAATTAAAAACCGTCTTGGTGCGAACCCTGTTCCAATCCAACTAAACGTTGGTGCTGAAGAGGACTTCCGTGGTGTTATCGACCTTATCAAGATGAAGATGATCAACTGGAATGATGCCGATCAAGGCATGTCGTTCACTTACGAAGACATTCCAGCAGACATGATCGAGCTTGCTGAAGAGTGGCGCAATCACATGATTGAGTCTGCAGCAGAAGCAAGTGAAGAGCTGATGGACAAGTACCTTGAAGAAGGTGAATTGACCGAAGCTGAGATCAAACAAGCTCTACGTACTCGCACACTAAACAACGAAATCGTACTGGCTACTTGTGGTAGTGCGTTCAAAAACAAAGGTGTTCAAGCGGTACTGGATGCAGTAATCGAATTTTTGCCATCGCCATCTGACGTACCTGCAATTAAAGGTGTTGACGAGAAAGATAACGAAATTGAACGTCACGCAGACGACAATGAACCGTTCTCAGCACTGGCGTTCAAGATCGCGACAGACCCATTCGTGGGTACGCTTACTTTCATGCGTGTTTATTCTGGTGTTGTTAACTCAGGTGACGCGGTTTACAACTCTGTAAAAGAGAAGAAAGAGCGTTTTGGTCGTATCGTTCAGATGCATGCAAACAAGCGTGAAGAAATCAAAGAAGTTCGCGCTGGTGATATTGCTGCTGCTATCGGTCTGAAAGATGTAACGACAGGTGACACACTGTGTGACCAGAACCACAAAGTGATTCTGGAGCGCATGGAATTCCCTGAACCAGTTATTCAGATCGCTGTAGAACCTCGTTCTAAAGCAGACCAAGAGAAAATGGGTATCGCGCTAGGTAAACTGGCTGCGGAAGATCCATCATTCCGCGTAGAAACGGACGACGAAACAGGTCAGACTCTGATCTCTGGTATGGGTGAACTTCACCTAGATATCATCGTTGATCGTATGAAGCGTGAATTCAGCGTTGATTGTAACGTTGGTAAACCTCAGGTTGCTTACCGTGAAACCATTCGTGGTAAAGCGGAAGTGGAAGGCAAGTTCGTTCGTCAATCTGGCGGTCGCGGTCAATACGGTCACGTATGGGTCAAACTTGAGCCTTCAGAACCTGGTGAAGGTTTCGTATTCGTAGACGAAATCGTGGGCGGTGTGATTCCTAAGGAATACATTAGTTCGGTAGCGAAAGGTATCGAAGAGCAAATGAATAGTGGTGTTCTAGCGGGTTACCCTGTCCTAGATATTAAAGCTACACTATTTGATGGCTCTTACCACGATGTAGACTCAAGCGAGATGGCGTTTAAGATCGCTGGCTCGATGGCATTCAAGAAAGGTGCACTAGAAGCACAACCTGTGATTCTAGAACCAATGATGAATGTCGAAGTAACCACTCCGGAAGATTGGATGGGTGACGTTGTTGGTGACCTAAACCGTCGTCGCGGTATGATCGAAGGTATGGATGAAGGTGTGGCTGGTCTTAAGATCATCCGTGCTCAAGTTCCACTATCTGAGATGTTTGGTTACGCAACTGACCTACGTTCTGCAACTCAAGGCCGTGCGTCTTACTCTATGGAGTTTAACGAGTACGCTGAAGTGCCGAAAAACTTCGCAGATAAAATTATTGCAGAGCGTGGTTACTAATTGACGATTGAACTACAAAAAGTTTACGACTTTTTGCGAGATCAAGCCGTCCAAATATTGCGCTAACGGGCGTTGGCGCATAAAATAACAATTTCTGGCGCGTCGTAGATCAATAATGATCACGGCGAATCATAACTAGGAAGGAACACGATCGTGTCTAAAGAAAAATTTGAACGTACGAAACCGCACGTTAACGTTGGTACTATCGGCCACGTTGACCACGGTAAAACAACTCTAACTGCTGCTATCTGTACTACTCTAGCTAAAGTGTACGGCGGTGAAGCGAAAGACTTCGCATCTATCGATAACGCTCCAGAAGAGCGTGAGCGCGGTATCACAATCGCAACTTCTCACGTAGAGTACGACACTCCAAGCCGTCACTACGCACACGTTGACTGTCCAGGACACGCTGACTACGTTAAAAACATGATCACTGGTGCTGCACAGATGGACGGTGGTATCCTAGTTGTTGCTGCGACAGATGGCCCAATGCCACAAACTCGTGAGCACATCCTACTAGGCCGTCAGGTTGGTATCCCATACATCATCGTATTCATGAACAAATGTGACATGGTTGACGATGAAGAGCTACTAGAACTAGTAGAAATGGAAGTTCGTGAACTTCTATCTGAATACGATTTCCCAGGTGATGACCTACCAGTTATCCAAGGTTCTGCACTAGGCGCACTAAACGGCGAAGAGCAGTGGGAAGCGAAAATCGTTGAACTAGCTGAAGCTCTAGATACTTACATCCCTGAGCCAGAGCGTGCGGTAGATCAGCCATTCCTAATGCCTATCGAAGACGTATTCTCAATCCAAGGTCGTGGTACAGTAGTAACTGGCCGTATCGAGCGTGGTATCCTAACAGTTGGTGACGAAGTTGCTATCGTAGGTATCAAGGATACAACTACTACAACATGTACTGGTGTAGAGATGTTCCGTAAGCTTCTAGACGAAGGCCGTGCAGGTGAGAACGTTGGTGCACTTCTACGTGGTACTAAGCGTGACGAAGTTGAACGTGGTCAAGTACTAGCTAAGCCTGGTTCAATCACTCCACACACTAAGTTCGAATCAGAAGTATACGTACTATCTAAAGAAGAAGGCGGTCGTCACACTCCTTTCTTCAAAGGTTACCGTCCACAGTTCTACTTCCGTACAACTGACGTAACTGGCGATATCTCTCTACCAGAAGGCGTAGAAATGGTAATGCCAGGCGACAACATCCAAATGGTTGTTGAGCTAATCGCACCAATCGCAATGGACGAAGGTCTACGTTTCGCTATCCGTGAAGGTGGCCGTACAGTAGGTGCTGGTGTTGTTGCTAAGATCTTCGAATAATTCTTAACGAATTAAACGAAATCTTGCACTCTTCTTCTTTTTGAAGAAAGCGCATCAAGAAAAGGGAGGCTTCGGCTTCCCTTTTTCGTATTTGTTTTTTATTTAGTTATAAGCACAAACTGAAGGTGCTCCCTTCTTGTTTTTAAAAAACAACCTCTTACTTGAAGTATGTTTTTTCTGATTCGTAGTTCCCTCATAAGTGATTGATCCTCTCTTTCCCAACAAAAACCTATATAACGAAATGTTCTCAATACGCCCTCAATACGAGTGGTAACAAGAACCATTCCCGTTTATATTCTTGTCTTCGGTTTTTATTAGAAAGGTTTTTATATGTACGTTTGTCTTTGCCATGGCGTCTCCGACAAAAAAATTAGGAAGTTGGCGATAGATGAAGGTGTAACTGATATTCGAGGCATTAAGAGATGCACTGCTTTAGGGAGCCAGTGTGGTAAGTGCATTAAGCAGGCGAAAGAAATCCTAGCAGAAACACATTACACAGAATTAAGACAAGCCAGTTAACTACCTCATTGCTTTTTGAGGATTACTTGGTCTCTTTGACACCTTCTCATTTGCTTCTAAAGTTAATAGAAGCCAAATAGGAGGGCTTTGTCATGAAAGGCGATCCAATCATCATCCAACATCTCAATAAAGTGCTCGGTAACGAGCTCATCGCTATCAATCAATATTTTCTTCATGCTCGTATGTATAAAGACTGGGGGTTAAAGCACCTTGCCGATAAGGAATACCACGAGTCGATTGATGAAATGAAGCATGCTGACCACCTTATCGAGCGGATCTTGTTCTTGGAGGGATTACCGAACCTTCAAGATCTTGGAAAGCTAATGATTGGTGAAGATACTAAGGAAATGCTCGAATGCGACCTTAAACTGGAGATGGCGGCCATTCCTGATCTAAAAGATGCGATTGCCTATGCCGAAGATATTCGCGACTATGTTTCGCGTGATTTATTTCAAGATATTCTCGAAGATGAAGAAGAGCATGTGGACTGGCTTGAGACCCAACTTGGCTTGATTGAAATGTCAGGCATTGAAAACTACCTTCAAGCTCAGTATGTCGATGAAGAGTAACGAACATACTGACGCATTGTTCAAAAAGAATTCATATCATAAAAAGAGCACCTGACCAGAAAATCAGGTGCTTAACACATTTATCTGGTCTAATCTCTTTTATTATCGGCTTTTTAAGGATATTGCTCGCAATCTTACCTATGAAGATTGATTTCTATCCTTTAGAATTTATGCCCCCCTTACCTAAAAATAACAAAGAGAAACGATCCATGTCTGAAGACAATCGCCAAGCAGCCACCCCAGAAGAAGAACATCGCCAAAAAGCTCTGGATTACCATGCTTACCCAACCCCAGGTAAAATCGCTGTCGAATTAACTAAACCAGCAGAAACTGCTGGTGACCTTGCTCTTGCATACAGCCCTGGCGTGGCTGAGCCTGTACGTGAAATCGCACAAAACCCTGACAACGTGTACAAGTACACGGCGAAAGGCAACATGGTTGCGGTTATTTCAAACGGTACCGCTATTCTTGGTCTAGGTAACCTTGGCCCACTTGCCTCTAAGCCTGTAATGGAAGGTAAAGCGTTACTGTTTAAGCGTTTTGCTGGCCTTGATTCAATTGATATTGAAGTGAAGCATCGCACGATCGACGAGTTCGTTGATACGGTTGCGAACATTGCTGACACTTTCGGTGGTATCAACCTTGAAGACATCAAAGCACCAGACTGTTTTGAAATTGAAAAGCGTTTGATTGAGCGTTGTGACGTACCAGTATTCCACGATGATCAACATGGTACGGCTATCGTGACAGCTGCAGGTATGCTCAATGCTATCGAGCTGCAGGGTAAGAAGCTTGAAGATTCAACTATTGTTTGTCTTGGTGCTGGTGCTGCAGCCGTTGCGTGTATGGAGCTGCTTATCAAGTGTGGCGCAATGCGCGAGAAGATCTACATGCTGGATCGCAAAGGGGTGATCCATACTCGTCGTGATGATCTGAATGAGTACAAGCAACTGTTCGCAAACAATACAGATAAGCGCACACTAGAAGATGTGATCGAAGGTGCAGACCTATTCCTAGGTGTATCTGGTCCAAATCTATTGCCACCAGAAGCGTTGAAACTCATGGCTGACAAGCCAGTTGTATTTGCTTGTTCGAACCCAGATCCTGAAATCAAACCTGAGCTAGCACACGCAGTGCGTGATGACTTAATTATGGGTACTGGTCGCAGTGATTATCCAAACCAAGTGAACAACGTATTGTGTTTCCCTTTCATTTTCCGTGGTGCGTTAGATGTACGTGCGAGTGAAATCAATGACGACATGAAGCTGGCAGCAGTTGACGCAATTCGTGCATTGGCAAAAGAGCCTGTGCCTGAATCGGTACTAAAAGCTGCAGGTGTTGAGAAGCTAGAATTTGGCAGCGACTACATCATTCCTAAGCCAATGGATCCACGTCTGCTACCTCGCGTAGCAAAAGCGGTAGCTCAAGCGGCAGTAGATTCCGGTGTTGCTCGTATCGAGATGCCAGAAAACTACATGGCAGAGTAATTTACTCAGCCACATTGAACACAAAAATGGGACGCATTGACGTCCCATTTTTTATATCTCCAAAAACTGCCCCCGGCGCAGCTCCTAAAGCGGATGAATTTGTAAGCAATTATTCGTCGTCAAATGCTTCGAATTCGATACCCATCGCCGTCATTAACGCTTTTGCTTCAGTTGGAATGTCATCCGGTCTGTCTTTACGAAGGTCTTCATCCGTTGGTAATGGCTGACCTGTATATGCGTGCAGGAATGCTTCACATAGTAGTTCGCTGTTGGTTGCATGGCGTAAGTTATTGATCTGACGACGAGTACGCTCATCAGTCAGCACTTTTAAAACTTTTAGCGGGATAGAAACGGTAATTTTTTTTACTTGTTCGCTTTTTTTACCGTGCTCAGCATATGGGCTAATGTATTCGCCATTCCAGTCAGCCATTGCACACCTTCATTTATGTAATAAGTTGAAAATTAATATAGGTGCTGATTTTAGCTGCATTTACTGCCACAAGCAAAGACATATAGACGTCTAGAAGTGTTGACGTCTCATTTTTTGACAAGTAAAGTGAACAGAACAGTTAAGGAAGAGTGTTGTTCAGATAGATCTGACAAATTAGATATAGCGCATTCCTATTTAGAAGTCATCACCCGTGAAAGGATACACCCATGAGCACCCGCAAGCCTGCGACCATTGCTGTACGCACTGGTATCGAATCAGACAGCCAATACCACGCTGTTGTTCCACCAATCTACCTTTCAACCAACTATGGTTTCCCTGCTTTTGGTGAAGTCCCTAAATACGATTACACGCGTTCAGGTAACCCAAACCGTGGTTTGCTAGAGAGTGCGTTATCAGAGTTAGAGTCTGGCAAAGGCGCAGTGGTGACTAACTGCGGTACTTCCGCACTTAACTTGTGGGTATCGGCTTTTCTTGGGCCAGATGATCTGATTGTTGCACCGCATGATTGCTATGGTGGCACATACCGTTTGTTCAATACACGAGCTAACAAAGGCGACTTCAAAGTGCAGTTCGTTGATCAATCGGATGAGCAAGCTCTAGAGGCTGCACTAGCGAAAAAGCCAAAGCTTATTTTGTTAGAAACTCCATCGAATCCTTTGGTTCGTGTGGTTGATATTGCAGCGGTATGCGAAAAAGCCAAACAAGTGGGCGCTTTGGTTGCGGTCGACAATACCTTTTTGACACCGGTGTACCAAAAGCCTTTGGATCTCGGTGCTGACTTTGTTATCCACTCAACCACAAAATACATTAATGGCCACTCGGACGTGATTGGTGGTGTGGTGATCACCAAAACAGAAGCGCACGCAGAAGAACTTGCATGGTGGGGAAACTGTATTGGCGCCACGGGTACGCCTTTCGATAGTTACATGACGTTGCGTGGGATCCGCACTTTAGGCGCCCGTATGCGAGTGCACGAAGAAAGCTCTCAACACGTACTCAACTACCTACAACAGCAAGCTTTGGTCGCGAAGATTTACCATCCGAGTTTGCCAGATCATCCTGGTCACGAAATCGCGAAAAAGCAGCAGTCGGGTTTTGGTTCTATGTTGAGCTTTGAATTTGCAGGCTCATTTGAGCAACTTAAAGTGTTTGTTAAAGAGCTCGAACTGTTTTCTCTTGCAGAGTCGCTTGGTGGCGTGGAGAGTTTGATTTGTCACCCCGCATCTATGACGCATCGAGCCATGGGGGAAGAGGCGTTAGCGGAAGCGGGCGTGTCGCATCAACTGCTTCGTCTGTCTGTGGGTTTAGAAGATGCACAAGACCTGATTGCCGATCTCGCTCAAGCCTTTGTAAAAGCTGCTCAGTAATAGGAGAACTAAAAATGAGTGTACAACGTCAGTTACATAAATTTGGTGGCAGCAGCTTAGCAAACCCTGAATGTTACTTACGTGTGGCCGATATTCTCAAAGAATACTCTGTCGAGAATGATCTGGTGGTGGTATCCGCCGCGGGGAAGACCACTAATCGCTTGATCGAGTTTCTGGAAGGTTTAGACAAAGATGGCCGTATTGCGCATGAAGCACTGCAAGGCTTAAGACAATTCCAGTCGGAGCTAATTGAATCTTTATTAGAAGGCGAGGTGCAGACGCAATTGCTCGCTTCTTTGCACGATGAGTTCAGTACCTTAGCCGAGCTGGCTGCACCACTGACGGATGCGCAAAAAGCGGCAGTGTTGGGTCACGGTGAAGTGTGGTCTTCACGTTTATTGGCTGCCTTGCTTTCACAACAAAATGTTCCTGCGGTCGCACAAGATGCACGTGCATTTTTACGTGCAGAAGCTGGTACTCAACCGGAAGTTGACCGTGCGCGTTCTTATCCCCTGATTAAGGAGACGTTGGCGCAACACAGCCACAAACGCGTCATCATCACCGGATTTATGGCGCAAAATGAGGCAGGAGAAACCGTACTGTTGGGGCGGAATGGCTCGGATTATTCCGCAACCGTAATAGGTGCTTTGGCGGAAGTGACAACCGTAACCATTTGGAGTGATGTTGCTGGTGTTTACAGTGCGGATCCTCGTTTGGTGTCGGACGCATGTCTGTTGCCTTTACTGCGCTTAGACGAAGCGAGTGAACTGGCCCGCCTTGCAGCTCCGGTCTTGCATAGCCGTACGTTACAACCTGTCGCGCAAAGCACGATGGACTTAAGCCTCAAGTGCAGTTATCAACCTGAATCGGGTTCAACGCGTATTGAGCGTGTACTTGCTTCTGGGCGTGGAGCGAAAATCATCACTTCTTTGGATGAAGTATTGTTGATTCAATTGTCTTTTAGGCATGGTCATGACTTCAACAAAACCCAAAGTGATGTTTTAAAGTCTCTTCAACGTGCGCAACTCGAGCCACTCTCTTACGAAGCCCAAGCCGATCAGCAAAAATTACGCTTAGCGTACACCGCAGAGATTGCGACAGGTGCGCTGAAGTACCTACAAGATCTTGCAGTTGAAGCTGAAATCAAACTCAAAGAAGGCTATTCACTTGTGGCCGCTGTCGGAGCGGGCGTAACGAAGAATGCCAACCATTGTTTTGGTTTTTACCAAAAATTGAAGCACGCACCAGTTGAATTTGTTTCTGAAACTGAATCAGGTTTAAGCCTAGTTGCGGTACTGCGTCGCACCGATACCGAAGCATTAGTGCAGTTGATTCACAGCCAGTTATTCCAAGCGCAAAAGCGCGTAGCGGTAGCGTTATGTGGCAAAGGCAATATCGGTTCTAGCTGGTTAAATCTATTTGCGACTCAGAAAACAGAACTCGAAAAACGCCACGGTATGAGCTTTGACTTAGTCGCCGTTGTCGATAGTCAGACATATTGGTTTGATGAAAAGGGTATCGATGCGGCGGTGGTTGCCGACAGGTTTGATGAAGAAAGTATTGAGAACGATGGGGCGTGGCTGAGTCGGTTGGGCGATTTACAAAGTTATGATGAAGCCGTGGTATTGGACGTGACCGCGAGCAAAGAGTTGGCACAACGTTATGTTGATATCGCCCAACAAGGCATCCATTTAATTTCTGCTAACAAAGTTGCAGGCTCTGCCGACAGTCAATACTACCATCAAGTGCAAGATGCATTCGCGAAAATCGGTCGCTACTGGCTCTACAACGCGACGGTTGGGGCAGGGTTACCTATCAACCATACCGTGCGAGATCTGCGTGAAAGTGGTGATGAGATTGTGGCGTTATCCGGAATCTTCTCGGGAACACTTTCTTGGCTGTTCCAGCAGTTTGATGGCTCGGTGCCGTTTAATGAGTTGGTCGATTTAGCGTGGCAACAAGGATTAACAGAACCGGATCCGCGTGCTGATTTAGATGGCTCGGATGTCATGCGTAAACTGGTTATCTTAGCGCGTGAGTCTGGTCTGGATATTGAACCGGACAGCGTAAAAGTGGAATCACTGGTGCCTGAAGAGCTGCGCTCTCTGAGTTTGGATGAGTTCTTTGATAATGGCGCACTGCTCAGTGAGATTCTTCAAGAGCGTCTAACCAAAGCACAAAGAGATGAGCAGGTGCTTCGGTATGTGGCGCGCTTAGAGAAAAATGGCAAAGCGACGGTGGGCGTAGAAGCATTACCGCGCGAACATGCGCTAGCTAACTTGCTGCCATGCGACAACATTTTTGCGATTGAAAGTAAATGGTACAAGGACAACCCTTTGGTGATTCGTGGCCCAGGTGCAGGACGCGAGGTGACCGCTGGTGCAATCCAATCGGATCTCAACCGCTTAGCTGGATTATTCTAAACTTTGCGAGATACCTAAAAACCCTGGAATTCATCCGGGGTTTTTTATTCCTTCCTCAGTGCCATACTTAAAATAAGATTCGCCATTTTTAAACGTTGTTATGAGTAAATAGCAGATGCGAATTAACTTGAACTGTCCTCATTATTAACGTGAGAAAAATTCATAATCACAAGGTTGACATTAAATCACATTCAATACATTCTGTAGACATATAGACGTCTAAACGTCGATTCAAGGATTTTGATTTCGTGGCGGAGTGCCACAGGGAGAGTAAGATGGGATACACGCACGCAGGCCATATCGACGCCTTAAACCAGAATATTGCTGAGTTGTCAGATAACATTAATGTCTCGTTTGAGTTTTTTCCGCCAAGCAGCGAAAAGATGGAAGAAACGCTGTGGAACTCTGTGCATCGTCTAAAAACGCTCAAGCCTAAATTTGTTTCGGTAACATACGGAGCAAACTCTGGTGAACGTGATAGAACTCACTCCATTATCAAGGAAATCAAAGCAGAGACCGGCTTAGTTGCTGCGCCTCACCTCACTTGTATCGATGCAACACGTTCAGAGTTGATTGAGATTGCTGATGATTACTGGAATAACGGCATCGAAAATATCGTTGCGCTGCGTGGTGACATCCCACCTGGTGGCGGTGCTCCAGATATGTATGCTTCGGACTTGGTTGAGCTACTAAAATCTCGTCACGATTTTGATATTTCTGTGGCGGCTTTTCCAGAAGTGCATCCAGAGGCAAAAAGTGCTCAATCGGATCTGCTAAACCTAAAGCGTAAAGTGGACGCTGGTGCGAACCGTGCCATTACTCAGTTCTTCTTTGATGTGGAATCTTATCTGCGTTTTCGTGACCGCTGTGTTGCGGCGGGAATCGATGTAGAAATCGTTCCGGGTATTTTGCCAGTATCGAACTTTAAGCAAGCCTCACGCTTTGCAGCGCAGAACAATGTTAAAGTGCCAGGATGGATGAGCAAACAGTTTGAAGGTTTGGATGATGATCCTGTGACTCGCCAACTTGTAGGTGCAAGCCAAGCTATTGATATGGTTCGTGTACTAAGTCGCGAAGGTGTAAAAGATTTCCACTTCTATACGCTGAATCGTGCGGAGATGACTTATGCGCTATGCCATACTTTGGGTGTTCGCCCTCGTGTAGCCGTAGAAGCGTAAATCCGGTTTCAAAAAGACAAAAGGCTTGCCAAGTGGCAAGCCTTTTTCGTTGTCTCTAAGTAAAAGGAAATTAACCAATCACTTCAAGTTCTGTTAGGACTTCTTCTGCCCAAGTGATCCACGTTTCACGTAACAGTAGGTTACGACGAAGCGTTAGGCGCTCTAAACGAGCTTGTTTGTCCAAAGTTGAAGGCGTTGCGTAGTAAGCAGCTTCAATTTCTTTGTAGTGAGAAACCAGTTTACGAGACTCTTCAACAAGTTCTGCTAGTTGATCACGGAAAGGTGTTGATGGTTGAACAGCACAAGCCATAAGTTTCGCTGAAAATTCATCACGAACGGTTGGGTGTGCAGTTGGTTGATCAAACCATTCTCCAAGAGCGCTACGGCCTGCATCTGTGATGGAGTAAACCTTACGGTCTGGTTTGCCTTCTTGAGGTTCTAGTACGCAAGTAACCAGCTCTTTCTCGGCCATTTTATTTAGTTCACGGTAAACTTGTTGGTGGCTTGCTTTCCAGAAGTAACCGATGCTAGCAGAGAATTCTTTAGTGATATCGTAACCGGTTGCGTCGCGAGTGCTAAGAACAGTTAAGATTACGTGTGGTAATGACATGTCTTCAATCCAAATGGTCAATAAACTTGTAAACAAGCTACTTACACTTTCAGCTGCGCTCTTACTGGCGCTTGAGTTTTTTAATGTATAAGTAGCACCAACAAAGTTGGTCCTGTCACCTTAAAGCCGTTTATCACCTAGAGATGGGGATCCCCATCAGGGCTGGAGCAGGTATGATTGGATTTATGAGCTCTCAGCAGGCAAGTAGTATATAAATAATAAGCATGAAGTGGAATACTAGGACAAAATTACCCTGAAAAACTAACATAATACTCAATAGAGTTATTTTGTAGTTAATAATTCTAATTTGTTGGTATTTTATGGGTTTTTTGTGGTATAAATATCTGGTTATTTGCTGCGCAATTATGTGGTTGGAAGTTATGAATATAAGAAAGGCTGAGTATGAACTCAGCCTTTTGTATTACGAATGGTTATTTTTAACCCGTGTTACGCATACCTGCTGCAATACCTGCGATGGTCACCATCAGTGCCTCTTCAAGGTTTGCAGACGCCTCTTCTGTTTGACGAGTACGGTATAGCAATTCAGCTTGAAGCATGTTCAATGGCTCTACGTAGATGTTACGTAGGCGAATTGATTCTTGGCCCCATGGGTCGCTTTGCATTAGGTTCTCGTTGTTCTCTACGTTCAGTACGGACTTAATATCACGTTGAAGTTGTTCACGCAGTCGGTCACCCAATGGTTGAAGTTGAGGTTCAACTAGGCGTTGGTCATAGTAGCGAGAGATTTCCATGTTGCACTTGGTGTACACCATCTCAAGCATACCTAGGCGAGTTGAGAAGAACGGCCATTCGCGACACATTTCTTCCAGTAGCGCCTGATGACCTTTGTCTACTGAGTACTGAATAGCTTCACCTGCGCCTAACCAAGCCGGAAGCACCAAACGGTTTTGGCTCCACGAGAAGATCCAAGGAATTGCACGTAAGCTTTCTACACCGCCATTTGGATTACGTTTCGCAGGGCGTGAACCAAGCGGCAGTTTGCCTAGCTCTAGTTCAGGCGTCGCTTGACGGAAGTATGGAACAAAATCTGGTTCGCCACGGACGACGCCACGGTAAGCTTCACAGCTCACTTCCGACAGCACTTCCATCAAGTCGCGCCATTCTTGTTTTGGCTCTGGTGGTGGCAGTAGATTTGCTTCCAAAATGGCGCTTGCATACAAGTTGAAGCTGTTTACCGCAACATCTGGTAGACCCAGTTTAAAGCGGATCATTTCGCCTTGTTCTGTTACGCGTAACCCGCCTTTCAAGCTCTTTGGTGGTTGAGACAGCAGAGCCGCGTGTGCAGGTGCGCCGCCGCGACCAACGGTGCCGCCACGACCATGGAACAGAGTCAGCTCAACACCTTCGTCTTCTGCCACTTTAACTAGAGATTCCATAGCATGGTACTGAGCCCAGCCTGCCGACATGACACCCGCATCTTTTGCTGAATCAGAGTAGCCGATCATGACCATTTGGTGGTTTTGAATAAAGCCACGGTAAAGGTCGATGCTCATTAGCTGCTTAATGACCGACTCTGCATTGTTCAAGTCGTCTAGAGTTTCGAACAAAGGGCAAACATCCATACGGTAAGGGCAGCCCGCTTCTTGCAGTAATAGGTGCACAGCGAGTACGTCTGAGGCGGTACGAGCCATTGAGATGACGTAAGCACCGAACGCTTCGCGCGGTTGCAGAGCGATGATCTTACAGGTGTCTAACACCTCTTTGACCGGCTCTGATGGCTCCCAATCGCGTGGCAGTAGCGGACGTTTAGATGCAAGTTCATTGGTGAGGAAAGCAATTTTATCTTGCTCGCTCCACTGTTCGTAATCACCAATGCCGAGGTATCGAGTCAGCTCAGAGAGTACATCTGCGTGGCGCGTACTTTCCTGGCGGATATCAAGACGAACTAGGTGAACGCCAAATGCTTTCACACGACGCAGCGTATCTAGCAACGAGCCGTCAGCGATGACGCCCATGCCGCACTCATGCAGTGATTGGTAACACGCGTACAGAGGATCCCAAAGCTGTTCAACTTTTTGTAGCGGTGCTTTGACTGCCAGTTTTTGACCGTGGATCTTCGCATCAAGAATATCTTTGGTTTCATTGAGCAGAGCACGTAGTTGTTTCAGGATTGCGCGGTATGGTTCATGTTGATCTTCACCAGCAAGTTCACGAACTTGATCGTTAGAAACGGTCATAGAGAGTTCGCTGATCAATTCATTGATGTCATTGAGATAAAGGTCAGCGGCTTTCCAACGAGACAGAAGCAGTACTTCACGCGTTACGCTATGAGTAACGAACGGGTTGCCATCACGGTCACCCCCCATCCAAGAAGAGAAATGCACTGGACGAGCATCAATTGGTAAACCTTCACCTAGGTAAGACTTCAGACGATCATTCATTTCACGTAGGAAATCTGGCACAGCTTCCCACAGTGAGTTTTCTACTACGGCAAAGCCCCATTTCGCTTCATCCAATGGAGTAGGGCGTTGTTGACGAATCACGTCAGAATGCCAGCTTTGTGCGATAAGTTGCTCTAAGCGACGCTCAGTTTTTTTGCGTTCTTTAGAAGACAGGTCGCTGAGTTCTAGTTTGGATAAACACTCGTTGATCTTGACCAGTTTATTGATCATGGTGCGGCGAGTGATTTCCGTTGGGTGCGCGGTTAATACCAGTTCAATATTCAAATCACGTACCGCTTGAGCCGTATCGAGTTTGCTAACATCGTTTTGTACCAGTTTTGAAAACAGCGAGTTGATCGCGTCTGGTTCACAGATGTGCTCTTCACAGTGGCGTGAAATGGTGTGGTATTGCTCGGCAATATTGGTGAGGTTTAGAAATTGGTTAAACGCACGGGTGACTGGCGTTAGTTGCTCATCGGGTAGGTGTTTGATTTCTTCTATCAAGCTTTCCCTGTCTGCTTGATTACCTGCTTGAGCCGATTTGGATAATTTACGAATGGTCTCCACTTTCTCGAAGATTTCTTCGCCGTGGGCATCGCGAATCGTGTTACCCAGTAAGTGGCCTAACATGCGCACATTGCTTTTAAGTGCGGCGTATTTCTCGTTCATTGTCGTCCTGCCTCGTAAAAAAACTACATCCATTGTCCTTGTTAAGACTCCAATCTAGCGAAAAGCACCAGTTCTAGTCAAATAAAGCAGACTAAGTTTGCAATTATTCGGCGTCTCTCCTGATTTAGAGCAAAGTTTCGACGGGCATAGAATTAAAAGTGAAAATTAATTACAAAATAACAAGTTAAATTCGTGTTAACGGTGCATAAAACCTTGTGCTTTGAGAGCCAAAATATGCAGCTCATCGGAGCTGCATAAAGGCTTTTTTTAAACTCAATCAACAACAATACTTAACCATCGCCTTTGAGAGCACATCAATGGTTGGTTCGATAAAATCAAAGGATAGAAACTCATCTGGTTGGTGCGCTTGTTCGATAGAACCAGGGCCAAGTACCAGAGTCGGACACAGTTGCTGCAAGAAAGGCGCTTCCGTGCAGTAGTTGACGGTTTGCGAACTGGTTTGACAGATCTCTTCGACACCACCGATAAATGGATGATCGTGCTGACATTCATATCCTGGAATTGGCTCATGCAACGGTACGATGTCGATTCGTCCCGGCCATTTAGCTTCTACTTCTTGTAGTGCGCTGCGCAGCATGTTTTCTAAACCGTCCAAACTGATGCCCGGCAATGGGCGAACGTCATAGTGCAGCTCGCAACAACCACAAATACGGTTGGCACTATCACCGCCATGGATATGGCCTAAGTTCAACGTTGGACTAGGGATGGCAAATCCTGGATGGTGATACTCTTTAATGAGTTTGTCGCGCAGTTGCATCATCGCAAACAACACTTCATGCATGATTTCAATCGCGTTGACGCCCAAAGCTGGGTCAGAGGAGTGGCCGGATTTACCGGTAACCCGAATCGCATTGGCGACATGCCCTTTGTGGCCACGAATAGGAACTAAGCTAGTGGGTTCTCCAATGATGCAGTAATCCGGCTTGAACGGCGCGTTTGTGGTGAAGTGTCTTGCACCGAGCATGGTAGTTTCTTCATCACAGGTGGCCAATACGTAAAGCGGCTTGTTTTGCTTGCTCCAATCCACCTTTTTTACTGCTTCATAAATGAAAGCAAAAAAGCCTTTCATGTCTGCCGTACCCAGACCGTAGAAGCGGTTGTCTTTCTCTGTGAGCTTATGGGGATCAAAGCTCCAGCGTCCTTCATCAAATGGCACGGTATCGCTGTGCCCAGCAAGCAGCAGACCGCCTTCGCCTTCGCCCATGCGTGCAATCATATTGTGTTTGCCTGATTCGACTTCGATCACCTCAACGTGAAAACCAAGATCTTTAAACCAAGTGGCGAGTTTCTCGATCACTTTGGCATTGCCTTGATCCCAGCTTGGATCAGTCGAGCTGATCGAAGAGGTACTAATGAGTCCTTCATAGACCTCTAGAAAAGTTGGTAATTGCATGGATTCTTCAATTCTCCTATTGACAGACAGAGCACAAAAATGTAAAACACATATTAACTCATATTTAATGAATAAAAAATCAAAATAAAGCTAATTTTAAATATGAATAATCATTTTGAGCTTTAAGTATATGGATGTCACACAATGCTAAAAACCACAATTATCGGAGCCAGCGGTTACACCGGCGCAGAGTTAGCGTTCATGGTTAATAAACACCCACAACTCACGCTATCAGGTTTGTACGTTTCCGCCAACAGTGTCGATGCAGGAAAAACCATTGCACAGTTACACGGTAAATTGGCGAACGTGGTTGATATGGTGGTGAATGCGTTGACCGATCCAAAGCAAGTTGCGCAAGACTCTGATGTGGTTTTTTTAGCTACGGCTCATGAGGTCAGCCATGATCTTGCTCCTATCTTTCTCGACGCTGGATGTCAGGTCTTTGATTTGTCCGGCGCGTTTCGTGTCAAAAGCGATGGCTTTTACGACACCTTTTACGGCTTTGAGCATCAATTCAACAACTGGCTAGATAAAGCGGCGTATGGCTTAACGGAGTGGAACCAAGAAGAGATTAAAAACGCTCCTTTAGTTGCGGTAGCTGGCTGCTACCCAACGGCGTCGCAGTTGGCTATTAAGCCACTACTCGTTGATGGTTTGTTGGACACTCAACAGTGGCCAGTCATTAACGCGACAAGTGGTGTCTCTGGCGCAGGGCGTAAAGCCTCAATGACCAACAGTTTTTGTGAGGTTAGCCTTCAGCCTTACGGTGTATTCAATCATCGTCACCAACCAGAAATTGCCCAGCATTTAGGGTGTGATGTGATTTTTACTCCTCATCTTGGCAACTTTAAACGCGGCATTCTTGCTACTGTCACGATGAAGTTGGCGCAAGGTGTAACGGAGCAACAAGTTGCTCAAGCTTTTGAACAAGCTTATCAAGGTAAGCCAGCCGTACGCCTCAAAGGTGATGGCATTCCACGTATTCAGGATGTTGAAAATACCCCTTTCTGCGATATCGGCTGGAAGGTGCAAGGCGAACACATCATTGTGATTTCAGCCATCGACAACCTACTTAAAGGTGCATCGAGTCAAGCGATGCAGTGTTTAAATATTCATTACGGTTACCCAGAACTGACAGCGTTGCTGTAGTCGTTGAAAGAGGGAAAAGCAATGACGCAAACCAATCAAGCTCCTTTAGTCATTAAGCTAGGCGGTGCGGCTCTATCTTGCACTCAAACCTTAAGCCAACTGTTTGGTGCCATCGCGGCATACCAGAAGTCGGCGCAGCGACAAATCGCCATCGTTCATGGCGGTGGCTACTTGGTGGATGAGTTGATGGCGAAACTTCAACTTAAGACCGTAAAGAAACATGGTCTACGTGTGACGCCATACGATCAAATTCCAGTCATTGCCGGTGCGCTGGCAGGAACGGCAAATAAGTTACTGCAAGGTCAAGCGATTGCCGATGGTTTGAATGCGGTGGGCTTGAGCCTAGCGGATGGTGGCCTTTGTCATGTCGAAGAGTTAGATCCTGAATTAGGCGCGGTGGGCAAAGCGACGCCGGGTGACTCAAGCCTACTTCAAGCGATTTTAAATACGGGCGCACTGCCTATCATCAGCTCTATTGGTCTCACGGCTGAAGGTCAAATGATGAACGTGAATGCGGATCAAGCAGCGGTTGCCGTTGCGGGTGCTTTGGACGCGGAGTTGGTGCTGTTGTCAGATGTAAGCGGTGTGTTAGATGGCAAAGGTCATCTGCTTAAAAGCTTATCTGAGAAAGAAGCCAATGCGCTGATCGAAGGCCAAGTGATCACTGATGGGATGATCGTCAAAGTGAAAGCTGCTCTCGAAGCCGCCAACGATCTTGGTCGTCCGATAGAAGTGGCGACGTGGCGCTACCCAGAAAAACTCACGCAGTTATTTGCTGGTGAAAGTATTGGAACACAGTTTCTGCCTCAATAAGCGGAAGCAAAACAGTTAAAGAATTCAACATTAGGAAGTGGTTGGCACTGACCGCCGAGCGCAGCGCCAGTTAAGTTTGGAGAAAAAACATGAGCAAAGTGAACGTAAATAAAGTGGTAGTCGCATACTCAGGCGGTCTAGATACTTCAGTAATCATCCCGTGGCTAAAAGAGAATTATGACTGTGAAGTCGTCGCTTTCGTGGCCGATGTAGGTCAAGGTGCTGAAGAGCTCGAAGGCATTGAAGCGAAAGCAAAAGCATCTGGCGCATCAGAGTGCTACATCGCTGACCTAAAAGAAGAAATGGTAGCAGACTACATCTACCCAACACTAAAAACCGGTGCTTACTACGAAGGCAAATACCTGTTGGGTACATCAATGGCGCGTCCTATCATTGCCAAAGCGCAAGTTGAAGTTGCACGTAAAGTGGGCGCGGACGCATTGTGTCACGGCTGCACTGGTAAAGGTAACGACCAAGTGCGTTTCGAGGGTGCATTTGCTGCGTTAGCACCAGATCTACACGTTATCGCTCCATGGCGTGAGTGGGATTTAGTGAGCCGCGAACAATGTCTGGAGTACCTTGCAGAGCGTAACATTCCTTGTTCAGCGTCTCTAACGAAGATTTATTCACGTGATGCGAACGCATGGCACATTTCTACTGAAGGTGGTGTGCTTGAAAATACATGGAATGCACCAAACGAAGATTGCTGGGTCTGGACCGTTGATCCTGAACAAGCGCCAAATGACGCTGAATACGTTACGTTGAAAGTCGAAAAAGGTGAAGTTGTGGCAGTGGATGGTGAAGCGATGACACCATACAACGCGCTAGTTTACTTAAACGAAAAAGGTGCAAAACACGGTGTGGGTCGTATTGATATCGTAGAGAACCGTTTGGTGGGAATGAAGTCTCGTGGCTGTTACGAAACTCCGGGAGGTACCATCATGATGGAAGCTCTGCGCGCAGTTGAACAATTGGTGCTAGACAAATCGTCATTCGAGTTCCGTGAAGAACTTGGTCTAAAAGCCTCTCACCTTGTGTACGACGGTCGTTGGTTTACACCGCTATGTAAGTCGATTCTTGCTGCCTCAGAAGAGCTAGCACAAGACGTCAATGGCGAAGTGGTTGTTAAGCTATACAAAGGTCAAGCAACGGTAACGCAAAAACGTTCTGACAACAGCTTGTACTCAGAAGAGTTCGCTACTTTTGGTGAAGATGAGGTTTACGATCAAAGTCATGCTGGTGGCTTCATCCGTCTTTACTCGCTATCAAGCCGTATTCGTGCATTGAATAGCCAGAAAAAATAATCACTCCCCATCTCGGATTGAATAAAGACCTGCCAACATATGGCGGGTCTTTTTTTATTACCCAAAGAGTCGCAAATTAAGCGGGGTGAATATATATGTAAAAATATTGAATTTATACTTTATTTTTATATTGAATTGCCGTAACGTTGGCGTATAAGAAAAAGTGAGCAAATGACCACCGATTTCGTCATCACTCATTAGACACGTTAAAGTAAGCAATAGTCATCAGGAGAGACGCAATGGCATTATGGGGCGGAAGATTTACCCAAGCGGCAGATACCAGATTCAAAGAGTTCAACGATTCGTTGCGTTTCGACTACCGATTGGCTGAGCAAGATATCGTAGGCTCAATTGCGTGGTCTAAAGCATTGCTTTCGGTTGGTGTATTATCAGCAGAAGAGCAGCAAAAGCTCGAGCTCGCTTTAAATGAGTTGAAACTCGAAGTGATGGAAGATCCGCATCAGATTTTACGCTCTGATGCTGAAGACATTCACTCGTGGGTGGAACAGCAGTTGATCAGCAAAGTCGGCGACTTAGGTAAAAAGCTGCACACTGGTCGTTCTCGTAACGACCAAGTGGCGACCGACTTAAAGCTTTGGTGTCGTCAGCAAGGGCAGCAACTTCTTATTGCGCTTGATCGTCTGCAATCGCAAATGGTGCAAGTGGCGAAACAGCATCAAGGTACGGTTTTGCCTGGTTATACTCACTTACAACGTGCTCAGCCTGTGACGTTTGCTCATTGGTGTTTGGCGTATGTTGAAATGTTTGAGCGTGATTACTCACGTCTGAGTGATGCGCTGCAACGTTTAGATACCTGTCCGCTAGGTTCTGGCGCGTTAGCTGGTACAGCTTACCCAATTGATCGTGAACAACTGGCGCATAATCTTGGTTTTCACCGTGCTACGCGTAACTCACTCGATTCGGTATCGGATCGTGACCATGTGATGGAACTGATGTCTGTCGCTTCTATTTCTATGCTGCACTTGTCACGTCTCGCGGAAGATATGATTTTCTACAACTCAGGTGAGTCGAACTTCATTGAGTTGGCAGATACAGTGACGTCTGGCTCGTCATTGATGCCACAGAAGAAAAACCCAGATGCGCTAGAGCTCATTCGTGGTAAGACTGGTCGCGTGTACGGCGCACTTGCTGGCATGATGATGACAGTCAAAGCCCTGCCACTGGCGTACAACAAAGACATGCAAGAAGACAAAGAAGGTTTGTTCGATGCACTTGATACATGGAACGACTGTATGGAAATGGCTGCGTTGTGTTTCGATGGTATCAAGGTTAATGGCGAACGTACGTTAGAAGCAGCGAAACAAGGCTACGCCAATTCCACAGAATTAGCGGACTACTTGGTCGCGAAAGGCATTCCTTTCCGAGAAGCGCATCATATTGTCGGTGTGGCTGTCGTTGGCGCGATTGCCAAAGGTTGTGCACTGGAAGAGTTGTCATTGCAAGAGCTGCAAGAGTTCTCTGACGTCATCGACAACGATGTGTACGACATCCTAACGATTGAGTCTTGTCTAGAAAAACGTAGCGCGCTTGGTGGCGTGTCACCAAAACAAGTCGCTTATGCCGTTGACCAAGCGGACAAGCGTTTGGCGCAGCGTGATAGCTCGGCCGTCAAAGTACGTCCTGCACGTTTAACGGATATCGAAACGCTTGAGGGCATGGTTGCGTACTGGGCGAATATGGGCGAAAACTTACCTCGTTCTCGTAATGAACTCGTTCGCGACATTGGCTCATTTGCCGTTGCTGAACATCATGGTGAAGTGACTGGTTGCGCGTCTCTGTATGTGTATGACTCTGGACTTGCGGAAATTCGCTCGCTCGGTATTGAGGCGGGTTGGCAAGGACAAGGGCAAGGCAGCGCGATCGTGAACTATTTGGTGGATAAAGCACGTCAAATGGCGATTAAGAAAGTCTTCGTACTAACACGTACGCCAGAGTTCTTTATGAAGCAGAGTTTCTTGCCAACATCTAAGTCTCTGTTGCCAGAAAAAGTGTTGAAAGATTGCGACCAATGCCCGCGTCAACATGCCTGTGATGAAGTGGCGTTAGAGATCAATTTAGTTGAACAGGTCATCCAACGCAGTCATGTCGCATAGCGTATTGATTTTGTTAGTATTTAAACAGATATCATTAGAGAACGATCATTTACATAAGTTTTTGCTAAAAAAATCGAAAAAACTTTGAACCTTTGAGAGGAAGCTCGGTCTATTAAAGTACCACTGCTTTTTCTTAGAAGAATCTAAGAGAGCCCCAGAATCGAGATTGATTTTGGGGCTTTTTTCTATCTGTCATTTGTGGTGATCCTCTCCATTCGGTTTCCCGCGACGACGCTGCCACGGCAAGATGACAAAACGCATCCATAAGTGCAGAAACAATAAAATGTTAAATGCAAAGCCCGCAAAGATCAGGGCGATCGATTCAATGCTTTGTGGATGATCGCGAAAAGCAAACCACCAAATGATCCAACACACAACTGAAAGTACGGTCAATTGATCCATGCATCGTTGACAACGACCGATCTTTTTCCAAAACCAATGTTCTTGGCAGCTACGACAAGCCATGATGTTTACCTCAATTCAACTTGCCCAAGATTAGCAGAAGATGAATAGGCTTTACCATGTGCGCTTGTTAGGTGGTACGGACCCAAAAATGGAAAATTAGCTTGGATGAAATTCTGTAGCACGTAACTGGTGTATGGTGCCGCGTCAGCCAGAAAATAGGAAAAGATAATGTCGACAGAACTGAGAGTAGCACTAGGACTTGCCGGGGGATTTTTCACCATTGGGTTCACCGCGATTGTGCTAGTGAGTCGTTATGCGATGATGTAATCCATGAAACTCTAGTCCAGAAAAAAGCCTCGTATCTGCGAGGTTTTTTTGTATTTGGCTTGGGAATAGAAACAAGACGTTATGATGAACAAAAAGTGTTGTATTTAAAATCGTTGATTCAGGTAGTAGAACGATTTAAGAACGAAGGACTTAGATTTGAGCGGGAAGAGACAGGGTGGCCTCCGAGTCAAAGACGCCGGAGACCGGGGGTGTAGGCTATGGACAGGTTAGCCTAGGTAAGTTTCTAGCTCTTCGCTACCACCGATGTGTTTACCGCCGATGAATACTTGCGGGACGGTCGTACGGCCTGTAATAGCACGAAGACTGACGGAAGTTGCATCTTTCCCCAAAATTACTTCTTCATATTGAAGACCGTGATCAATCAAGTTTTGTTTGGCTTTCATACAGAAAGGACAACCAGGCTTGGTAAATACAGTGATCGATTCCTGAGTTCTGTACTCTGGTGCGATGTAGTTCAGCATAGTGTCGGCATCCGATACTTTGAACGGGTCTCCTGGCTCATTTGGCTCGATGAACATCTTCTCAATCACACCATCTTTTACCAACATGCTGTAACGCCAAGAACGTTTACCAAAGCCGATGTCATTTTTGTCCACGAGCATGCCCATGCCATCGGTGAACTCTCCATTACCATCTGGAATAAAGGTGATGTGCTCGGCTTCTTGGTCGTGTTTCCACGCGTTCATAACGAATGTGTCGTTTACCGAAATACACAAAATTTCATCAACACCGTGTTCTTTGAACACAGGGAATAGCTCGTTGTAACGAGGTAAGTGGCTAGAAGAACAAGTCGGTGTAAACGCTCCAGGCAAACTGAATACGATCACGGTTTTGCCTTTGAATAGATCATCCGAGGTAACGTTCACCCAAGTATCACCTTGGCGAGTCGGGAAAGTAACCTGTGGTACGTTTTGACCTTCTTTAGATACAAACATATTGATTCCTTTAAAATATTCGAGTGAAGCGTTTAGAGCGTGACTTGTCGTTTGGCTCTGTTTCGTTTTGTTGAGCCCATTATTGTAAAAATCCTTTGATAGCTCTAATCGTTTGATGCTATGGTTTTGATAGACATTGACTATCATCAAATAGAAGCGAATCGTGTGTTATGAATATTCGGGATTTTGAGTACTTAGTCGCACTGGCGGAGCACAAGCATTTTCGCAAAGCGGCAGAGGCGTGTTTTGTCAGTCAGCCAACGCTTAGTGGTCAAATACGTAAGCTGGAAGACGAACTCGGCACTGCATTGTTAGAAAGAAGCAGCCGCCGAGTGTTGTTCACCGACTCTGGCTTACAGCTGGTGGATCAAGCTAAACGCATTCTGAGTGAGGTGAAAACCTTTAAAGATATGGCCAGCGGACAGAGTGGGGCGATGACCGGTCCAATGCACATCGGTTTTATTCCGACGGTTGGGCCGTACTTATTGCCTAAAATTCTTCCACAGCTGAAAGAAGAGTTCCCTGAGCTTGAGCTGTTCCTGCATGAGGCTCAAACTCATCAGTTGGTTCGTCAGCTAGAGGAAGGGAAGCTGGACTGCTTGGTATTGGCTTCTGTGGCGGAAACTGCCCCATTTAAAGAGATTGAAGTGTACAACGAACCGCTTAGTGTTGCTGTACCATGTGGTCATGAATGGGCACAGCTCGACCAGGTTGATATGTTAGAGCTCAATGGGAAGACTGTGCTGGCTTTAGGTGATGGACATTGCTTACGCGACCAAGCGTTAGGTTTCTGCTTTGCGGCAGGAGCAAAAGATGATGAGCGCTTTAAAGCCACCAGTTTAGAAACTTTGCGTAATATGGTTGCTGCGGGAGCGGGTATTACTTTGTTGCCTCAGCTTTCTATTCCAGCCGAAAAACAAAAAGATGGCGTTTGCTACATTCCTGCCGTCAACCCTACGCCTTCACGCAGCATTGTTTTGGCGTACCGCCCTGGCTCTCCGTTGCGTGCTCGTTTTGAAGCATTAGCAGCGAAAATCAAAGCAATTCTAGAGTCGCAGCCATCTTCTATGGCCGCTTAACGTTATAAAAAAGGGGAGAGCCAACGCTCTCCCCTTATCTTTTCTTTCGTTTGGTTTAGAACAACTCTTCCGTTGTGCCACCAGAACCGCTTGAATAAATGCTGTCTTCGAGGCTGTTACCAACGTATTCGGTTGGCTCCGTGCCTTTCTCAAAGTATTCAAACATGGACGTGCTATCGACTTTATGAGTCAGCAGACCGCTGTTGCGATCGATGCGAACGCGCACGATGTCATCTGGGATATTCTTGCCTTGTTCTGGCTTGCCTTCCAATGCCACTTGCATAAAGTCAATCCATGCTGGCTCTGCTGTTTTCGCTCCTGATTCAGCACCAGATACTTGGCCTTGACCCAAATTGCTGTTCACCGTCGTGCGGCCTAACGCGCGTGAGTGATCATCGAAGCCCACCCATGCAATCGCAACTACGCCCGGACCATAACCGTTGTACCATGCGTCTTTTGAATCGTTAGTCGTACCAGTTTTACCACCAATATCACGACGCTCAAGTTTTTGTGCACGCCAGCCGGTACCGTTCCAGCCAGTTCCTTCACGCCAGTTGCCGCCACCCCAGATGTTGCTGTACATCATTTCACGCATCAAGAATGCGTTTTGTTCAGAGATCACTTGTGGTGCGTATTTTGGTTCATCATTTTCTAGTGCGTTCTCTGGAGCTTGGCCATCAACGGCAACGTCTTGCTCACCGAACTCACTGGCAAAGCGATCCATTTCTGGTTGTGGGCTCATTTGTGGGCAATCTTGATGACAAACGCTCTTAGGGTTGGCTTTAAACAAAACTTCGCCAAATGCATCTTCAACGCGTTCTACGTAGAACGGCTCAACATAGTAACCGCCGTTTGCAAAAACCGAGTAACCTTGTGCCACTTTCATTGGCGTTAAGCTACCCGCACCCAATGCGATAGTTTCTGAGCGAGGTACTTCGTTGATATCGAATCCAAAGCGAGTTAGGTACTGACGAGTTTCATCCAGACCCACTTCACGTAAGGTACGAACCGCCATTACGTTTTTCGATTGCGCTAAGCCAATGCGAAGGCGAGTTGGACCGCCGTAAGTTGGAGGCGAGTTCTTTGGTCGCCATGCCGATCCTGAACCTGCGTCCCATTTGTTGATTGGCGCATCGTTGATTAGAGTTGCTAACGTTAGGCCTTTATCGATAGCGGCTGAGTAAATAAATGGTTTGATACTAGAACCAACCTGACGCACGGACATGGTTGCGCGGTTAAACTTGCTGTGAACAAAGTTAAAACCACCTACTAGTGACAAAATGCCGCCATTTTCAGGATTCATCGCGACAAATGCGGTGTTCGCGCTAGGCACTTGGCTTAGCTTCCAGCTGCTTTGAGTGTTGCCATCTTCATTGGTGGTCGTTAGCTCGCGAACCCAAATTTGTTCACCTGCAGCTAAAACCTCTTGTGCAGATTTTGGCGTTGAACCTTGACGGTTATCGGTGAGGAATTTGCGTGCCCAGTTCATGCCAGTCCAAGGGATGGTTTGTGCGTCGTTATTTTTCACAACAACTTGTGCTGTTTTGCCTTCCACTTTTGTCACGACCGCAGGGTAAAGATCGCCGTAAGTTGGCTGGCCTTTTAGATGCTTCTCAATTTGTTCTGCATCCCAAGCGGCTTCCCCTTCTTTCCACAACACTTTTTCTGCGCCGCGGTAGCCATGACGCTCGTCATAAGCCATTAGGTTGTTTACCGCAGCCTTATTGGCAGCGTCTTGCAGTTTAGAGTCAACTGTCATGTAGATATTTAAACCCGACGTATAGGCTTTCTCTTCACCGTACTCTTTTACTGCCCATGCACGTGCAAGCTCGGCAACGTAAGGCGCAGACACTTCAATTTCTGCACTGTGGTAACGAGCAATGATTGGTTCGTTACGTGCTTCATCGAATTGTTCTTGCGTAATGTATTTTTCATCGAGCATACGCATTAGCACAACGTTACGACGTTTTGTTGCACGTTCTAGCGAGTAAATTGGGTTCATGGTTGAAGGGGCTTTTGGCATCCCCGCAAGTGTCGCAATTTCACTAAGCGAGAGCTCATTTAGGCTCTTACCAAAATACACCTGAGCTGCTGCACCAAAACCGTATGAGCGATAGCCAAGGAAGATCTTGTTAACGTAAAGTTCCATGATCTCTTGTTTGCTCAGCAGTTGCTCAATGTGAATGGCAATGAAGATCTCTTTGATCTTACGCATTAGTTTCTTCTCGTTGGATAAGAAGAAGTTACGCGCTAGCTGCTGAGTGATGGTACTCGCGCCTTGCTTTGCTGAGCCGGAAAGAGCAACCACGACAGCTGCACGAGTAATACCGATTGGATCGATACCAGGGTGCTCGTAAAAACGGCTGTCTTCGGTGGCGATCAGTGCGTGAATTAGGTCTTGAGGAATTTCATCGTAAGTAACAGGAATACGACGCTTTTCACCAAACTGTGCGATCAGCTTCCCGTCTTGACTAAATACCTGCATAGGTGTTTGTAATTCAACGTCTTTTAGAGTTGCAACGTCTGGCAATTCAGGCTTCACGTACTGATAGAAGCCAAAAATTGTGGTGACTCCAAGAATTATGCAAATCAATGTTAAAAATAATAAACGCTTTATGAACTTCACCGGAGAATCCCTGATTGGTTGAGGCTGTGTAACGGCAAACCCTTGTACTCTTAGGTCAAAAATTTAGCACATAGAGATATTAACTCTTATTTGGGTGCTAATAACAACCTTTGCGCGAAGAAATTTCGGAGCGAGAGTAGAGATGGATAAGCTAATCGTTACCGGCATAGATATTGGCCATAACAGCCTCAAAGCCGTAGTACTTAAACCCATTGGCGATCAATACGCCTTACTGGGTTACAAAGAAATATTACTTAAGGAAGGTATTGTCGCTGAAAATAACACTATAAATCATCAAGAAATTGTAAAGACCCTAAAGCAGATGAAAAAAGAGCTGCCTTTTGGGGCCAAGCGAGTGGCAATTTCTGTTCCAGACAACTCAGTTATTAGCAAGAAACTGCAAATCGAACAAAGCCTTGATGAGAGCGAAATCGAGTTTGCGGTGGTACAAGCTTTTTCTCATCAATCTCCTTTTCCTGTGGAAGAACTGAGTTTGGATTTCGTACGCCTTCGTGCGGAAGAAGGGATGCGTGGAACGGACAGTTATCAAGTATTCGCTACGCGCAAAGATGTGGTTGAAAGCCGAGTTGAAGCGTTACAACAGTCTGGTTTAAAGCCTGTGTTGGTTGACGTGCACTCTCAAAGCCTAGGTCATATCTGGAAGCTTGCCGCAGAGCGTTTTCCTGAAAAAAACAAATACTGTTTGTTAGACATCGGCTCGTTAGCGAGTTCATTCACCATGTTTACCGAGCAAGGCGAACTGTTTCATAAGGAGTTTGCGTGCGGTACTCGTATCTCAATGGGGACGTCACAAGAAGACTTACTTTCTGATGATGCTCAAGCCAAAACGGAACAGTTCAATCGTCAAGTGGTTGAGCGCGTAAAACGTCAAATGCAGCTCTATACCTCGATCAACGGTTCGCAAAACATCAAAGGCATTTGGTTATCGGGCGAGGGGGCATCAACGCCAATGTTGGCAGAAGAGCTGTCGCATCAGTTGGCATTGGAGTGTGAGTTGTTAAACCCACTCGGACTGTTTGAAATGAAAGTGTCGAAACGCAAGCGCCGAGCGGCCGATTGGCAACATTTTTCGACGGCTGCAGGGCTGGCGGTGCGTGGCATTCATTGGTTAGGAGGTGTGCGTGCTGTATCGCATTAACTTATTGCCTTGGCGCGAAAATCAAAGGGAAGAGCATCGTCGTCGATTTGTCGGTTTAGTGGTATTGGGCGTCATGGTGGCGTTGGGGATTCAGTGGGGCGTTGGCAAATATTATGAGTATCAACAAGATCTTCAACAAGAGCGACTCGACTATCTAACAACGTACATTTCTGATCTAGATAAGCGGATAGAAGCGATGAAGATCGCGGAGCTTGAACACAGCAAAATCTTGGAACGCTTGAAAGTTGTGGAAGCGTTGCAAAATGGTCGGAATAAAACCACTGATTTTATGAACCTCATGCCTGCTGTTATTCCAGAAGGCGTATATGTCGACAAGATCAAAATGAACGATCTAGAAATTGAAATCTCAGGTATTTCAGACAGTACACCACGGCTAGCAACCATGCTCGATAACATGGAACGTTCTGCCAAGCTACTGGACGTTGAAATGCACTCTATCGTGCACGGAAAAGCCCGTTTTGGTAAAGAGTTTCAGACCTTTAAAGTGTCCTTCATGTTTAACACGGTAGAAGAGAAGAAAGAGGGAAAACAACATGGTTAATTGGCAAGATCTAGAAATGGATGAGATTGCTGAATGGCCATTACTGCCTCAGCTTGTAGTGATCTGCCTGCTTGTTCTTCTTATCCAAGGGTTTGGTTATTGGTTTTACTTAAAGCCAGAAGAGGCTCGCTTGAACAATTTGATTCAAGAGGAGCAAACATTAAAAGTGGCATTGCGCATAAAAGCCAACAAGGTGGCTGCATTGCCTCAGTTGCAATCTCAACTGGACGAGCTCACTACGCGTTATGAGTTGCTGTTGCAACAACTACCGGCACAAAAAGAGTTGGCCACAATGTTGGCGTCGGTAAACGAACTCGGTATCGACAACAAGTTAACGTTTACTCGAATCGATTGGGGAGAAAAGCAATCTGAAAACTTCCTGTATCGATTGCCACTAAATATCGAGCTAACAGGTGATTTCCACGATATCGGTCGTTTTTCACAGGCCATTGCCACACTGCCACGAATCATCACCTTTAAAGATGTGACTTGGCAGCGTGTCAGCCAAGAGAGTGAAACTTTGCACTTCCGAGTGAGAGCAAACACTTATCAGTTCAAGCCTGAGGAAAAGAAAGATGAAAAATAAATCTTTGCTGACGGTGTTGGTAAGCGCTCTATTGGTCGGGTGCCAGGCGAATGATGAATCATTAACGGATTTTATTCGTGGTGTTGAAAGCCAGGCGCGGCGAGATGTGGAGAAACTCAAACCTGCTGACAAATACATCGCAGTAGCGTATGCCCCAGGAGTGATGCGTGCTCCTTTCGAATTGCCCAAAGAGGCGACCATCGCGACTCAACCTGTGGCGAGAAAAGATTGTTGGCAACCGCCGAACCGAGCGAGATCTGGCAAGTTAGAAAAATTCCCACTCAGCCAACTTCGTTTAAAAGGAGTGATGGGTATGGGGAACACCGTTTCTGGTTTAGTTCAAGCCCCGAATGGCACGGTTTACAAAGTGAAACCAGGTCAATACCTCGGGCGTAATAACGGTAAGGTCACCCATGTTACCCACTCCTATTTGTTGATTAATGAAACCTTGCCCGATGGTTTGGGGTGCTGGCAAAAACGTAAAGTTAAGTTGGCTTTGAGATAGATATAGCTGCATTTATTTTTGATATTGAGTAATGAAAATGAGACAAGGATTAACACGTACACCAAGGATGCTTACTGGGCTCTTCTCCTTATGGTTGTTTTTACTTCTGGCCCCTTTAGCAGCAGCAGAAGATGTACAGTCTAATGCGCTCAAGAGCATCGACTTTCGCACTAACAAAAGCAAAGATGCCGTGATTGTGGTGGAGCTTGCATCCCCGGCGGCTATTGTTGATGTTAAACGTGTTCAAGAAGGATTAAGCATTGATTTAATGAACACGTCGGTAAAAGACGAACAGCTTTACCTTCTCGACGTGAAAGATTTCGCGACGGTGGTGGAAAGTGTGGAAGTGTTCCGCGATACCTCCACCACACGATTAGTTGCGTATATCGATGAAGAATACACGCATGACTATCGTTTGACGGGGCGTTATCTTGAAATCACTGTCAGCAAGCTTAAACCAAATGAAAAAGTGCCAGACAAGAGCATCTTAGAAAAAGAAGGCAAGCTGATCTCTATTAACTTCCAAGACATTCCTGTGCGTAACGTTTTGCAGCTGATTGCAGATTACAACCAGTTTAACTTGGTGGTTTCGGATTCTGTCGAAGGCAACCTTACACTGCGTCTTGATGGTGTGCCGTGGCAGCAAGTGCTCGACATCATCTTGCAAGTGAAAGGGTTAGATAAGCGTGTTGATGGCAACGTGATTTTGGTCGCCCCGACCGATGAGCTGGATTTGCGCGAGAAGCAGCAGTTAGAAAAACAAAAGCTGACGGAAGAAATGGGTGAACTTTCATCAGAAATCATCAAAGTCAATTTTGCTAAAGCTTCGGATATTGCAGAGATGATTAATGGTGAAGGCAACATTAGCATGTTGTCAGAGCGTGGCAGTATGACCATTGATGAGCGAACCAATTCGCTATTAATCAGAGAATTGCCAGAGAACATCGCCGTTATTCGCGAAATCATTGAATCGCTCGATATCCCAGTCAAACAAGTACAAATTGAAGCCCGAATTGTCACCATCAGTGAGGGTAACATGGATGAGTTAGGTATTCGTTGGGGCTTCACATCTATTAATGGTAATAACACCGTTGGTGGCTCTATTGAGAACAACCTAGCGACAATCGGTTTGTACGAAGGTGGTGGTGATGGCGAAGGTGAAGAGGGTGGTGATGGTGTTGGTATCGATGATTTTCTTAATGTGAATTTAGCCGCGACCAACCCGAATGCGGCGAGCATTGCGTTCCAAGTGGCAAAGTTAGGTTCTGATACATTATTGGACTTAGAGCTGTCTGCATTGCAGCAAGAATCAAAAGCAGAAATCATTTCTAGCCCACGATTGATCACGACCAATAAGAAGCCCGCGTACATTGAACAAGGTACCGAAATTCCTTATCTAGAATCTTCATCGAGTGGTGCAACGTCAGTGACCTTTAAAAAAGCGGTGTTGAGCTTGAAGGTGACACCGCAGATCACACCTGACAATCGTTTAGTGTTGGATCTGAGTGTGACCCAAGACCGACCTGGTAAGGTAGTGAAAACGGGTACAGGAGAGGCAATGGCAATTGATACGCAGCGCATTGGCACCCAAGTTCTGGTTAATAATGGTGAGACGGTTGTGCTCGGTGGTATTTTCCAGCACAGCATTACTAACTCAGTGGATAAAGTGCCATTGTTGGGCGATCTTCCGCTATTAGGCGCACTTTTCCGCCGAAGTTACGAAAACGTTGGTAAAAGTGAGTTGCTAATTTTCGTTACGCCTAAGGTCGTTATTCAGTAGTGGCTATCAAGTAAATAGGCGATTAGATCAAAAATAAAGTTGCATTAGTGGCACCATGCTTGGATAATTTCGGGTCTTATCACGAATTATCTGTGAGGAACTGGTGCCACAAGCCTTGTAGAACAGCGGTTTAGCTGTGTTTTCTTGTGGCGATCTTATTGAATCAATGTTGTAAATTACTGCTAAACATGGCTGAGAAACGTAATATTTTCCTTGTTGGCCCAATGGGCGCCGGCAAAAGTACAATTGGTAGACATCTAGCACAGCAACTGCATATGGAGTTTGTTGACTCCGATACAGTGATTGAAGAACGCACTGGTGCAGACATCTCTTGGGTTTTTGATGTAGAAGGTGAAGAAGGCTTCCGTAAGCGTGAAGAAGCGGTACTTGAAGATCTGACTCAAGAACAAGGCATCGTGCTGGCAACTGGCGGCGGCTCTGTGAAAAGCAAAGAGAACCGTAACCGTCTTTCTGCTCGCGGTGTAGTTGTTTACCTAGAAACGACAATTGAAAAGCAACTTGCACGTACTAACCGTGACAAGAAGCGTCCTCTACTTCAAACGGACAACCCTCGTGAAGTATTGGAGCAATTAGCTGAAGAACGTAACCCGTTATACGAAGAAGTAGCGGATTACACTGTTCGCACTGACGATCAAAGTGCAAAAGTGGTAGCCAACCAGATCGTAAAAATGCTAGAAGAGAGATAAGTACTTATCTTCTTTTAATTGGAGCACACCGATGGAACGGATTACGGTCAATCTAGCAGAGCGTAGCTACCCAATCTCTATAGGCGCCGGGTTGTTTGAGGACCCGGCGTACCTTTCTCAAGTTCTCTCAAACAAAAATACCAATCAAAAAGTCGTTGTGATCAGTAATGTCACAGTGGCACCTTTGTATGCCGATAAAATCCTTCATCAACTAAAACAACTTGGTTGTGATGCTTCGTTACTTGAGTTGCCTGATGGCGAGCAGTACAAAAACCTGGATGTGTTTAACCAAGTCATGAATTTCCTGCTAGAGGGAAGTTATGCTCGTGATGTGGTCATTATCGCCCTCGGTGGTGGTGTAATCGGAGATCTCGTCGGGTTTGCTTCAGCCTGTTATCAGCGAGGTGTGGACTTTATCCAAATTCCAACGACGTTGTTGTCCCAAGTGGATTCTTCCGTTGGCGGCAAAACGGCAGTCAATCATCCGCTAGGTAAAAACATGATTGGCGCATTTTACCAACCGAAAGCGGTGATCATCGATACCAACTGTTTATCGACGCTACCTGAGCGTGAATTTGCTGCTGGTATAGCTGAAGTGATCAAATACGGCATTATTTATGATGGTGCATTCTTTGATTGGCTGGAAGAAAATTTAGACCGTTTATACACGTTGGATGAAGACGCGCTTACCTATGCTATTGCACGTTGCTGCCAAATTAAAGCTGAAGTGGTTGCACAAGACGAAAAAGAGTCTGGAATTCGAGCGTTGCTCAATTTGGGTCACACTTTCGGTCATGCGATAGAAGCTGAATTAGGCTACGGCAATTGGTTACATGGTGAGGCGGTGTCTTCTGGTACGGTGATGGCGGCCAAAACGTCACTTCTGCGTGGACTGATTTCTGAAGAGCAGTTTGAGCGTATTATTGCATTGTTGCGCAGAGCGAAATTGCCAGTCCACACACCCGACAGCATGAGTTTTGATGACTTTATCAAGCATATGATGCGTGATAAAAAAGTGCTGTCAGGTCAATTGCGCTTAGTTCTACCAACCGGAATTGGCAGTGCGGAAGTGATAGCCGATACTTCACAAGAAGTGATTCAGCAGGCTATTGATTTCGGTCGCAATATTTAACCTTGTAATGACGCCATCTGGCGTCATTCTTGTTGTTTAAGAAGGTTATTAGATGAGTTTTGCTCACGTTTTGGAATTAGATTCTCAAACCGAGTTATTGGATAGATTGGAGTTGTTGACCAACTTTGGATCCAACCTTATTGCGATCAATGGCCCTGATGGGTATGGAAAATCTTGGCTGGCGCAACGATACCTTGAGTTGGGGGCGAGTAACAAAAATCAATGTTTGTTACTTTGCCATGCGACCCAAGATGACGTGCAGCGTCGCGTCCTCATCTTGAGTCAGCTGGTTTCCGATGCATTGTTTAATCAACAAGAGCCTTTACTCGACAGTCTAGAGCGTATTCTCGAAGGTGAGCCTTGCGATATTGCGATTGTTATTGATGACGCTCATTTACTTAGTGAAACGCTCGTTTCGGAGTTATGGACGTTAGTCTTAGAGGCGCATGAAAAGCCGAACTGGACGATCAACGTGTTGCTTTTTACTCAGTCTGGGCGTTTGGAGTCGGTCTTGTCTCGATTGAGTTATGGGCAAGAACTTAAGCCAGTTGAACTTGATATTGATATGCTATCCGAAGTGGAAGCGCGTCGTTTCTTCGAATCACTAGTGGTTAGGTATGTCGATGACGATGCGGAGAAACGTGTTCGAGATGCATTTAAGAAAGTCGACCCGATTCCGGGTGACATCATGGCATTAGGAGAGATGAAAGTGGAAAAAAGGATCATTATCCGTTCAATTGTCGGATCGCCACTCAACATCGCATTAGTGGTTTTGGTGCTACTGTTGCTGGCCGCTGGTGGTTATTGGTGGATGTTTAATCAGCCAAGCCCAGATGACAAAGCGCAGCAGATCACGGGAAGCATTGAGCAAACTGCCATTCCGACACTCACTGAGCCGACTCTTTCGCCATCAGAATCTAATTTAACCTCAGTGACTGACGACTTGCCAAATGACGGCGATTTATCAGATGCGACTGACGATTCCAACTCATTGCCACCAACGGTGACAGAAGAAGTAGCAAGCGTCGGAAATGATGACACCCAACAGCGTGTGGTGATTGAATCTGACGTGGTTGATGCTCTGTTAGAAGGTAAGCCTGAGCAAGCGAATACAGACAATATTAAAGCGTTAGTAGAAGGGGCTGAACCTCAAGCGAAAACCCAGTCAGAGACAAACTCTTCTTTGATTAAAGTGGTGAAGCCAAGCGATGCCGCATCAGAAGAGGTTGCTAAAACAGAGACGACCTCAAGTAAACCTATCGTCAAATTCTCGTTTTCACGTGAAGAGTTAAAAGCGTTATCTCCAAGAGCGTACACCTTGCAGTTAGCAGCCATGACATCAATGGAAGATGTGCAAGCTTTTCTTGATGAGCATCAGCTGAATAACAAGGTACGCATTTATCCGACGGTTCGCAGTGGAACGGAATGGTACATCGTGACTTACCAAGATTATCCGACAATTCAAATGGCTCGAGACGCGGTAGAGAAGCTGCCAGATTCACTTAAGTCGGTGAGCCCATGGGCAAAATCGCTAGGCCAAGTTCATCGAGAAATTGATCGCGTGAAATAATCCTGAGCTTCGCTGAAAAATATGTTACATTCCGCAGCCTTAATTTTTGGTCGATAGATAGAGCAGTAGATGAAAAAGCAGCGAGCCTTTCTTAAATGGGCAGGAGGAAAATACGGACTGGTTGAAGACATCCAACGTCATTTGCCACCGGCTCGAAAGCTGGTTGAACCTTTTGTTGGTGCTGGCTCGGTTTTTCTTAATACCGACTATGACCACTATCTGTTGGCGGACATCAATCCCGACCTGATTAATCTCTACAACCTGCTTAAAGAGCGTCCTGAGGAATATATCTCAGAAGCGAAGCGCTGGTTTGTCGCCGAAAACAATCGCAAAGAAGCGTACTTAAGCATTCGTGCTGAGTTTAATAAAACCGATGACGTAATGTATCGCTCACTTGCATTCCTTTACATGAACCGCTTTGGTTTTAATGGTTTATGCCGCTACAACAAAAAAGGTGGCTTCAACGTGCCGTTTGGCTCTTACAAAAAACCTTATTTCCCAGAGGCGGAATTGGAGTTTTTTGCCGAGAAAGCCAAAAAAGCTACGTTTGTGTGCGAAGGTTATCCTGAAACATTTCGTCGTGCGCGCAAGGGCAGCGTTGTGTATTGCGATCCACCTTATGCGCCACTTTCAAACACGGCAAACTTCACTTCATACGCAGGTAATGGTTTCACGTTGGACGACCAAGCGGCACTAGCCGACATGGCAGAAAGAACGGCTACTGAGCGTGGGATTCCGGTGTTGATTTCAAATCACGACACAACACTAACGCGCCGCCTTTACCACGGTGCGGATTTAAGTGTGGTGAAAGTGAAACGCACCATTAGCCGAAACGGTAGTGGTCGTAACAAAGTTGACGAACTGCTCGCCTTGTTCAAAGCGCCGGAATCAGATAGCGCTGCTTCATAGTTCTGACACTATTTTCTCTAAATAGTGGATCTCCCCACTGGCTTCGGTAGAATTGCGCGCAAATTGGTTTGCTGTTTTGCTCGTCACTACTGAGGTCAGGTATGAAAGATTTTCTTATTGCTCCATCCATTTTATCGGCTGATTTTGCACGTCTAGGTGAAGACGTAGAAAAAGTACTCGCAGCGGGTGCAGATGTGGTGCATTTCGATGTTATGGATAACCACTATGTACCAAACCTGACTTTTGGTGCTCCTGTGTGTAAAGCGCTACGCGATTACGGTATCACTGCGCCAATCGACGTTCATCTAATGGTAAAACCGGTAGATCGCATCATCCCTGATTTTGCGAAAGCTGGCGCATCAATGATCACTTTCCACGTTGAGGCCTCTGATCACGTAGACCGTACTCTTCAGCTTATCAAAGAACACGGCTGTAAAGCGGGTGTGGTATTAAACCCAGCAACACCGCTTGCGCATCTTGAGTTCATCATGGACAAAGTTGACCTGATTCTACTGATGTCGGTAAACCCAGGCTTTGGTGGCCAGTCATTCATTCCTCACACGCTAGATAAACTTCGCGCTGTTCGTAAGATGATCGATGAGTCTGGTCGCGATATCCGTCTGGAAATCGATGGTGGTGTGAAAGTCGACAACATTCGTGAAATTGCTGAAGCAGGAGCGGACATGTTTGTGGCGGGTTCTGCGATTTTTAGTCAGCCAGATTACAAACAAGTGATCGACCAAATGCGCACTGAGCTTGCTCAAGTAGAATAAGTGCTAAAAATAAGCGTTATAACGCTCTGATTTTAAAGGCTGCCACTTTGCTGGCAGCCTTTGTCGTTTCTGGCACGAGCCAAACAAAAATATCCCGCGCGCTGCGCAAATAATCACTTGCCTATTTTGCGGCCTTTCTGTACTATTCGTGCTCCTTAAACTCAGTCAATTTTCTTTAGTTCCTTGCTTCCTCTGGACGACTGAGCCATTTGTGGAAGCTGAATAATCCGTAAGGAGCAACCCATGCGTCATTACGAAATCGTATTCATGGTGCACCCAGATCAAAGCGAGCAAGTTGCTGGCATGATCGAGCGTTACACTGGTTCTATCACTGAAGCTGGCGGTAAAATCCACCGTCTAGAAGACTGGGGCCGCCGTCAACTGGCTTACCCAATCAACAAGCTTCACAAAGCTCACTACGTTCTAATGAACGTTGAAGCTGACCAAGCTGTAATCGATGAGCTAGAAACTGCTTTCCGTTTCAACGATGCAGTTCTACGTAACATGATCATGCGTACTAAAGCAGCGATCACTGAGCAATCTATCATGCTTAAGCAAAAAGAAGAGCGTGCTCCACGTCGTGAAGAGCGTTCTGAAGCTAAGCCTGAAGCTAAATCAGAAGCTGCTGAGTAAGTTTTGTTATGACCAACCGAATGGAGCTGAGCGGCACCATTGCCAAACCGCCCATTCGTAGCAAAAGCCCTGGTGGCATTGAACACTGTCGGTTTTGGTTAGAGCATCGCTCTACTGTTATCGAAGCTGATTTACCGAGACAAGTTTATTGTCGTATGCCGGTAGTCGTCAGCGGGCTTAGGTCACAAGCAATTACTCAGAATTTAGTACAAGGCAGTAACATTAAGGTAAGTGGTTTTGTCGCTTATCAGACCGGCCGAAATGGCGTTGGGAAATTAGTGTTACATGCCGACAATATTACTCAAATTTAAGATCAGGAGATAGCCCATGGCTCGTTTCTTCCGTCGTCGTAAATTCTGCCGTTTCACTGCAGAAGGCGTACAAGAGATTGATTACAAAGACGTAGCAACTCTTAAAAACTACATCACTGAAGCTGGTAAAATCGTACCTAGCCGTATCACTGGTACAAGCGCTAAGTACCAGCGTCAACTAGCACGTGCTATCAAGCGTTCACGCTACCTAGCTCTACTACCGTACACTGACAAGCATCAGTAATCGGTTCCGTTTATTAAGAAAGAGGATTAAGCAATGCAAGTTATTCTACTTGATAAAATCGGTAACCTAGGTGGTCTTGGCGATACAGTAAACGTTAAATCTGGCTACGCTCGTAACTTCCTTATCCCTCAGGGTAAAGCAGTTATGGCTACTAAAGGCAACGTTGAAATGTTCGAAGCACGTCGTGCTGAACTAGAAGCTAAAGTTGCTGAGCAACTAGCTGCTGCAGAAGCTCGCGCTGAGAAAGTTAACGCTCTAGAAGCAGTTGTTATCGCTTCTAAAGCTGGTGACGAAGGCAAACTATTCGGTTCAATCGGTACTCGTGACATCGCTGAAGCTATCACAGCTGCAGGCGTTGAAGTTGCTAAGAGCGAAGTTCGCCTTCCTGAAGGTGCTCTACGTACAACTGGTGAGTTCGAGATCAGCGTTCAACTTCACTCTGAAGTTTTCGCTACTGCGAAAGTACAGGTTGTTGCTGCTGAGTAATTCAGTATTAAGACGAAATACTAAAAAGCACCTCTTCGGAGGTGCTTTTTTTTGGTCTGAAATTGAGTGATAAAAATTGGAGATTAAAACGCGAAAAGCAGATTGACGGAGAACACACTGTCGGCTTTGCTTAATCCCTCTGGTACTTTATCGTGGTATTGACGCGAGTGAGCCAGTTTCAATGCAATGTCTTCGGTAATGTCATTAGTGACACTGAGTTCGCTATCCACTCGCGTATTACTTCTACCCGTAACAAGCGTGATATCAGCGGCAAAGCTCAAGTTATCCAGAGCGTGCCACGTGGTATTGAGGTTGCCACGGAAAATGCCTTCACGAACGATGTTAGGAAAGACGATATCGTCATCATCAATCTCATCCAAGTTCGGTTCCTGATAACGAAAACCAGGGCCAATCTCAGCTTCTAAGATAAAGTTTTCGGTGTAGGAAAACTGATAACCCAGACCGCCTGATAAGGTGTAATCTTTGAAATAGGCGCTATAGCGCGAATCAACGCCTTTAAAGCTACCATACAAGTAGGTTTTTGGTCCTAACTTGTAGTCACTTTGAACAGAATATGTTGATGAACGTTTGTCTTCTTCGCCGTCTTTGTACAGGTTGTAGTACTTCCATTCACCGTTTGAACGGTGCCTGCCAGACGTATATTCAGCACTCAAACGAGCATTCAGGGAACGAGAGTCCGTGTTACCTGTGTGAGCTTGATAGCCAAACTCTACCTCAGTTTGTAGAGGGTTGGGCACATCAATATTTTGCTCTGGCTGTACTGATTCTTCAGCGTACGATGCAGTCGTGCACAGTAAGCTCAAGCCAAGTAACCAGTATCGGGACACATCAACCTCGAACGTAATTAAAAAGGAGGGGCATGATACTGATACAGATATTTTGTTGGGTCAATGGTAGGTTAAATTTTATTAGAGCTGAATGGAATTCCCACTTATTGCTAAGGCGACACCTGCATCAAATCTTCCGCTTCAATCGTTTTATCTAAGGGTTATATGTTTTGATGAAAGGGGCGAATTTAAAACGTTTAGGCTAGCTATCGGCATGTTGATTTCTTAACAAGTAATTGTCGCTTCGGGGAAGCATCTTAGTTAACTTTAAGGTTATAATCGTGGGTCATTAGTAGTTATCGAGCAAAGTCATGGCGGAAAACAGAAATCGCAAACCTTCAGATAGTCAGGTCGACGCAATCAAAGTGCCACCTCACTCACTAGAAGCAGAGCAATCAGTGATTGGTGGTCTCTTACTGGACAATGAACGTTGGGATACCGTTGCTGAGCGAGTTGTCGCCAGTGATTTCTATAGCCGTCCGCACCGTCTTATTTTTGAAGGTGTGAAAACCATTCTTGAGTCGGGCAAACCGCTTGACCTTATCACTCTGTCTGAGCACCTAGAGCGACACGAGCAACTAGAAGATGTGGGTGGTTTTGCTTACCTTGCTGACTTAGCGAAAAACACGCCCAGTGCTGCCAACATTAATGCCTACGCAGATATTGTGGCTGAACGTGCGATCGTCCGTGGTTTGATTGGTGTTGCGAACGAAATTGCGGACGCGGGTTACGATCCTCAAGGTCGCAGTTCTGAAGATTTGATAGACATGGCGGAGAGTAAAGTTTTTGCTATCGCCGAGTCTCGCACCAGTGAAAACGAAGGTCCACAAAACGTCGACAACATCCTAGAAAAGACGCTAGAACGTATCGAACTGCTGTACAAAACGCCGCAAGATGGCGTGACAGGTGTCGATACTGGTTTTACTGACCTCAACAAAAAGACCGCGGGTCTCCAAGGTTCTGACTTAGTTATCGTGGCAGCGCGTCCATCGATGGGTAAAACCACCTTTGCGATGAACTTGTGTGAAAACGCGGCAATGCAGCAAGACAAACCCGTTTTGATCTTCTCGCTAGAGATGCCGGCGGAACAGTTGATGATGCGTATGTTGGCATCCTTGTCTCGCGTAGATCAAACCAAGATCCGTACGGGTCAGTTGGATGATGAAGACTGGGCACGAATTTCTTCTACCATGGGTATCCTGATGCAGAAGAAAAATATGTACATAGATGACAGTTCAGGCTTAACGCCAACCGAAGTGCGTTCACGTGCCCGTCGTGTTGCTCGTGAGCACGGAGGTCTGTCAATGATCATGGTTGACTACCTTCAGTTGATGCGCGTACCTTCGCTAACCGATAACCGTACTCTTGAGATTGCCGAGATTTCTCGCTCGCTTAAAGCACTGGCGAAAGAGTTGAACGTGCCTGTCGTTGCACTATCGCAGCTAAACCGTTCCCTAGAGCAACGAGCGGATAAACGACCTGTTAACTCGGACTTGCGTGAATCGGGTTCCATCGAGCAGGATGCCGACTTGATCATGTTCATCTACCGTGATGAGGTCTATCACCCAGATAGCCCATACAAAGGCACGGCGGAAATAATTATCGGTAAACAACGTAACGGTCCTATTGGCTCGGTGCGTTTAACATTCCAAGGACAACACTCGCGCTTTGATAATTACGCGGGTCCAGCATTCGATATTGATGATGAGTAATGCTATGAGCTACATGAAAGCCGCAAAAGCATGCATTGACTTGTCTGCGTTGCAGCACAACTTGCAGCGTGTGAAAGCGCAAGCACCAGAAAGTAAAGTGATGGCGGTAGTGAAAGCCAACGGTTATGGCCATGGTCTACGTCATGTGGCGAAACATGCTAACCATGCCGATGCCTTTGGTGTGGCTCGCATTGAAGAAGCGCTGCAACTGCGTGCTTGTGGTGTGGTAAAGCCGATTCTCTTGCTAGAAGGTTTTTATTCGCCGGGCGATCTGCCTGTGTTAGTGACGAACAACATCCAAACCGTGGTGCACTGTGAAGAGCAACTTATCGCGTTGGAACAGGCGGATTTAGAAACGCCAGTGGTCGTTTGGTTGAAGATCGACAGTGGTATGCATCGTTTGGGTGTTCGCCCTGAGCAGTATGATGAATTCATTTCTCGCTTAAAAACGTGCCCGAATGTGGCGAAGCCATTGCGATACATGAGTCATTTTGGTTGTGCGGATGAGCTTGATAGTAGCATCACGCCGCAACAAATTGAGCTGTTTATGTCATTAACCTCGGGCTGTCAGGGTGAGCGCTCGCTAGCGGCATCTGCGGGTTTATTAGCATGGCCTCAAAGCCAATTAGAGTGGGTTCGTCCGGGCATTATTATGTACGGCGTATCACCATTTAGCGACAAAACGGCTCAAGATTTGGGTTACCAACCAGTGATGACGTTGAAGTCTCATCTTATTGCGGTTCGTGAAGTCAAGAAAGGTGAAAGCGTGGGGTACGGTGGTATCTGGACAAGTGAACGCGACACAAAAGTCGGCGTTATTGCAGTGGGCTATGGCGATGGCTACCCAAGAAGTGCACCCAATGGTACACCGGTGTGGGTGAATGGTCGTACAGTACCGATCGCGGGTCGAGTATCAATGGATATGCTGACGGTAGATTTAGGTCCTGATGCCACAGATAAGGTCAGTGACGAAGCGATTCTTTGGGGTAAAGAATTACCTGTCGAAGAGGTTGCGAATCACATTGGTACGATAGCTTATGAGTTGGTGACCAAATTGACGCCTCGCGTCGAAATGGAATATACCAAGTAATCCATGAATAAACGAATCACCTCAATGCTGGCACTTTCTGCCAGCATTTTTTTGTCTTCTCCGGCGCTAAGTTCAGAGAAAGACTCAGCCTTTGTCCCGTTCTATTTCAGTACCGATACGTTGGGCAGTACCGTTGGAGTTGCGGGGGTTGCTAAAGGGGTTGGTCAGCCTCAAGCTGCACTATTTGGTATGGGGCTGTATTCGGAGAAAGACAGCTATATTGGTTTCCTCTCTGCATTTAATTATGCGCTCTCCCCCAATGTGCTGTTCAGTACTCAGATGTACCAAGCTCGTTTTAATGACAGTCCCTATTACTTAGGTGAGCAAGGCGATAACAATTCGTCGTTTGAATCTCAGACGATCACAAACAGTGATGAGCAAAAGTATAAGTTCGAATTCAAATACCTGTTGCCGTGGGGGGCGGTGAACGATCATGGTTTGAAAGGCGCGTTTCTACCCAGCCGCGACGTTCGCAATGCATCGCCTTTGGCGTCGGGCGTTAGCTCTATCCTGCTGACGCCTTTTTATTCTTCACGAGCGTTGGATGTATACAATGATAAGAAAGAGCAAGCTTACGGTTTTACATTGGGTTTTGATTGGGACAACCGCGATAGCGCACGTAACACGACCCGAGGCTCGCATACCTCTTTGAATTTGACGACGGGCGCAGAAAGTGGGCAATCAGAGGATCTGTGGCTAAAGTGGGAATTCCAAAATAGCCAATATTACTCGCTGGGGCCTCTTGGTGATTGGTTTGATCAACAAGTACTGGCCTTGGATTTTTATACAGCCGACACACCAACTTGGAATCAATGTGATGGTGTTGTTTGTAGTCGTCCGCCAGAGCAAGAACAAGTTCGTTTGGGTGGGTTGTACCGTTTGAGAGGCTATACCGCAGGTCGTTACCATGGACGCTCTGCAATTCACTATTCTGCCGAATATCGAGTATTACCAGACTGGCAGCCTCTGGACGACATTCCCATTCTCAATTACTACGATATGCCTTGGTGGCAATGGGTTGCGTTTGTTGAGGTGGGGCGAGTTGCCGATGAATACGATTTAAAAACACTCCATGAAGACATGAAATGGAGCGTCGGTGGCGCGGTTCGTTTCCAAGTTGAAGGTGTTGTGGTTCGCGCTGAAGTTGCCAAGGGTGCAGACGAAGGGACGTTCCGAGTGATGATCAATCAACCCTTCTAAGCAAGATGACAAAAACAAAGGCTAATCTTACGGTTAGCCTTTGTTTTATCCTTCTTACTCGCCATTGATGGTTGCAATGATGCGGCGGCTGCCGCCAAAGTCTCGGTGCTCACCCAAGTAAATACCTTGCCATGTTCCTAATGCTAATCGACCATTTTGGATTGGTATCGTCACACTACTGCCAAGCAGCGATGCTTTAATGTGTGCTGGCATGTCGTCATCACCTTCATAGGTGTGCTGATAATAAGGAGCTCTCTCCGGCACAAACTTGTTGAAATGCGCTTCCATGTCCATGCGCACAGTTGGGTCTGCATTCTCATTTAAGGTCAGACTGGCGGAGGTATGCTGAATAAATAGATGTAACAAACCTACTGAAAGATCGTGTATTTGCGGTAATTGTTGTTCAATTTCATCAGTAATTAGATGAAAACCGCGACTTCTCGCTTTTAATTGCAGTGTTTTTTGTGCCCACATACGTGTTCCTTTGGAAATTTATAAATTGGCGTCTATCCTATTCCAATTAGAGCCTGTCATAAGTAAATGATATGATTCTTGCCACCATAAATGAATTGTTCAAATTCAGGGCAGGGAACGTGACCTAACTCAATGTGAGTGTAAAAGCACTCGGTCATAATTGGCGCCTGAAAAAAAATTACAAAGACTTGTTTTGTGGCAATTCGCCCAAACATCTAATTAATATTCTATTTGCTAAATCGGGGATTCCACAGTTTTCGCTAGACTGTAAGGAATGGAACCTACTGTAACATCGGGATAAAGACCATGTTGAAAAATATCAATCCAACGCAAACACAAGCTTGGAAAGCGCTAACGGCGCATTTCGAATCTGCACAAGATATGGATCTTAAAGAGTTATTTGCTCAAGACGCAGCGCGTTTCGACAAATACTCTGCACGTTTCGGCTCAGACATCCTAGTCGATTACTCAAAGAACCTCATCAATGAGGAAACTCTGAAGCACCTGTTCGCTCTTGCGAACGAGACTGAGCTGAAATCTGCAATTGAAGCGATGTTCAGTGGCGAAGCGATCAACCAAACAGAAGGTCGCGCTGTTCTTCACACTGCACTACGTAACCGCGCGAACACACCAGTAATGGTAGACGGCGAAGACGTAATGCCAGCAGTGAACGCGGTTCTAGAAAAAATGAAATCATTCACTGACCGCGTTATCGGCGGTGAATGGAAAGGTTACACTGGTAAAGCAATTACAGATATCGTGAACATCGGTATCGGTGGTTCTGACCTTGGCCCTTACATGGTGACGGAAGCACTAGCACCGTACAAAAATCATCTAAACCTTCACTTCGTATCTAACGTTGATGGTACTCACATCGTTGAAACGTTGAAGAAAGTTAACCCAGAAACGACGTTATTCTTGATCGCGTCTAAGACGTTCACAACGCAAGAAACCATGACTAACGCGCACACAGCACGTGATTGGTTCTTAGAGTCAGCAGGCGATCAAGCTCACGTGGCTAAGCACTTTGCTGCGCTTTCAACGAATGCGACAGCCGTGTCTGAATTCGGTATCGATACAGCGAACATGTTCGAATTCTGGGACTGGGTTGGTGGTCGTTACTCACTATGGTCTGCGATCGGTCTATCAATCGCATTAGCGGTAGGCTACGACAACTTCGTTGAGCTGCTTGATGGCGCTCACGAGATGGACAAGCACTTTGTATCAACAGATCTAGAAAGCAACATTCCTGTGATCCTTGCGCTTATCGGTATTTGGTACAACAACTTCCACGGTGCGGAATCAGAAGCTATTCTACCTTACGATCAGTACATGCACCGTTTCGCGGCGTACTTCCAGCAAGGTAACATGGAGTCAAACGGTAAATATGTTGACCGTGAAGGCAATGCTGTGACTTACCAAACAGGCCCAATCATTTGGGGTGAACCAGGTACCAACGGTCAGCACGCTTTCTATCAGCTAATTCACCAAGGTACTAAGCTGATCCCATGTGACTTCATTGCACCTGCAATCAGCCACAACCCTGCGGGTGACCACCACCAAAAACTGATGTCGAATTTCTTTGCGCAAACTGAAGCACTAGCGTTTGGTAAGAGTGAAGAAACCGTGAAAGAAGAGTTGGTGAAAGCAGGTAAGAACGCTGAAGAAGTGGCAGCGATTGCGCCATTCAAAGTGTTTGAAGGTAACCGTCCAACAAACTCTATCCTAGTGAAGCAAATCACGCCTCGTACGCTAGGTAACTTGATTGCGATGTACGAACACAAAATCTTCGTACAAGGTGTTATCTGGAACATCTTCAGCTTTGACCAATGGGGCGTAGAGCTAGGTAAACAACTGGCTAACCAAATCCTACCTGAGCTTGCAGATGCGTCTCAAATCAACTCGCACGACAGCTCAACAAACGGTCTAATCAACGCATTTAAAGCGTTCAAAGCTTAGTGAATGTTTGAATAGAAAAAGAAAAGGTCAGCAAATGCTGACCTTTTTATTGCCTGAGGCAGAAACAAAATAGGTTGGCACTGGCCAACCTATTTTTTCTCTTTTATTCGAAGCAGATTTCGATAAAGGCATTTCCCCACTGGGAAGAGAAAGGCATGATGATTATTGAGCCTTCACACTTGTGGCGAATCGTATGGCCTCGGCCAGATACCACAACGGGTGTTGCCATATCAAAATCAAAACCGCTTTCAGCCAAAATGCGCTTCGCACCACCAGTAACCATGTTGGTGATCTCACCCACCATATCGGTCACTTCTTCGTTGAGTCCGTTTGGACGCTCACCAAGCATGTTCTGCATGATTTCTAGCGCTAACGCTTCATCAAAGGTAATTGACATTGAACCACGTGTTTGTGGGCCAACCATGCCAATCAAACCAGAAACGTCACCTCGTGCGATCTCATCCTTCTTGATTCGCGGTTTTTGTGGCTTCAGCTCAAGAGAAGCCATGGTTTTTAGCACGTTCATTAAAGAAGCTAAAAACGGGTTTACAAATTCAGCGCGCATAACGTTCTTCTATACTTTTTCTTTCGTCTCGGAGGAACAGGCCTGGCATTCACCATGAGTTTCAATAACTTGGTTGGTCAGTTTGAATCCATGCTTCTCGGCGTTTTCAGCTAACAAGGATATCAGTGTCTCATCTTCGAGTTCAACGACATCACCACATTTATCGCAAATTAGTAATTGGAAAAAGTGCTGTTGAGTATTGAAAGAACAACAAGTAATAAAGCTATTTGTCGATTCCACTCGGTGGATAAAACCTTGCTCTAAGAGAAAATCTAACGCTCGATAAACAGTTGGAGGCTTGGCCTGAGGCTCACTCTCTTTTAGTTGCTCCAATAGCTCATACGCACTTGAGGCGCGGCGATTAGAACAAATGAGTTCAAACACGCGTCGGCGTTGCGGAGTCAATCTTACTCCACGCTCTGCGCAGATACTTTCAATTTGTTCAATGATTGTTGGGTTCAAACCTTTCACCATAACTATCGGACGTGCTCTATGATAAATCATTTCTATACGAAGTTCGTTTAGAAATGCTTCATTTTACCCACTATCAGAACGAAAATCATGAATTAAAGCAAGTCGCACAGGGTCTGAAGCCGGAATAGCCATCACAGAACGAGATAACCGTGCCGGAATCGTCCCTTGTTCACTTTTCTTTGATTGATGGACAAGGCTCGCATCCGCTGGACACTGGGTATACAATACCCGACTTATTTTTTGAGCGTACTGCTGCGCTCGACCTTAGCAACATAAAAACGGGTGTTTAAATCATGACTCATTCTTGCAGGCTCTCCGTAGCACCAATGTTGGATTGGACCGATCGTCATTGTCGCTACTTCCATCGCTTAATGACCAAAGAAACCCTGCTGTACACTGAAATGGTGACGACAGGTGCGATCATTCATGGAAAAGGAGATTTCCTCGCTTACAACGAAGAGGAGCATCCGTTAGCCCTTCAGTTGGGTGGTTCAAACCCAGAAGATTTGGCCAAGTGTGCCAAGTTGGCGCAAGAACGTGGCTACGATGAAATCAACCTAAACGTAGGTTGTCCATCGGATCGCGTTCAAAACGGTCGCTTTGGTGCTTGCCTGATGGCGGAGCCGCAATTGGTTGCGGACTGTGTCGCTGCAATGAAAGAGGTGGTTGATGTTCCTGTTACGGTTAAAACACGTATCGGCATTGACGATCAAGATTCTTATGAGTTCCTAACGGACTTCGTATCGATCGTCTCTGAGAAAGGCGGCTGTGAGCAGTTCACTATTCACGCGCGTAAAGCGTGGCTAAGTGGTCTGAGCCCGAAAGAAAACCGCGAGATTCCGCCGCTGGACTACCCACGTGCTTACCAATTGAAGCAAGATTTTTCTCACTTAACTATTGCTATTAATGGTGGTGTGAAATCTCTGGAAGAAGCAAAAGTGCACCTCCAGCACCTAGATGGTGTGATGATTGGCCGTGAAGCTTACCAAAGCCCTTACTTGCTTGCCTCGGTAGATCAAGAACTATTTGGTTCTAATGCCCCAGTGAAGAAGCGCAGTGAAATTGTTGAAGAGATGTACCCATACATTGAAGCGCAGCTTGCGAAAGGTGCGTATCTTGGTCATATCACGCGTCATATGTTGGGTTTGTTCCAAAATATGCCGGGTGCTCGCCAATGGCGTCGTCACATCAGTGAAAATGCGCACAAGCCAGGTTCTGGCCTAGAAGTGCTACAGGATGCGTTAGCGAAGATTCCAAAAGAGCTGAATGTGTAAAATTCACCAGTGGTTGGCTAAAAATACCAACTTACGGACAGCGAAGCCAGAGCGCAGAAATGCCTCTGGCTTTATTTTTATTTAGAAATCATAACCTTAATTTATTTTGGATAAGTTGGTATGGAAACTGCTCTAGTCGTTTAAAACAAATGGAGAAGTGATTATGTTGGAGCTGATCTTTATTTTAGTATTTGCCGCGACCTTATTAGTAACAGGCATCACGATGATGACAGTGTTCGCAGCAACAGGTATTGCGTTGGTTGTGATGTTTTTACTTGGCATGATCGGCGCGGTACTCAAACTATTACCATGGCTGATAGTCATCGCATTGGGTATTTGGTTCTTTAAAAACTTCGTTGCCCAACCGCGTTATAAATAGTTGGGTATAGACGATTTAGTTGATAGCGAGGCGTGAGAGTATGGTATATTTCCCCTCACGCCCTCATTGTTGAATATCAGCTATCTCGGAGTACACATTCCATGACAAATAAAGCGACCATCGCTTTAACAGCATTATCATTAGCCGCATCTCTTCCTACATTCGCAGAATCTTCTTTTTCCGCAAAAGTGGGGGCAGAAGTATGGGGTGCAGATACAAAAGTTAATGAAGTAAGAAGAGATAGCAGTACAACGGGTACTTTTTACGCTGCCATTGAGCACGATGTGAAATACGTACCGAATGCACGTCTACGTTACTCAAGTGTTGATGCCGATTACATGGGCTTTGATAAACTCGATTTAACCATGTACTACCAAGTGCTAGACCATGATCTATTGCATTTTGATGCGGGTGTTACATTCAGCAATCTAAGCGATACGAAATACATTGATGCTGGTACAAATAAGCGTACTGAAGAGTTTGATGAGCTTATCTGGGCTTGGTACGGCTACGCAGAGATCCAAGTGCCTAATACGAACTTTGATGTGATTGGTGAGATGAACTTTGGTGACAACAAAGGCATCAAGAGCACGGACTTAATGGCTGGCATTCAATACCATGTGCCACTACAAGACGCTCAGTTGGCTTTCCGTGGTGGATACCGCGTGATCGATTTGGAGTCGGAAGTGTTTCTCTCAAGCTTAGGTAAAGAGTTTATCTTCGCAAATGGCTTCTTTGTTAGCGCGGAATACTCATTTTAATTCGATTCCTTTCTTCAGTTTTAAAAACGCCACGATATAAGTGGCGTTTTTTTATACCACTTCATTATATCTATTCGAATTTCTCTCCCTATTTTGTTCAGGTAGACCATGCTTATTTAGGAGCAATGGGAAAGTTAGAGCAGGGATAGCGATGACAATAAATGAACTAAGACATCTATTTCGTGAAAACCAGCTTGTTGAAGCCATTATTGAGCCAGCAATCCAAGAAGGTGGATGGGTTGTTGAGTTTAGGCATGCGCGAGGTGGTTTCGTGTTTCTGACCGACAGTCACGGTGAAGAATGTTTGTATGAAGATTTAGATGCCGCCTCAAAATCAGCCATGGCGGTGGGCTTTCAACAAGTCCGCATCGAAGATCGCTGAGCAAAAAGTAAGCCTTTCTTACTTCCAAAAAGTTATAAAACATTCACTTCTATTCTTTCTTGTTATTAAGGAGAGTGGGTACTCTATCGTCACGCAATGAATAGGGATGTCGTGATAATGTCTTTTCAAAAGAATGAGTATTCTCACAAGAATGTGTCTGAAGATAATTATGGGCAAGGCGGAAATCCTCCGATCGCAAGCCCTCTGAATGACCAACAATTTAATTCACTCCAACAAACTGTCTCTGAGTTGTCTTCGCAGCAACTTGCTTGGGTCAGTGGGTACTTTTGGGGTTTAGCTCAACATCAACCAAGTGCGGCGGCAACACCAATCGCCCAAGCAGCTGCCGCAGTATCAGCAAAGCCTGCCGGTAAGTTGACCATCATTTTTGCTTCTCAAACCGGTAACGCAAAAGGTGTTGCTGAAGCGTTGGAACAAGAAGCAAAAGCAGAAGGAATTGCAGTAGAGTTGTTTGACGCAAGCGACTACAAAGGCAAAAACTTAGCCAAAGAAACGCACGTCATCATTGTTGCTTCTACCAACGGTGAAGGTGAAGCGCCAGACAATGCCATTGAGCTGCACGAGTTCTTACAATCTAAGAAAGCGCCTAAGCTATCAAACCTTCAATATGGTGTGATTGCATTGGGTGATTCTAGTTATGAGTTCTTCTGCCAAACTGGTAAAGACTTTGACACGTACTTAGCAAAACTGGGCGCGACGTCTTTTATTGACCGTATTGACTGCGATGTTGATTACGAAGCGGCAGCGGAAGAATGGCGCAAGAATGCGCTAGGTAAAGTTAAAGAGACACTATCTTCTGGCAATGAAGCGGAAATTGTTCAACTTCCTGTAGGACAAGCGGCAGCTTCACATTCTCAGTACAACAAACAAAATCCATACACAGCGACGTTACTCACCAGCCAAAAGATCACGGGTCGAGACTCGGGTAAAGATGTTCGCCATATCGAAGTCGATCTAGATGGTTCGGGTCTGACATATCAACCAGGTGATGCTTTGGGTGTGTGGTACGAAAACAGCTCTGAGCTTGCTAATGAAATTCTAGGTAAAGTTGGTTTGTCTGGTGTTGAAACAGTTGACGTTGATGGCGAAAGCTTATCTATTCACAGTGCTTTAGTGAGTAAGTTCGAGATCACGACATCTAACCCACAGCTAGTGGCTAAGTTTGCCGAGTTATCTGGCAGCAAGAAACTACAAAAGCTGGTGGAAGATAAAGACAAGCTTCGTGAGTACTCTGCCAACACTCAAATTGTTGATGTATTCGCAGAGAAGAAAACCAAACTGACCGCGGATGAGTTGGTTGGTTTATTGCGCCGTTTGACGCCTCGTCTTTACTCTATTGCTTCTAGCCAAGCTGAAGTGGATGAAGAAGTACACCTTACCGTCGGGTTGGTTGAATATGACCACAACGATGAAAAACGTTACGGTGGCGCATCGAGCTTCTTAGCTCAACGTCTAGACGAAGGCGGTGACGTAAAAGTATTTGTAGAGCACAACAATAACTTTAAACTGCCAGAAGATGATAATACACCGATCATTATGGTTGGGCCGGGCACTGGTATTGCGCCATTCCGCAGCTTTATTCAAGAGCGTGAAAACCGCGATGCTGAAGGTAAAAACTGGTTGTTCTTTGGTGATCGCACGTTCACACAAGATTTCTTGTACCAAGTGGAATGGCAAAAATACCTTAAGTCGGGAGTGTTAAGCCGCTTAGATGTTGCTTTCAGTCGTGACCAAGTAGAAAAGGTTTATGTACAGCACCGCATTTTAGAAAACGCCGCGCAAGTATGGCAGTGGATTCAAGATGGCGCTTACATCTATGTATGTGGTGATGCGACTCGTATGGCGAAAGACGTACATGACGCATTGGTCATTGTTGCGGAGCAAGAAGGCAAGATGCCACGTGACGATGCAGAACAATTTATTAATGATTTACGTAAAGCGAAACGTTATCAGAGGGATGTGTACTAATGACTTTTTCTACTGAAAATAACAAGCAGATTGTATTAGGCGAAGAGCTAGGGCCACTATCTGATAACGAACGCCTAAAAAAACAAAGCAATCTATTACGTGGAACCATCGCCGAAGATTTGCAAGACCGAATCACTGGCGGCTTTACAGCGGATAACTTCCAGCTTATTCGTTTCCACGGTATGTATCAGCAAGACGATCGCGATATCCGTAACGAGCGTACCAAGCAAAAGCTTGAGCCTCTTCATAACGTGATGCTTCGTGCTCGTATGCCTGGCGGTATTATTACGCCAACACAATGGCTGGCGATCGACAAGTTTGCTACAGAACACTCGTTATATGGAAGTATTCGCCTGACGACGCGTCAAACGTTTCAGTTCCATGGCGTACTAAAACCAAACATCAAGTTGATGCACCAAACGCTAAACAGCATCGGTATTGATTCAATCGCGACAGCAGGAGATGTTAACCGTAACGTACTGTGTACCACTAACCCGGTAGAGTCTGAATTGCATCAAGAAGCTTACGAGTGGGCGAAGAAGATCAGTGAACACCTTCTACCTAAAACTCGCGCGTATGCTGAAATTTGGTTAGACGGAGAGAAAGTCGAATCGACCGAAGAAGATGAGCCGATTCTGGGCAAAACTTACTTACCACGTAAGTTCAAAACAACCGTAGTCATTCCTCCACAAAATGATGTGGATGTCCACGCGAACGATTTGAACTTCGTTGCGATTGCCGATAACGGCAAATTGGTTGGCTTTAATGTGCTAGTGGGTGGTGGTTTGGCGATGACACATGGCGATACGTCGACTTACCCACGTCGAGCTGATGACTTTGGTTTCATTCCTCTAGAAAAAACCTTAGATGTCGCGGCTGCGGTTGTAACAACTCAGCGTGACTGGGGTAACCGTTCAAACCGTAAAAACGCTAAAACCAAATACACACTCGACCGCGTCGGTACAGATGTCTTTAAAGCAGAAGTAGAAAAACGTGCGGGCATTCAGTTTGAAGCTAGCCGCCCGTATGAGTTCACTGAACGTGGTGACCGTATTGGTTGGGTAGAAGGTATCGATGGTAAATTCCACTTGGCGTTATTTATCGAGAATGGTCGATTGCTGGATTATCCGGGGAAGCCGCTGAAAACGGGCGTCGCTGAAATCGCGAAGATCCACAAAGGCGACTTCCGTATGACCGCCAACCAAAACCTAATTGTTGCGGGTGTACCTAAAAGCGAAAAAGCGAAGATTGAAAAGATCGCTCGTGAACATGGCTTAATGGATGACAACGTCAGCGAGCAACGTAAAAACTCAATGGCGTGTGTGGCATTCCCAACTTGTCCTCTAGCGATGGCAGAAGCTGAACGCTTCCTCCCTCAGTTTGTCACGGATGTTGAAGGCATTCTGGAAAAACACGGATTGCCAGAAAATGACAATATCATTCTGCGCGTGACCGGGTGCCCAAATGGTTGTGGCCGTGCGATGTTGGCTGAAATTGGTCTGGTAGGTAAAGCGCCGGGTCGTTACAACTTACATTTGGGGGGGAATCGTGCTGGTACACGTGTACCTAAAATGTATAAAGAGAACATCACGGATAAACAAATCCTAGAAGAGATTGATCTGCTGGTGGCTCGATGGTCGAAAGAGCGTGAGGAAGGCGAAGCCTTTGGCGATTTCACCATTCGTGCAGGCATCATTCAAGAAGTGTTCGTATCAAAGAGGGACTTCTATGCTTGATTCTGTGGCTTCCAAACCGGAGCTGGCGGAGTTACTGACATTAACAAAGACGGAGCAAATTCTCCGTCTTGCACAAATCAATGTCGAACTTGAACCGCTGTCGGCACAAGAGCGAGTAAAGTGGGCTTTGGCAAATCTGGATGGAGAGTTTGCGGTATCCTCAAGCTTTGGTATCCAAGCCGCTGTCATGCTTCATCTTGTGACTCAAGAAAAACCTGACATCCCAATTATTCTTACGGATACCGGATATCTGTTTGCAGAAACGTATCGCTTTATTGATGAGTTGACAGAAAAACTCAACCTTAATCTAAAAGTTTATCGAGCGGAGCAAAGTGCTCAATGGCAAGAAGCACGTTATGGCAAATTATGGGAGCAGGGCGTTGAAGGGATCGAGAAGTACAACAAAATAAATAAAGTCGAGCCAATGCGTCGTGCATTGAAAGAACTTAATGTTGGAACATGGTTTTCAGGTTTACGTAGAGAGCAAAGTAAATCACGAGCGGGTTTACCGATACTGTCGATTCAAAATGGCGTGTTTAAGTTTCTGCCCGTAATCGATTGGACTAATAAAGATGTTCACTACTACCTCGAGCAACATGGTCTTACCTATCACCCACTTTGGGAAGAAGGTTACTTGTCTGTTGGGGATACACATACGACACGTAAATGGGAGCCAGGAATGTCAGAGGAAGAAACTCGCTTCTTTGGTTTAAAGCGTGAATGTGGACTTCATGAAGATGATGGTAATGAACAAGATGGTTCAGGTATCTAGTTACAGATATATCTATCTATAGAAGAAAGCTGCGATCACGCAGCTTTCTTTATTTATAGGCATAAGTAATGGGATTAAAAATACACATTTTAGGATAACTCTGTGGATAAGTTGTTTGATAGTTTTGGGTAAAGTTGGATAAATAAAGCTTTGGGCGAAAAGTCGTCGTTTAATCATTATTTTTGCAATTTTTGCAAAATAACACTTGCCAATGTGAGCGCGATCTCTATAATGCCACCTCGTCGACAGGGCAAGGGCTCGCAAGGGTTTCAGCAAGGTTGGCAAGGCTAGAAAGAAAAACGAAATAATTTTAAAAAAGTGTTTGACACAATAAATTATCTCGCTAGAATGGCCGCCTCTTCCGAAGTGATGTGAATCACAAAGAAGAATAGCTCTTTAACAATATAGACCTATCAATCTGTGTGGGCACTCGTTGATGATAATCCAATTAGATACCTCGGTATCAAATTAGGTTTCAATGATACGAAGTGACCATTGAATCTTCGGATTCAGCACAGTCAATTCAAACATTACTTTATGTAATGTTCAGTATTCATTGAGCCGAACAAAATCTTAAATTGAAGAGTTTGATCATGGCTCAGATTGAACGCTGGCGGCAGGCCTAACACATGCAAGTCGAGCGGAAACGAGTTATCTGAACCTTCGGGGGACGATAACGGCGTCGAGCGGCGGACGGGTGAGTAATGCCTAGGAAATTGCCCTGATGTGGGGGATAACCATTGGAAACGATGGCTAATACCGCATGATGCCTACGGGCCAAAGAGGGGGACCTTCGGGCCTCTCGCGTCAGGATATGCCTAGGTGGGATTAGCTAGTTGGTGAGGTAAGGGCTCACCAAGGCGACGATCCCTAGCTGGTCTGAGAGGATGATCAGCCACACTGGAACTGAGACACGGTCCAGACTCCTACGGGAGGCAGCAGTGGGGAATATTGCACAATGGGCGCAAGCCTGATGCAGCCATGCCGCGTGTGTGAAGAAGGCCTTCGGGTTGTAAAGCACTTTCAGTCGTGAGGAAGGTGGTAGTGTTAATAGCACTATCATTTGACGTTAGCGACAGAAGAAGCACCGGCTAACTCCGTGCCAGCAGCCGCGGTAATACGGAGGGTGCGAGCGTTAATCGGAATTACTGGGCGTAAAGCGCATGCAGGTGGTTTGTTAAGTCAGATGTGAAAGCCCGGGGCTCAACCTCGGAATTGCATTTGAAACTGGCAGACTAGAGTACTGTAGAGGGGGGTAGAATTTCAGGTGTAGCGGTGAAATGCGTAGAGATCTGAAGGAATACCGGTGGCGAAGGCGGCCCCCTGGACAGATACTGACACTCAGATGCGAAAGCGTGGGGAGCAAACAGGATTAGATACCCTGGTAGTCCACGCCGTAAACGATGTCTACTTGGAGGTTGTGGCCTTGAGCCGTGGCTTTCGGAGCTAACGCGTTAAGTAGACCGCCTGGGGAGTACGGTCGCAAGATTAAAACTCAAATGAATTGACGGGGGCCCGCACAAGCGGTGGAGCATGTGGTTTAATTCGATGCAACGCGAAGAACCTTACCTACTCTTGACATCCAGAGAACTTTCCAGAGATGGATTGGTGCCTTCGGGAACTCTGAGACAGGTGCTGCATGGCTGTCGTCAGCTCGTGTTGTGAAATGTTGGGTTAAGTCCCGCAACGAGCGCAACCCTTATCCTTGTTTGCCAGCGAGTAATGTCGGGAACTCCAGGGAGACTGCCGGTGATAAACCGGAGGAAGGTGGGGACGACGTCAAGTCATCATGGCCCTTACGAGTAGGGCTACACACGTGCTACAATGGCGCATACAGAGGGCAGCCAACTTGCGAAAGTGAGCGAATCCCAAAAAGTGCGTCGTAGTCCGGATTGGAGTCTGCAACTCGACTCCATGAAGTCGGAATCGCTAGTAATCGTGGATCAGAATGCCACGGTGAATACGTTCCCGGGCCTTGTACACACCGCCCGTCACACCATGGGAGTGGGCTGCAAAAGAAGTAGGTAGTTTAACCTTCGGGGGGACGCTTACCACTTTGTGGTTCATGACTGGGGTGAAGTCGTAACAAGGTAGCGCTAGGGGAACCTGGCGCTGGATCACCTCCTTAAACGATGATTACTCACGATGAGTGTCCACACAGATTGATACGGTTTATGTAAAAGAGACGATACTGGGTCTGTAGCTCAGGTGGTTAGAGCGTTCGCCTGATAAGCGAGAGGTCGGTGGTTCGAGTCCACTCAGACCCACCAATTCCTTTTAGGGAGTTGGCATACAGTATCGACACCTTGATGGGGCTATAGCTCAGCTGGGAGAGCGCCTGCCTTGCACGCAGGAGGTCTGCGGTTCGATCCCGCATAGCTCCACCATCTTTAAGCGCATTCGATGAGTGCTTTTAAAAATGGTTACTTCATTAGAAGTGATTAGCTCTTTAACAATTTGGAAAGCTGACAAAACAACAATTTATTGTTGTTTGTAAAGTTCTCAATGTTTGTCTTTAAGACAAACACCAAAATAACACATTCAAGTGTTCTTGGAATTTGAGTCCGGCAAAATCGAGTCTGCATCATGTATAAAAATTGCAGACAACTTTGGTGACTTGTTCATCAGCTCGAAACTCCTTCGGGTTGTATGGTTAAGTGACTAAGCGTACACGGTGGATGCCTTGGCAGTCAGAGGCGATGAAAGACGTAGTAACTTGCGATAAGCCCAGATTAGGTAGTAACAACCATTTGAGTCTGGGATTTCTGAATGGGGAAACCCACGTGCATAAGCACGTATCCTTACCTGAATACATAGGGTAAGGAGGCGAACCGGGGGAACTGAAACATCTAAGTACCCCGAGGAAAAGAAATCAACCGAGATTCCGAAAGTAGCGGCGAGCGAAATTGGACTAGCCCTTAAGCTTTACACGCGTTAGACGAACGGTCTGGAAAGTCCGACGATACAGGGTGATAGTCCCGTAGTTGACGACGTGTGTTCAGTGAAATCGAGTAGGGCGGGACACGTGATATCCTGTCTGAATATGGGGGGACCATCCTCCAAGGCTAAATACTACTGACTGACCGATAGTGAACCAGTACCGTGAGGGAAAGGCGAAAAGAACCCCTGTGAGGGGAGTGAAATAGAACCTGAAACCGTGTACGTACAAGCAGTAGGAGCAGGCTTTGTCCTGTGACTGCGTACCTTTTGTATAATGGGTCAGCGACTTATATTCAGTGGCAAGGTTAACCATCTAGGGGAGCCGTAGGGAAACCGAGTCTTAACTGGGCGTTCAGTCTCTGGATATAGACCCGAAACCAGGTGATCTAGCCATGGGCAGGTTGAAGGTTGAGTAACATCAACTGGAGGACCGAACCGACTAATGTTGAAAAATTAGCGGATGACTTGTGGCTAGGGGTGAAAGGCCAATCAAACCTGGAGATAGCTGGTTCTCCCCGAAAGCTATTTAGGTAGCGCCTCGGACGAATACTACTGGGGGTAGAGCACTGTTAAGGCTAGGGGGTCATCCCGACTTACCAACCCTTTGCAAACTCCGAATACCAGTAAGTACTATCCGGGAGACACACGGCGGGTGCTAACGTCCGTCGTGGAGAGGGAAACAACCCAGACCGCCAGCTAAGGTCCCAAATTACTACTAAGTGGGAAACGATGTGGGAAGGCTCAGACAGCCAGGATGTTGGCTTAGAAGCAGCCATCATTTAAAGAAAGCGTAATAGCTCACTGGTCGAGTCGGCCTGCGCGGAAGATGTAACGGGGCTAAGTAGTAAACCGAAGCTGCGGCAATATACTTTTGTATATTGGGTAGGGGAGCGTTCTGTAAGCGGTTGAAGGTGTGTGGTAACGCATGCTGGACGTATCAGAAGTGCGAATGCTGACATGAGTAACGATAAAGGGGGTGAAAAACCTCCTCGCCGGAAGACCAAGGGTTCCTGTCCAACGTTAATCGGGGCAGGGTAAGTCGACCCCTAAGGCGAGGCCGAAAGGCGTAGTCGATGGGAAACGGGTTAATATTCCCGTACTTCTTACAATTGCGATGGGGGGACGGAGAAGGCTAGGTGGGCCTGGCGACGGTTGTCCAGGTTCAAGTGCGTAGGCTTGAGAGTTAGGTAAATCCGGCTCTTTTTAAGGCTGAGACACGACGTCGAGCACCTACGGGTGTGAAGTCATTGATGCCATGCTTCCAGGAAAAGCCTCTAAGCTTCAGATTGTAAGGAATCGTACCCCAAACCGACACAGGTGGTCGGGTAGAGAATACCAAGGCGCTTGAGAGAACTCGGGTGAAGGAACTAGGCAAAATGGTACCGTAACTTCGGGAGAAGGTACGCTCTCGACGGTGAAGTCCCTTGCGGATGGAGCTATTGAGAGTCGCAGATACCAGGTGGCTGCAACTGTTTATTAAAAACACAGCACTGTGCAAAATCGTAAGATGACGTATACGGTGTGACGCCTGCCCGGTGCCGGAAGGTTAATTGATGGGGTTAGACTTCGGTCGAAGCTCTTGATCGAAGCCCCGGTAAACGGCGGCCGTAACTATAACGGTCCTAAGGTAGCGAAATTCCTTGTCGGGTAAGTTCCGACCTGCACGAATGGCGTAATGATGGCCACGCTGTCTCCACCCGAGACTCAGTGAAATTGAAATCGCTGTGAAGATGCAGTGTACCCGCGGCTAGACGGAAAGACCCCGTGAACCTTTACTACAGCTTGGCACTGAACATTGACCCTACATGTGTAGGATAGGTGGGAGGCTTTGAAGCACGTACGCCAGTATGTGTGGAGCCGTCCTTGAAATACCACCCTTGTAGTGTTGATGTTCTAACGTCGACCCCTAATCGGGGTTGCGGACAGTGCCTGGTGGGTAGTTTGACTGGGGCGGTCTCCTCCCAAAGAGTAACGGAGGAGCACGAAGGTGGGCTAATCACGGTTGGACATCGTGAGGTTAGTGCAATGGCATAAGCCCGCTTGACTGCGAGAATGACAATTCGAGCAGGTGCGAAAGCAGGTCATAGTGATCCGGTGGTTCTGAATGGAAGGGCCATCGCTCAACGGATAAAAGGTACTCCGGGGATAACAGGCTGATACCGCCCAAGAGTTCATATCGACGGCGGTGTTTGGCACCTCGATGTCGGCTCATCACATCCTGGGGCTGAAGTCGGTCCCAAGGGTATGGCTGTTCGCCATTTAAAGTGGTACGCGAGCTGGGTTTAGAACGTCGTGAGACAGTTCGGTCCCTATCTGCCGTGGGCGTTGGAAGATTGAAGGGGGCTGCTCCTAGTACGAGAGGACCGGAGTGGACGAACCTCTGGTGTTCGGGTTGTGTCGCCAGACGCATTGCCCGGTAGCTAAGTTCGGAATCGATAACCGCTGAAAGCATCTAAGCGGGAAGCGAGCCCTGAGATGAGTCTTCCCTGATACTTTAAGTATCCTAAAGGGTTGTCGGAGACTACGACGTTGATAGGTCAGGTGTGTAAGTGCTGTGAGGCATTGAGCTAACTGATACTAATTGCCCGTGAGGCTTAACCATACAACACCCAAGGGGTTTTGATGGACTCGAAGAAAGAACAGAATTGAATGTGTAGAGAACACAAAAACAGCTTTCCGAATTAAAGAATTTGCTTGGCGACCATAGCGTTTTGGACCCACCTGACTCCATTCCGAACTCAGAAGTGAAACGAAATAGCGCCGATGGTAGTGTGGGGTTTCCCCATGTGAGAGTAGGACATCGCCAGGCTTTAATTTAGTTTTTTCCTTTTTAAAAGGCGAAGACAAAAGTTAAGAGAGCCCGTTTGTAAAAGCGGGCTTTTTTAGTCCTCACGGACACAAATAATGTGCTGATATGGCTCAGTCGGTAGAGCGCATCCTTGGTAAGGATGAGGTCCCCAGTTCGATTCTGGGTATCAGCACCATTTATTATTTGTTTTATGTTTTAAATTAAAGCCTAAAACAAAATGTAAAGAATTTTACTTGGCGACCATAGCACTTTGGACCCACCTGATTTCCATTCCGAACTCAGAAGTGAAACGAAGTAGCGTCGATGGTAGTGTGGGGCTTCCCCATGTGAGAGTAGAACATCGCCAGGTTCTTATTTAGACTCCAGAGTCTAACCAGTGCGGAGCGGTAGTTCAGTTGGTTAGAATACCGGCCTGTCACGCCGGGGGTCGCGGGTTCGAGTCCCGTCCGCTCCGCCACTTATTTAGAAAGCCTTGCTAGAAATAGCAAGGCTTTCGTCGTTTAAGGCCAAGTCATTTTCCCCTTCAGAGAAACTAATTCCGTTTCAGTGCTCGGTACTTATTCCAACCCTTGTAGTCCGGCCATTTATACGGAATCCTCATTCGCAATAGCGATGCTCTCTCATCTACAAGCACCTGTCTTTGCCTATCTGTATTCTAGGCATATACAAACTGATTTGACTCATTTTGGTTTGCTTAAGAAGAATAAGCTTTATGGCTTTGTTGATTCATTTAGTCCTAGCCTAAAAGCTTTGGTTTTCATTCGTGTCTTGAGTCTAGCTTCAGTTTAGTTAGTATTTCGTTGCCATATCATCATGTTGAGACTCGAAGTTATCAAATGAGTCTCGAATTTATGCAATCTTTGAATTTTCGAACTGGCTTGCTATGTGATCCATTCCTAGTCCTTATACTCACGGCTTTTTCGCTTGTTAATGTCAACACTGTCAGAAAACTTTGTTTGCTTTGCTGATTTCTACTAGAAGGATTACCCTAAAAGGAGTTCTCGTAGGAGTTAGTCTGGTGATGCAACAAATAAAAAATGAAACCTTAAAAGAAGTATTTAAACAATGGGCTTCCGACGACGGAGTTGTGGTCATCAACCCTGCAACTGAGCAAGAGTTAATTCGCTTGAAACCGAGTTCAATTGAAGAGTTGGATTGCCTCATTGAAGCGTGTTCGGCTGAACAAGTTCGATGGGCTAAGTTGAGTGTGAAAGAGCGCTCTAGCTGTTTGAAAAACTGGCATCAATTGTTGATGGAACACGCTGAAGATATAGCGACCATTATTACATTGGAACAGGGTAAGCCATTGTCTGAAAGCCGCGGGGAAGTGAGCTACGGGGCATCTTTTGTAGAGTGGTTTGCAGAAGAGGCTAAACGAGCTTATGGCGAAGTTATCCCAGCTCCTGCTGTAGATAGACGTTTATCTACAATTAAACAGCCTGTAGGCGTGTGTGCTGCGATTACACCGTGGAATTTCCCTATTGCTATGATCACACGAAAAGCGGCACCTGCGTTAGCTGCTGGGTGTGGGATGATCATCAAACCGTCCGAGTTGACCCCTCTGACCGCACTAGCGGTTGTTGAACTTGCGTATCAGGCTGGTATCCCTAAGCCGCTTTTACCTGTTGTTATTTCTGAACAGGCCGCTGAGTTTGGTCAGGTGTTATCGATGGATCCTAGGATCAAGAAGATTTCATTTACGGGTTCGACTCGCGTCGGCAAAATTTTGATGAAGCAGGCTAGTGAAACTGTTAAAGCGGTATCGATGGAACTTGGAGGTAACGCTCCGTTTATTGTTTTTGAGGATGCTGATTTGGAATCAGCTGCTAATGGGCTTATCGCGTCCAAGTTCCGTAATGCAGGGCAAACGTGCGTGTGTACAAACCGTTTATATGTACATCAAAATGTCAAAGAGCGCTTTATGGAAAAAGTGCTCGCGAAAATGATGGAGCTAAATGTTGGGAATGGCTTGGAGTCTGGTGTGACAGTTGGACCAGTGATCACCATGGCTTCTAAGCATCGTCTGGAGGCTGTTATTGATCAGGCGTTACAAGAGGGGGCTACCATTGCTAACCGTCCTCAAAAGCTCGCAGGGCGCTTTATGGAGCCTGTAATTTTGGATAATGTCGATCAAGGTATGGCTATCGTGCAGCAAGAGTTGTTTGGGCCAGTATTACCCGTATTAACATTTGAAGATGATGAACAAGTGTTAGCAATGGCCAATGATACCGAGTATGGCTTAGCTTGTTATTTCTATACCGATAGCCTTAAACGAATTATCAAGTTCACTGAAGGTTTGGAATACGGAATGGTTGGTGTGAACGAAGGTATCATCTCGACAGAAGTTGCACCATTTGGTGGTATTAAAGAGTCAGGTGTTGGGCGTGAAGGTGCGAAACAAGGGCTCGATGAATACCTAGAGACGAAATACATTTGTCTTGGTGGCTTAAACTGATCTTTGGATGAGAGTGCAAAAGAGAAAGCTGGGTTTCTAAACCTGGCTTTTTTGTTTATAGAGCAAAGAGGAGAGAAGGGTGTATTTCTTCCAGATGCAAAAAAGCCGCATCAAGTGATGCGGCTTCTTCTAATATGGCTCCCCCTACTGGACTTGAACCAGTGACCTGCGGATTAACAGTCCGTCGCTCTACCGACTGAGCTAAGGAGGAACAAATTTTAATAAGTGGTGCCGACTACCGGAATCGAACTGGTGACCTACTGATTACAAGTCAGTTGCTCTACCTACTGAGCTAAGTCGGCACATTTTCATTAACAAGTAATTAGCTTGCCAATTGAAAGTGGCTCCTCCTGCTGGGCTCGAACCAGCGACCTGCGGATTAACAGTCCGTCGCTCTACCAACTGAGCTAAGGAGGAATTGTCTTTTTTAAGAATAAATGGTGCCGACTACCGGAATCGAACTGGTGACCTACTGATTACAAGTCAGTTGCTCTACCTACTGAGCTAAGTCGGCGTACCGTTATTCTTTATATTGTTCGTGTTAGACACCAACAATTTTAAATTGTGGTGCCCGGAGGCGGAATCGAACCACCGACACGAGGATTTTCAATCCTCTGCTCTACCGACTGAGCTATCCGGGCGACGAGGTGTATTAAAAGGCTTTTCGGCTTTCAGGTCAACAATAAAATTAAAATAAAATATCGTTTGATGAAAATGTGCTCGGAGTGGGCTGTTTTTATGCGTTTTAAATAGGGATACACCATGTTTTAAGCTTTTCTAAGAAAGAAATTACGAGCTTGTTTGCTGAATAAATGCGACGAAAACAAAAAAAGCACGTTTGAAAACGTGCTTTTTAGTGAACAATTGACTTTAAACTAGTGCTTTACGGAGAACTTATTCACCCATCCTTCCAGTTCATTTGCCAAAGAGGCCAAACTTTGGGTGCTCGATTGGCTCTCTGTTACCACTGAATTTAGCTTACTTCCGCTCTCTTCAATCAGATTTATGCGGTGTGCAATGTCATCACTGACTTGCGTTTGCTCAGCTGCTGCCGTCGCAATTTGTTGACTCATTGCTGTGATAGATTCAAGCGCGGTAACGATCTGTTGGAGAGCTTCTGATGCATTCATCGATTCAGTTACTGTGCTTTCACTTGTTTCCGCACAGATTTCCATTGTATGAATGGCATTGCGAGAGCCTTCTTGAAGATTCGAGATCATGTGTTGGATCTCTTTTGTGCTGTCTTGAGTTCGACCTGCAAGATTACGTACCTCATCTGCTACTACAGCAAAGCCTCGTCCTTGTTCGCCTGCTCGGGCTGCTTCAATTGCAGCGTTCAAGGCTAATAGGTTGGTTTGTTCCGCAATATCCCCGATTACATCCAGAACTTTCACGATGTTGTTTACATCTTGATCGAGATCGGCAACCGCTTTACTTGCAGTATTCAGCTGAGTCGCAAGACCTTGGACGTTATCTACAGTGCTGTGGATCAGTGATTGAGTGTGCTGACTTTGTTTATCTGCTTCATCGGTATTACGTGCTGTGTCGCTAGCAGAGCTTGCCACATGGTTAGCGGAAGAAGCCATTTCTGTCATCGCTGTTGCAATCATTGCGGTCGATTGCTGCTGAGAAACGGTAAGATCGGCGATGGAATTTGAGCGCGACTCTACTGCTGATAGCTCATCGCGTAGAGCGTGCATCGATTGTTCAAGGTTAGTCACCATGGTTGCCAATGATTGGCTCATATTCTGAACCGCATGGTAGATACTGCCTTTTGGAGCGACGGTATCAAAGCTAGTTTGGATGTTACCTTGTGCAACCGCTTGAACCGCTTCTCGTACATCGTTAGGTTCACCTCCTAAGAGATTGAGCATTTTGCGAATCGAGATGATCAAGCCTCCAAGAATTGAACCTGCGATAACCAGACACAGCATAAGCTGCCACTGTGCTGTCGACCAAAAACGTGCATTCACTTCATTAAAGCCAATACCTGTGCCGACAACCCAACCCCAATGTGGTGTTTTTTCTGCTATTGAGTGTTTTTCTTCAATGCTGCCGTCGGCCTGTTTTTGGCTCCAGGTATATTCAACAATCTGACCTGTTTTGCGACCCAAAACATCTAGGATGAGTTGGCCTACGCTATTACCGCTGCCATCTTTAAAGTCATGGAAACTGGTTCCGTGTAGTTGAGGATCTAGTGGTGCGGCAATAAACATCATATTTTCGTCCGCCACATAAACGTACTCGTTGTCTTTGTAGATGTTGTTACGCAGTAGGCGTGTTGCGAGTGCTTTTGCTTCCTCTTCAGGCATCTTGCCTTCAACTGCCATTTTTTCTACTTCAGTCAGAATGCTGTATGCACTCTTGAATAGCTCAGTTACTCGAGCTTTGTTATCGAGGTTACTTGCGACGCGTAAGGTCCATAAACCTGTAGCGGTCAAGGCTAGCAAAGCTAACAGTATGATCGCGGATAATAAGTAGGCTTGAGTTTTTAATTTCATATTTGGCTCACAAAATGTGTCATTGCTATGCAAAGCATGGCTTATGTCAATAATCTAATAGCCGACGCATCTTATTGAAGAAGTGGTATTACGCCTACAAGCACGTATTGAAACTATGATGAGGATTAAATTTTTAGCGTGAAATAAGTATTTTTGAAGAGGGGATTTAATATTTGGTGATGTTTGGATATGAAGTGCGAAGCAAAGGAATATTAAAATGGAGAATAGGGCAGATGCAAAAAAGCCGCATCAAGTGATGCGGCTTTTTAAATTGGCTCCTCCTGCTGGGCTCGAACCAGCGACCTGCGGATTAACAGTCCGTCGCTCTACCAACTGAGCTAAGGAGGAACTATTCTGTTGTGTCTTGCCATTCAGCAAGTGCACCAAATATGGTGCCTCGAGGCGGAATCGAACCACCGACACGAGGATTTTCAATCCTCTGCTCTACCGACTGAGCTATCGAGGCAAAAGAATGGTGCCGACTACCGGAATCGAACTGGTGACCTACTGATTACAAGTCAGTTGCTCTACCTACTGAGCTAAGTCGGCACACTTTATTCTTTTTAGAAGAGTTCAACTCTTCATCTTTTAGAATCTCACTTAAGTGAAACTCTGAAAAGTGGCTCCTCCTGCTGGGCTCGAACCAGCGACCTGCGGATTAACAGTCCGTCGCTCTACCAACTGAGCTAAGGAGGAATTGTTCTTTTAACAACAAAAAGTTGTTTGTGTCTTGCTAATCATCAAATGAAGCAAGCACACCAAATAATGGTGCCTCGAGGCGGAATCGAACCACCGACACGAGGATTTTCAATCCTCTGCTCTACCGACTGAGCTATCGAGGCAAAAGAATGGTGCCGACTACCGGAATCGAACTGGTGACCTACTGATTACAAGTCAGTTGCTCTACCTACTGAGCTAAGTCGGCACACTGTATTCTTTGTGCTTTTGTTCGTGTAATAACTTTTGCTAAGACACCAACAAATCAAATTGTGGTGCCCGGAGGCGGAATCGAACCACCGACACGAGGATTTTCAATCCTCTGCTCTACCGACTGAGCTATCCGGGCAACGGAGCGCTATTAAACGGATTTTCCCGCTTTGCGTCAACCACTTTTTTTAAATAATTTCAAAAAAGTGGTTGTTCGAACGCTTTTTATTCAACTGTCATTACAAAGTGTGCTCAGAGTTAAATTCCTTTTTGAAATTTGTAACTTTTTCTAGGTAACGACGCGCTTCAGCGTTCGGATGTTTCTTAGTTAGCGCCCAATAAACTTGGTTGGGTTGCAAAGAATTGAGATCTCGCATCGCGCGTTTTCGGTCACTGCGATTAAATGTGTTTAAAACACCACCAGTTCCACCGTTGTAAGCGGAAATCATACTGTACTCTAACGAAGTTGGATGCTGAACTTCGCGTAAATAACGGTTTTTGAGGATGTAGAAGTAGGCGGTTCCTGTGTCAATATTGTTTTCTGGGTTGAACAAATACTCTGGGCTAGGTTGTCCTGATTTGTTCTTTACGAGCTTAAATACATCACGACCAGCGGTTTTAGGCACTACTTGCATCAATCCATAAGCATTGGCCCAACTTACTGCGTAAGGGTTAAAACTGCTCTCGGTTTTGATGATGGCGTAAATCAGATCTTCAGGAATGTCGTATTTTTTTGATGCGCGACGCACGATATCCGCATATTGGTAACTACGCTGAGAGAAGTGATCCTCTACCATTGGAATCTCAACGTAATACGCTTTTTTAAAGTCTACATCTTTGGTTTTGATGTTATTGGCAATCAGATAGTCAGCGAAGCGATTCGCGCGCCATGACCATTGAATGGGCTTTTTATCTTGATCGAGCACCTGTTTGTACAAAAAGGGTTGGCCTTCGAGTTTGATCTCTTTCGATGAGAACAAGTCGACGTTTGCTGGATCATCTGGCGTTAGCAATGTGGTGATGATCGCGTTCTTCAAGTGTTTTTGTGGTTCGGTCGGAGAAACGGTCTCGATTGTAATAAGACCTTTCTGGAAATCCACTTCTGCCCGACTTAAATAATTGTCGATGTACTTGACGTAGTTACTTTTACCTGCGAACTTCACTTCACGTTGTCCCCAACGCTTTTTGATATTGCCTGAGAAGCTATTGATTAACGCATCGAGTGCGGCGGTATCTTTCTCAAACTGGCCTGGTAGCTCTGCTAGATTGTTTGCAAAGCGGTTGGTTGGCTCGTAGTTCACGTCATAAATTTTTTCGACGAATTCGCGGCTACAGCCCGCCAATAAGAGAGCGGTGGCAATAAAAGCAATTTTCTTCATAAGTTTTTAGGTGATGAGGACAAGGCGCTGGAGGAAAAATGACATCACAGTTTAGGTTGTGATGTCATTGCTTTTGAACAAATTGGCTTTATTCGCTTGGTGGTGTGTAACCTTCAATGTGAACGTCTTTGCCTTCGAATAGGAAGTTCACCATTTCGGTTTCGAGCAGTTTACGATGCTCTGGATCCATCATGTTGAGCTTTTTCTCGTTGATCAACATGGTTTGTTTGTGTTGCCACTGAGCCCAAGCTTCTTTCGAGATGTTATCGAAAATGCGTTTACCTAGTTCACCTGGGTAAAGTTGAAAGTCCAGACCTTCGCCTTCTTTCTTTAGTCGAGCACAAAACACAGTGCGGCTCATAATGACTCCTTGTATTCAATTAACGAAGTTCGTGAGGTAGCGCTTCCAATAAAAGTTTCACTGGTGCGGCTAAGCCCACTTCTTCAGGTTGAGATAAGTTATACCAAAGACCTTTGCTGCCTTCCATTACCACATCGGGTTGCTTTGACAGGTCAATCAAAATCGGTGTGATATCTAGGTGGTAATGACTAAATGTATGGCGAAACGTGATTAACGTTTCCTGCTTGTTGATGTCGCTGGCTTTTATGCTACGTTGCTCAAGTAGTAAATCGATATCGCTTTCGACGTCCACATGTTCGGTTTGTGGGAAGCAAAATAAACCTCCCCAAATACCAGTTTGTGGTCTTTGTTCTAGCCATACTTCGTGTCCGTTCTCATTGTGGTGATGAAGCATCACGAAGCGGGTTTGTTTGACCGGTTTTTCTTTCTTCGGTTTTTTACCCGGGTAGTCGAGCACGTTCCCTTGTTTTTTCGCCACACATAAATCAGCAACAGGGCATAGGGTGCACTTAGGTTTGCTGCGGGTACAAACCATCGCCCCCATGTCCATCATGGCTTGGTTATACTTATCTACATCAGTTTGCGGAGTATGCGCTTCGGCAATTTCCCATAACTGATTTTCAACTTTCTTCTGGCCTGGCCAACCTTCTACAGCAAAGCAGCGTGATAGCGTTCGTTTTACGTTGCCATCAAGAATGGCATGCGGCTGCTTGTGTACCGATGACAATACGGCTGCTGCGGTTGAGCGACCAATTCCAGGAAGCGCATTCATTTGTTCTAGATTAAGTGGAAACTCGCCACTGTATTTATGGGCGACCTCTTTAGCGGCTTTATGAAGGTTGCGAGCACGCGCGTAATAACCTAGGCCAGTCCAAAGGTGTAGCACTTCATCTTGCTCTGCGTTCGCAAGGTCGACGACAGTCGGAAAGCGTTCCAAGAAGCGTTGGTAATAAGGAATAACGGTAGTGACCTGTGTTTGCTGAAGCATGATTTCAGACAACCAGACACTGTATGCGGTTTTGTTTTGTTGCCACGGAAGATCTTTTCTTCCGTATGCGTCATACCATTCTAAGATGGCACTGGCGAAAGGGGTCACGACTTGCTCTGTATTCTATTATTGGTTAGGGGCAAAATTGCACCACAGAATGGGTAAGAAGTACAACTGGTAAACAGTGGGGATATTACAGGGGGTGTGATGGCTTTTGGGTAGCGATAGGCCACAAGCTCAACAAATACTTGCACCCGAGTAAATTCTTTGGATAATCCCCGCTTTGATTAATCAATGTGCAGGCAAAATCAATGAGTGAAGTAACCACTAACGAATACAACGAAGACGGCAAGCTGATCCGTAAAATCCGCAGCTTTGTACGTCGCGAAGGTCGTCTAACGAAAGGCCAAGAGAACGCGATGAACGAGTGCTGGCCAACAATGGGTATCGACTACAAAGCAGAACTTCTTGATTGGAAAGAAGTGTTTGGTAACGATAATCCAGTCGTACTAGAAATCGGTTTTGGTATGGGTGCTTCATTAGTTGAAATGGCAAAGAATGCACCTGAGAAAAACTTCTTCGGTATTGAAGTACATAGCCCAGGTGTTGGTGCTTGTCTTTCAGATGCACGCGAAGCGGGTATCACTAATCTTCGCGTAATGTGTCACGATGCGGTTGAAGTGTTTGAGCACATGATCCCAAATGACAGCCTTGCTACGCTACAGTTATTCTTCCCAGATCCTTGGCACAAAAAGCGTCACCACAAGCGTCGTATCGTGCAGCTTGAGTTTGCTGAAATGGTTCGTCAAAAGCTTATCCCGAACGAAGGCATTTTCCACATGGCAACAGACTGGGAAAACTACGCAGAGCACATGATTGAAATCATGAACCAAGCGCCAGGTTTCGAAAATATTGCGCAAGACGGTGACTTTGTTCCTCGTCCTGAAGATCGTCCACTGACGAAGTTTGAAGCTCGTGGTCACCGTCTAGGTCACGGTGTGTGGGATATTAAATACAAACGCACTGCTTAAGGAGTCAGTTGATGTACCACTACGCGATATTAGCGAATCCGGGTCACAACCGAATTTACTTTGATAGCGCAATGACCATTGCATGCTCAGAGCTTAAAGCGATTTTGGCCTCTGAAGGTGTTGAAGTGACTGAAATTGGCAGCAAAGACGTGGGTTTACCTGCGGCGCTGGTGTTTTCTTGTGAGCAAGCGTTAAGTGAAGCGCAGTCTCGTAAGATTGCCGCATCTTCTATCTATTACGCGCTGTTTGAAGTGCGTGAAGATGGTTTGCTTCGTCCAATTCAGGCGCCTGCATTCAATACTTTCCCTGAGAGCATGAGCCAGATCCTGCGTTATACCGGCAAAACCAATGAGCAGTTTACTCGCTTGATGGTTAACCTTGGCGTGAGTGCTGCAAATACTGACAGCACGCAGCTAACGCTGATGGATCCAATGTGTGGTAAGGGTACAACACTGTTTGAAGGTTTGATCCATGGCTTGAATGTCGTGGGTGTGGAGATCAACCAGAAGTGGGTTCAAGAGATCCAAACCTTCATCGTTAAGTTTATGAAGAATGGCCGCTTCAAGCACAAAGTGAGCAAAGAAAAGCGCACTTCTGGTGGCAAGAAAGTGGCAGATGGCTTCGTTGTTGAAGCGGCTGCAAGTAAAGAAGACTACCTCCAGGGTAATCTTCAAACCATGAAGTTGTATTCAGCAGATACCCGTATCGCTGACCAAGTTGTGAAGAAAAACTCGGTTGACGTCATGGTGTCTGACCTACCTTATGGTGTGCAGCACGGTAGCAAAAATGCCAAAGACAGCAAGCTGAACCGTAGCCCACTAGAGCTTTTGAAAGAGGCTCTGCCTGCATGGAAAGTGGTGCTGAAAAAACAAGGTTCTGTAGTGCTGTCTTTCAATGAATTCACGTTGAAATGGAAAGATGTCGCGGCATTATTTGAAGAGCAAGGGTGGAAGGTACTTTCAGAAGAGCCTTACATCGGTTATCTTCACCGTGTTGATCAATCTATCAACCGCAATATTATTGTGGCAGTGAAACCATAATAGAATCTTCGATAACGAATCCGATGAAAAGCCAACGCTCTGTTGGCTTTTTTTACCTCTGAGCGAATACTCTTGTGACAAGAAGGTAGACAATGAAACCGACAGCGGAAATTTTGACAGATATTCTGGCGGAAGTGCGCCCTTTGATCGGCCAAGGAAAAGTGGCGGACTATATTCCGGCTCTGGCAAAAGTACCGAATAATAAATTAGCTATTGCGGTATACACCAATGAAGGTGAAGTGATTAAGGCTGGCGATGCCGATGAGTCTTTTTCTATTCAGTCTATTTCGAAAGCACTGAGCCTAACGTTGGCCATGTGCTTGTACAAACAAGAAGAAATTTGGGCAAGAGTTGGTAAAGAGCCATCAGGTCAGGCGTTTAACTCGCTGATTCAGTTGGAGATGGAACAGGGTATTCCACGCAACCCGTTTATTAACGCGGGTGCAATTGTTGTGGCTGACTTGCTGCAAAGTCGTTTGTCTGCACCTCGTCAGCGCTTACTTGAGTTTGTTCGTCAGTTGTCGGGCGATACTCACATTGTCTACGACAAAGTCGTGGCCGCGTCGGAAATGATGCACGGAGATCGCAACGCGGCGATTGCTTACCTAATGCGTTCATTCGGGAACTTCGAAAACGAGGTTATTCCTGTGCTGCAAAACTATTTCCATGCCTGTGCTTTAAAGATGAGCTGTGTGGACTTAGCAAAAACCTTTAGCTACCTAGCCAACAAAGGCACTTCCGTGCAAACGGGCAAGCCAGTGGTGTCACCAACACAAACGAAGCAACTGAATGCATTGCTCGCAACTTGTGGTTTATACGATGGTGCCGGTGAGTTTGCTTACCGTGTGGGTATGCCGGGTAAATCTGGCGTTGGCGGCGGTATTATTGCCGTAGTGCCGGGTGAAATGACCATTGCGGTTTGGTCTCCAGAACTTGATGCGTCAGGGAACTCGCTGGCGGGTACGAAAGCACTGGAACTGCTCTCTGAGCGAATTGGCCGTTCGATTTTTTAGTGTTAACTGTTTCTATACAAAAAGCCTCTCGTCTGAGAGGCTTTTCTGTAGTTCGCGTGGTTTACTCTTCGTCTTCTTCTGCCATAAAGGCTTCAAGTAAGTCGTTGAGGAACAGCTTTCCTTTCTCGGTGATCTGCCAGTGCGTCTCCGTTTCACTCAAATAGCTCATCTCTAACACCCAGTTGATGGTGTCTTGAATGCTACTGAGCGGTAAGCCCGTGGTATCCACATAATCTTGCTTCGGACACGCTTCCATCAAGCGGAAGCGGTTCATGAAGAACTCAAATGGGCGGTCTTCATCGGCAACGAGCTGCTCGGTATGCAAATACGGTTTTACCATATTTTGATAAGCTGCCAAGTAGCCACGAGGATGCTTCACTTTCGTGGTACGAATGATGCGGCCATCAGCGAAACTCAATTTGCCGTGTGAGCCACAGCCGATGCCGAGGTAATCACCAAAGCGCCAGTAATTCAGGTTGTGCTGACACTGATAGCCCGGTTTGCTGTAGCCAGAGATTTCGTACTGAACGTAACCTGCTGCTGCTAGCTTTTCATGCCCTTGTTCGAAGATGTCCCACAAGTCATCGTCATCTGGCAGTGTCGGTGGCTTGTAGTAGAACATGGTGTTTGGTTCGATGGTGAGCTGATACCAAGACAGGTGCGGCGGTGCGAGCTCAATCGCTTTGTCCAAATCGGCTAGCGCTTGTTCGATGCTTTGATCGGGTAAGCCGTGCATTAAGTCGAGGTTAAAGCTGTTCAAACCAATTTGATGGGCAAGTTTCGCTGCATTAACGGCTTCGCCTTGACCATGAATTCGTCCTAGACGCTCCAACTTCTCCTGCTCAAAGCTTTGAACTCCGATGGAAATTCGCGTGACCCCCGCTTTACGATAACCCACGAAACGCTCTGCTTCGATGGTGCCAGGGTTTGCTTCCATAGTGATTTCAATGTCTGGCTTGAATGGAATTCGCGCTTCGATGCCTTTTAGCAAACGCTCAATGCCTTCTGCAGAAATCAAACTTGGCGTACCACCGCCAATGAAGATGGAATGCAGCGGACGCGGTGCGTCATTTAAGCGGTACTTATCAATATCGGTATCCAGATCTTCTAGAAGGGCACTGATGTACTCTTCTTCTGGGATCTCCGCTTTAAGCGCATGGGAGTTAAAGTCGCAATAAGGGCACTTTTGTACACACCATGGGATGTGTACATACAAGCTGAGTGCTGGGGGCGTTAACATGGACAAGTTCACTCGATCTTACTGTGCGGTTTGCGCTGATAACTGAGCAAACAGTGAGTTCAGTGCTTTACCGCGGTGAGACAACTGCTTTTTACGTGCCGGCTCTAGCTCTGCTGACGCACAGTTATCTTCTGGTACGAAGAAGATAGGGTCGTAACCAAAGCCATTTTCGCCATGTGCTTCAGTCAGAATGCGACCTTCCCATTTGCCATGACAAACGATAGGTGTTGGATCGTTTTCGTGACGCATCAATACCAATACGCAGTGAAAACGCGCGGTACGCTCTGCTTCTGGCACGCCTTCCATTGCGGCTAGCAATTTCTCTAAGTTTTCTTGGTCAGAGGCTTTTTCGCCGGCGTAACGAGCTGAGTAGATGCCTGGTGCACCTTTTAGGAAATCGACTTCCAGACCAGAATCATCTGCAATCGCTGGTAAGCCAGTTTCTTGCGCGGCATGGCGAGCTTTAATGATTGCGTTCTCAATGAACGTGGTGCCCGTTTCAGCAACTTCTGATACGTTGAATTCACTTTGCGCTAATACTTCAAAACCGAAGTCAGACAGTAGATCTGCCATCTCGCGAACTTTGCCTTGGTTGCCTGTTGCTAGCACAATTTTTTTCATGGGAATCTCTTTTAATAGTGATAGAGGAGAACAAATCGTTCTCCTCTAGATATTCTGGAACTGATAGAGGCTTTTGGCCTACTTAGATCAAAAAGCATTTAGATCATCACAACCCAATTACTCTTCGACAAAAAATTTCTGGGTGAATTTAAGCTTACCTGAGCCTTTGTTTCCAGCTTTAACGTCAATATCGAAGGTAAAAGTTTCTTCGTGAGTAATTGGCAGCTCAGCTAAGTAGTAAATGGCTTCGCCTTCTTTAATTTCACGAAAGGTTAATTTTTGAGTTTGGCCTATTAAGTTTTTCGCGTGTCCGCCTACCTTCGCCTCGACCGCTGGCTTACCTAAAGAGGCGCTGTCTAATACGCTGATGTTCACTACAGCCACGTAACCATTACGTTTGATGTCGTAGCTGCGAGCGACTTTAGGTGTCAGGAAAGTCGAGTTAAAAGCTACATAGTGTACTTCGATGTCTTTCATGTTTTTGAACTGTTCAGCAAAGGTCGGTAATGACAACAGACTGATCAGTAATGCGGTAATCCATTTGCTCATTGTTACTTCCTCAAAGCACTCGTTATGAGCCAACCATAGTTGCACTTTTACCCGAGTGGCAGGTTAAAAAAGCATGTCCGATAGTTGGTACTAGTAAGTGTGGTACAAAATTATAAATAAAAAGCCATCATAAGATGGCTTTTACTTCAGCGGGTATCTGTACGGGCGATTCTATCCGAATTTGTTTGTGCCGTCCTAGTTCACCTTTTTCTATGTGAACCAAACCCTTAGCGATTTTGAACTGCTTGGCTAAGAACTTAGTGAGGTGAGCATTGGCTTTGCCATCGACAGGCGGTGCAGTGATGGCGATTTTGAGCTCTTCACCGTGCAAGCCGACGATCTTATCGCGGCTTGCTTTTGGTTGAATATAAAGCTTAAGGACGATGTCCTCGCCATCTTGCCAAACTGCTGCGGACATTACAGTTGGAACCAAACAGGACCAATGATATCGCCCATCAAGAAGTTTGCGAATTGCAAACCGATGAACAGAACCAGCACGCTCAAATCCAAGCCGCCAAAAGCAGGAAGCACGCGACGAATTGGTGCGCACATTGGCTCGGTTAATTGATGGAACACGTATTCAATTGGGCTACGGCCTTGGCTTACCCAGCTTAGGATTGCGCGAATCAACAATACCCAGAACAGAAGGCCACCAGCAGCTTTTAGTAGCGATAACAAACCTAAGAATAGGAAATCAACGCTAAAAGAGACAGAGCCGTTAGACGCAATCAAAATCAGCGCGACAAATTTCAATACACACAGCACGTAAGCGAACAGAACCGTTGCAAGGTCAATATTGCCGATAGATGGAATAACACGACGCAGTGGGCCAATGACTGGCTGAGTCGCTTTTACGATAAATTGCGAGAACGGGTTGTAGAAATCTGCACGTGCAGCTTGCAACCAAATTCGCAAAATCACGACCATGATATACAGGTCAAATAGGGTTGAGATGAGAAAACTCATTGAATTCATAAGGTACCCTTAACAAGTAGTGGATGATGTTTCTTGAGAATCATCCAGATAATTAAAACAGTTTTTCCATTTCTTCTGCGCGAGCAACCGCAGCTTGCATGGCTTTTGCAACGATGTCCGTTAACTGATGTTCGTTGAATGTACGAAGTGCTTCGGCGGTTGTGCCGCCTTTCGAAGTCACGTTTTCACGCAGTGTCGACAGTTCAGTGTCTGGATTGCTCACCACCATACTTGCCGCACCCAGCGCTGCTTGTTGAACCAACAAACGAGCCGTTTCTTTATCAAAACCTTGAGCTATCGCTTCAGCTTGCATCGCTTCCATAAACAGGAAGAAGTATGCCGGAGCGCTGCCTGCGGCTGCAATCACATTGTTGATGCCAGATTCTTGTTCCACCCAGCAAACTTTACCAACCGCTTGCATCAGTTCTGCGGCAAAGGCTCTGTCTTGTTCTTTGACATGTTCTGGAGCGAATAAGCCACTCATGCCCAAACCCAACTGAGATGGAGTGTTTGGCATGACGCGAACCAAATTCAATTTTGTCGCTAGCATCTCATCCAAACGTGAACAATTGATGCCTGCCGCAATAGAAATCACGAGCTTGTTGCTAAAGTCGATAGATTGCAGAGGTTTACAAACATCCGCCATCATTTGTGGTTTCACAGACAGAACCACCACATCGGCCTCGGACGCTGCCAGCATGTTGTCGCTGGTGGTGCGGATACCAAAATCTTGCTCAAGCGGCAGACGACGCGCCTCTGATGGGGCGGTTGCAACAATGTTTTGTGCAGGGTAGCCGTTAGCCACGAGGCCAGAAACAATGGCTCTGACCATGTTTCCCGCACCGATAAAGGCGATCTTTTTATGTTCCATTTGTCTGATTTCCATCATGATATTTACGATTTATTGTGCGCTCAGGTGTATAATGGCGCCGCTTTGCGTTAACCGCTGTTTCATCGCGGTATCAATTAAGCATTTTCGCTCTTAAATGACTATTCACTTTTCGTGCTGTAGTCTCGCGCGCCAAAGATAGCCGTTCCGATACGAACCATGGTGCTGCCTGCTTCAATCGCAGCGGTCATGTCGCCACTCATGCCCATCGATAAGGTATCGATTTCTGGGTATTGCTGTTCAAGGGTTTGCTTCAGTGTCGCTAGCTTCTCGAACTCACGAAGCTGGGCGTCGTAGTCTGACACGTTCGCAGGAATCGACATCAATCCTCTTAAAGTGAGGTTGGGAAGGCGAGAAATCAACTCAGCCAGTTCGAATATTTCTGCGTCACTAACGCCAGATTTGGAATCTTCACCACTGGTGTTGACTTGAATCAGCACTTGCAATGGTTTGAGTTCTTGCGGACGTTGCTCATTGAGTCGCTGTGCGATCTTAGCGCGATCAATGGTGTGAACCCAATCGAAATGTTCAGCAACAAGTCGCGATTTATTCGATTGAATCGGGCCAATGAAGTGCCATTCGATTCGATTATCTGGATAATGCTCGGCAAAGTGCTGAACTTTACTGACGCCTTCTTGGACGTAGTTTTCACCAAACGCGGTTTGTCCCGCTTGGTAGGCTTCGAGAATTGCCTCGACAGGTTTAGTTTTGCTTACCGCTAGAAGTTGCACTGACTCTGGAGATCGACCACATTTTTGTTCGTCGCGTCGAATTTGAGAGGTGATATGTTCAATATTTTGTTGAATACTACTCATAGCTGTACTTTAGACTTAAGGATTTTAAATGGATATCACTGAGTTACTGGATTTTAGTGTAAAACATAATGCTTCGGATCTACATCTTTCTGCAGGTGTACCACCAATGGTTCGTATTGATGGTGATGTGAGAAAACTGGGCATTCCAGCGTTTACACACCAAGAAGTGCATCGTTTGGTTTTTGAAATCATGAACGATGCCCAGCGCAGTGAGTTCGAAGAAAAACTCGAAGTCGATTTCTCTTTTGAATTGCATAACGTTGGCCGTTTTCGTGTCAACGCTTTCAACCAATCTCGCGGTTGTGCGGCAGTGTTCCGTACCATTCCAAGTAGCATCCCAACTCTGGAGGAGCTAGAAGCGCCAGAGATCTTCAAAAAAATCGCGAATGCTGAAAAAGGTTTGGTTTTGGTTACTGGCCCAACGGGTTCTGGTAAATCGACAACCTTAGCAGCCATTGTTGACTACATTAACCGTAATCACAACAAGCATATCCTCACAATTGAAGATCCGATTGAATTTGTTCACAACAACAATAAGTGTTTGATCAACCAACGTGAGGTTCACCGTGATACCCATAGCTTCCAAAACGCGCTACGCAGCGCATTGCGTGAAGACCCGGATGTGATCCTTGTCGGTGAGATGCGTGACAAAGAAACCATCAGCCTAGCGTTAACGGCGGCGGAAACGGGTCACCTAGTTTTCGGTACGTTGCACACCAGTTCAGCAGCAAAAACCATCGACCGTATCATCGATGTGTTCCCAGGTAGCGACAAAGACATGGTGCGTTCCATGTTGTCTGAATCCCTTCGTTCAGTTATCGCGCAAAAACTGTTGAAACGTAATGGCGGTGGTCGTATCGCTTGTCACGAAATCATGATGGCAACGCCCGCGATTCGTAACTTGATTCGCGAAGACAAAGTCGCGCAGATGTACTCAATCATTCAAACGGGTGCCGCGCATGGAATGCAAACCATGGAACAAAATGCCCGTCAGTTGATGGCGCAAGGTATGGTTTCACGCGAAGAAGTCGACAGCAAGATTGGGCTTGAAGTGCAGCAATTCTCGTAACGCTCATACAGATAATGGTGAATACGGAAGATGGATCTGAATAAATTTCTTGAAGGTATGTTGACGCTAAAAGCGTCGGATCTTTACATCACGGTTGGTGCGCCAATTCTATTTCGTGTGGATGGCGAATTGCGTCCGCAAGGGGAGAAACTCACCGAACATGATGTTGCAAAGTTGCTTGATAGCGCAATGGATCCGGATCGGCGTCAGGAGTTTCGCAAAAGCCGCGAATCAAACTTTGCTATCGTCAGAGATTGTGGTCGCTTCCGTATTAGTGCTTTTTTTCAGCGAGAACTGCCGGGAGCAGTCATTCGCCGTATCGAAACCATTATTCCTACTTTTGAGCAGTTAAAATTGCCTTTAGTGCTGCAAGACTTAGCGATTGCCAAGCGTGGTTTGGTGCTGGTGGTCGGCGCGACTGGCTCGGGTAAATCGACCACGATGGCGGCGATGACGGGCTATCGAAACAGCAACAAAACCGGTCACATCTTGACGGTCGAAGATCCGATCGAATTTGTGCATGAGCATAAGCGTTGTATCGTGACTCAGCGTGAGGTGGGCTTGGATACCGAAAGTTATGAAGTCGCACTGAAAAACTCGTTGCGCCAAGCGCCTGATATGATTTTGATTGGTGAGATCCGTAGCCGAGAAACGATGGAATACGCGATGACCTTCGCCGAAACGGGTCACTTGTGTATGGCAACGTTGCACGCCAACAACGCCAACCAAGCGTTAGAACGTATTCTCCATTTGGTGCCTAAAGATCAAAAAGAGCAATTCTTGTTTGATTTGTCGATGAACTTAAAAGGCGTGATTGGTCAGCAGCTGATCCGTGATAAGAATGGTCAAGGGCGTCATGGTGTGTTTGAGATCTTGCTAAACAGTCCACGAGTGTCGGATTTGATCCGTCGTGGTGATTTACACGAATTGAAGTCAACCATGGCACGATCCAATGAGTTTGGTATGCTGACGTTTGACCAATCGCTCTACAAGCTGGTGATGCAAGGTAAGATCAGCGAAGAGGATGCATTGCACAGTGCGGATTCAGCCAACGATCTTCGTTTAATGCTGAAAACACAGCGTGGTGAGCCGTTCTCTACAGGCAGTCTTGCCAACGTCAAAATCGATATGGATTAAGCGTATTAAAGACACAAAAAAGGTTGGCTTCTGCCAACCTTTTTCATTGTGCTTGCAAGGTTTATTCGCCCCAAAGCGCTTCAAACCAACTTTCCAGAATGACCACGGCAGATTGGCAGTCGATATTGCCTTTCGATAAGGCTTTGTAGCCACCCATACTGAACAATTCTGCGCGCGCTTCTGAAGTTGATAAGCGCTCATCATGCAATTCAACAGGCAAGCCATAACGACCTTGCAGACGCTTCGCAAATTTTTTCGCACGCGGGGTGATGGTTTCTAAATCTTTACCATGTAAATCCGTTGGCAGGCCTACGACCAATAAATCTGGTTGCCATTCTTTAATTTGTTTTTCTATGTCATCCCAATTTGGAATGCCATCATTGGCTTTAAACGCTTTCAGTGGTGAAGCGGTGCCAGTGATTTCTTGACCAATCGCGCTACCAATACTTTTAGTACCGAAATCGAAGGCCATTATTGTGCGTGACATACAGTGTCTCAAATCTTAATGAAGTGGAAGTTAAGGAAGGCGGTTGCGTTACGCATGACCTGCGTCTGCCGACAATTGGCTTGGGTCGATACCTAGCTTTTCTACCGCTTTTTTCCAGCGCTCTGTAATGGGCGTATCGAAGATGATTTCTGGTGTGGCTTCGATGGTTAGCCAAGAGTTTTCAACCAGTTCATTTTCTAACTGACCAGCACTCCAACCGGAATAACCAAGAGCAACCAAATAGTCACTTGGCTCAGCCTCTGTCCCCAATACGGAAAGAATATCTCGTGAAGTGGTGACAGCAAGGTCGTCGGTCATTTGAATGCTGGATTCATAGTAATCTTTCGGTTTATGTAGAATAAAACCACGGTCTTCTGAGATTGGACCGCCATTGTAGACGGGTCTATCTAAGCTGGCTTCAAACAGGCGCGGGTGAACAGGCTGCACGTCAACTTGCTTGAGCATGTTGCCAACGGTGATATCAACAGGCGCGTTGATCATCAGGCCCATAGCGCCTTCTTCGTTATGTTCACAAACGTAGATAACGCTATTCTGGAAATACGGATCTTTCATTCCAGGCATGGCTACTAAAAAATGGTTTGTGAGGTTCATTCTCATACCGACCTTTAAGACTCGTAAATGCACTTAAGCAAACTCGCGACTATGTGCATGAGTTTGCTTAAGATAATGTCTGGTTCTCTACTATAACTGTACTATAAATTCAGTTATTCGCCTTTCACACGACGTTCAATGGCATCCATCAGTTTGCCAGTGATAGAAATGTCGAATGCCGCTTCGATTTCACGAATACAAGTTGGGCTAGTCACGTTGATTTCAGTTAGCTTGTCGCCAATCACATCAAGACCAACAAAGATAAGCCCTTTTTCTTTTAGAGTCGGAGCAACAGCTTGAGCAATCTTCATATCTGTTTCGCTTAGTGGACGAGCTTCACCAGTACCACCAGCAGCTAGGTTGCCGCGCGTTTCGCCTTTAGCAGGAATGCGCGCAAGACAGTAAGGCATCGGTTCACCGTCAACAACAAGAATACGCTTATCACCATTGCTGATGTCTGGCACGAAGGTTTGCGCCATCGCGTAGTTTTGACCATGGTTAGTCAGCGTTTCGATGATCACCGACACGTTTGGATCGTTTTCTTTTACGCGGAAAATTGAAGCGCCGCCCATACCATCAAGAGGTTTGAGGATCACATCGCCGTGCTCCTCACGGAAGGCTTTAATTTTTTCTGCTTTGCGTGTCACGATTGTGGTTGGCGTAAGTTCTGGGAACCAAGCGGTAAACAGTTTTTCGTTGCAGTCGCGTAGGCTTTGAGGTTTGTTAACGATCAATGCGCCTTGTTCTTCAGCACGCTCAAGAATGTAAGTCGCGTAGATGTACTCGGTATCAAACGGAGGATCTTTGCGCATGAGCACCGCGTCGAGCTCAGACAGTTCGATCGTCTGCTCAGATTTGAACTCGTACCAGCCGTTTGGATCTTCTTTCAGCTCAACCACTTTAGTGTCGGCAATCGCTTTGCCTTGGTCTAGGTGAAGATCGTTCATTTCCATGTAGTGGATTTCATAGCCGCGGCGTTGCGCTTCAAGCATCATGGCAAAGCTAGAGTCTTTCTTGATGTTAATGGACGAGATTGGGTCCATTACAATACCGAGTTTGATCATTATTTTTCTCCGTTTTAACCAAGATCGCCGAAACGAACTTGTAAGGCTGTAATTGCTGTCAGAGCCGCAGTTTCGGTGCGTAGAACGCGCGGGCCGAGTAGCGTCTCTTCAAATTGGTATTCGCGAGTCATGTCGATCTCTTCTGAAGACAAACCGCCTTCAGGGCCGATCAGAAGACGCACTTTCTCTACAGGTGTCGGCAGGGTGTTGATTGAGTATTTTGCACGAGGGTGAAGGTTGAGCTTTAGACCATCGTACTCTTCTTGGCACCACTGTTCCAAGCTCATGATTGGGCGAATTTCTGGTACTACGTTGCGACCACATTGTTCACACGCACTGATCGCAATCTTCTGCCACTGCGCGAGCTTTTTCTCAAAACGTTTTTGATCCAGCTTTACGCCACAACGTTCAGAAATAAGTGGTGTGATGGTATTAACGCCAAGCTCTACTGATTTCTGGATGGTGAACTCCATCTTATCGCCACGTGAAATGACTTGGCCAAGATGTAAGTCGAGAGGGGATTCAATGTTGCTTTCGACGCGCTCAGTTACGTCAACGAGAACGTTCTTTTTACTGACTTCACTGATCACTGCTGGGAACTCTGCGCCACTGCCGTCAAATAATAGAACATCTTGGCCTTCTTTCATGCGAAGTACTCGGCCGATATGGCCTGCAGCGTCTTCGCTTAAAGCGATGGTACCAAGTTGATGAATGGTTTCTGGATGATAAATTCGAGGGATACGCATGAGATTTCCAGCAAGAGAATAAACTTAGTTCCTAACATGGATGCTTTCCACCGAAAAAACAAGGGGCAAGAGGCGTTTCGAATGAAGGAAACGCCTCAAACAAAGCTCGGGTGCGCTTGTGTTTTTACAGTGCGCGGCAAGCCTCTTGAACAAACGGGTTGTGGTTACCTTGTACTTTGGCGATGCGCTCATCACGCTCACATTCCCATTTGTCTACCGGATAGGTTTTGTTCCAAGCACTCATTAGCTGAGTTTGCTGTTTGGATAGTTTGAATCCGTACTCCTTGCTCATGTACAAGTAAGTGCGAGCAATCGAGCCGCGAGCTCTGTCGGGTGGCATTACTTTGCGTTGCTTGAAGTTCACTTGCATGTCGCAGCGGCCATAGCTGACACCATCCATGCCGTTCCATTGGCTGAAGTTGAAGTTAGAACGGTCTCCGTTCACCTCACCAACCGCTGGGGTCAGGTTGTGTAAATCCGCTTCCATGAGTTTAAAGGCCGTGTCGTTGCGCGAACAGTTTTTGCGCCCACCGCTTTGCCAACACTGGAGCTGGTGGCCGAATTGCCAAGCAGGAACCACATGTTCCCATTCAATGCGAGCTGCGCGTTTTTCTTGTTTGCGAACTTGGTAACCGCAAGAGGCTAAGTCAGGAACGCCTTTTTTGCCTTGCCACTGGATATCACAACCGCAGTAAAAACTGCTTGGGTGGTCTTGATAGATTTTCACCGCTTCACGTTTGGCGGCAGAAAATGAGCTAGGAGGGGCAGAAAAAGCGGAACTAGAAAGAACAAAGAGAAACAGAGTAAACAAGTATTTCATGATTAAAGTCTTTAAAAAGTATGACTTTAATCATTCTACCACTCAGAGATTGGCTTTCGTAATGAGTCTGTTAATAATAAAAATAAACAAGTGATCGCCGCTGTTTCTCACCGGCGAGATTAAGAAAGTTGAACACCTGTAAAATTCAAAGGCTGGTGGCATTTTTGACAGGAGTAGGCTGCCTCTTTGCGCAGAACTTTATTATGTCGGCGAATCGAGAGCGGGTAGGTCATGCAGCCGCAACGATACTCAAACGTCTTACCCTGGACTGAGGTAACTTCAAAGCGGTGTGTGGTGTTGGCAGGAATACCAAATACGGATTCCATGACGCCCCGCCACTCTTTTCCGTGTGGTCGAACTCGGCCGTACACTTGGTAGGTGATTAAGTGGGCGACTTCATGAGGAATTACTTCTTCCAAAAACGCCTGTGGATTTTCTCTAAATAAAATAGGGTTGAGATGAATCTGATTTAATTGAAGGTAGGCTTTTCCCGCTGCTTTGCCGCGAACGTTGAATGTGATGCTTGGGATAGGGAATGAGCGCTTAAATACTTGCTGTGCCAAAGAGATACAATCAGCCATGACTTGCTTGGCTTTATAACTCAGTTCAATGTCCATCCATACTCCGGTGTATTCAATAAAAAGCCCCCGCGTTGGCGAGGGCTGAATCATAGCATTTGTCCGTTAAGGCGTGTGTTTTTTCTTGATGGTTGCATGGTAGGCGTGCCATGTACCGTAGCCCAAAATTGGCATGGTAAACAACATACCGATTCCGTAGGTAGCAAAGCCAATCAAGATACCGCCACAAATAATCGCTGCCCAAACAATCATGGCCGGAATATTGGATTTCACCGCGTTAAAGCTAGTAAACACCGCTGTCATCATGTCGACACGGCGCTCCATCATTAATGGAATCGAAAATGCAGAGATACTAAATACGGTACACGCCAACACGAATCCAACCAATGAACCTATGACCAGAAAAGGCAAAAACTCAGTCAGTGGTGCGCCTTGTACGGATGGGTACAACGCGTGGAGCAGCGCAGCGATACGCATCCAGAAAATCATACAGACGGCGAGCAATACTGCGAACGCCCATTGTGAGCTGGAGTTACGACCAATCGCTTTCATGGAATGGAGCAGGCGCGCTTTGTGCCCACGTTCTCTCTCCCAACTCGCATCATAAAGACCCAGTGCTAAAAACGGACCTATGAGCATATAGACGATGAGGCTTGGCATCACCACTAAGTGTGTGCCTTGCCATTGCACCAGAAGCACAATACCAATCGCTGCTGCCATAAAACAGATGCCGTAAAAAGCACTGATGAGAGGCATACGTACGAAATCATGTAACCCCAGAGCTAACCAATGAAAGGGGGCACTCAGATTGACGGTGTTACACGGAATGGTTCTGGCGTATTCATTATCTGGTACTTCCTTTCGTTTGCTTTGGAAGTCAGATGGATTCACGGTACGAGGCATAACTCCTCCTTGATTAATTCCCACGGTGTCAACGCTTACCAAGGTCGTCAGTACTCGACCATCTCAATGGTTATATTAAGGAGTACAGTGACTTGGTATCGAGCCATACAAAAGGATGTTTGGTTTACGTGTTTTAATCACGGACTTCACCACGTGAACCTACATCTTATTACTCGGTGTTATATGCATCGAAAAGTGCATTTAACATTATGTTAACTATTGGCGGTGATAGGGGAATTTACAAATAATTGCTGAATTTTTGTTCGGCAAGGGGAGGGAGGAATGTTCGATACAAAAAGCCCCCGCCATAAGGCGAGGGCTTTGTTGATTCTTGCGTGGCTCGATTACTTGATGCCAGCGAAATCGCGTAGAAGCTCAGCTTTATCAGTCGCTTCCCATGGGAACTCTTCGCGACCGAAGTGACCGTATGCTGCTGTCTTCTTGTAGATTGGTTGAAGTAGGTTAAGCATTTCTTGTAGACCGTATGGACGTAGGTCGAAGAATTGACGAACCGCTTCAATGATGATGTCGTGAGATACTTTCTCGGTACCAAACGTTTCAACCATGATAGACGTTGGATCAGCAACACCGATTGCGTAAGAAAGTTGGATTTCACAACGGTCAGCCATACCAGCCGCTACGATGTTTTTCGCTACGTAACGTGCTGCGTAAGCTGCAGAGCGGTCTACTTTCGATGGATCTTTACCAGAGAATGCACCGCCACCGTGACGAGCTGCACCGCCGTAAGTATCTACGATGATTTTACGACCAGTTAGACCACAGTCACCCATTGGGCCACCGATAACGAAACGACCGGTTGGGTTGATGAAGAAGTTAGTGTCTTTGCTGATCCACTCTGCAGGAAGAACAGGTTTGATGATCTCTTCCATTACTGCTTCACGTAGGTCAGGCGTAGAGATTGAATCACAGTGCTGAGTTGAAAGAACAACAGCATCGATACCAACAATCTTACCTTGGTCGTACTGGAACGTTACCTGAGATTTTGCGTCTGGACGCAACCAAGGTAGTGTGCCGTTTTTACGAACTTCTGCTTGCTTTTCAACAAGACGGTGAGAGTAAGTGATTGGCGCTGGCATGAGTACTTCAGTTTCGTTACATGCGTAACCAAACATGATGCCTTGGTCGCCTGCACCTTGCTCTTTAGGGTCAGCTTTATCAACACCTTGGTTGATATCTGGAGACTGTTTACCGATTGTGTTTAGAACTGCACAAGAGTTCGCGTCAAAGCCCATATCTGAGTGTACGTAGCCGATTTCACGAACGGTTTCACGAGTTAACTCTTCGATGTCAACCCATGCTGAAGTCGTGATTTCACCACCCACCATTACCATACCGGTTTTAACGTAAGTCTCACATGCAACACGAGCCTTTGGATCTTGCTCTAGAATCGCGTCAAGAACCGCATCAGAAATCTGGTCTGCAATTTTATCTGGATGACCTTCTGATACTGACTCAGAAGTAAACAGGTGCTTAGCCATGTTAGCTCCACTATATCTGGTTTAAAACTGAGGAATGATAAACTCCCCAGCGCAAATTAATACTAATATTTGTAGGTGTATCTACATCTAGACGTCTATTCTAATTTTGATTGCTCGAATTACAAGCTCTTTTTTGGTTTTTGTTATAACCAAACGTTTGCTTGAATTATTGATAATTTTTAGAACTTCGATGTATTTGAACTGAAAGGTGCAATATTTGTGAGGTTTTGGGTTGGAAAACGTTTGCACACCCCACTTGGCTTTGAGAGAATTGTGACCTCTTTTTTCGTTTCGCTTAATGTACTCAGGAGCAGACATGTCGTCTCGTAAACATCTTGCCAATGCAATTCGTGCTCTAAGCATGGATGGTGTTCAACAAGCTAACTCTGGCCACCCAGGCGCACCTATGGGTATGGCTGATATCGCTGAAGTTCTTTGGCGCTCTCACCTAAACCACAACCCAGCTAACCCAGAGTGGGCAGATCGCGACCGTTTTGTACTTTCAAACGGCCACGGTTCTATGCTGATCTACTCTCTACTGCACTTGAGCGGTTACGAGCTATCTATTGATGATCTGAAAAACTTCCGTCAGCTTCACTCTAAGACTCCAGGTCACCCAGAGTACGGCTACGCACCAGGCATCGAAACGACAACAGGCCCTCTAGGTCAAGGTATCACGAACGCTGTTGGTATGGCTCTAGCAGAAAAAGCGCTAGCAGCACAATTCAACAAAGAAGGCCACGACATCGTTGACCACTTCACTTACGTGTTCATGGGGGATGGCTGTCTGATGGAAGGTATCTCGCATGAGGCATGTTCTCTTGCTGGTACGCTAGGTCTAGGTAAACTGATCGCATTTTGGGATGACAACGGCATCTCTATCGATGGTCACGTTGAAGGTTGGTTCTCTGACGATACACCTAAGCGTTTTGAAGCGTACGGCTGGCACGTAATTCCAGCAGTAGATGGTCACGATTCTGAAGCAATCAACGCAGCGATTGAAGCTGCAAAAGCAGACCCTCGTCCTACGCTAATTTGTACGAAGACTATCATCGGTTTTGGTTCTCCAAACAAATCTGGTTCACACGACTGTCACGGTGCACCATTAGGCGCGGAAGAAATCGCAGCAGCGCGTGAATTCCTAGGTTGGGAACACCCTGCATTTGAAATCCCTGCTGATGTATACGCAGAGTGGGATGCAAAAGCAGCTGGCGCTGAAAAAGAAGCGGCGTGGAACGCGAAGTTCGAAGCATACGCAGCGGCTTACCCAACAGAAGCAGCAGAGCTTAAGCGTCGTCTAAACGGCGAACTTCCTGCAGAGTGGGAAGAGAAAGCAAACCAAATCATTGCTGATCTTCAAGCAAACCCAGCAAACATTGCGTCACGTAAAGCATCTCAAAATGCTCTAGAAGCTTTCGGTCAAATGCTACCAGAATTTATGGGCGGCTCTGCTGACCTAGCACCTTCTAACCTAACCATGTGGTCGGGCTCTAAGTCTCTAGAAGCGAACGACTTCTCTGGTAACTACATCCACTACGGTGTACGTGAATTTGGTATGACTGCTATTATGAACGGTATCGCACTACACGGCGGTTTCGTTCCTTACGGCGCAACATTCCTAATGTTCATGGAATACGCTCGTAACGCAATGCGTATGGCTGCTTTGATGAAAATTCAGAACATCCAAGTGTACACACACGATTCTATCGGTCTTGGCGAAGATGGCCCAACTCACCAACCAGTTGAGCAAATGGCGTCTCTACGTTTGACTCCAAACATGAACACATGGCGTCCATGTGACCAAGTTGAGTCTGCTGTAGCATGGAAACTAGCGATTGAACGTAAAGATGCACCAACAGCACTTATCTTCTCTCGTCAAAACCTAGCGCAACAACCACGCAGCGCTGAGCAAGTCGCAGACATCGCGAAAGGTGCTTACATCCTGAAAGACAGTGAAGGTAAGCCTGAGCTAATCCTTATCGCAACAGGCTCTGAAGTTGAGCTAGCAGTGAAAGCCGCTGAACAACTAACAGCAGAAGGTAAGAAAGTACGCGTGGTTTCAATGCCATCAACAGATGCATTCGACAAACAAGACGCAGCTTACCGTGAAGCAGTTCTACCATCAGACGTAACAGCTCGTATCGCTATTGAAGCGGGCATCGCAGACTTCTGGTACAAGTACGTTGGTTTCGACGGTCGCATCATCGGTATGACAACATTCGGTGAATCTGCACCTGCTGACCAGTTGTTCGAAATGTTTGGTTTCACTGTAGAAAACGTAGTGAACACAGCAAAAGAACTACTAGCGTAATCGAGACAGTTGTTTAAACCGACTCTGTTGAGCGGTTGTGAGAAAAGGCCATCATGTTGATGGCCTTTTTATTTGTCTCAATATTTCCAATCTAGCGGAATACTTTGGTGAATATCTTCAAGCAGTACGGATAAGCGAAGAGGATGACGCCCTGCTGGTGTATAACAGTTGATCGTTATTGGCTCTGAAAGCCAGCCTTCAAGGCATGGGGTGATACGGCCGGGGTGATGTTTCTCATACCCTTGTGCAGTCCAAGTTGGCAAGAGACCAATGCCGTGTCCGTTGGCGATACTATCGATCTGCATAGCAATGTTGTCGCTATAGAGTCGGCTGACAAATGGCTCTAGAAAAAACTCCCCTTGTTCTGGGTGCGAGAGTAGCAAACCATTCTCTTGTATCGACCCAAAATCTATCCACGGATGTTTGTTTAGTTCTCTCGGGTGGTGGATGGGGCCATGTTTTCCGATGTAGTTTGGCGACGCGAATGGGGTGTAACGAAATACGCCAAGCGTTTCTTTGCGCCAATCCAGCCCTTTGTGTTCACCTAGCCAGATAAACAAATCTGGATCGTGGTGTGTATCGGAAAAATCACTGGTGAGCTGGACTCTGACGTCAGGGTTCTCCGCCAGAAATTCATTGAGCACATCGCCTAACCAACTGCGAACTAACGCTGCGTGGCAAACGATATGTAGAGAGCCTGATACTTGATTATTTAAGCCTTGAAGCGCCTCATAACTTTCCTCGCTGAGCTCTAGGATCTGGCGGCTGTAGTCGGCAAAAATCTCCCCTGCGCGTGTCAGAATCAAGCGGTTGCCTTGTCGAGTTGTTAGCGCTTGGCCAAAGTCGGCTTCTAATTGTGCTAAGCGGCGGCTCACGGTGGATTTCGGCTGATTCAATGCTTTGGCGGCTGCGGTCAAACTTTTGTGTTGGTTAAGCGCATCAAAAGCACGAATTGATGCTAAGTCGTGCATATCTTACTCCTTACTGCGTTATGTACGGATTCCATATATGGGAAGAACCGTTCCATAACTCTCACTATGCATCTCATTCTATTTATGAATAATTCCACTTCGAAAATAATAATCATTATCAATTATGGAGATGTAGATGTCCACTCTTAGACTGCCAGTGCTAACTGCAACTGGTGTTTTAGCCTTCGTCAGTGTCCCTCATGTATTTGCTAACGACTCAGTTTCTAAAATGGAAACCGTCGTGGTGACAGCGTCAAGTTATGAGCAATCCCAAGCGGATGCGCCTGCAAGTATTAGTGTTATCTCGCGAGAAGAATTGGACTCGCGCTACTACCGCGACGTGACTGATGCACTGAAAAGTGTGCCGGGTGTTGTTGTGACTGGTGGTGGTGATACAACCGATATCAGCATTCGTGGTATGGGCTCTAAGTACACGTTAATTCTTGTGGATGGTAAGCGCCAAAGTACTCGCGAAACTCGCCCAAATAGCGATGGCCCTGGTATTGAACAAGGTTGGTTGCCACCACTTCAAGCCATTGAGCGAATCGAAGTGATCCGTGGCCCGATGTCGACACTATATGGTTCCGATGCGATTGGTGGTGTGATTAACGTGATCACCCGTAAAGATGCGCTTGAGTGGACAGGTAATGTGCAGCTGGGGACGGTTATCCAAGAAAACAGCCGTTCTGGTGGTGAACAGAGTGCGAACTTCTTTGTAAATGGCCCTCTTGCAGAAAACTTGTTGCTACAGGTTTATGGTCAATACACCGCAAGGGAAGAAGATGACATTGATTATGGTTATGAAGACAAAGATATGCAGAGCATCTCTTCAAAACTGATCTATCAAATCAATGACCGTCACTCTGTGCAGTTAGAGGGTGGTACATCGGCACAAAGTCGTCGCGGTAATGTTGGTCTTTCTGTACCTACGACGGGCTGTCGTAGAGGCTGTGAAGATTCATTGAATGAATACCGTCGCAACTACGTTACGCTTAGTCACACCGCGGAGTGGGAGTTATTGGGTAACTCTGATACCTACTTGCAGCGCGAGGAGAGTGAAAACAAATCTCGCGAAATGACTATTGTAAATACCACGTTTAAATCCAGTCTAGTTAAAGGGCTGGGCGCGCATACACTGACAACTGGTGTCGATGCGACGCATGCCGAGTTGGAAGATTTTACGTCCAACAAAGCATCATCTAAAACGAAAGCATCAAATACACAATGGGCTGTGTTCATCGAAGATGAATGGAAGATCGCAGAACCTTTTAGTCTGACATTAGGTGGTCGTTTGGATCACGATGAAAACTACGGCGCGCATTTTAGTCCGCGAGTGTATGGTGTGTGGCGTGTTGATCCTGCTTGGACGGTCAAAGGCGGTGTGGCGACAGGCTTCCGCTCTCCTCAGTTACGTGAAATTACCCCAGGTTGGGCGCAAGTCAGTGGTGGCGGCAATATTTATGGTAACCCAGATTTGGATCCGGAAACTTCACTGAACAAAGAAATCAGTGTGCTTTACCAAGGTGATTCTGGTCTTGATGTGACGTTAACCGCCTTCCACAATGAGTTTAAAGATAAGATCACTCGCGTGGTGTGCCCAGATACAATTTGTACGGATGGCCCAAACCAATGGGGGGCAGATCCTACTTACCGCATTAATGTGGATGAAGCTGTTACTCAGGGTGTAGAAGCAACGTTGGCGAAACCACTAACCGAGACTATCTACTTAAGCTCAAGCTATACCTTTACCGACTCGGAGCAAAAAACGGGTGAATACAAAGGCATGCCACTTCAGCAACTTCCAAAGCACCTGTTTAATGTTGATGTCACTTGGCAAACAACAGACAACCTAGAGAGCTGGACGAAAGTGACCTACCGAGGAAAAGAAATGGATCCCGTCACTGGCCCATCACGCAACAGCATCGTTGAACCTGCTTATACGTTTGTAGATGCCGGCGTAACGTATCAGTTGACGGATAACACCAAGATCAAAGGTGCGATTTACAACCTGTTCGATGAAGACATCAACTACAAAGAATATGGGTACGTCGAAGATGGACGTCGTTACTGGTTAGGGTTAGACGTAGCATTCTAATCTCTTTCAAAGAAGGCTGGGCTATGTCCCAGCCTTTTTAAATCATGCTTTACTATGATTCATTAGGTGCGTTTTTCAGCCTTATCAGGTACTATCTGTGCCACGAAATTTTTGGTGGGACGAAGGATAAATGCTAAAAGTTGCGATCAATGGATTTGGACGTATAGGTCGTAATGTTCTGCGAGCTGTCTATGAAAGCGGCAAACATCAGCAGATTAAAGTGGTAGCGGTTAATGAGCTTGCTCAACCAGAGGCAATGGCTCACCTTCTACAATATGACACCAGTCATGGCCGTTTCGGTAAGAAAATCTCCCACGATCAAGAACATTTGAATGTTCACCATGAAAGCGGTGAATATGATGCCATCCGAATTCTTCATCTCTCTGAAATTGAACTGCTTCCGTGGCGCGACCTTGAAGTCGATATCGTTTTAGATTGTACCGGCGTTTATGGTTCAAAGGCGGATGGTCTTGCCCATATCGAAGCCGGAGCGAAGAAAGTGCTCTTCTCTCACCCAGGAGCGAACGATCTCGATAACACCATTATTTACGGTGTGAACCACGAAACTCTCAAAGATGAACACCGCGTGGTGTCCAATGGTTCATGTACCACCAACTGTATTGTTCCCATCATCAAAGTATTGGATGAAGCATTTGGGATTGAGTCAGGTACCATTACCACAATCCACTCATCCATGAACGACCAACAAGTTATTGATGCCTACCATAATGACTTACGTCGTACTCGAGCTGCGAGCCAATCTATCATTCCTGTTGACACCAAGTTGCATAAAGGAATTGAAAGAATCTTCCCGAAATTTTCCAACAAATTCGAAGCCATTTCCGTTCGAGTTCCGACAGTTAACGTCACTGCAATGGATTTAAGTGTCACAATTAATACAAATGTGAAAGTTAATGACGTAAATCAAACCATTGTTAACGCATCTCAGTGTACATTACGTAACATTGTTGACTATACTGAATCGCCACTCGTTTCCATCGACTTTAACCACGATCCCCATAGCGCGATAGTGGATGGAACTCAGACAAGAGTGAGTAACGGGCAATTAGTAAAAATGCTCGTTTGGTGCGATAACGAATGGGGCTTTGCTAACCGGATGCTGGATACCGCTTTAGCAATGAAAGCTTCTTCACAAGTGGAGCTTTAAAGGTGAAGAAGTGATGGAGAGAATTTTTATTTCAAGCCTTGAAATAAATCTGACGTATCTCCATATCTATAACCAGTTTGAAGAATTAACAGGCTTGGCAGGGTTGCCGAGTTTTCAAAAACTTTAATTATTAAATATTTGAGAGGACACATCATGTCTGTAATCAAGATGACTGACCTGGATCTTGCAGGTAAACGTGTATTCATCCGTGCTGACCTAAACGTGCCAGTAAAAGACGGTAAAGTAACTTCTGATGCACGTATCATCGCATCTCTTCCAACTATTAAGCACTGCCTAGAAGCTGGCGCTAAAGTAATGGTTACTTCTCACCTAGGTCGTCCAACTGAAGGTGAATACGCTGAAGAGTTCTCTCTACAACCAGTTGTTAACTACCTAAACGACGCACTAGATTGCGAAGTTAAACTTGCTAAAGATTACCTAGATGGCCTAGAGCTAAACGCTGGTGAGCTTGTTGTTCTAGAAAACGTTCGCTTCAACAAAGGCGAGAAGAAAAACGAAGAAGAGCTATCTAAGAAATACGCAGCACTATGTGACGTATTCGTAATGGATGCATTCGGTACGGCTCACCGTGCTCAAGCGTCAACTCACGGCGTTGGTATGCACGCTCCTGTAGCTTGTGCTGGTCCTCTACTAGCAAACGAACTAGAAGCTCTAGGCAAAGCAATGGACAAGCCTGCTCGTCCAATGGTTGCTATCGTAGGTGGTTCAAAAGTTTCTACTAAGCTAACTGTTCTTGAATCTCTATCTAAAATCGCTGACCAACTTGTTGTTGGTGGTGGTATTGCTAACACATTCATCGCTGCTGCTGGTCACAACGTTGGTAAATCTCTATACGAAGCTGACCTAGTAGACACTGCTAAGAAACTAATGGACGAGTGTGCAATTCCAGTGGCAACTGACGTTGCATGTGCGAAAGCATTCGACGAGAACGCAGAAGCAGAAATCAAACACGTTTCTGAAGTACAAGACGACGACATGATCTTCGACCTTGGTCCAGAATCAACAGCTGCTCTAGCTGAAATCCTTAAAAACGCGAAAACTATCCTATGGAACGGTCCTGTAGGTGTATTCGAATTCAAGAACTTCGAAGCAGGTACTAAAGGTATCTCTGAAGCTATCGCAGCTTCTGAAGGTTTCTCTGTTGCAGGTGGTGGTGACACGCTAGCAGCTATCGACAAGTTCGGTATCAAAGCTGACGTATCTTACATCTCTACTGGCGGCGGCGCTTTCCTTGAGTTCGTAGAAGGTAAAGTTCTTCCAGCAGTAGAAATGCTAGAAGCACGCGCTAAGTAATTAAAGCAAAGCGGGGGAGTTACTCTCCCGCTTTCTTGTTTGCTGCAACGTGAGAGGAACTCTGCTAGAATAGCCTCAGTTGTGAGCAAACGTTTGCAAGATTTTCAACTTAACAAGTTTTGTTTAAAAACGACAGATAAATAGGATTACATCCATGTCTAAGATCTTCGACTTCGTAAAACCAGGTGTTATCTCTGGCGATGACGTTCAGAAAGTATTTGAAGTTGCAAAAGAAAACCACTTTGCACTTCCAGCAGTAAACTGTGTTGGTACTGACTCTGTAAACGCAGTACTTGAAGCAGCTGCAAAAGTTAAAGCTCCAGTTATCGTTCAGTTCTCTAACGGTGGCGCTGCTTTCTTTGCTGGTAAAGGTCTAAAACTTGAAGGTCAAGAAGCTCAAATCCTAGGTGCTGTTGCTGGTGCGAAATACGTTCACGCTGTAGCTGAAGCTTACGGTGTTCCAGTAATCCTACACACTGACCACGCTGCTAAGAAACTTCTACCATGGATCGACGGTCTACTAGACGCTGGTGAAGAGTACTTCGCGCAAACTGGTAAACCTCTATTCTCTTCTCACATGATCGACCTTTCTGAAGAGTCTCTAGAAGAGAACATCGAAATTTCTGCTAAGTACCTAGAGCGCATGGCTAAAATGAACATGACTCTAGAAATCGAACTTGGTTGTACTGGTGGTGAAGAAGACGGCGTTGACAACTCTGATATGGACGCGTCTGAGCTATACACTTCTCCAGAAGACGTTGCATACGCATACGAGAAACTAAACGCTATCAGCCACCGTTTCACTATCGCAGCATCTTTCGGTAACGTACACGGCGTTTACAAGCCAGGTAACGTTGTTCTAACTCCAACTATCCTACGTGATTCTCAAGCGTACGTTTCTGAGAAATTCGGTCTTCCAGCGAACTCTCTAAACTTCGTATTCCACGGTGGTTCTGGTTCTTCTCTAGAAGAAATCCGTGAATCTATCGGCTACGGTGTTATCAAAATGAACATCGATACTGATACACAGTGGGCAACTTGGGATGGTATCCGTCAGTACGAAGCTGAAAACCACGATTACCTACAAGGTCAAATCGGTAACCCAACTGGCGAAGACGCGCCAAACAAGAAGTACTACGATCCACGCGTATGGCTACGTGCTGGTCAAGCTTCAATGGTTACTCGTCTTGAGCAAGCATTTGCTGACCTTAACGCAATCGACGTACTATAATTCGTCTGAATTGAGTTATCTAAAAACCCGCTCTTTGAGCGGGTTTTTTTGTGTCTGTCATTTGGCTTTCTTCAACGTTAAATAGATTTATACCCATGCTGAATAGAAGAATGGATGGGGGCATGTAAGCACGTATCAATAATGCGCCAATAATCATTAGGTTGTTTTTTAGCCGCTTCGCATGAATCTAGGTAATAGAAGTGGCGAAATGTTAAAGCATTGCGTACTCTGTAACAGGTCGATATCAGAAAATTCTGATAAAGCCTTGTTTTGCATATCTTTGCGAAACTCTGACTTTGCAAAATGTCAAAGTTGGGATATCGTGCCAAAAATCTGACACTGTTCAGTTGGGCAATAGGGATATTGTTGTAGATAAGGGCCTATAAAAAACAAGGCTCATAAGTTAACGGCAATTAGATTTATATATCTTTATTTTTGAGGATAAGAATTATGGCAGGTGAATCGATGGGTATCGATACCACTCTAACAGATGGGCTGACTCAAGCTGAGACTTGGCTTACAAACAACTCAGACCTACTTATTCAGTACGGTGTGAACATTATTTCAGCGCTGATTATCCTATTTATCGGTAATATTATCGTTAAAGCAGTCGCTGGCAGTGTTTCCAAAGTACTTGAAAAGAAAAACATGGATAAGGCGGTCGTAGAATTTATTCACGGTCTTGTTCGTTACCTACTATTCGTTATCGTACTTATCGCAGCTCTGGGCCGCTTAGGTGTTCAAACGGCATCGGTTGTTGCTGTAATCGGTGCGGCAGGTCTTGCTGTTGGTCTTGCTCTACAAGGTTCTCTATCAAACTTTGCGGCAGGCGTACTGATTGTTGCATTCCGTCCATTTAAATCTGGCGACTATGTAGAGATTGGCGGCGTAGCGGGTAGTGTTGAAGCGATTCAAATCTTCCAAACAGTTCTAAAAACACCAGACAACAAAATGGTTGTTGTACCTAACTCGTCTGTTATTGGTGGTGCAATCACGAACTACTCTCGCCATGCAACGCGACGCGTAGATTTGGTTATCGGTGTTTCATACAAAGCCGATCTTAAGCTAACGAAGAAAGTGATTCGCGAAACGCTAGAAAAAGATCCTCGTATCTTGAAAGATCCTGATATGACTATCGGTGTTCTAACACTAGCTGATTCTTCAGTTAACTTCGTAGTGCGCCCTTGGGTTAAAACTGCGGATTACTGGGGTGTGTACTTCGATTCAATGCAAGGCATTAAAGAAGCATTGGACGAGAACGGTATCGAAATTCCATTCCCACAAATGGATGTTCATTTGAACCGTGTCGAATCTTAATTCGAACGATAGATAATCTAAAAAGCGAGGCACTAGCCTCGCTTTTTTTATATTTCAAACAGAGGGTTATTACCTATCTGTAAGAGTGGTTTTAAATGAATACCTGCAATACCGAAGGTGCGCTCTGGTAGCCCTGGTGTATAAAGCAACTCTTCGTGATGATAGAGCTTAGTATCCACCACGATCGCAACCTCTGGTGGTAAACCTATCGGGCAAACAGCACCGGGTAGGCAGCCAAGTAATTCCTGCATGAGTTCATCACTACCAATAGAAGGTCGCTTGCCTAATATTGCTTTAATCGTGTTGGCATCAAGGCGAGAGTCTTTATCAGTAATGAACACGGCATACCCGCCACCTTTGAGTGTTAAAAATAAGCTTTTGCTATGTGTGCCTTGCCAGCCGAGTTCTTTCGCGACTTTAAGGTCGGTGTCGAAGTCGAGAATGGCTTCATGTCGCCATTCTCGAAATGGAATCGAGAGCGAATGCAATCGCTCTTTGTTGATGCGATAGATGTTTTCCAGTGACTCCATGTCATTTATACCCTTTGGTTTGGATTACCAGTATTTAGTGATGAGCTCGCTCGCGAGTACATAAGCAATGGTGAACATCATCAGTGCAACGGCGATATCGATGCCTTTTTTTACGTTCGGTTTAGATAGCGTAGGCCCGAGTTTTGCGGCGCCCATCGACAAGGTATAGAACCAAACAAATGACGCCATAATAGTGCCTAACGCGAAAGCGATTCGATCATGGCCTTCAAATTGTCCACCGATTGAGCCTAAGATAACAACGGTATCTAAGTACAAATGTGGGTTGAGCACGGTGACAGCTAATGCGCCTAAAATGACCGTTCGGCGTCCACGAGCTACGACTTCCCCTTTTGATTCCGATTCATTCTCTGGCTTGAATGCGCTTTTAAGCGAAAGTAGTCCATAGAAGCTCAGGAAGGCAATACCACCAAGCGTCACCGATGTCAGTAGGATTTCATTTTGAGACAGAATAGCTCCACCACCAAAGATACCTAGAGAAATGAAGATCATATCTAAGACGCTACAAATAGTGGCTGTCGTCAGGTGGTGATTGCGCTTTATGCCTTGATTCAAGACATACGCATTTTGTGCTCCGATCGGAATGATCATCGATGCCCCTAAACCAAATCCTTGCAATAAAACCCAAAAGCTCACGATACACCTCAAATAATTAAGAAAACGACAGAGACGAGAAAGATAATGGCTTTGGTAAAATAAGTATAATTAATGATTTTAATATATTATTAGAGTTACTTATTTGGTGGTTTGGTGTTGGGTTTTTGGGAGAAAGTGAATGCGAGGGTTGGATTACAAATGGATAGAAGCCTTGGATGCCGTTGTTTATCAAGGCAGTTTTGAACGAGCTGCTGAGCATCTGTTTGTCTCACAATCTGCCATTTCGCAGCGTATTAAACAGCTCGAAAAATTCTTGGCGCAACCTGTGTTAATTCGAGAGCAGCCACCCAAGCCAACTCCCATTGGGAAAAAACTATTGGGGCTTTACCGCCGAGTTCGGTTGCTAGAGCACGAAATTTTACCTGAGATAAAAAACGATACTACAACGCGCCCAGTACAACTGTCTTTGGCTACTAACGCCGACAGTTTGGCAACGTGGTTACTGCCTGCTTTGCAAGATGTCATGAAAACTCGTCAAGTAGAGTTGAAGCTGACGATTTACGGTGAATCACGTTCAATAGAAAAACTGAAAAGTGGTGAGGTCGCAGGGGCGATCAGTTTAGAGTCTCAAGCAATACCAAATTGTCGCGCCGATTACTTAGGACGAATTGATTACGTTTGTGTGGCTAACCCTGAGTTTTATCAGCGTTACTTTTCTGAAGGTGTAAACAATCAGACCTTAGCAAAGGCGCCAGCGGTTTCCTACGATCAGTATGATGACTTACATAAAAAGTTTCTCACGGAGCATTTCAATGTGCGTCCTGATAGCGTGATTCATCACAACATCAGCAGCTCAGAGGCTTTTCTCAAAATGGCGTTAGCTGGAGTGGCATATTGTTTGATCCCTCGTCTGCAAATTACTGATGAGCTAGAGCAAGGCTCGTTAATTGATATTACGCCTGGCTTCCTGATGTCTTATCGTATTTATTGGCATCATTGGCAGCTGGAAACTGGCGTATTGCAGGAGATTTCACAAGCGATTGTCAATTATGCACAGCGTCATTTACCACAGTAGTGATTGAATAGACGACCATTTCTGACGAATATTAAATGACGAATGGTTGAAATTACACCAAAGTTACACAGTCAAAGTTGTGTTAGAAGTGAAGTTAGGAGCTTGGATAATCACCGGAAGTTTCTATTATGAAACCACTTACTCCTACAGCTCGGCGACTTAACAAAGTCGGTGATGCTGATTTGTGGAGACACTTCACTATTGATATGGATGGATTTGTCGAATGAAACTGTATTCGTGTTTGCTGGCTTCAGCTCTTAGTCTTAGCAGTGTTTCAGTCTTGGCTGATGTGCCTGAATTTGCTCACGTAACAACAACGGGTTACGGTGAGGTGGTCGCAACACCAGACATGGCGACCTTTTCTGTAAAAGTGGTGGATACCACCATGACAGCGGAACAAGCAAAACAATCCGTCGATAAAACAGTCGAAGATTTTCTCCAATATCTGTCTGATGCTGGTTTATCAAAGGACAATATCACCAGCTCAAACCTGTATCTTGCGCCTCAGTATCACTACCCTAAATCGGGCAAAGCGGAGTTGGTTGGATACAGAGCATCACGCAGCATCAATGTAACAGTGACAGATTTAGCCGATCTTAACCAGTATTTGGATATGGCGTTGAAAGCTGGCATTAATCAGGTCGACAACATCCAATTGAAAGTGAGCAATCAAGTGGAATACCAACAAAAAGCGCGCATGGCTGCGATCAAAGATGCGAGAGAAAAAGCGGCATCGCTTGCATCTGGCTTTGATAAAAAACTCGGCGGAATCTGGCAAATTAACTATAACCAAATGCATGTACAGCCTGTGTTGATGCGCTCAATGGCGATGGACAGCAAGCAAGGTTCGAACAGTTACCAAGACTCGACTCTTGTAATTCGTGACCAAGTGGATGTGGTTTACAAATTAAAATAATTTGTTTTGGTAACACAAAAAGAAAAGGCAGGGATAATCCCTGCCTTTGTTGTATGGATTCTTCTTAATGAAGAATACGAGCACGAATCGTGCCTTCAATGCTTTTCAGCTTAGTTAGTGCTTCTTCTGAACGCTCAGTTTCCACATCAATAACTACGTAGCCGATCTCAGCTTCAGTTTGTAGGTACTGCGCTGCGATGTTGATGCCTTCTTCTGCGAAGATTGTGTTAATTTGAGTCAGAATACCTGGGCGGTTTTTGTGAATGTGCAGTAAGCGAGAGCACTCACGACCGTGTTCAGGCAGAGATACTTCAGGGAAGTTAACGCTTGATAGTGTTGAACCATTATCTGAATATTTCGCCAGTTTACCCGCAACTTCCACGCCGATGTTTTCTTGTGCTTCTTGAGTAGAGCCGCCCACGTGTGGCGTTAGAATGACGTTATCGAATTTCTGTAGTGGAGATTCAAACGGGTCAGCGTTTGTTTTTGGTTCAACTGGGAATACGTCGATTGCTGCGCCAGCTAAGTGACCTGCTTCTAGGCTGTGGCAAAGCGCAGGAATATCAACAACGGTACCGCGAGCGGCGTTGATGAAGATTGCGCCAGGCTTCATGCGAGCAAATTCTTCTTCGCCCATCATATTCTTCGTTTCAGGTGTTTCTGGTACGTGCAGCGAAATAACATCACATTTGTTTAGCAGCTCGCTCATCGTGTGGATTTGCGTTGCGTTGCCAAGTGATAGTTTGTTTTCGATGTCGTAGTAGTACACGCGCATACCTAAGTTTTCAGCAATAATGCCCAGCTGAGTACCGATATGGCCGTAACCAATGATACCAAGACGTTTACCACGCGCTTCGTAAGAGTTGTCTGCGCTCTTCTTCCAAATACCACGGTGTGCTAAAGCGTTCTTTTCAGGAATCCCACGAAGGAGCAGAAGAATCTGACCAAGCACGAGTTCTGCTACACTTCGCGTGTTTGAAAACGGTGCATTGAATACAGGAATACCACGTTTTGCCGCCGCACCAAGATCGACTTGGTTAGTTCCGATACAAAAACAGCCAATCGCAACCAGTTTGTTTGCCGCATTGATCACTTCCTCGGATAGATTCGTTCGGGAGCGGATACCGATGAAGTGCGTATCTTTAACTGCTTCAATCAGTTCTTCCTCTGAAAGCGAACCTTTGTGATATTCAATGTTGGTGTAACCAGCTGCTTGAAGAACTTCAACTGAAGAAGGGTGAAGTCCCTCGAGTAAGAGGATCTTAATCTTTTCTTTTTCCAGTGAAACTTTGGCCATTTTTTCTCGTCCTTAAAATGGAAAGGTGGGCTAATGTGGCGCACATTGGGCAAAACCATTAAAAAGGGGATAATTAATAGTTTTGTAGGAGGACAAACGTTTCCTTGTGCGTCTTCTGTTCAATAAAGTAACAAAAAAAAATTGCTTTGGGTAAGAAAATTACGGAATAAGAGATAATTTTCTTAGAGAAAGGAATAAAAAACGGCGCCTTGCAGCACCGTCTGTAATGAAATAACAGAAAACTGAATCAGATAGACCGATTCATGGCTGTTATTTACTCTTCAATTTTTGCGCCTTCTGGCGTACCAGTGATCACAACATCAGCACCACGGTGAGCAAAAAGACCAACCGTTACCACACCCGCGATACCGTTGATTTTGTCTTCCATCTCTTTCGGGTTGGTGATTTGCATGTTGTGCACATCTAGGATGATGTTGCCGTTATCCGTTACAACACCTTCACGGTATGCAGGGTCGCCACCAAGTTTCACCAACTCACGAGCAACGTAAGAACGTGCCATTGGAATCACTTCCACAGGAAGAGGGAACTGGCCAAGCACGTCAACCGCTTTCGTGTCGTCAACGATACATACAAACTTTTCAGAGATTGCTGCAACGATTTTTTCACGAGTTAGCGCAGCACCGCCACCTTTGATCATTTCACGCGCAGGGTTGATTTCGTCTGCGCCATCAACATATACGTCTAGCTTAATTACGTCGTTGCACTCAAAAACTTCAATACCAAGCTCTTTTAGACGCTCTGTAGAAGCAACTGAGCTAGACACTGCACCTTTGATATCATCTTTGATAGTGCCTAGTGCATCGATGAAGTGATTCACGGTAGAGCCTGTGCCAACACCGACAATGCTGCCTTTCTCAACATATTTAAGTGCTGCCCAACCAGCCGCTTTTTTCATTTCATCTTGAGTCATGCCAATCTCCTGAATAGATGTTCGTTAACGTTTGCGGGCGTGATTATAGCGGCTAAGCGTTACTTTTCCCATTGCCATATTTGGCTTGGAGTCACGATCTTAGGTAATGGAATATCCCAGCTTTCAATTGGTAAGCGTTCTACATGCTGGCAATCGTGAGCAATGCCAATCGGTTTGGCACCTTCTCCTGTCTTGAACCAATGAGAAAGAGTGCGATCGTAGTAGCCTCCACCCATACCTAAGCGGTGCCCGATGCTGTCGAAGCCGACCAAAGGTGTGCAGATTACATCTAATTGTTTGACGGGAAGAAGGTGGCGAATATCGAGCTTTGGTTCGAGAATGCGGTACTTATTGTAGACCAGTTGATCTTCATTCACGTATTGAAGAAACAATAACTGGCCTTTTGAAAACGGATGGATGACGGGTAAATACACCGACTTTCCCTGTTGCCATAACCATTCAATCAGTGGCTTCGTATCGAGTTCACCATCGGCAGAGAGATAAATGGCAATGTTCTGCGCTTGTTGGATTTCTGGAAGTTGGGCGAATTGAGTAACTAGGTCTAGCCCCGCTTGAAACTGCGTATCGCTACACAAGGCGTTGCGTTTTTCACGGATCAATTTACGAAAGTCTTGTCGAGAAAGTTCTGACATAGAGGAATACCCCAGGGTGCCGTTGAGGATTGTGGCCCTTGAACCAGCTGGTTCAAGGCGGATCAGCAATGATAACCGTAGGCTTCTCGGTGCATGCCAAGCTTGCTCAATAGCTATCAAGTACTAACCCTTTGGTATTGCTTATCGGCTCAGGGACTTAAATCCGTCTGACGAACACCCCAGGGTAAATTTTGTATCTACGGCTGTCCTTGCGTAACTTTGCTTAGTGCGTTCTCTAAAGACGCGGTGAGCTTTTCCATGCGCTCAGTAATTTCTTGTTGTTGACCGTTTGATTCGTATGACTTGGTGTGCAACTCATAACAAATGTTTAATGCAGCAAACGTCAGCAGTTGAATTTCATTGGTTACCTTAGTACGTTCGCTCATCTCTTTCAATCGGCGATCAAGATCTTTTGCTGCTGCAACGAGAGACTCTTCTTGCCCTGCTGGACAATTTACTCGTGTAACTTTGCCTAGTATTTCTACGTCGATCGCTTGATTGCTCATGATGAATAAACTCTATATTCGCGCTATCTAAGGTGTTGCTACGTGCAACTACCGAGGAGGAAACTATAGGAAAACCGTTATTAAGATTCAAGCATTTCCCATCACAGAAAGAGAAATGATGACGTGATCACACAGGAATTGGGCAAATTGAACAAATGGTGTTCAAAATTGAATTTGATAGCCGTTTCAGACGACTAACCTTGATGGTAGGATATGTCGATACATTATTACGCAAGAATGAGCCAAGTTATGAGTGAAATCACCCTTCCAGAATATCAATCTATTGCTGCAGAGCTACAATCTGCAAGTTTAGCTGTGACACCTGCTGAGCTGCACGGTTTGCTTGTCGGCATGCTAAGTGGTGGATTGGCGATTAACGATCAAACCTGGCAACCAATTCTATTCGATTACACCAATGATGGCATGGGCTGGCCAACGACTGCGTTAGCTTTTGCACAGACGGTCTTCAAAGTGACGGCGAACGAGCTAACGGGTTCATCCATGGAGCTGTCACTACTTCTGCCGGATGAGTCGGGCGAAGAGGGTTTATTCGCGTTGGCAGATAGCTTGTCTGATTTTGTGAATCACTTTATCTCTGGTCTTGGTTTAGCAGGCATTGCGCTGAACAATGCATCGGATGATGCAAAAGAAGCGTTGGCTGACCTAGAAGAAATTGCCAAGTTAGGCATTGATGAAGATGATGACTTTGGTGAACAAGCACAATTGCTGGAACAAGTCATTGAACACGTGAAAGCTTGCGTACTTACCATTCATGCAGAGTTCGGAGCTCGCCCAGAAAGCAGCGAAAGCAAACCGACGATCCATTAATCGTAGATAGACCAGAGGTTAACATGAAGCAATATGACGTAGTAATTGCTGGTGGTGCCATGGCTGGGGCTACACTAGCTTTAGCGATTGAGCATTTGTCTCAAGGGGCTTTGCGTGTTGCCGTTGTTGAACCGTTTAAAGCGCAATCTGATCAGCATCCGGGCTTTGATTCGCGCTCGATTGCTTTGTCTTATGGTACGGTTAACCTGCTGCGTCACTTAGAGTTATGGTCTGCGATTGAACCTTTTACGACCCCGATTGAACACATCCATGTGTCCGATCGTTCTCATGCGGGAATGACGGACATCACTAAGTACGACGTTGGCGTTGAAGCGTTAGGTTATGTCGTAGAGTTAGCCGATGTTGGTCGTGTTTACCAAGAATTGCTGACTCACAGTACCGCTATCGATTTGTACTGCCCAAACTCCGCGAAGCACATTACCCGAACTCAAGAAAATGTGACGATTGAGCTTGCTAGTGGTGAGTTGCTTAATGCGAAATTACTTGTTGCCGCCGATGGTGCGGTTTCGCAATGTTGTCAGCAAATTGGTTTGGAGCTTTCTGAGCATGATTTCGACCAAGTTGCCGTAATTGCCAATATTGTGACTCAAGAGCCGCATCAAGGTCGCGCATTTGAGCGTTTTACTGAAAACGGCCCAGTTGCCCTGCTGCCAATGAGTGATAATCGAATGTCGCTCGTGTGGTGCTTACGCCCTGATGAAGCTCAAATTGTAATGGAATTGTCTGAAAGCGAATTTCTTGAACGGCTTCAGCAAGATTTTGGTTGGCGATTAGGTGCGATGCAAAAAGTGGGCCTCCGTGCGAGCTATCCGTTGTTGCTTCGTCACCGTAAGCAAAATATTTCACACCGTTTTGCGATAGTCGGTAACGCAGCACAAACGCTGCATCCCATTGCTGGGCAGGGCTTCAACTTGGGGATCCGAGACGTGGTCACTCTCGCTGAGGAACTGGTCAAGCAAGGTGAAGATGTTGGGCGTTACCAAGGCCTGATCCGCTTTAGTCAACGCCGAGAAGCAGACCGCAACGAAACCATTTGGCTAACAAGCTCGTTAGTCCATGTTTTTTCGAACGATTTACTCGCGATGCGAATTGGGCGAAATACAGCCTTAGCCGCGATGGATAACCTTTCTATTTTTAAGCAGCCGCTCTTGCGCCATACTCTTGGTTTAGTGAAACGATGATTGACTGCAACAAACTAGGTAACAACCAGTTATTAGGTAATAAATAGCAATGATGCAAAGTGTAGATATCGCCATCATCGGCGGAGGGATGGTTGGGTTGGCGCTTGCCGCCGCATTCAAAGACAGTGACCTGCGTATCGCCGTGATCGAAGGTAAAGTGCCAGATGAAACGTTGAATGAACTGCCTGATGTGCGAGTTTCTGCACTGAGCCGCTCAAGTGAAACCATTTTACGTAAGCTAGGAGCTTGGCAGGGTATTGAGCGACGCCGAGCTTCACCTTACTACGGTATGGAAGTGTGGGAGCAAGACAGCTTCGCAAAAATAGAGTTTGATGCACAAAGTATGGCGCAACCTGATTTGGGTCACATCGTTGAAAATCGCGTGATTCAGTTAGCGTTGTTGGAACAAGTGCAAAAGCTAGAGAACGTAACGTTATTCATGCCTGCGCGCTGTGCGACACTCGCGGTTGGTGAACAAGAGAGTTGGTTAACGCTCGATAACGGCCAAGCGATGACAGCGAAGTTGGTGGTGGGCGCAGATGGCGCGAATTCGTGGCTGCGTAACCAGATGGATATTCCTTTGACGCATTGGGACTACGGTCACCATGCGTTGGTTGCTAATGTGAAAACAGCGGATCCGCACCACAGCATCGCGCGTCAGATTTTTACACCTCATGGGCCTTTGGCATTTTTACCGATGTCTCAACCAAACATGTGTTCTATCGTTTGGTCGACAGAGCCAAACCGAGCGGAAGAATTGCTGGCCATGAGCGATGAAGTGTTCAACAAAACGCTAACCAGCGAATTCGATGCTCGTTTAGGCGTGTGTGAAGTGGTGGGAGAGCGGGCTGCGTTTCCGCTAAAAATGCGTTATGCCCGAGACTTTGTGGTTGAACGTGTTGCACTGGTTGGTGATGCGGCTCATACCATCCACCCTTTAGCTGGCCAAGGCGTGAACCTCGGCTTATTGGATGCAGCCAGTCTGGCGCAAGAAGTACTGACTCTTTGGAAACAAGGGCAAGACATTGGTAGTAAACGCAATCTGCGTGGCTATGAGCGTTGGCGTAAGGCTGAAGCGGCGAAGATGATTGCGGCGATGCAAGGTTTCCGTGATTTATTCTCTGGTGGCCATCCAGCGAAAAAACTGGTTCGCGGTATTGGCTTGAGTTTAGCGGGACAATTACCGGGTGCTAAAGATGAGATCATGAAGCGTGCACTGGGTTTGAAGGGGCACCTACCAGAACTGGCTCGTCAATAGCTCTGAGTTACATTACCTGAAAATACAAAAGGCTGGATAATCCAGCCTTTGTTTTACTTATCTTTTTGACATCGATGAAGTGCTAAGCGTATGCGCATCGGAGTTTCATTATTTCTTGGTTAATCTCTTTTACCGCTCGAAAATGACGTTGTTCCGCTTTTTCCGGTAGTATCAATTTACCGTTATCAAACTCGAATCTTCCGACCCCGTAAATATAGATTCTTCCCTTAAAAAGACGACTTATATGTTTAGCAATCATACTTGGTGTATAGCGCTTAAACAGTCTCATATTTACTTTCCTTTTCTCTTACTTAGCCCAGTTATTCTACGTTTTGGACGTAAAAATTATTGTGACAGCAATAGTATTAAGTACAGGTGAAATGTATCGCTTTGGAGAATTGTGCTGCCTTAGACAAATTGACAGACTGATATCTCAAATAGCGTGAGGATTACCCCAAAAAATTACACTGGAAGGAACCCAAATGTTTCTGTTCTCCTTCATACGTGGTGCATTAAGCAATAGTTTTGTTACAGAAATAAGAATAGAAGGAAAATGATTGTTTGCTAATTGTTTCCTTTTCAAACCTACACCTTCTATCTAAGTGTTATAGCTTGCTTACACAAGATTAGATGAGACTGCTTGAAAAAAGTTCCAAGCAAAAAAAGCCCGCTTGAGCGGGCGAATAGTCACAGATGCATTACACAAAAGTGGATAGCTGACATCACGAGCGTGGTCATGCCTGTCAGCCGATTCACTTTATGTTGGTTAAGTGCTTGTTGAAAACTTAACCAACAGAATCAGCATATACGAGTTTTATAATGGTGACTATTTATGTTTTAATTTTGATTAAAAATTCTGCGGCGTGTTTTTATAGATATGAGGGAGATCACGCAGTGATGAGAACACTGCGCTTTATTGCATTATGAATTGGATGTTAACGACAGATTTCGGCCACGGTGGGTTGGCACAACTGAACCAAATCGTCGATGGATAACGCCAGCCCTGCCATGCGGTCCCCACTGCTGATGGTGACTTCACGTTCTTCCAATAAGCTTGGGTCAAACACAATCGGCATCTGTCGTTTGAGTAATAACGGCGTCACAGTGCCAATTTTATAACCAGTGATGGCTTCTACATCGGCCTGATCGACACAAGTCATGCGGCGACATTGCAGTAAAGCTCGTACCTTTTTTGGATCCACACTGCGATCACCAGGGGCGCAGGCGAGGGCGTATTGATTGCCCATGTCTCGCAGCAATATCGCTTTGACCATTTGAGAAGGGCGAATGCCGCGTTGTTGCGCGGCATCCTCAATTGTTGTAGCTGGTCTTTGATGCGGAAGCAGACGAAACGTGATGTTTTGGTCGGCAAGAAACTGCATCAAAGGAGTATGAATGGCATTATTCATCATCAAGGCTGTAAGGCAATTCTGCGATGGCCCATTCACAATCAGGCTGAGACGTCAAACGAAGGCGAGTGTCGTCATCCAGATTATTTGGTAACACGATCAAACCCATAGCTTGGTTATCACTGAATTGATAGTGAGCCAGTAACGTGCCGACTGAGCGCCAGTTGTCGCCTACGCTGCGTTCTAGTTCAATCGCATCATCGTTTAACGCGGTCGACGTTACGCCTTTCACGATGTACATAGCGCGCTTGTTTGTGCCGCGGTATTTCGCTCGAGCTACGGTTTCTTGGCCTGTGTAACAGCCTTTAGTGAAGCTAATGCCACCTAGGGCTTGAATGTTCAAGGCTTGTGGAATGTGCTCGTTTTGCGCTGTGGCAGAAACGAATGGCAGTGCAGATTCAATGTCGAACCGAGTCCAAAGCTCGCGTGTTGTCAGCGTAGCATCGCTGTTTTCGATCAGTGCTTGCGCCGCTTCTTCTGTCACAACAAGTAACCAACGGTTCGCCTCTACTTTTACCGCAGTGCCGCCATTGATGATGCGTACATCACCGGCATCTTCATTTAAAGCAGACACAAACGCATCGGCGTTGACACCTGCAACGCCAAGAATCACATCGTTAGATTCTTCAATCGTGACTTTGGAAAATACGGCGTATTTTTTTATTTCTTTCAGTTCGATTTCAATCGCAGATTTCGGCTGGATCATGCCGTAGCCATCACCATGATGGAACAAGCGGAATACACTCCACACTTTACCTTTCGCGTCGCAGTGCGCACCGAGTGTTGATTGGTCTTTTTCTAGAGAAACCACATCACAGGTAACTTGACCATGCAGGTACGATTTTTTGTCATCGCCTACCATGGTGATCATGCCTAGATGATCGAGTCGTGAGATAGACAGTTCTGGTAGAGCATCTTGAGTCGATAGGTTGAGCGGTGAAAAGCGAGTTTGCCATTCCATGATTACAATGCCTTTTGAAGATATTTTTCAGCTATGTTAAATGCAGATTCACCATTTGTCAGCTTTCAATATGCCCAAGTCACCTTAAGGTGTTCGGTTTAGCGAGAACCGCTCAGTTTTCAGATGTAGCGGTAATTTGGAAATCTAATCAACCTTGAGTAAGAAACGTCAACAACGTATGCCAATCAAGGATAGGTGACGTTTTCTATCGTGATTTCATGGCAGAATAATTAGGAAAGAGCTCGCTGTTTCTAAACGTGAGGTTCAGTGGTGTTGAATCAGTGACCAGCTTTGAATCTGACACCTTGAAGTTACTTAACGTATTGTGACCCGCACACTAGTGACGTAGCACATCCCTTGTTACACTCCGCATTAATAACAAGACATCTATGAAGGAATAATGAATGTACACTCCTGAAGAAAAGGCGCGTATTAAATGGGCTTGTCGTCGTGGCATGCTTGAGCTGGATGTGGTGATTATGCCGTTTTTTGAAGAGTGCTTTGATGCGCTGAACGAACAAGAACAGCGTGACTTTGTTTCTCTGCTTGAATGTGATGATCCAGATCTGTTCACTTGGGTGATGGGACATGGTCGTAGCGAGAACCTAGGCCACGCAGCAATGGTTGATAAAATTGTTGCCCACAACCTCAGCAAAGTTCGTTAATCTTAACGTATCTTCCTCAATTACGGCTCAAGTCAGCAATCTGACCGTTTTCTTAAGCTTGACTTGGGCCGTGTCTCTTTCCGACATTCCGCTCGTATTATCGATTTATTTGTTATTACTGATTGCTAGCAAGCTACGTGATCCAGGCTTTGTCCTTTTGTCGAGTCAAGGGCATTGGTATGTGCACAGCGACGGCACGGTAAAAAATGAAACGAGTAATTCGCATATCAAACACGTCAGCCTGACGACGCTGCCTTTTAAACTCTCCTTTACGCTAGAGTCGGGTGAAATGGTGACGATTTGGCGAGACAGTTGTGATGAACGGTGCTATCGGCAACTTTCCTTGATTTTGCGTCAATGGAAAATGAAACAGGGAGCCAAAGCTCCCTGTTGATAAGCGTTAGATTCGATATTATTTATCGGTTAACTGTTTTGCTGGTACCAGAATTGTCGGGCCGCTGTTTTCCAGTTGATTTGGGTAATCAAGCGTGTAGTGCAGGCCTCGGCTCTCTTTACGCTGCATCGCACAGCGAACCATAAGCTCTGCAACTTGCAGTAGATTACGCAGTTCCAACAAGTTATTAGATACGCGGAAGTTACTGTAGTACTCATGCGTTTCTTGTTGTAGCAGTTGAATGCGGCGCAATGCACGCTCTAAGCGCTTATCGGTACGCACAATGCCCATGTAGTCCCACATGAACAGGCGAAGTTCGTGCCAGTTGTGTTGAATAATAACTTCTTCATCGCTGTTGGTGACTTGGCTTTCATCCCAACATGGAACACGTGAAGGCAGCTCAATGCTGGTGTGATGTTTCAGAATATCTTTTGCAGCAGACCACGCATAAACCACACATTCCAACAGTGAGTTCGATGCCATACGGTTAGCACCATGCAAGCCGGTGTAGCTCACTTCGCCAATCGCGTATAGATTTTTCAAATCCGTATGACCGTTTTGATCCACCATCACGCCGCCACAGGTATAGTGCGCAGCTGGTACGATTGGAATAGGCTCTTTGGTCATATCAATGCCCAAGTCCATCAAGCGCGAGTAAATGGTGGGGAAGTGCTTGGTGATAAAGTCCGCTGGTTTATGACTGATGTCGAGATACATGCAGTCTGCACCCAAGCGTTTCATTTCGAAGTCGATGGCACGAGCGACAACATCGCGGGGGGCGAGTTCTTTACGCTCATCAAAATCTGGCATAAAGCGAGTGCCGTCTGGGCGACGAAGGTAAGCGCCTTCACCACGAAGGGCCTCGGTCAGCAAGAAGTTGCGAGCTTCAGGGTGGTAAAGGCAAGTTGGGTGGAACTGGTTGAACTCTAAGTTCGCCACTCGACAGCCAGCTCGCCACGCGATAGCAATACCATCACCCGATGAGACATCAGGGTTAGAGGTGTATTGATAAACCTTTGACGCGCCACCTGTCGCTAGAACCACAAATTTGGCGCGCACGGTTTCTACGTGCTCTTCGTTTCGGTTCCAGATATAGGCACCGATGACTTTGTTTTTATCACCACCGATTTTATCTTCAGTGATCAAGTCCAGAGCGTTGTGGCGTTCAAGAACATGAATATTGGGATGGTTGTGGGCGTTGTCCTGCAATGAGGTTTGCATTGCCATACCGGTTGCGTCTGCGGCGTGCAGAATACGGCGGCGGCTGTGGCCACCTTCGCGGGTTAGGTGGTAACGAGGTTCATCGTCAGAATCATCGTCTTCACGGTCAAACGGTACACCGCCGTCAATCAGCCATTGCACACATTCTTTTGAGTGTTCTGCAATGAATCTCACGGTCTCTTCGTCGCAGATACCATCCCCGGCAATTTGGGTATCTTCAACGTGCGACTCAATGGTGTCGGATTCATCGAACACAGCGGCGATACCGCCTTGAGCGTAGTAAGTTGCCCCTTCGCTGCGCGGTCCTTTGCTGAGTACCATTACTTTACAGTGGTTTGCGACACGTAAAGCCAACGACAAGCCCGCAGCGCCACTCCCTACCACTAACACATCACATTCATGTTCACGATTTGTGTTCATATAACTTTTATAATCCCAAGCTAAGGTAACAACGTTACCTTGTGTATTATTTGCACACCATGTGCATTCCATATGCGTGACATCCGTCACTAAGGGCTAAGTTGGGAGACTTATCTAAATCACAGTTACTCTGGTGACTTGAGCCACTCTTCTTTTTGCATGCTTAGGTCATTGAGGCCTAATGACACACGGTTGTTTTCTGAGTTTTGGTTGAAAACGCGTTATTCAGACAGCCAATAGCCATGCAAATGAAAAGTAATAGTTTGTCAATCTCATTGCTTTTCTAGTTTCTACCCAGCACAATCTGGGACAGAGATCATCCATTATACCCATTTCCCTTTAATATGCTCGCTTGTCAAATTAGACATAAGTCAGGCAGTGCATGGGATTTGGCGCATGACATCACACTGTGAAAAAACAATGACAAAAAACTTGAGAAACCATGGAACTTTCTCATTCACATTGGAGTCACAATAGTGCTCAAGTAAGCAGTGGTGTCAATACTACGTTTTGCATAATTAGTACCCATATCTGAGAAGAGTAGGGGCATAACAAATAGGAGTATCCGCTCGAATGAACGAGCAGCTGACCGATCAAGTATTGATTGAGCGAGTTCAGAATGGTGATAAGCAAGCATTCAACCTGCTGGTAACAAAGTATCAGAACAAGGTGTGTAATCTTATTTCCAGATACGTTAGTAATCCTGGCGATGTACCAGATGTAGCACAAGAAGCCTTTATCAAAGCTTACCGAGCTATCCCTAGCTTTCGCGGGGAAAGTGCGTTTTATACGTGGCTGTATCGCATTGCAGTGAATACTGCGAAAAATCACATTGTGGCTCAAGGGCGCAGACCCCCAGCGACAGATGTTGATGCTGAAGAAGCTGAATTTTACGAAACAGGTAGTGCACTTAAAGAAATTTCGAACCCTGAGAACTTAACGTTGTCCAAAGAATTGCAACGGGTAGTGTTCAGTGCAATCGAAGCTTTACCTGAAGATTTAAAGACAGCAATGACATTGCGAGAGCTCGATGGCTTAAGTTATGAAGAAATTGCTGAAGTAATGGATTGCCCGGTAGGAACGGTACGTTCACGTATCTTCCGTGCTCGTGAAGCGGTGGAAAAGAAAATCAGACCTCTTTTACAGCGCTAGTACAAGTAATAACTATGGTGAAAACAATGGCTGACAAAGAACAACTTTCAGCTCTCATGGATGGAGAATTGGTCGATAAGGCTTTAATTCAAGAGTTAGAGCAAGACCAAGAGAGCCGTGAAGCTTGGCAGAACTATCACCTAATTGGTGATGTTATGCGAGGCGAGGCGCCAGCAAAACCTGAGTGGAATATTGCTGAAAGCGTAGCGTTAGCGTTAGAAGATGAACCTGTGCATCGAGCGATCGATTCGCGCAGTGCCAATGTCATTTCAATCGCTGATGCGCCTAAAGAGTCGCAACCAGAACCGCAAAAAGCCAAACGTCAGTTGCCAGCGTGGTTAACTCAGTTTGGGCAAGTCGCTGTTGCTGCATGTGTGTCGCTAGTCGTTATCTTAGGTGTGCAGCAATACGGTGGTAGCGATCCAATGTCGCCACAAGCTGAACAGTTACCAGTTTTGCAAACCGTTCCGTTTGCAGGCAGTGCTGAACCTGTGAGCTTAACTCGTGAGTCCGTAGAGCGCTCAGTGGGTGAGGCAAATATGCAGGAGCAACGTAAACGCGTTCATGCTATGCTGCGTGACTACGAATTGCAGTTAAGAATTAACAGTGACGCATCTCAGCAAGATGCGCATCTGACTCCGGATAGTGAATGAAAAAATTTCTGATCAGCGCTTGCGCTCTGTTCAGTATGATGTCTTCGCAAGCCTTTGCTGGTGATAAGCCGGCGGAGGCTTTATTGCATCAAATGAGCGAGGCGAGTAAGAATTTAAGTTACGAACTTTCTTACATCCTTATCAAAAAGAACAGCATTGAGCCTTTGCTGTATCGTCACGCGACACACGGCGAAGATCAGTACGCTCATCTTGTTTATTTAAGTGGACCTGTACGTGAGGTGATTCGTCGCGGAACAGAAGTGAGTTATATCGAAACTGGCGTGGAACCGTTCACTATCGAATCAGGCAAAATGGTTGCACCAACGATACCGATGCTCAACACCAATATCGACGAGCTAAACCTGTATTACGACTACGTTCAAGTAGGGCGTGCGCGTGAAGCCGGTGTTCCAACTCAGGTATTGCGTATTGTGCCGAAAGACGGACTACGTTATTCCTATGTCCTTTGGATTGACGAAAAGAGCAAATTGCCACTTCGCGCCGATCTTGTCGATCGTGATGGCGAGATGCTAGAGCAATACCGCACGATCTCTTACACAGTAAACCCTAAAATTGCAGAGTTGATGAGCGGCCTTGAAGACGTTCAACTTCCTGCTGTGCTTACAATGCCGAAAGGTGAAATTGGCACGAGCAATTGGACTGTGGGCTGGACTCCAGACGGTTTTCATCCAAACGATCTCAACCGCTACCGTATGGCATCAACAGACCAAATGGTAGAAAGTCAGTTGTATTCTGATGGCTTGTTCAACTTCTCTGTTTACGTAGCAAACAAAGATGAGCATTCATTAAAAGGACAACTGGTTCGTCAAGGCCGTAGAACCTTACACAGTTTTGTGAATGGTGATTATGAAATCTCTGTGGTCGGAGATATTCCGCCAGCTACGGCGCAGCGCATTGCTCAATCTGTCACATTTAATGTAACAAAGAGTAAGCAATAATGATGACTGCGTTAGCTACCGTGACCGGAGTAGAGCGTCACGGTAAGCAGTACGAGATAGATTTAAGCTGCGAGCAGCAAACGAGTTGCAGCAGCTGCTCCTCGCAAAAAAGTTGTGGCACAGGTGTTGTCACTAAAGCGATAGGTAATAAGAGCCTGTCGTGGCATCTGCGCACAGAAAAAAACGTGCAAGTCGGTCAAGTCGTGGAAATCGGCTTTCCTGAATCCAGCCTTATCAAGTCAGCCATGGCGGTGTATCTACTGCCTTTATTTGGTTTGATTCTTGGTGCTATGGTTGGTCATTTCTTACTGACTCCTCTGACCGCTGGTGGAGAAGGCATTGTTATTCTCGCATCCATGCTATTTGCAGGCGGTGGTATGTGGTTCGCAAAACGCCTATCAAAACCGCTTGAAGATGAGTCAAAACGCCAAGTCACCCTCATTCGAGTTCTCGGTGAACCTATCCAATAAGCTCTACACTTTAAATTAGGTGCGCCCGTTAACGAAATTCGGTAGAATCTGCCAACTTGATTGAAATGCCGTCAAATGATGGCTTTCTTACTGTCCCAATTTGTAAAGAGTTAGTCACCCTAAATCTATGAAGCACATTCGTAACTTTTCGATTATCGCCCACATCGACCATGGTAAGTCGACCCTATCAGACCGTCTAATCCAAGTTTGTGGAGGATTAAGCGATCGTGAAATGGCCGCACAGGTTCTGGATTCTATGGATCTTGAACGTGAGCGTGGTATCACCATTAAATCTCAGAGTGTGACGCTAAACTACACCGCTAAAGACGGTGAAACTTATCAGCTGAACTTCATCGATACTCCGGGACACGTAGACTTTGCATACGAAGTATCACGTTCTCTAGCGGCTTGTGAAGGCGCGCTATTGGTTGTTGATGCTGGTCAGGGTGTAGAAGCGCAAACACTTGCTAACTGTTACACCGCGATCGAAATGGATCTGGAAGTAGTGCCAATCCTAAACAAGATCGACTTGCCAGCCGCTGATCCTGAACGTGTAGCTGAAGAAATTGAAGAAATCGTTGGTATTGATGCGATGGACGCAACACGCTGTTCTGCGAAGACAGGTCTGGGTGTTGAGGACGTTCTAGAAAACATCGTATCAGCAATTCCAGCACCAGAAGGTGATCCTGATGCGCCACTACAAGCGCTGATCATCGACTCATGGTTTGATAACTATCTTGGCGTAGTATCTTTGGTACGAATCAAAAACGGTTCACTGAAGAAGAACGACAAAATCAAAGTAATGAGCACAGGCCAAGCTTGGGGTGTAGACCGTTTGGGTATCTTTACACCTAAGCAAGTGGATACTGATGTTCTAAATACTGGCGAAGTAGGTTGGGTTGTTTGTGGTATCAAAGACATCCTAGGCGCACCAGTAGGTGATACGCTAACGTTAGCGAAAAACGGCAGCGACAAGCCACTCCCTGGCTTTAAGAAAGTGAAACCTCAGGTATACGCGGGTCTGTTCCCTGTATCATCTGACGATTACGAAAACTTCCGTGACGCACTGGGTAAATTGAGCCTAAACGATGCATCGCTATTCTACGAACCAGAAAACTCAGCAGCGCTTGGTTTTGGTTTCCGTTGTGGTTTCCTTGGCATGCTGCACATGGAAATTATCCAAGAGCGTCTAGAGCGTGAATACGATCTCGACCTGATTACCACAGCGCCAACGGTAGTTTACGAAGTTGAGAAAACGGATGGTGAGCTACTGTACGTTGATAGCCCAGCGAAGCTACCTGCTATTAACGACATCGAAGAGATTCGTGAGCCGATTGCACGTTGTAATATCTTGGTACCAGCAGATTACCTAGGTAACGTGATCACACTGTGTGTGGAGAAGCGTGGTCTCCAAGTTGATATGGTTTACCACGGTAACCAAGTGGCAGTAACTTACGATATTCCAATGGCAGAAGTAGTACTCGATTTCTTCGACCGTCTGAAGTCTACGTCACGTGGTTACGCATCTCTGGATTACAACTTCCAACGCTTTGAAGCGTCAAACATGGTACGCGTCGACGTACTATTGAACGGCGACAAAGTGGATGCACTTGCGCTTATCACGCACAAAGATCAGTCTCAGACTCGTGGTCGTCAGCTGGTTGAGAAGATGAAAGAATTTATCCCTCGTCAGATGTTCGATATCGCGATTCAAGCGGCTATTGGTAACCACATCATTGCGCGTTCTACCGTTAAGCAGCTACGTAAAAACGTAATCGCAAAATGTTACGGTGGTGACGTGAGTCGTAAGAAGAAACTTCTGAAGAAACAGAAAGAAGGTAAGAAACGTATGAAGCAGATCGGTAACGTTGAACTGCCTCAAGAAGCGTTCCTAGCAATTCTTCACGTCGGCAAAGATTAGAGTTGAACTTTGTCCCGCTATTGTTGGTCATAAGACGTTAGAACTTAAATAAGTGAAAGGGTTTAGGCTCTTTCACTTTCGTATTTTTAGATAAGGGAATTTAATGGCGAATACATTCTCACTGATGCTGGTTATCGTCACCTTGGTAACGGGTGTAGTTTGGCTACTGGAAAAGCTGGTGTTTGCAAAAAAACGTCAAGCGAAAGTAGCGGAGATTCAAGCGCAAACTACAAATGGTTTGGATGCGGTCACTCTACAGAAAGTGGATCGCCAGCCATGGTGGATTGAAAACAGTGTGTCTATTTTCCCTGTTATCGCTTTCGTCTTAGTATTACGTTCTTTTATCTATGAACCGTTTCAAATCCCGTCAGGCTCAATGATGCCCACCTTGCTGGTTGGTGATTTCATTTTAGTTGAGAAGTACGCGTACGGTCTAAAAGACCCAGTATGGCGTACTCAGCTAGTGGAAACTGGTAAGCCTGAACGTGGTGATATTGTTGTCTTTAAATACCCACCTCAACCAAGCGTTGATTACATCAAACGTGTCGTTGGTTTGCCGGGTGACATTGTTCGTTATTCTGGTGATAAGCAGTTGTGCATTCAAAGCCAAGGCGAATCCAGCTGTAAGCCAGTTAAGCTGAGTAATGTAGAAGAGAGTCAATTCAAATCAAACGGTATCCCAATGATCCAACTGGATGAGAAATTGGGTAACGTTGAGCACAATATTTTGGTTAACCCACTTGTACGTAACCGTGTGGAGCAATACTTCCCACGTAGCGGTACAACTGAATGGGTGGTACCTCAAGGTCAGTACTTTGTGATGGGTGATAACCGTGACAACAGTGCAGACAGCCGTTACTGGGGCTTTGTTCCTGAAGCTAACCTTGTCGGCAAAGCTGTTGCCATTTGGATCAGCTTTGAGTTTGATCGTGGCGCAGATAGCGTTCTACCTTCATGGATCCCAACTGGTGTGCGTTTCAACCGCATCGGTGGTATTCACTAACTATTTAATATCGAGAGAGTATGAATTCTCCAATTGATAAACTAGAGAGAAAGCTCGGCTACCAATTTAAGGATGCTGGGCTTATCAACTTGGCGCTGACTCACCGCAGCGCCAACAGCAAGCACAATGAACGTCTTGAGTTTCTGGGCGATTCAATTTTAAGTTTTGTCATCGCTGATGATCTGTACCATCGTTTTCCGAAAGTGAACGAGGGTGACATGAGCCGTATGCGCGCTACTCTGGTACGTGGACACACATTGGCGGAACTGGGTCGTGAATTCGATCTAGGAGATTATTTAAAATTAGGTCCAGGTGAATTGAAGAGTGGCGGTTTCCGCCGAGACTCTATTCTAGCCGATGCGGTAGAAGCCATTATTGGTGCGATTTACCTAGATAGTGATATTGAGAAAGTACGCAGTATTGTTCTGAGTTGGTACAACTCGCGTCTTGAAGCCATCAAACCTGGCGTATCACAAAAAGACCCAAAAACTCGCCTACAAGAGTTCCTGCAAGGCAGAAGAAAACCGCTGCCTGTCTACACAGTGACTAATATTAAAGGTGAAGCGCACAACCAAGAGTTTACGGTTGAGTGCGAAGTAGCAGGTGTGGATAAGCCTGTAATCGGTAAAGGCACCAGCCGCCGCAAGGCAGAACAGGCGGCAGCAGAAACAGCACTAGAGCAATTAACTAATGGCTGATAACGAATTCGACATCGATGCGTTTTTCGCATCACATGGTGAGGTGAGCTCACCGGAAAACCAGCATTGTGGTTTCATTGCCATTGTTGGTCGTCCTAACGTGGGTAAATCGACGCTTCTGAATAAAATTCTAGGTCAGAAGATTTCGATCACGTCACGTAAGCCACAAACGACGCGTCACCGCATCATGGGCGTCGACACAGATGGCGATTACCAAGCGATTTACGTTGATACACCAGGACTTCACATTGAAGAAAAACGTGCAATCAACCGTTTGATGAACCGCGCAGCAAACTCATCGTTGAGTGACGTGAACCTAGTTTTCTTCTTAGTCGATGGTACCCATTGGACGAAAGACGACGAGATGGTGTTGACCAAGCTTCAGAAATCGAACTTCCCTGTTGTACTTTGTGTTAACAAAGTCGATAACGTGCAAGATCGTAATGAAGTGATGCTACACATGGCTGAAATGTCTAAAAAAATGGACTTTGTCGATGTAGTGCCAATCTCTGCGAAGCAAGGTAAGAACATTGATGTATTGCGCAAGCACGTACGTAATCACCTGCCGAAAGCGACGCATCACTTCCCTGAAGAATACGTAACGGATCGCTCTCAGCGTTTCATGGCTTCAGAAATCGTACGTGAAAAGCTAATGCGCTTTACTGGTGATGAACTGCCATATTCTGTAACGGTTGAGATTGAGCGTTTCGACTACAACCCAGAAACCGACGGTTTCCATATCAATGCTTTGATTCTTGTTGAACGTAATGGTCAGAAGAAAATGGTGATTGGTAAAGGCGGCGAGAAGATCAAAACCATTGGTCGTGAAGCACGTCTAGATATGGAAGAGTTGTTCGGCCGTAAAGTTTATCTAGAGACTTGGGTGAAAGTGAAGTCTGGTTGGGCAGATGACGAACGTGCACTACGCTCACTGGGTTACATCGACGATCTATAATTTGAGGCGAGAACACTTCGTTTCAATATTAAGTAGAATCCAATATCGATTAAAATAAGGAGCCGCATGGCTCCTTATTTTTTACTATTCTGGCATTAGATTTTTAGGCACATAGATTTAGATGAGCAACTTATCCGCAGAAGGTTTTCAACGCTGCTTTGTCCTGCACCGACGCCCTTACAGTGAATCGAGCTTAATCCTTGATGTATTTAGCGAGGAGTATGGTCGTATCACGCTAATGGCCAAGGGCGCGCGTAGTAAACGCTCCAATCTAAAAGGCGCACTGCAACCTTTTACGCCTCTATTGCTTAAATGGTCTGGTAAAGGGTCGATGAAAACGTTGCGCCAAGCAGAGCCTATCAGCCTAGGTTTACCTTTGTTTGGGATCAACCTGTACTCAGCCATGTACGTCAACGAGCTCGTTGGGCGAGTGCTAATGGCAGAAGTCCCAATGCCTGCACTGTTTCATGATTACCTGCATGCCTTAACCGAGCTCGCTCAGTGTGAAAACCCAGAACCCGCATTACGCCGTTTTGAGTTGGCTTTGCTCTCTTCAATGGGGTATGGCGTCGACTTTTTGCACTGTGCTGGCACGGGTGAGCCGGTCGATCCTGAGATGACGTACCGCTACCGAGAACAAAAGGGATTTATCGCATCGGTAAGGCGGGACAATCTAACATTTCTGGGCAATGAGCTGATTGCAATCAGTGAGCGGCGGTTTGTCACTAAAGAGCAGCTAAAAGCGGCAAAACGCTTTACACGTATAGCCTTAAAGCCGTATCTTGGCGGCAAACCTTTAAAAAGTCGTGAATTGTTTATTCAGACACCCAGAGCACGGAGTAATGGAAAATGAGCTCAATTTATTTAGGCGTTAATATCGACCATATTGCCACTCTACGTAATGCGCGTGGTACAAAATACCCAGATCCTGTACACGCTGCGGAAATCGCAGAGCGTGCTGGGGCGGACGGCATTACCATCCACCTGCGTGAAGACCGTCGCCATATTTTGGATCGTGATGTGCGTATTCTACGTGAGACGATTCAAACACGTATGAATCTAGAAATGGCGGTCACTGAGGAAATGGTTGAGATCGCACTAAAAACTAAGCCAGAGTTTGTTTGTCTCGTACCAGAAAAGCGTGAAGAGCTCACTACTGAAGGCGGCTTAGATGTGGTTGGCCAACTTGAGAAAGTAAAAGCGGCAACGCAAAAGCTAACGGAAGCGGGCATTAAAGTTTCTCTGTTTATTGATGCGGATCGTCAGCAAATTGAAGCGGCGAAGCAGTGTGGTGCACCATTTATCGAGCTTCATACTGGTCATTACGCTGATGCAGAAACAGAAGAAGAGCAACAAGCAGAGTTGAAGAAGATTGCTGCGGGTGCAAGCTACGCTGATGACCTTGGTATTATTGTGAATGCTGGCCACGGTCTGACTTACCACAACGTGGCACCAATTGCTGCGCTACCAGAAATTTACGAGTTGAACATTGGTCACTCTATCATTGGACGTGCAGTGTTTGATGGCCTAGAAAAGTCTGTGGCAGAGATGAAAGCACTGATGATCGCGGCACGCAAATAACTAGGTTCTACGAATGGCTATTTTAGGTTTAGGAACCGACATTGCTGAAATCGAGCGTATAGATAAAGCGCTAGGCCGCAGTGGTGAACCTTTTGCTCGACGTATTCTCTCTGAGGATGAAATGGCAAAGTTTTCGCAACTCAAGCAGCAAGGGCGTTATCTTGCTAAGCGTTTTGCCGCTAAAGAGGCAGCATCGAAAGCGCTAGGTACGGGGATTGCTCAAGGCGTGACTTTCCATGATTTTACCGTCTCGAATGATGAGTTGGGTAAGCCAGTTTTAATGCTGTCTGGCGTGGCTCAAAAAATGGCGCAGACGATGGGCGTTAATCACGTTCACTTATCTATTTCTGATGAACGTCACTACGCGGTTGCGACCGTGATTCTTGAATCCTAACCCTTTAAGCTGAATAACAAAAGCCAGAGCAAATGCTCTGGCTTTTTTGTATGAAGTTTAGTCAGAATGCTACTGCTCTAGATAAAGTTTTGCGGTGGTGGTGACCTTAATCATTTCATCTTGCAATTCAAACATTTCAGGCTCAATTTCCTCAATGCTGGATCCTGAACGAAGTGCGTGTTCAAGCGTAGCACAGAGAGATTTTAGTCTTGGTACGCCACAATAAGAGCTACTGCCATGCAGTTTGTGGATCACATGAATTAACTCTTCACGCGAATAATCGTCTTGCTCAAGTGCGTGGTCGACAACTTCTTCTACTTCTGGAATGAAATCGATCAACATACGCAGCATATCTTTGGCTAAGTCTTCCTTATTCGCGCTCTGTTTCAATGCGGCTTGCCAGTCAATAATCACATCCGGTTGTGTATTTTCAGCTGTGGCAGGAGCTTCACTTGCTGGTTCATCGACGTAGGACGGCGCAACTTTCCCTATGCTTTCTGTACAGGTATTCGGATTCCAGTGGACCAACACTTGTTGCAGTACATGCTCTTCAATTGGTTTGGTGAGGTAATCATCCATACCTGCTGCGAGTAGGCGGTCGCGCTCCCCGGCCATGGCGTGCGCGGTAACGGCGATCACTGGTGTGTCTTTGTTTAACTCAAGCTCTTTGATGTTCTGACAAGCGGTCACGCCATCCATTAATGGCATTTGGATGTCCATAAAAATCAGGTCGTATTTCTTCTCGGTAGCGAGATTTACGGCTTGCTGGCCATTGCTACAAGCCGTTACGGTTTCAACCCTTTCTTTCAGTAGTGCTGAAATCAGTTTTAGGTTTGCAGGGTTATCATCCACCGCGAGCACCGTCAGTGGCAGTCGTTCGCTTTCTTCTGTTTCAACAGGAGCGGCAATAGCTTGAGGTGCTTCAACATGTTCATTGATCAAACTTTGCAGCAGCTTACGGCGAGATAGCGGTTTGGTTAAGCACTGGATTTGATGCTCGGTCATGATTTGGTCGGCAAGCGCTAATTCGGTGCTCGGTGTACCCATGATGACACTTGGCGCCATGCGCTTCGCTTGCTCAATCCAAGCAGCGACTGATTGCTCGTCATAAGTTTGGTTAGCTGCCAAGTTCAGCAATACGTAATCGTAGTGCTCTTCGTTCTCTGGTAAGGAAGAACGATAGGTCACGAGAATACCTTCTTGACTCAAGATCTGCTGAGTCACCGATGCCGCTTGCATGTTTGGTTCTACCAACAGCAACTGTTTGCCTGTTAGTAGCTCGACTTCAATCAGATCGCTCATTGGCATTTCTGTCGAGTTGAGGCGAAGCGTAAACCAGAATGTCGAACCTTGGTGAAGACGACTGGTCAAACTGATTTCGCCGCCCATCTGACTAACCAGTTTCTGGGTGATAACCAAGCCCAGACCCGTACCACCATATCGACGAGAGATGCTGGCATCCGCTTGGCTGAATGCTTGGAATAACTGCGCTTGTTGACGCTCTGAAATACCGATACCGGTGTCTCGCACCATAAATTGCAGCTCAACCGAGTCACCTGCTTGTGAACGCATTTCGACGCTAACATCGATGTTTCCGCGCTCAGTAAACTTAATGGAGTTCCCCACCAAGTTAGTCAAAATTTGTTGGATACGTAGCGGGTCTCCGACTAGACCTGGCGGGATCTTCGGATCCACTTTCAAGGTGATCTCCAGACCTTTCTCATGCGCGCTGGTGGCTTGTAGGTTGATTACTTCTTCTAAGCTTTCGCGGAAATCAAACGGAATGTTTTCCAACGCCAGCTTACCGGCTTCCAATTTCGAGAAATCGAGAATGTCATTGATGATGTTTAATAGGTTGTTTGCGGACTTCTCAATGGTTTGCAAGTAGTCGGTTTGGCTATTAGAAAGCTGCGTTTTGAGCATTTGACGAGTAAAGCCAATCACGCCATTCAATGGCGTACGTAATTCGTGCGACATATTGGCCAAAAATTCTGACTTCACACGTGCGGCTTCTTGTGCGCGCTTCTTCGCAATATCGAGTTCAACGTTTTGAATTTCTAACTGTTCCAAGGTTTCGCGTAGGTCTGACGTGGCTTGGTCTATACTGTGCTGCATCTCGACGTGGTATTCCGATAGCGAAACCGCCATGGCGTTGATACCGTTTTTCAGTTGGTCTAACTCGCCGTGCATTTTGCCTTCGATACGCACATCTAAGTGACCACGACGAATACGATCAACGACGTTTTTCATGTGCGTGATTGGTTGGGTAACATCATGCATTAAGCGGGAAGCAAACACGCTCGCAAGCCCAAGACCAAGGATCAAAACAAGGAAAGCGGAGAAGACTTCTTGGTATTGCTGTAAGCGCAGAGAAGAAAGATCCATTTCTACCGCGATGTAGCCAATGGCTTTCGTGCCTTGGTTTTCGTTAGACAGTTCTGATAAATAGTGTCCTTCCGACAAGATCGGCACACGCAGGATCAGGGAGTTTTCATAGATTTCCGAATTTCCCAGCTTCGGGATCGGCTTATCTTTTGGGAACATCAGCGCTTCAAAATTAGGATGGAAGTTTGACGTGACGAACAGTTCATGGTGTTCATCAAATACGGCAATACTGCGAACGAGTTTGGAATTTTTACGGTGCGCGTAGCTAATCAGGCGACGTACGGCTTCACGGCTTTCAGCAAGTAGGTGAGATTCACTGGCGATCGCAAGAGGTTCAATGATGCTATTGCCCGTAGTGATTACTTGTTTCTCTAGGTCCTGATAGCGATTAAAGGAGAAAAAGCCGCTCAGTAATAAACCAATAATGAGAGTGGGAGCGAGAGTCAGCGTAATTACACGTGCTCGTAAGCCATATCTGGTCATGTTATCTAATTACATCGGAGTCTGGATATGGGAAAATAACGCATTATTTCTCAAGAGTAGTCATACTACCTTGAGCAAAGAAGTGACGTCACCGGATAAACGGTAAGCATAATCAAGTCACTCGAATCACACAACGGCTGCAATCAAGAATAGTGAAGCAGCAGAGCAATTAGACACTAATCAGGCACAGAGCATGGCACGTATCTTTCAACCTAAAAAGAAAACGCAATTAAACACTCGTCACCAAGCGGTACAAGTAGAGCGTTTGGATCACCACGGCGCAGGTATTGCTTACCTTAAAAAGAAACCGTTGTTCATTGACGGCGCATTACCAGGTGAAGAAGTGGTGACGCAATTGGTGGAAGAGAAGAGCAAATTTGCTCGCGGCAAGCTGATTAAAATCCTAAAGCCAAGCGACGCGCGCGTTGAGCCATTTTGTCCGCATTATCATGAATGTGGCGGTTGTGATTTGCAGCACCTCAATTATGACCAACAATTGACGCACAAACAGCAGACGCTGCGTCAGTTAATGCGAAAATTTGCTGGCAGTGACATTGAGTTGGATGCGCCAGTATTGGGCGAGTCTTTAGGTTACCGACGTCGTGCTCGCGTGAGTTTGTTTGTCGATAAGAAAACGCGTCAGTTGCACTTCGGCTTCCGCAAAAAGCAAAGCAAGCAAATTGCACAAGTGACGGATTGTCCGGTATTGGCTCCTGAGTTGAATGCGCTATTGCCTGAGATTTATTCGGTGCTAACAGCGTTCAAAAAGCCAGAGCAATTGGGGCATGTAGAACTGGTGTTGGGTGACAACGGGCCTTGTATCACGCTGCGACACTTAAGCAATTTGGCCGATGAAGAAGTCAGTGCATTAGTTGAATTAGCGACACGCCATCAAGCCTCGCTGTATCTGATGCCAGAAACTGACCAACTTAACTTAGTTGCGGGTGAGGTGCCTTTCTATCAAGAAGCGGGCGTAAAAATCCCTTTTGCACCGAACAACTTTATTCAGGTCAACCAAGCGGTTAACCAGAAAATGGTGGAACAGGCGATTCAGTGGTTAGACCCTCAAAGTGACGAACGAGTGTTAGATTTGTTTTGTGGATTAGGCAACTTCAGCTTGCCGATCGCAAAGCGTGCTAAACATGTCGTTGGCGTAGAAGGTGTGGCTGAGATGGTTGAAAAAGCCTCAAATAATGCATCTTTGAACCAAATCAATAACGCGCAATTTTATCACGCTAACCTTGAGCAGGATTTTGACGGCCAAGCTTGGGCTGCGGAAAAGTTTGACAAAGTATTGCTGGACCCTGCACGAGCAGGAGCGAGTGGGATCATCGATCAAGTTTCTGCGCTTGGCGCTCAGCGTGTAGTTTATGTTTCTTGTAATCCTGCTACCCTTGCAAGGGACAGTCAGAGCTTGCTAGAGCAAGGCTATCAACTAACCAAATTAGGTATGCTGGACATGTTCCCTCATACCAGCCATCTAGAATCGATGGCACTGTTTGAAAAGTCTTAACTTTTAAGACTTTGGCCGCTTACTTGTGGTGGGCGGTCATAAAGCCAACACTCAACGTGGAGGCAAAGAACTAACCTGGACGGTGTTAGTCAAACCACACAAATATAATAATTAGGATGATGAGATGGTTGCGGTAAGAAGCGCGCATTTAAACCAAAATGAACAGTTTGAACTTGAAAACTGGGTGGCTAGCCTAGGACAAGAGAAAAGCACAGCATCACGCTTAATCGAAGTTTATCGAGATTGCCAAACGATTTTGGCGGGTCACGAACAAGCCGAACTCCTGTTGTGGCGTGGACGAGAGATGATCGAAATTCTGATCACCTTGTCGATGGACAAAGCAACATTAGTGGCGGCTCAACTGTTTCCTTTGGTTTCAAGTGGTGCTTTCAACAGAGAACTTCTTGAAGAAAAATACAGCAAAGAAATCATTAAGCTCATTGATGGCGTAGAAGAAATGGCCGCTATCGGTCAGCTTAACGTCACGATGGAAGGCAGCGCTGCGTCGTCTCAAGTAGACAACGTTCGTCGCATGCTGCTTGCCATGGTGGATGATTTTCGTTGCGTTGTCATCAAGCTAGCAGAACGAATTTGCAACCTTATTGAAGTCAAAAAAGCACCGGACGAAGTTCGACGTGCTGCGGCGAAAGAGTGTGCCAACATTTATGCTCCACTGGCTAACCGCCTAGGTATCGGTCAGCTTAAGTGGGAAATCGAAGACTACGCTTTCCGTTATCAACAACCGGACACTTACAAGCAAATTGCAAAGCAGCTTGCTGAGCGTCGTATTGTCCGTGAGCAATACATCAAAGATTTTGTCGAAGACTTATCTCAAGAGATGAAAGCTTGTGGCATTAATGCCGAAGTAAGTGGTCGTCCTAAACACATCTACAGCATTTGGCGAAAAATGCAGAAGAAGAGTTTGGCGTTTGATGAATTGTTTGACGTGCGTGCAGTACGTATCATCGCCGACAAACTGCAAGATTGTTACGCTGCGTTAGGTGTGGTTCATACCAAATACAAGCACTTACCGAGTGAGTTCGACGACTACGTTGCAAACCCAAAACCAAACGGTTACCAATCGATTCACACCGTGATTCTTGGCCCTGAAGGCAAAACCATCGAGATTCAAATTCGTACCAAGCAAATGCACGAAGAATCTGAACTGGGCGTTGCCGCGCACTGGAAATACAAAGAAGGTGCGAGCAGTCGCAGTGGTTACGATGAGAAAATTACCTGGCTGCGTAAACTATTGGATTGGCAAGAAGAAATGTCCGATTCTGGTGAGATGTTGGATGAGCTCCGAAGCCAAGTCTTCGATGACCGCGTCTACGCATTTACACCTCGCGGCGATGTTGTCGACTTACCAATGGGGGCAACACCACTAGACTTTGCCTACCACATTCACTCAGAAGTCGGGCACCGTTGTATTGGCGCTAAAGTTGGTGGCCGAATCGTGCCGTTCACCCATAAACTCCACATGGGCGATCAGGTCGAAATCATCACAGCAAAAGAGCCAAACCCATCGCGAGACTGGTTAAACCCTTCACTAGGCTTTGTTCATTCAGGGCGTGCTCGTGCGAAGATCAACGCTTGGTTCCGTAAACAGAGTCGTGAGAAAAACCTCGAAGCGGGACGTGAAATCCTCGAACACGAGTTGGTGAAGATTGGTGCGACGTTAAAAGATGCAGAGCATTACGCCCTAAAACGCTTCAACGTCAACACGCCGGATGAACTCTACGTCGGTGTAGGCAGTGGCGACCTGCGTATCAATCAGATCATCAACCACATCAATGCACTGGTGAATAAACCAACGGCGGAAGAAGAGGATCAGCAAGCGCTAGAAAAACTCCAAGAAGCCGAGCACAAAGCACCAGCGCAAAGTCGCCCGAAAAAAGACGCGGTAGTAGTAGAAGGTGTTGATAACCTAATGACGCACCTAGCTCGCTGTTGTCAGCCAATTCCAGGCGATGACATTTGTGGTTACATCACCCAAGGCCGAGGCATCTCAGTGCACCGCAGTGACTGTGAACAGCTCGAAGAACTGCGTCATCACGCTCCAGAACGTATCATTGATACCGTATGGGGCAGCGGATTTGTAGGGTCATACATCCTCACCGTGCGTGTCGAAGCGATGGAGCGAGGCGGTCTATTGAAAGACATCACCACACTATTTGCCAACGAGAAAATCAAAGTAACCAGCATGAAGAGCCGTGTCGATTACCGTCGTCAGCTCGCCATCATGGATTTTGATCTTGAAGTGACCAATATTGAGGTGCTCTCTCGCGTTTCGAAACGTGTCGAGCAGATCAAGGATGTTATGTCGGTAAAACGCTTAGGCTAACTTTCACGTCGTACTTGTCACTTTTACTGCGTTTACTCCGGAGTGCCGGCCCAGGCTCATCACATAGGCGAGCTATGCTCAGGAGTCGCGAAAACTTGTTGCCTTGTCAAAGTAACAATTACTTAGTGAAAGCTGCTGAGAAAATATAATGTAGAAGGTGAGTGGTTTTGGCTGCTCACCTTTTTCTTTAGATAGAAAGGTTTACAGGAACAGAAAATGAGTCATCCAATTGAACAATTAGAACAAATCATGGCGAAGCTACGTGACCCAGAAAGCGGTTGCCCTTGGGACTTAAAACAAACCTTTGACACCATTGTTCCGCACACTATAGAAGAAACCTATGAAGTTGTGGATGCGATTCAAAATCGAGACTGGCCAAATTTAAAAGAAGAGTTGGGTGATTTGCTGTTCCAGGTGATTTTTTACAGTCAATTAGCGAAAGAGCAAGGGCTGTTCGAATTTTCGGATGTGGTCGAAACCGTGAACGAAAAACTGACGCGTCGCCATCCTCATGTTTTTTCGGATGTTGAGTTTGAGTCTGACGAGGAAATTAACGCCAACTGGGAAGCGGAAAAAGCAAAAGAAAAAGCGCAAGTAGGCAAAGCTGAAGAAAGTATCCTAGACTCAATACCAAACTCTTTACCGGCGCTTTCTCGTGCTACAAAGATTCAGAAAAAATGTGCGAAATACGGATTCGATTGGGATTCGCTTGGGCCAGTAGTCAGTAAGGTTCAAGAAGAAGTGGATGAGGTGATGGAAGAAGCGCTTCAAATCGAACCAGATGAAGAGAAAGTCGAACTTGAGTTAGGGGACTTGTTGTTTGCCACGGTCAACTTAGCACGTCATCTTGGCAAAGACCCAGAAGTGGCATTAAGCAAAGCGAACATTAAGTTTGCCAAGCGTTTTAAGCAAGTTGAAGGTAAGGTCGTGCAATCAGGAAGAACACTCACCGAGTGTACGTTGTCAGAACTCGACAATTTTTGGAATGAAGTGAAAAAAGAAGAGTGAAGTTGCAGACAAAGTAGTCACAGCGCGATTTATGGGACAAGTCTGACTCAGAACATAAATAAGCACTTTGCTTTGTCTCTACCCACTTTGATTTGAAGCAAAAAATAAAAAATTACGGTGTGATAGATTTCACGTTGTGGCGGTAAGGAGCTTCTGGTATATTTATCTCCCGTCCAGAAGCACTCCATTTCCCTCATTCAACCAATTTCAGGTTAAACATGACGACAAATTACATTTTTGTTACTGGCGGGGTTGTATCCTCTCTAGGTAAAGGTATTGCAGCAGCATCTCTTGCAGCTATTCTAGAAGCTCGTGGTCTTAAAGTGACTATGATGAAGCTTGACCCTTACATCAACGTTGATCCAGGCACAATGAGCCCAACTCAGCACGGTGAAGTGTTTGTTACGGAAGATGGCGCAGAGACTGACCTTGACCTTGGTCACTACGAGCGTTTCATCCGTACCAAGATGACCAAGCGTAACAACTTCACTGCAGGTCGTGTTTATGCCGACGTACTTCGTAAAGAACGTCGTGGTGACTACCTAGGCGCAACAATTCAAGTTATCCCTCACATCACTAACGCTATCAAAGACCGCGTAATCGCAGGTTCTGAAGGCCACGATATTGCTATCGTTGAAGTTGGTGGTACGGTAGGTGATATCGAATCGCTACCATTTATGGAAGCAATCCGTCAGCTAGCAGTAGAACTTGGCCGTGAACGCGCAATGTTCATGCATCTAACTCTTGTTCCTTACCTAGCAGCAGCTGGCGAAGTGAAAACTAAACCGACTCAGCACTCTGTTAAAGAGCTACTGTCTATCGGTATCCAACCAGACATCCTAGTTTGCCGCAGCGATCGCATGATCCCAGCGAACGAGCGTAAGAAGATTGCACTTTTCTGTAACGTTCCTGAGAAAGCGGTAATCTCAATGAAGGACGTAGATTCAATCTACAAGATCCCTCAACTTGTTAAGTCTCAAGGTCTTGATGACCTAGTGTGTACTCGTTTCGGTATTGATGCGCCAGAAGCTGACCTTTCTGAATGGGAACAGGTTATCTACGAAGAAGCGAATCCAACAGGTGAAGTAACTATCGGTATGGTCGGTAAATACATCGAACTACCAGATGCGTACAAATCTGTGAACGAAGCACTTAAGCACGCAGGCTTGAAAAACCGCCTAAACGTAACCATTAAGTACGTAGACTCTCAAGACATCGAAACTAAAGGCGTTGAGCTTCTAGAAGGTCTAGACGCTATCCTAGTTCCAGGTGGTTTCGGTGATCGTGGTGTTGAAGGCAAGATCCGTGCGGCTCAATACGCACGTGAAAACAAAGTGCCTTACCTAGGTATCTGTCTAGGTATGCAAGTTGCCCTTATCGAATACGCGCGTAACGTTGCGGGTATGGAAGGTGCACATTCAACAGAATTTAACAAAGACACGAAGTACCCTGTGGTAGGTTTGATCACAGAATGGGTTGATGAAACAGGTAACGTGGAAGAGCGTACTGAATCATCTGATCTTGGCGGTACGATGCGTCTAGGTTCTCAGCTATGTCACCTAGAAAAAGGTACAAAAGCTCGTGAACTGTACGGTAGCGCGACGATCCATGAACGTCACCGTCACCGTTACGAAGTGAACAACGTTCTTCGTCCACAAATTGAAAAAGCAGGTCTTAAAGTGTCAGGCCTATCTGCGGACAAGAAGCTAGTGGAAATGATTGAGAACCCAGCTCACCCATGGTTTGTAGCAGCTCAGTTCCACCCTGAATTCACATCGACTCCTCGCGATGGTCACCCATTGTTTGCAGGTTTCGTTAAGGCTGCGGGTCAATACTCACGCGGCGAATTCGAGAAGTAAAAGGATACGGGCGGCGGCGAAGGTTGTGCTGCTGCCCTTTAAAATTGACATTTATATTTGAAACGAGAGGAAACATTAATGTCTAAGATCGTTAAAGTTCTAGGTCGTGAAATCATCGACTCACGTGGTAACCCAACTGTAGAAGCTGAAGTACACCTAGAAGGCGGTTTCGTAGGTATGGCGGCAGCTCCATCTGGCGCATCTACTGGTTCTCGCGAAGCTCTTGAGCTACGTGACGGTGACAAAGCACGTTTCCTAGGTAAAGGTGTTCTTAAAGCAATTGAAGCTGTAAACGGCCCAATCGCTGAAGCTCTAGTTGGCAAAGACGCTAAAGACCAAGCTGCAATCGACGCAGTAATGATCGAACTAGACGGCACTGAAAACAAATCTAAATTCGGTGCGAACGCTATCCTAGCAGTTTCTCTAGCAAACGCTAAAGCTGCAGCAGCAGCTAAAGGCATGCCTCTATACGAGCACATCGCTGAGCTAAACGGTACTGCTGGTCAGTTCTCTATGCCTCTACCAATGATGAACATCATCAACGGTGGTGAGCACGCAGACAACAACGTTGACATCCAAGAATTCATGATTCAACCAGTTGGCGCTGCAACTCTTAAAGAAGCTGTACGCATGGGTGCGGAAGTATTCCACAACCTAGCTAAAGTTCTTAAGTCTAAAGGCTACAACACAGCTGTTGGTGACGAAGGTGGTTTCGCTCCTAACCTTAAATCTAACGCTGAAGCTCTAGAAGTTATCGCAGAAGCTGTTGCTGCTGCTGGTTACGAGCTAGGCAAAGACGTTACTCTAGCTATGGACTGTGCTGCATCTGAGTTCTTCGACAAAGAAGCTGGCATCTACAACATGAAAGGTGAAGGCAAAACTTTCACTTCTGAAGAGTTCAACCACTACCTAGCTGGTCTAGTTGAGCAATTCCCAATCGTATCTATCGAAGACGGTCTAGACGAGTCTGACTGGGATGGTTTCGCACACCAAACTCAACTTCTAGGCGACAAGATCCAACTAGTTGGTGACGATCTATTCGTTACAAACACTAAGATCCTAGCTGAAGGTATCGAGAAAGGCATCGCTAACTCTATCCTAATCAAGTTCAACCAAATCGGTTCTCTAACTGAGACTCTAGCTGCAATCAAGATGGCTAAAGACGCAGGTTACACAGCAGTAATCTCTCACCGTTCTGGCGAAACTGAAGATGCAACTATCGCTGACCTAGCGGTAGGTACAGCTGCAGGTCAAATCAAAACTGGTTCTATGAGCCGTTCTGACCGTGTTGCTAAGTACAACCAACTAATCCGTATCGAGGAAGCTCTAGGTGAGCGCGCTCCTTTCAACGGTCTTAAAGAAGTTAAAGGCCAAGCTTAATTCTTAATTGAATAAAGTTTAGCTTGAAAGCTTTCTAAAAACGCCCTACTTCGGTGGGGCGTTTTTGTGTTTAAAGGCCGGTATTTTAGAGTGATGAGCCGTTCTGACTGTACTGCGGTAATACCTAGAAGCAACCAACTCATCTGTATCTAGCAAGCTCTTAGTTAGCTAACAGTCCTAATTTCTCAGGTAATTGAAACCGAATCTTCCTCTTTCTAGCACGTAAACGGTTCTTTACTTTCTCGATTAAAGAGTGCCATCGAACTTAGGCATTTTTTATTTTCGTGCTTATTTCCTGTAAGGAGCGTGTGAGTCTCCCTTTATCCCCTAGAGGCAACTCGGCATTTATGCTATATATGTCACCTTATCTAATTCCTTCCGGTACAGAATGTTAGCAGCGATATGCGAATCTTTGTTATAGCCCTTACGTTACTGTTTGGTTGGCTTCAATACACTCTATGGTTTGGTAAAAACGGGGTGTCTGACTACTACACAGTAAAAGATGAAATTGAAGTTCAACAGCAGGTGAACAGCAAGCTACAAGCTCGCAATAATGAAATGTTTGCTGAGATAGATGACTTAAAGCAAGGACTTGATGCGATTGAAGAAAGAGCTCGTCATGAACTTGGCTTGGTGAAAGAAGGAGAAACCTTCTACCGCATAGTTGGTGAGGAAAACCCGTAAGATGTCAGAGAACGTTTCATCTCATATCGCTATTGTACCTGCGGCTGGTGTTGGTAGCCGAATGAAAGCAGATCGACCTAAACAGTATTTGTTAATCGATGGAAAAACGGTATTGGAACATACCGTAGAGAAACTGCTTGCTCACCCTCAAATCGCGAAAGTTGTGGTTGCGATTACAGAAGGTGACCCATACTACCCTGAACTATCGATTGCCCAGCACCCAGACGTAATACGTGTCGCTGGTGGTAAAGAAAGAGCCGATTCAGTGCTTTCAGGGCTAAACTATGTAAGTGCGCAGCTTCCGTGTGAATGGGTTCTGGTCCATGATGCCGCGAGACCTTGCGTAACATTAAACGATATTGATCGTCTGATTGATGTTTGTTGTGCTCATCCTACTGGTGGCATTCTTGCCTCGCCCGTGAGAGATACAATGAAACGAGCGAACAAAGAAAACAACATCGATCATACCGTAGACAGAGAAGCATTGTGGCATGCACTGACTCCACAAATGTTTAAAACTCAGCAGCTAACAAGAGCACTGGCAGACGCATTGCAGCAAGGTGTTGCGATCACTGATGAAGCATCGGCTTTAGAGTGGTTGGGAGAAACGCCAGCTTTAGTTCAAGGTAGTGCGAATAACATTAAAATTACTCAGCCAGAAGATCTCGCCTTAGCCGAGTTTTATCTTAGCCGCGAGCGCGGTTAGAAAATAAAGGATAAAAAATGATTCGAATTGGTCATGGTTTCGACGTACACAAATTTGGCGGTGAAGGCCCTGTGATTATTGGTGGTGTTGCAATTCCTTACGAACAAGGCCTGATTGCGCACTCAGACGGCGACGTTGCTCTGCATGCTCTCACTGACGCTTTGTTAGGTGCGATTGCTGCGGGTGATATTGGCCGTCATTTTCCAGATACCGACGATAAATGGAAAGGTGCAAACAGCCGCGAATTATTGAAAGACGTTTACCGTCGAGTAAAAGAACAAGGCTACCGCCTTGGTAATGCAGACGTCACCATCATGGCGCAAGCGCCGAAAATGGCGCCTCACATTGATGCAATGTGTGCAGCCATTGCCGAAGATCTAGAAACCGATATTAGCAACATTAACGTAAAAGCAACGACGACAGAACGTCTTGGTTTTACTGGACGCAAAGAAGGCATTGCTACAGAAGCAGTCGTGCTTCTATTTAAGCAATAATCGAATAATTTGCTCCTTAAAGCTGCGTAAGCAGTGGAAATACATCATGTCAGATATTTTATCCTCATTGGCTTACCTCACAGGCAAGCCAGTCGCATCAGCAAAAATTAAAGCGCAACCAGAACACTTTCAGGTTCGCGAAGATTTGGGTTTTGCCTTCACGGGAGAAGGTGAACACTTAATGGTGCGCATTCGAAAAACAGGTGAGAACACCAGTTTCGTCGCTAACGAGCTAGCGAAAGCTTGTGGTGTTAAGTCTAAAGACGTTAGTTGGGCAGGCCTGAAAGATCGCCATGCAGTAACCGAACAATGGCTAAGTGTTCATCTGCCTAAAGGTGAGACTCCAGATTTTTCGACATTTTTGGCGCAATACCCAAGTATTGAAATTCTGGCGATCGATCGACACAACAAAAAACTGCGTCCTGGTGACTTAATCGGGAACGAGTTTGTGGTTACCTTGTCTGAAGTGACAGATATGGCGGATGTAGAGCAACGCCTTGAAAAAGTTAAACAAGTTGGTGTGCCAAACTACTTTGGTAGCCAACGCTTTGGTAACGATGGAAATAACCTCGACGAAGCCCGTCGTTGGGGACGAGAGAACGTTCGTACGCGTAACCAAAACAAACGCAGCATGTACCTGTCTGCCGCGCGTTCATGGATTTTCAACCGCATCGTTTCTGCTCGTCTAGAAAATGGTGTGTTTGATAAATTCATCGATGGTGACATCGCACAGACATCACAAGGATTGTTGGCTGTTGATGCGAATAACCTTGCTGATATGCAAAACAAGCTTGCATTGAGTGAAGTTGAGATTACTGCCGCTTTAGCGGGTGATAATGCGTTACCGACCCAAGCTGATGCACTTGCATTAGAACAGCCATTTATTGATGAAGAACCTGATTTAATGGCTCTGATCCGTGGGAATCGTATGCGTCACGATCGTCGTGAAATCGCACTCAAACCAAAAGACTTAGCTTGGAACGTTGAAGGTAACAATATTACGTTGACCTTCTCACTCGATGCAGGCTCTTTTGCCACATCCATTGTTCGTGAGTTGGTGAATGAGGTCAAAGTAGAAAGAGAATACTAATGGAACTGGATTCACTAAATACAAAACCTTTAAGAATTCTAATTAGTAATGACGACGGTGTGCATGCTCAAGGAATTCACGCGTTAGCGGATGAGCTGAGAAGCATCGCGGAAGTGATCATTGTTGCCCCAGACCGAAATCGTTCTGGTGCATCAAACTCACTGACATTGGAACAGCCTCTGCGAGTCACAGAAATTGCTCCTAATACTTATTCGGTTCAAGGGACACCGACAGATTGCGTTCATTTTGCTCTAAATGAGCTGATGAAAGATGACCTGCCAGATCTTGTATTATCTGGCATTAATCATGGTGCAAATCTGGGGGATGACGTTCTGTACTCTGGTACCGTCGCTGCTGCAATGGAAGGGCATTTTCTTGGCGTGCAAGCCATTGCATTTTCACTGGTTGGTAAACGTCATTTTGAGTCGGCTGCTAAAATTGCTCGACAGTTGGTTGAGCAACACTTGGCAGCGCCAATCCCAACCAACCGTTTGTTGAACGTGAACGTACCTGATTTGCCTCTCGAGAGTCTTGGTGAAATCGAAGTGACCCGTTTAGGTGCTCGTCATCACGCAGAAAATATGATCAAGCAGAAAGATCCGCGTGGGCATGATATCTATTGGTTAGGGCCTCCGGGGAAAGAACAAGATGCGGGTGAAGGTACCGACTTCTATGCGATTGAGCATGGTCGAGTTTCTATTACCCCACTGCAAGTAGACCTCACGGCTCATGAGTCTCTGCGTACGATGGATAGTTGGTTGAAGGAAGAGAAGTAATGAGTAACCCACATGCTGACAGGTTGATAGCGTTTCTTATCTCCAGTGGCATCAAAGATCAACGCGTTTTGGATGCAATGCATTGTTTACCGAGAGAGAGCTTTGTTTCTCAAGCGATGATGCACCAAGCCTACGATAACAATGCGCTACCGATTGGTCAGGGACAAACTATTTCTCAACCTTACATCGTCGCTCGCATGACCGAGCTGCTTGAGCTTCAACGTGCTAGTAACGTTTTGGAAATCGGAACCGGTTCTGGGTACCAAACCGCAGTTTTAGCACAAATCGTTGACCATGTTTATTCCGTTGAACGCATCAAATCTTTGCAATGGGAAGCGAAACGTCGTCTTAAGCAACTTGATATCTACAATGTCTCGACGAAGCATGGTGATGGCTGGTTAGGATGGGAAACGAAAGGTCCGTTTGACGCCATCATTGTTACCGCTGCTGCAGAAGTGATTCCCCAAGCTCTTCTCTCACAGTTAAAAGATGGCGGTAAAATGGTGATTCCTGTCGGAGATGTTGAGCAGCAACTACTTAGAATTGAACGCAAGGGTGACGAGTACCTTTCTACCGTTGTGGAAATGGTTCGCTTTGTTCCTCTTGTCGCGGGTGATTTGGCTTAAGGATCTGAGGTTAGGTGAGTAAGTTACTGCGTCATATTGGTATTAGCTTTGTATTAGCTGCGGGACTCGTTGGTTGCGCGGCTCACTCACCTGCGCCTGTTTCCAGCCTAAAGAAGGATTATTCGAGCGTTGAGCGTGGCAGTTATAGAGGGAGTTACTACGAAGTAAAGAAAGGTGACACACTTTATTTCATTGCTTACGTCACAGATAAAGATGTAAATGATCTTGTACGTTACAACGAACTCTCTCAGCCTTACACCATTTATCCAGGTCAAAAGCTAAAACTTTGGGCTCCGAAATATGTCGCGCCAAAATATGGCCAAAAAGTTGAACCCGTTGTAGTACCTGTAGTTACAACGACACCGCCTCCAGTGGTGAAGCCAACGACGACGACAAAGCCTGTGACTTCAAGTAAAAACTCTAGTCAAAAGCCTACAACAACTCCGACTAAAGTCGCACAAAAAGAGCCGCCAAAGAAAGTTGAACAAACCAAAGCAAAGGAGTATGTTGGTTCAAAAGATAACCAACCTACTAAACCGAAGCCGCCAACAACGACGGTACAAAACGACAAAGTATCGAAGTGGTTGTGGCCGACAAAAGGGAGAGTAATCAAGAACTTCTCGGCGGGAGAACAGGGAAATAAAGGCATTGACATCGCAGGACAGCGTGGTCAGCCTATCGTTTCAACCGCAGCCGGCACGGTCGTTTATTCGGGTAATGCGCTAAGAGGTTATGGCAACCTAATTATAGTGAAGCATAACGACAATTATTTAAGCGCATACGCACATAACGACAAACTGCTGGTAACAGAAGGTCAGAGTGTAAAAAGCGGACAGAAAATTGCGACCATGGGTAGTTCAGGCGCAAAATCCGTCAAGCTGCACTTTGAAATTCGCTACCAAGGTAAATCAGTGAATCCAAAACGCTATTTACCGTAAGACTTTGAAAAACAACTTGCGAAATCATTTAGCGACATATTGAGTTGTCATGTCTTGCTAACTCGCCAGGGGGAGGCGTTATGAGTAGTTATGAGTATCAGCAACACAGTATCCAAAGTTGAAGAGTTTGAATACGACAATGCGTCAGAGACGACCATTGATAACGAACTCGAAAAATCATCATCTACTACCGAAGGCAAAACAGCTGTCCGTGAAGAGTTTGACGCGAGCAGTAAAAGCCTAGACGCAACTCAATTGTATCTAGGTGAAATTGGCTTCTCACCTCTACTTACTGCTGAAGAAGAAGTCCTTTACGCCCGCAGAGCATTGCGTGGTGATGAAGCGGCTCGTAAGCGCATGATCGAAAGTAACTTGCGTTTAGTAGTAAAAATTTCTCGTCGGTACAGCAACCGTGGCCTAGCGCTACTCGATCTTATTGAAGAAGGTAACCTCGGTTTGATCCGAGCGGTTGAAAAATTCGATCCAGAAAGAGGCTTCCGTTTCTCAACTTACGCAACATGGTGGATCCGTCAAACGATCGAACGTGCGTTGATGAACCAAACTCGCACCATTCGCTTGCCTATTCATGTCGTGAAAGAGCTGAACATTTATCTGCGTACTGCGCGTGAACTTTCTCAAAAGCTCGATCATGAACCAACTGCAGAAGAAATTGCTGCTCAATTAGATATACCAGTAGAAGATGTCAGCAAAATGCTGCGTCTTAACGAGCGTATTAGCTCCGTTGATACCCCAATTGGTGGTGACGGTGAAAAAGCGCTTCTGGATATTATTCCTGACGCAAATAACTCTGATCCAGAAGTGTCGACTCAAGATGATGACATCAAATCGTCTTTGATCCATTGGTTGGAAGAGTTGAATCCAAAACAAAAAGAAGTGCTTGCACGTCGTTTTGGTTTGCTTGGTTATGAGCCGTCTACGCTTGAAGAAGTGGGACGAGAGATTGGTCTTACCCGTGAGCGTGTACGTCAAATTCAAGTGGAGGGTTTACGTCGACTTCGTGAAATCCTAATTAAACAAGGCCTAAATATGGAAAACTTGTTTAACGTCGAAGACGATTAATACTAAGCTTTCTCGAAACACAAAGGGCTATGGATAACCATAGCCCTTTTCTGTTTTAGGGGAGATTAGATATTCTCGTTAAAGCATTTTCTTCAAACGATACAGCTCTTCAAGGGCTTGACGAGGTGTTAAGTCGTCTGGATCGATGTTTGATAACGCTTGTTCAATTTCGCTAGGTTCAGGGATTAAGCTGAGCTGATTTGCTATATCCACAGTGCTTGGACGAGGCGAGTCGCTAGCTTGGCCGAGTTGCTCTAGTTGAGACAGTTTAGTACGAGCATTTTTGATGACCGTTTTAGGTACGCCAGCTAAGCCCGCAACCGCCAAGCCGTATGATTTGCTTGCGGCGCCTTCTTGAACAGCGTGCATGAAAGCAATGCTGTCGCCATGTTCTACCGCATCTAGGTGAACATTCGCTAAGTTTGGTAGTAAGTTCGGTAATTCGGTTAGTTCAAAATAGTGCGTAGCGAAAAGTGTCATCGCGCCAATTTGTGTTGCAAGCCATTCGGCACTTGCCCATGCCAATGAAAGACCATCGTAAGTACTGGTACCGCGACCGATCTCATCCATTAACACCAAGCTGTTCTTGGTTGCGTTGTGGAGAATGTTGGCCGTTTCTGTCATCTCTACCATGAAGGTTGAACGACCTGATGCCAAGTCATCTGAAGCACCGATACGAGTAAAGATGCGATCCAATGAGCCAATTTGTGCTGATTCTGCAGGTACATAAGAGCCGATATGAGCCATCAACGCAATTAGCGCAGTTTGGCGCATGTAGGTTGATTTACCCCCCATGTTTGGACCCGTGATGATGAGCATTTTACGGCTTGAGCTTAATTCTATTGGGTTAGCAATGAACGGGTCCGAGGTGACTTGCTCTACTACCGGGTGGCGACCTGCTTGAATGTGAATACCTGCGTCTTTAACTAGAGTAGGGCGGCAATAATCCAATGAGTCTGCGCGTTCTGCTAGGTTTTGTAACACGTCCATCTGTGAAACGGCAGAAGCTAGGTTTTGCATTTGTTCAAGATGAGGCATCAGCAAATCGAACAGCTCTTCCCACAGTTTTTTCTCTAGTGCGAGTGCTTTTGATTTTGAGTTCAGAACTTTGTCTTCATGCTCTTTAAGCTCAGGAATAATGTAGCGCTCGGCATTTTTCAGAGTTTGGCGACGCACGTAATGTGGCGGTACCAAATGGCTTTGGCCACGACTTACCTGAATGAAGAATCCATGTACGGCGTTGTAGCCAACTTTCAGCGTATCGATGCCATGACGCTCGCGTTCATCCGCTTCGAGCTTTTCTAGATACTCGGTTGCACCATCAGCGAGCTTACGCCACTCATCCAATTCTTCGTTATAGCCTTCTGCAATCACACCACCATCGCGGATCACTACCGGCGGGTTTTCTTTGATAGCACGTTCAAGAAGCTCACATACTTCATCTATTGGCGCAGCATATTGAGCCAACTTCACTAAGTATGGATGAGTTAAGGATGCAGTGAGTGATTCTAGTTCAGGAAGTTGCTGCATGGCATGGCGTAGGCGAGCCATGTCTCGTGGACGAGCAGAACGTAGAGCAAGACGCGCTAAGATACGTTCAATATCGCCAATCTGTTTTAAAGTTGGCTGAAGATCGGTAAATAAGCCTTGATCTTTAATTTCACCAATCGCATCCAGACGGTTGTTTAGCGTATCAATACAACGCATCGGTTGATGCAGCCAACGCTTTAACATGCGGCTGCCCATCGGGGTTGAGCAATGGTCGAGAACTGCGGCGAGTGTATTGTCCGTGCCGCCAGCTAAATTTTGGGTGATTTCTAGATTGCGACGCGTAGCTGCATCTAAAATTACAGAGTGATCTTGGCGATCAAATGTTAGTGAGCGGATATGTGGTAGAGCAGTGCGTTGTGTGTCTTTTACGTATTGGATCAAACAACCTGCGGCGCATAAGCCAAGAGAGGCGTGCTCAACACCAAAACCGACAAGATCACGGGTACCAAACTGCTGGTTCAACTGTTGTTTGGCTGTATCCAGTTCAAACTCCCATACAGGGCGACGACGGTTACCGTTACGGTTCGACATCAAGTGGACTGGCTCGAAATCTTCAGGGAACAACAACTCACGCGGTGCGGTGCGTTGTAGTTCTGCCATCATGGCTTCTTCGGTTTCTGGCTCCGTTAATTGAAAACGGCCAGAAGTAACGTCTAACGTCGCATAACCAAATTTGCCGTTGTGATGGTAAATCGCAGCGATTAAGTTATCGAGACGTTCAGAAAGCAGCGCCTCATCGGTTACGGTGCCTGGCGTGACAATGCGTACTACTTTACGCTCAACAGGACCTTTGCTCGTCGCTGGATCCCCAATTTGTTCACAGATTGCGACTGACTCACCAAGCTGAACTAGTTTCGCGAGATACCCTTCCACTGCATGGAATGGCACTCCCGCCATAGGAATAGGTTCTCCGGCCGATGAACCGCGCTTGGTTAATGAAATATCAAGCAGTTGAGACGCTCGTTTCGCGTCATCATAGAAGAGTTCGTAGAAATCGCCCATGCGGTAGAACAGCAAAATTTCTGGGTTCTCAGCTTTTAGCTTGAGATATTGCTGCATCATCGGAGTGTGTTTTTGTTCAGCTTTCACAGGTAAGTTCTTTTGTTTATTTCCGTAGCGGCTTAGGATACGTGAATCCCTATCAAGTAAAAAGAGACAAAGGGCATTTTGGCTATGGAAAAAACAACAAAATTAAGTGCTGATTTAGGTGTGTTACTTGCGCGACATGGGCATGTGCTGACTACAGCAGAGTCCTGTACTGGCGGTGGCGTTGCAGCCGCAATTACTGATATTGCAGGTAGCTCCGGTTGGCTTGACCGCGCTTTTGTTACGTACAGTAATGAGGCCAAAATGGAGATGCTTGGAGTGCAGCTTCAAACACTCGAAGCGTATGGCGCAGTGAGTGAGCCGGTTGTAATCGAAATGGTGCAGGGGGCATTAAAACATTCCAATGCAACAATTGGGGTGTCTATCAGTGGCATCGCTGGCCCTGGTGGTGGCAGTGAGGAAAAGCCGGTTGGAACGGTGTGTTTTGCCTTTGCAGATAATCAGGGATGGCAGTTAGTAGAAACCATGCATTTTTCTGGAAATCGAGCAGAAGTTCGCGAACAAGCGGTGATTCATGCATTGAGTCAATTGCACCAACACTTAATCTAGATTTTTTGGATCTGCGTAAGCCCAGAGAAAACAAGGGCTAGAGAAAACTGCACGATATTGTGAGCCAAATTTTTTTCATACAGGTATAGACACTGTATGAATCAACAGTATAATGACTTTCATTGCTGAGCAGAACTTCTGCTTAAGAAAAATGAATTACTATTCGTCGCCCAAAGAAGATGAATAAATCGGAGAAAGTAATGGACGAGAACAAACAGAAAGCGCTCGCCGCTGCGCTAGGTCAAATTGAAAAGCAATTCGGTAAAGGCTCTATCATGCGCCTTGGTGATAACCGCGCAATGGATGTAGAAACCATTTCAACGGGTTCGCTTTCTCTTGATATCGCTTTGGGTGCTGGTGGTCTACCAATGGGTCGTATCGTAGAAATCTACGGTCCAGAATCTTCAGGTAAAACAACGCTAACTCTTGAGCTTATCGCTGCTGCACAACGTGAAGGTAAAACTTGTGCGTTTATCGATGCTGAGCACGCGTTGGATCCTGTGTACGCTAAAAAGCTTGGTGTTGATATCGATGCACTATTGGTTTCTCAACCAGACACTGGTGAGCAAGCTCTAGAGATTTGTGATGCATTAGCTCGCTCTGGCGCAATCGACGTAATGGTTGTTGACTCTGTTGCTGCTCTAACACCTAAAGCTGAGATCGAAGGTGAAATGGGCGACAGCCACATGGGTCTCCAAGCTCGTATGCTTTCTCAAGCAATGCGTAAGCTTACAGGTAACCTGAAACAGTCTAACTGTATGTGTATCTTCATCAACCAAATCCGTATGAAGATTGGTGTGATGTTCGGTAACCCTGAAACGACTACTGGCGGTAACGCGCTTAAGTTTTACGCTTCTGTTCGTTTAGATATCCGTCGTACTGGCGCAATCAAAGAAGGCGATGAAGTTGTAGGTAACGAAACGCGTATCAAAGTGGTTAAGAACAAGATTGCAGCACCATTTAAAGAAGCAAACACGCAAATCATGTATGGCCAAGGCTTTAACCGTGAAGGTGAGTTGATTGACTTAGGCGTGAAGCACAAGCTAGTAGAAAAAGCGGGTGCTTGGTACAGCTACAATGGCGATAAGATTGGTCAAGGTAAAGCAAACGCTTGTAACTACCTGCGTGAGCATCCAGAAATCGCGAAAACAATCGATACCAAACTGCGTGAAATGCTACTTTCTCCAGCTCAACCAGAAGCACCTGCTGCCGGTGAGAAGCCTGAGCAAGAAGAAGAGTTTTAATCTTCTGATAGACTAAAAATAAAGCCCTGCGTTGCAGGGCTTTGTTGTATTTGTCGAAATCAAAATCGAAGAAATTTAAGGCAAACGAAAAGCCTGTACAGCCAAATTACCTTTAGGATCACTATGTACCAAAAGCGACAAGCACCGACGCTATCTAGCAAAGAAGCCGCGATTCAGTTACTTAGTCGTCGAGATCATGGCTTATATGAGCTCCATCAAAAGCTTGCGATGAAAGGCTATGAAGAGGCTGATATTGAAGCTGCGATTAACTTTTGTTTAGAACACAATTATTTGGATGACTTGCGTTACGCCAAAAGCCAAGTGCGTCAACACGTTTACAAAGGTCATGGTGAGCGTCGTATTCGCCAAGAGCTTAACCAGAAGCGAGTTGCAGAATCTGTCATTGAACAAGCAATGGCAGAAGAGCCCCAAGATTGGTTTGAATTGGCAAAGTTGGCAGCAGAGAAGAAATTTAAAGGAATAAAGGCCAAAGACCAGAAAGAGTACGCTAAACAGGTTCGTTTCTTACAATATCGCGGCTACAGTTTTGACCAAATTAGCTATGCGTTAAGCTTTGAAGACGAAGATTAGGCGTGAATTATTCACGCTGATTTTTGTTTTGCTTCAAATTTTTTCTTCTACCCCCTCTTTTCCGCAAGAAAACTAGTCTCAGCTGATTGCATGATCTACAATACGGCAAAATTCTAACTCGACTATTTTCAGGAAGAGCTGCATGTACATGAGCACTGACGAGGTTCGTAACGCGTTCCTCAAGTTCTTTGAAAGCAAAGGACACCAAATCGTAGAAAGTTCATCGTTAGTTCCACATAACGACCCAACCCTGCTGTTCACAAACGCAGGTATGAACCAATTTAAGGATTGTTTCTTAGGCTTGGAAAAACGAGCCTATACTCGAGCGACTACGGCTCAACGTTGTGTACGTGCTGGCGGTAAACACAACGACCTGGAAAACGTGGGCTTTACAGCTCGTCACCATACTTTCTTTGAAATGCTAGGCAACTTCAGCTTTGGCGATTACTTCAAAGAAGACGCGATTTCATTCGCTTGGGAATTTCTAACAGACGTTCTTAAGCTGCCTGCAGACCGTCTATTGGTGACCGTTTACGAAACTGATGACGAAGCATTCGATATCTGGAACAAGAAAGTAGGTGTTCCTGCAGATCGCATCATCCGCATTGGCGACAAGAAAGGTGGCAAACCATACGAGTCAGACAACTTCTGGCAAATGGGTGATACTGGTCCTTGTGGTCCATGTACTGAAATCTTCTACGATCACGGTGAGCACATCTGGGGTGGCCGTCCTGGCACACCTGAAGAAGATGGTGACCGTTTCATCGAGATCTGGAACAACGTATTTATGCAGTTCAACCGTCATGCTGATGGCACGATGGAACCGCTACCAAAACCGTCGGTAGATACAGGTATGGGTATCGAGCGTATCTCTGCAATCATGCAAGGCGTTCACTCAAACTACGAAATCGACGTATTCCAAGCTCTTATCAAAGCAGCCGCAGAAGTGATCGGTTACGAAGACCTATCAAACCAATCGCTACGCGTTATCGCTGACCACATCCGTTCATGTTCATTCCTGATTGTTGATGGTGTTATGCCTTCAAACGAAGGTCGTGGCTATGTTCTACGTCGTATCATTCGTCGTGCTGTTCGTCACGGTAACAAGCTAGGTGCGCAAGGTGCATTCTTCCACAAATTGGTTGGTGTACTAGCTGACATCATGGGCACTGCAGGTGAAGAACTGAAACGTCAGCAAGCTGTCGTAGAAAAAGTACTGCGTATCGAAGAAGAAAACTTCGGTCGTACACTTGAACGCGGTATGGCGATTCTAAACGAAGCGCTAGATAACTTAGATGGTAAAGTGCTTGACGGTGAAACCGTATTCAAACTTTACGATACTTACGGCTTCCCAGCTGACTTGACTAACGACGTTGCGCGTGAACGTGAGTTCGCGATTGACGAAGAAGGTTTCGAGAAAGCAATGGAAGAGCAGCGTCAGCGTGCACGTGAAGCGGGTCAGTTCGGTACAGACTACAACGCAGCAATTAAAGTTGACACACAAACTGAATTCTGTGGCTACGTTGGAACAAAAGGCTCTAGCTCAGTGGCGGCAATGTTCGTTGAAGGCAACGAAGTGGATTCTCTATCTGCTGGCGACAAAGCGATCATTGTGCTTGGTGAAACCCCATTCTACGCTGAGTCAGGCGGTCAATGTGGTGATGCGGGTGAAATCCGCACTGAAGCTGGTGTATTCCGAGTAGAAGATACTCAAAAGTTAGGCAACGCAATCGCACACCACGGTGTTATGGCGGAAGGTGTTCTAGCGAAAGGCGATGAAGTCGCTACTATCGTTGACGCAGAACGTCGTGCAGCTATCTCTCTAAACCACTCTGCAACGCACTTGCTACACGCCGCACTTCGTCAAGTCCTTGGTGAGCACGTGACGCAAAAAGGCTCTTTGGTTAAAGCAGAAAACCTACGTTTTGACTTCTCTCATCTAGAAGCGGTAACGGCGGCAGAGCTAAAAGAAGTTGAACGTCTAGTGAACGCGCAAATTCGTCGCAACCACGTTATTGAAACCAACGTGATGGACATTGAGTCTGCGAAGAAGAAAGGCGCAATGGCACTATTTGGCGAGAAGTACGATGATGAAGTACGCGTACTGTCTATGGGCGATTTCTCTACAGAGCTTTGTGGTGGTATCCACGCTTCTAACACTGGCGATATCGGCTTATTCAAGATCACCTCTGAGAGCGGCATCGCGGCGGGCATCCGTCGTATTGAAGCAGTAACAGGTGAAGCAGCTCTAGATGCGATCGAAGCTCAAGCAGCAAAATACGAAGAGAAACTAGCAGAATCTGCACAAAAAGCGAAAACGCTAGAAAAAGAACTTCAGAAGCTTAAAGACAAGATGGCTGCTGCTGAAAGCGCAAACATCATGGGTAAAGCAGTGGAAGTAAACGGCACGAAAGTGCTGGTTGCTGCACTAGAAGGCGCAGATAGCAAAAACCTACGTACAATGGTTGACGACATCAAGAACCAAATGGGCTCAGGTGTTGTGCTTCTAGCAAACGTAACTGATGACAAAGTTGGCTTGATTGCTGGTGTGACGAAAGATCTGGTAGGCAAAGTTAAGGCGGGCGACCTTGTTAAAATGGTTGCAGAGCAGGTTGGTGGTAAGGGCGGTGGTCGCCCTGACATGGCGCAAGCTGGTGGTACTGATGTGTCAGCATTACCAGAAGCGATCAAAACTGTTCAGCCTTGGCTAGAAGAGCGCTTATAAGCATTACATAACGAATTTACGCTCAATCAAGTTTCTTTGATTGGGCGTAATTTTTTTACGGTAACCAAGTGGTTTAATTGACCGAAAAATAACCAGGTCATTTAAGCTGCTTGGTTTTTGTTGTAACTACCGCTTATATAATTTCAACTAGTGGAATATAAGTGGTCCGAATGAGACTTTGGTCTTGGGAAGGTGAAGACTGGTGAAAAAGCCCCTTATCGTGCAAAAGTTTGGTGGAACCTCCGTGGGTTCAATTGAAAGAATCCACCAGGTCGCTGAACACATCATTAAGGCGAAAAATGATGGTAATCAAGTTGTCGTAGTTGTGTCTGCAATGTCAGGCGAAACAAACCGACTAATGGACCTAGCGAAACAAGTAGATAGTGTTCCTACGGCTCGAGAACTTGATGTTTTGCTCTCTGCTGGTGAGCAAGTGTCAATGGCGTTATTGGCGATGACACTCAATAAACTGGGCTATGTAGCTCGCTCACTTACCGGAGCACAAGCGAACATTGTGACGGATAATCAACACAATGACGCGACGATTAAACATATTGATACCTCAACGATTACGGATTTACTTGAACAAGATCAAATCGTCATTGTCGCAGGTTTTCAAGGTGTGAATGAAAATGGGGATATCACCACATTAGGTCGAGGCGGCTCTGATACGAGCGCCGTGACGCTTGCAGGCGCATTGCGCGCTGACGAGTGTCAAATCTTTACCGACGTTGATGGTATTTATACTTGTGACCCACGTGTAGTGAAAAATGCTCAGAAAATGGCGGTCATTGACTTTCCTTCAATGGAAGCAATGGCAAGTCGAGGAGCAAAAGTTCTACATTTACCTTCTGTGCAGTTCGCATGGAAGAATAATGTACCGCTGCGCGTGCTTTCGACCTTTGAAGTTAATGAAGGCAGTTTGGTTAAGGGGGAATCAGGCCATCAAGCCGTCTCTGGTATAGCCATTCAACGTGACCTTGCCATTATTGAAGTCGATAAAGAACATTTATCTAGTGCTACAAAACAATGTCAGATGTTAGGCATAGACATTTGGAATGTGATCGAGGAAACAGAACGAACAGGTATCATGATAAAACAAGAAGCATGTGCCAAGTTCGATCTGGTGTTCAGCGATAAAATCCGTAATAGTGAAGCAGTAAGCCTGTTAACCGCTGTAGGGCTTGAAGCCAATGGAATGGTGGAACATGCATGCGGTTTGTTGGCTCAGCAAGATATTGCGATCAATTTCTGCGCAACGAATGCGCTCACTATGATGCTGGTATTGCCACCTGAGAGTGTGGATACAGCAGCAAACATTCTTCATGATGCTTACATTACGTCTAGTGAAGCATTGAACATTCAGCAAAAACATGCCTTTTTAGGCTGATTTTCCGTGACAAGGTAGTTTACGAAAATATAACTTTTGTTGGATAATAGCTTTGTAGCAAGAAAATTTAGAGATTACTCAAGGAGCAAAGAATGCTAATTTTGACTCGCCGCGTAGGCGAAACACTTATGATTGGTGATGAAGTGACTGTAACTGTACTAGGTGTTAAAGGTAACCAAGTACGTATCGGTGTTAACGCTCCGAAAGAGGTTTCAGTTCACCGTGAAGAAATCTACATGCGCATTCAGGCTGAAAAAGGCAATGGCAACGTTGCTTCAGGTAACTACTAAGTCGCTCCTGTTTACAGAGCTTAGTTTGAATGAAAAAGGCTAGCCGATCGGCTAGCCTTTTTAGTTTCTGATAAATGTCATTTTTTAAGAGAAGATTCTCTTTTTTTCATCATAATAGAGTGATAAGGTTTGTTTTATAGTCACTTTGATTAAATCCGCATCGGTTAAGCGTTTTTTGCGTTTTTTTTCAAAGAAAGTGTTTGACATATTTTCGGTAAAACGTAATATGTGCCTCCGCAAGACGGTGAGGTGGCCGAGAGGCTGAAGGCGCTCCCCTGCTAAGGGAGTATACGGTTTATCCCGTATCGAGGGTTCGAATCCCTCCTTCACCGCCATTCTTGCAACGTTGATTTATCAACAAAAAGTGCGTCCTTAGCTCAGCTGGATAGAGTACCTGGCTACGAACCAGGCGGTCGGAGGTTCGAATCCTCCAGGACGCGCCACTATTTAATAATTCGTTTGATAAACGGGTTATACAAAGTAAAATAAAGATTATTGCGCGTCCTTAGCTCAGCTGGATAGAGTACCTGGCTACGAACCAGGCGGTCGGAGGTTCGAATCCTCCAGGACGCGCCACTCTTTAGGGTTTCCTTGTGAACTCCTGATATTAGTAATACTGATATCGAAAACTGCGCGTCCTTAGCTCAGCTGGATAGAGTACCTGGCTACGAACCAGGCGGTCGGAGGTTCGAATCCTCCAGGACGCGCCACTCTTTAGGGTTTCCTTGTGAACTCCTGATATTGGTAATACCGATATCGAAAACTGCGCGTCCTTAGCTCAGCTGGATAGAGTACCTGGCTACGAACCAGGCGGTCGGAGGTTCGAATCCTCCAGGACGCGCCACTCTTTAGGGTTTCCTTGTGAACTCCTGATATTAGTAATACTGATATCGAAAACTGCGCGTCCTTAGCTCAGCTGGATAGAGTACCTGGCTACGAACCAGGCGGTCGGAGGTTCGAATCCTCCAGGACGCGCCACTCTTTAGGGTTTCCTTGTGAACTCCTGATATTGGTAACACTGATATCGAAAACTGCGCGTCCTTAGCTCAGCTGGATAGAGTACCTGGCTACGAACCAGGCGGTCGGAGGTTCGAATCCTCCAGGACGCGCCACTTTTTAGGGTTTCCTTGTGAACTCCTGATATTGATAATACTGATATCGAAAACTGCGCGTCCTTAGCTCAGCTGGATAGAGTACCTGGCTACGAACCAGGCGGTCGGAGGTTCGAATCCTCCAGGACGCGCCACTTATCAAAAAGCCTCGCTTATGCGAGGCTTTTTTTGTATCTGAAAAACAAACACTCACTACTTATTCTCTAGTCTGCGCTGTCAAAGTAGGTTTCTTTTCTTATCTGATTGAACTGCAATGTCACTTTGCGTATCTAGTCAATCATCTCTAATAATTCATCATCGGTGCTCCATGCTTTCTTCGTTTCCAGCAAAATGATGACTAGCGTGATTTAAATAAAATATGTTAATTACATGTTGTAATGGTGTTTTTGTTTTGATCTTTACTCCTATCTTTTTGTTTTAATAGTTCTTTCTTTTAATCTCACTTGTTTTGTTTTGAAATCTTAATCGCAGTTTTCTCGTGCTCTTTGAATTAACCTGTTTATATATTGAGCATTCGTTCTAACTCGATGGTTTAAGTTTGAATTGTGATCTGGGTAGTGAATAAATAATCAATTATGGAGATTATTTAAATCCTTCCTTAAACAAAATTGACAAAATTTAACCAATCGAGATAATCCATTGGTCGGGATTTGACGCTAATAAAGTCCTGCACGTTGTCAGGATGACAAAGAAAGGAAGCAACATGACGAATATAGGAAGCCTGCTAGTAGATGCGGCCACCCTTATGGTTACGGGGATGGCGGTCGTATTTATTTTCCTCACCATTCTTGTTTATCTCGTTCGGCTATTGTCGAAACTGGTGCCAGAAGAAGTACCAGAGCCGATCGCAGCACCAAAAACAAATACCAAAGTTCAATCAACCTCTTCAGCTGTTAGTCCACAAGTAGTGGCAGCGATTTCAGCGGCGATTCATCAACATCGCGCTTCAATCGCGAAGTAGCCGAATATAGGATTAAAAAGGAGTTTAAGAGCATGTCTAAACCACTAGCTATTACCGATGTGGTCCTTCGAGACGCCCATCAATCACTGTTTGCTACGCGTATGCGTATCGAAGATATGCTGCCTATCGCAGCTGAGTTGGATAAGATTGGATACTGGTCCCTAGAAACCTGGGGTGGTGCAACGTTTGATTCGTGTATTCGATTCCTTGGGGAAGACCCTTGGGAGCGTCTACGTGAGTTGAAAAAGGCGATGCCAAATACACCAATGCAAATGCTACTTCGTGGTCAAAACCTTTTAGGATATCGCCATTATGCTGATGACGTAGTAGAGAAGTTCGTTGAGCGTGCTCATGCCAACGGTATGGATGTATTCCGTATCTTTGATGCGATGAACGATGTTCGCAATTTCCAAAAAGCGGTGAAATCGGCGGTAGATGTTGGCGCTCATGCGCAAGGCACCCTGTCATACACAACAAGCCCTGTTCACAATACGGATACTTGGGTTGATTTAGCAAAGCGTTTGGAAGATCTCGGTTGTCATTCTCTATGTATCAAAGACATGTCTGGCTTGCTAAAGCCTTACGAAGCGCAAGAGCTAATCACACGCATCAAAGCCTCTTGTGATGTACCACTGGCACTTCACTGCCATGCTACCACTGGTCTTTCTACCGCTACGGCAATCAAAGCGGTAGAGGCTGGTATCGACATCCTCGATACGGCTATTTCTTCTATGAGCTGTACTTACGGGCATACTCCGACAGAAACGGTTGTAGCAATGCTGCAAGGTACTGAGCGCGACACCAATCTGAAACTTGATCAACTAGAACCTATTGCAGCTTACTTCCGTGAAGTACGTAAGAAATACGCGAAGTGGGAAGGGCAACTAAAAGGCGTGGATTCCCGTATCCTTATTGCTCAAGTGCCAGGTGGTATGTTGACGAATATGGAAGGTCAGCTAAAAGAGCAAGGTGCAGCGGATCGTATCGACGAGGTGTTAGAAGAAATCCCACGTGTACGTGAAGATCTTGGCTTTATTCCTCTCGTAACACCGACGTCTCAGATCGTTGGTACTCAAGCCGTCATCAACGTACTGACCGGCGAGCGCTACAAGAGTATCACTAAAGAAACCGCTGGTGTTCTCAAAGGTGAGTACGGTGCCGCTCCTGCGGCAGTGAATGCCGAACTACAAGCAAAAGTCCTTGAAGGTAAAGAGCCAATTACGTGTCGTCCTGCTGATTTGTTAGAGTCAGAAATGGAAGCTCTTACGGTGGATTTAATGGATAAGGCTCAGTCTGAAGGCATTAAGCTTGCGAGTGAACGCGTTGATGACGTACTTACTTATGCGTTGTTCCCTCAAGTTGGTCTGAAGTTCCTTAAAAACCGTGGTAACCCTGACGCTTTTGAACCAGCACCTACATTGGAAAGTGCAAAACCAGTTGCAGCGCCTGCGGCTCCAGTCGCGTCTGGTAGCGTAGAAACTTACAGTGTTCGCGTTGATGGACAAGTCTACGAAGTTGAAGTGGGGCCAAAAGGGCAATTGACTTCTGTGACGCCAAGTTCAGCTTCTGCACCAGTGGCCGCTCCCGTTGCTCCTGTGACGGCAAATGCGGAATCGGTTCCTGCACCGCTTGCAGGAAACATCTTTAAAGTGAACGTTCAGCCGGGTGCTGAAGTCGCGGAAGGTGATGTCCTACTGATCCTTGAAGCAATGAAGATGGAAACGGAAGTTCGTGCAGCTCGCGGTGGTATCGTTCAAGAACTGAACGTAAAAGAGGGTGATGCCGTTACCGTTGGTGCACCTCTTCTCAGTTTGGCGTAAGGGAGTATCATGGACGGATTGATGACCTTATGGTCAGAAACAGGGATCGCTAACTTTGAGTTTGGCCAAATCTGCATGATGCTGGTTGGCTGTACGCTGTTGTTTTTAGCGATTCGCAAAGGCTTTGAACCATTACTTTTATTGCCAATTGGCTTTGGTGCTATCTTAGCTAACATTCCTAATGCGGGCTTCACTGAGCCAGGCGGTTTGTTGTACTACGTCTACTATATCGGGATCGAATCGGGAGTTTTCCCATTGTTGATCTTTATGGGCGTTGGTGCGATGACGGACTTTGGCGCATTGATCGCGAACCCGAAAACACTTTGGTTAGGGGCGGCAGCACAGTTTGGTATTTTTGCGACCTTGTTTGGGGCTATTTTGCTTAACTTTGTGCCGGGGATGGAATTCTCGATGGCAGATGCATCATCGATCGCCATCATCGGTGGTGCTGATGGTCCGACGGCGATCTTCTTGGCCAGCAAGTTGTCGCCAGACTTATTGGGGGCGATTGCGGTAGCGGCATACAGCTACATGGCATTAGTTCCGATCATTCAACCGCCAATTATGAAAGCACTGACTACCAAAGAAGAGCGTGAAATCAAAATGGCACAGCTTCGTCATGTTGGTAAGTGGGAAAAAGTGTTCTTCCCGATGGCCGTGCTGTTGATGACAATTCTGTTCCTACCTTCTGCGACGCCATTGGTTGGTATGTTCTGTCTCGGTAACCTGATGCGTGAAGCGGGTGTGGTGGATCGTTTATCGAAAACTGCACAAAATGAACTGATCAATATTGTGACTATCTTCTTGGGTTTAGGGGTTGGCTCGAAACTGCAAGCTGACCAGTTCTTAAATTTGGAAACATTAGGCATTCTTGGTCTAGGCGCTGTGGCGTTCAGTATCGGTACAGGCGCAGGTGTGCTCATGGCTAAGCTTCTCAATAAGTTCTCAGAAGAGGACATCAACCCACTCATTGGTGCGGCAGGGGTGTCTGCTGTACCTATGGCAGCGCGTGTGGTGAACAAAGTCGGGCTTGATGCAAACCCTCAAAACTTCTTGTTGATGCATGCGATGGGACCAAACGTAGCTGGCGTACTTGGCTCCGCGGTAGCGGCAGGTATTCTGTTGGCCTTGGTTGGATAAAGACTCTTGTAACACGTAAATACAGTTATCGTGTTGAAGATAAAATTATCAACCAATTTACATGCTTGCCATTAACTTGGTTAAACAAAATGGTTTATAGTCAAAGGGATGCTCCGGCATCCCTTTTTTATTTGTCCCTCAGGGAGTGAGTTATGGAACATAAACAGATTGTTATCACTGAGTTTGGCGACGCCAATGTTCTGGCGATTCAAAGCGCTGAAACTCCGATCCCTAAGTCTGGCGAAGTGTTGGTCAAGGTGCATTATGCTGGCGTTAATCCTATCGATGTCAAAACACGAGCGGGACTTGGCTGGGCTGCTTCCCAGAATAAAGACAAACTGCCTTGGGTGCCAGGTTACGATATTTCTGGGAAAGTCGCCTCTTGTGGTACTAAGACTTCTCGCTTTGCTGTGGGAGATGAAGTGGCCGGTTTTATTGGCTTTCCTCTCCAAGGTGGAGGCTACAGCCAATATGTTTGTGTTCCGGAGTCGGAGCTAAGTCACGTGCCAAGTTCGGTCACGCTAGAAGCGGCGGCGGTTTTACCATTGGCAGGGCAAACCGCTGCCCAAGCATTAAGCAAAGCGAATGTCAGCGAATGCGATAGAGTATTAATTCTCGCAGGAGCGGGTGGCGTCGGGCACTTAGCGGTGCAGATTGCCGTGGCGACAAAAGCCGAAGTGTTTACCACCTGCAGTGAACGAAATTTAGACTACCTCGCCACACTTGGCGCTCATGCAGTGAACTATCAATTTGCACCAGTGTCAGAACGTGTTGAAGGCGTTGATGTTTTAATTGATTTGGTTGGTGGTGATGCGGCTCTAGATGCTCTCAAGTGCCTAAAAGACAATGCCCGCGTGATCACGGTACCAACGATTAGCGCTGAATTAATTTGTGACAAGGCCAAGCTGTTAGGCTTCGAGGCAAGCGGTATGTTGGTTGAGCCAGAACCTTCACAGTTAGACACGTTGTTGTACATGGTAGGTGTGGGATTACTTAAAACAGAAGTGCAACACATTTACCCAATGACTGAAGTTATCGCCGCACACCAACAAGTGGAATCGGGGCGAACGAGAGGCAAGGTATTACTTGATATGACATGCTAGACGCATTCAATTCAGCTTTTGAACATTTAGCCCTTTGGTTTTCTGATTCAGCATTGTGGGTGCTTTTTTTAACGGGCTTTCTGAGCGCCACCTTACTGCCTGGTGGCTCTGAAGCTGGGCTGATAGCAACTCTCTCACTCAATCAATATGCGGTTTCTTCTATTCTATTGGTTGCCACAATAGGTAATACGCTTGGTGGCTTAACCAATTACTGGCTTGGGTTATGGATCCCCAATAAAACCCAAGAAGAAAAACATGGTCATACCGCTTTAAAGTGGCTAGCAAAATATGGCTACTGGGGATTGTTTTTCAGTTGGTTACCAATTATTGGTGATCCGTTGTGTCTCGCGGCTGGATGGTTAAGGATGAAATTTCTGCCGTGTGTGATTTTAATATTTTTAGGAAAAGCCGCTCGGTACAGCTTGTTGGCGGCCATTTATCTCGGATTATTTTAAGGAAAGTACATGAGAATGTTTTGGGTTGGCGCGTGCTCACTGTTAGTGATCACGGGCTGTGCATCAAATTCCCCTGTTTCATCGTTGCCAAAAGGGGTGACTTTCGTCGAATCATCGAAAGCAGAAGACGGCAAAGTTAAGATCCCATATCAAAAATACAAACTCGATAACGGCTTGACCGTAATTCTAGCGCCAGAGGGTTCTGATCCATTGGTACACGTTGATGTCACGTATCACGTCGGCTCAGCTCGTGAAGAAATCGGTAAGTCGGGCTTTGCGCACTTCTTTGAACATATGATGTTCCAAGGTTCAGAGAACGTTGGCGATCAAGAGCACTTCAAAATCATCACAGAGGCGGGTGGTACGTTAAACGGTACGACCAATCGCGATCGCACCAATTACTTTGAAACCGTTCCAGCGAATCAGCTGGAAAAAATGCTGTGGCTTGAATCGGATCGCATGGGTTTTTTGCTTGATGCGGTTTCACAGCGCAAATTTGAAATTCAACGATCTACGGTGAAAAATGAGCGTGCGCAACGTTATGACAACCGTCCATACGGTTTGATTTGGGAACGTATGTCTGAAGCGTTATACCCAGAAGGTCATCCTTACTCATGGCAAACCATCGGTTACGTTGAAGATCTTGACCGTGTTGACGTGAATGATCTTAAAGCGTTTTTTCTGCGTTGGTACGGTCCAAACAACGCGACGATCACGATCGGTGGTGACTTAGATGTCGAGCAAACACTGGCGTGGGTAAACAAATACTTCGGTTCCATTCCTCGCGGTCCAGAGGTTGAAAACGCACCGAAACAACCAGCTAAGTTGCAAGAAGACAAATACATTACGTTGGAAGATCGTATCCAACAACCGATGGTAATGATTGCGTGGCCAACCACATACAGCGGCGAAGAGAGCCAAGCATCTCTGGATACGCTATCGGAAGTATTAGGTGGTGGTACCAACAGCGTGCTGTACCAAGATTTAGTGAAGACGCAAAAAGCGGTTGATGCGGGTTCCTTCCATGACTGTGCAGAGCTTGCGTGTAATTTCTATGTCTACGCGATGGGAGATTCTGGAGACAAAGGCGATCTTTCGACCTTGTATGATGAGCTTATGAAGTCGATGAGCAAGTTTGCAGAGAAAGGCGTCACTGACGATCGTCTGGAGCAGTTGAAAGGTAAAGCTGAAGCGGATGCGATTTTTGCGCTTGAAAGCGTGAAAGGTAAAGTCACACAGCTAGCGTCGAATGAAACTTTCTTTGGCCAACCTGATTTGATTGAAAAACAATTGGAACAGATTCGTGCCGTGACTCCTCAATCTGTTGAGAAGGTGTACCAAAACTTTATTCAAGTTAAGTCAAAAGTCACCTTGAGCGTGGTACCAAAAGGCAAAACGGATCTTGCTGTTAAGTCTGCGACATTTACAACGCCAGAGCGTACCTTGCCAGAGTACAAAAAAATTACCGATGATCAGTTAGCCTATCGCCGCGCAACGGACAATTTTGATCGTTCAGTACAGCCACCGGTAGGTGAGCCAGTGAAAGCAACAATGCCAGAACTGTACAACGTGCATTTTGACAACGGCTCTGAACTACTCGGTACCGTGAGCAACGAAACTCCGACAGTCATGATGCAGTTCAGCTTACCAGCGGGCACGCGTTTTGTGGAAAAAGGCAAAGAAGGCTTAGCGCAACTGACGGCTGCTATGTTGCAAGAAGGAACGACCAAACGTAGCGTGGAACAAATTCAAGCTGAGCTCGATAAACTCGGCAGCATGATCTCTGTCGATGCAACAGGCTACACGACGAACATCAGCGTTTCTTCTTTAGAAAAGAATTTAGAGCCAACACTGAAAATCGTTGAAGAGATGCTGCTATCGCCAGCGTTCAAACAAGAAGATTTTGATCGTGTGAAAATGCAGGCACTCGAAGGGCTTGTGTACGAACATCAAAATCCAAGTTGGATGGCATCTCAAGCAAGTCGACAAGTGCTGTATGGCGATTCTGTTTTCGCTCGTCCGAAAGACGGCACGCAAGCCGGGGTCAGTGCGCTAACGCTTGATGATGTACGTGAGTTCTACGCTAAGCACTACACACCGCAGAGTGCACAAGTCGTGGTGGTGGGTGACATTGCTAAACAAGACATTGAGCAGAAGCTTGCGTTTTGGGCTGAATGGAAAGATGAAGCGGCACCACTTTATGCTCCTCAAACAATACCAGCATTAGGTGAGCAGAAAATTCATCTTGTCGACAAACCAGGGGCACCGCAAAGTGTGGTTATGATGGTTCGTCAAGGCATGCCTTATGATGCCACGGGTGACTTTTATCTAAGCCAGCTCGCGAACTTTAACCTAGCGGGTAACTTTAACAGTCGCATCAACCAAAACCTGCGTGAAGACAAAGGCTACACCTACGGTGCTTACGGTTACTTCTCGGGGAATCCTGAAACCGGTTCGGTTGTGTTTACCGCGCAAGTTCGTGCCGATTCGACGGTCGCATCGATTATCGAGATGGAAAATGAGCTGAATGAATACGCTCAATCTGGAATGACTGATGAAGAAATGAAATTTATGCGCCAAGCGGTCGGTCAAAAAGATGCACTGAAGTATGAAACGCCGACACAAAAAGCGGAACTCATTAGTGATATTCTCAAGTACAACCTCGATCAAGATTACTTGCAGCAAAGAAACGCTATCGTTGAGAAAGTGGATAAGCAAACTTTGAATGCATTAGCTCAAAAATGGTTTGATCCGAATGACTATCAAATCATTGTCGTTGGTGATGCTAAATCACTTCGTCCTCAACTAGAAAAGTTGGGGAAAGACGTAGAAGAGCTTGAAATCATTCGATAGAGTACACATTTAATAGCGGAGAGTGATCTCTCCGCTATTCATCTAGATAAGCGACTTTTAATGGGTTGTTTATCTAGATGCATGAACTATCAATAACTTAGCTTTCACTTGTCCCGAGCGACAAGTGTCCTGCTCCTAATATAAGCGAACCTCATTTTGACTGATTTTGCTGCGCGACTAAAAAAAGTTGCATCAAACCCCGAAGTATTTAAGCAGTTTGGACGCGGTGTTGAGCGAGAAACTTTGCGCTATCGTCAGGATGGACACCTAGCAACAACACCTCATCCAGAGGGTTTGGGCTCAGCGTTCACAAACAAATGGATCACCACCGACTTTTCTGAATCGTTGCTGGAGTTCATCACTCCGGTTTCTCATGACATTCCAGAATTGATGGCGCAACTGAAAGACATTCACCATTTCACTCAAACCAAAATGGGCGAAGAAAAGATGTGGCCACTTTCTATGCCATGTTATGTCGGCAGTGAAGATGATATTCAGCTTGCTCAGTACGGTTCATCGAACTCGGCGAAAATGAAAACATTGTACCGTGAGGGGCTAAAACGCCGTTACGGTAGCTTGATGCAGATTATTTCTGGTGTTCACTTCAACTTTTCATTCCCTGAGTCATTTTGGGATGCGCTTTATGGTGAGCAGGATGAGCAAGCTCGCCAAGACACCAAATCAGCTGCTTACTTTGCTTTGATTCGTAACTATTACCGTTTTGGTTGGATGATCCCTTACTTCTTTGGTGCATCGCCAGCGTTATGTGGTTCGTTCATTCAAGGCCGTGAGACTAAACTTCCGTTTGAAAGCATCGGTGGGACACTGTATCTCCCTAAAGCGACGTCTCTTCGCTTGAGTGATCTTGGTTATACCAACAGTGCTCAAAGCGTATTGAAAATTGGTTTCAACAGTATTGACCAATATCTTGAAGGTTTAGGTGATGCGATTCGTCGACCATCTGAAGAATTCGCAAAAATTGGAGTAAAAGTGGATGGTGAGTACCGTCAGCTCAATACCAACATTCTCCAGATTGAAAATGAATTGTACGCCCCAATTCGTCCGAAACGCGTAGCGAAAAGTGGTGAGAAGCCATCAGATGCATTGAATCGCGCGGGCGTGGAATACATTGAAGTGCGCTCATTAGATGTGAACCCATTCAGTGCCGTTGGTGTTAGCGAAGAGCAAGTTCGTTTCTTAGATCTTTTCCTAACGTGGGCGGCGTTGTCAGATTCTGACCCAATGGATAACTGCGAACTAGAATGCTGGCGTGACAACTGGAACAAAGTGATCATCTCTGGTCGTGAAAAAGGTTTGATGCTGCAGATCGGTTGCCAAGGTGAACGCTTATCTTTGCAAGATTGGGCGAAACGAGTATTCGTTGAGTTGCGCCAAATTGCAGTAGAGATGGATTCTGCGGCTGGTGGCGATGCTTACCAAGCTGTATGTGACAAGCTAGAAGCATGGATTGATAACCCTGAACTGACGATTTCTGGCCAATTGCTTGAGCTAACCAAAGAACTTGGTGGACTTGGCAAAGTAGGTTGTGCTCTTGGCATGAAGTTCCGTGAAGAAAATCTGGCTCACGGTTACCAACATTACTCGCAAGATATAATGGAAACGGAAGTGGCTTCTTCAGTTGAGACACAGCGACAAGCGGAAGAAAGCGATACGTTATCTTTTGACGAGTTTCTGGAAAATTACTTCGCTTATCTAAAACAATAATCAATAAGTAAGGATTGGGTGGGATTGAACATTAAGCCGTTGGTTGTATCGGTGCTAGGAAGTGTGTTGCTTGCGGGATGTGCGACAGCGCCACCAAAACAGCAAGATAACCTATGTGAGATATTCCGAGAAAAATCTGGTTGGTATGATGATGCGAAAGATATGGAAAAAGAGTGGGGAACGCCCATTCATGTTGCCATGGCCATCATCAAGCAGGAAAGCAGTTTCCGCCATGATGCCAAACCACCCAAAGATTACGTATTGGGTTTCATTCCTTGGGGACGCGTAAGCAGTGCGTATGGCTATGCACAGGCTCAAGATCCAGCTTGGGATGACTTCCAAGATTCCACCGGGCAAGGTGGTTCGCGCACCAATTTTGATGATTCGATAATGTTTGTTGGGTGGTATACCCACGAGACTCGTCGCCAGTTAGGCATTTCATTGTGGGACCCTTATAACCAGTATCTGGCCTATCATGAAGGGCGAGGCGGTTATAAACGTGGAACTTACAAAAGAAAGCCTAGTTTGATGAAAGTGGCTCGGCGAGTTGAGCAAACCGCAAAGACTTATGGCTGGCAGCTGAAACAATGTCGTCAGGAATTGGAAGACAACAGCAGCTGGTTCTTTTAACCCCATTTGGGTATAAAAACCAAACCAATACCTCAAGGTGTTGGAATTACGATCAGGAGAGATGTAATGCCTTTACTCGATAGCTTCACCGTAGACCACACTCGCATGAATGCACCAGCAGTGCGTGTCGCGAAAACCATGCAAACTCCAAAAGGAGATACCATTACGGTTTTCGACTTACGCTTCACTGCGCCTAACAAAGACATTCTTTCAGAGAAAGGCATTCATACACTAGAGCACTTGTACGCAGGTTTCATGCGCAATCACCTAAATGGTGACAGTGTGGAAATCATTGATATCTCACCGATGGGATGTCGCACTGGTTTTTACATGAGTCTCATTGGTACGCCTTCTGAACAGCAAGTCGCAGACGCATGGCTTGCTTCTATGGAAGATGTGCTAAAAGTGGAAAGCCAGAACAAAATCCCTGAGCTAAATGAGTACCAGTGTGGTACTGCAGCGATGCATTCTTTAGAAGAAGCACAGCAAATTGCCAAGAACATTCTAGCCGCAGGTGTGTCTGTTAATAAAAACGACGAGTTGGCTTTGCCAGAATCAATGCTAAAAGAGCTGCGCGTAGACTAAGTTCTTTTGGAACGGCAACACAAAACAAAAAGCCTGACATGAGTCAGGCTTTTCTTTTGGTTATTTGGACGTTGATTTTTTCTTCTTCGGATAGACTCGAACTAGCTTGATTCGGTTTTCTTCGATTTCAACAATTTCCATTGGGTGGCCCGCGACACGGACACTTAAATGACTCTCTGGAATATCTTCTAGGTGTTCCAAAATCAGACCATTCAAGGTTCTAGGGCCATCGGTAGGTAAATCCCATTTCAAACCTTTGTTGATATCGCGGATATTGGTGCTGCCTTCAATTAAGAAACTACCATCGCCTTGTGGGCTGATTTCATCAGACAAACTAGGAGAAATAGACGTCGTGAACTCACCAATGATCTCTTCTAGGATGTCTTCAAGAGTGATTAGACCGATGATATCACCGTACTCGTCTACGATCAGACCGATGCGCTGCTTGTTGCGTTGGAACTTCAACATTTGTACGTTCAGCGGCGTGCCTTCAGGAATGTAATACACTTCATCTGCCGCGCGTAGTAACGTCTCTTTGTTGAACTCGTTCTTTTCTAGCATCAAACGGTACGCTTCACGTAAACGCAGCATACCAACCACTTCATCGATTTGGTCGCGATAAAAAACGATTCGACCGTGTGGCGAGTGTGTTAACTGACGAACAATGGATTTCCAGTCATCGTTAATATCGATACCCGTAATCTCATTACGTGGCACCATAATGTCATTTACAGTAACGTGTTCGAGATCGAGAATAGACACCAACATGTCTTGGTGTCGACGAGGGATAAGTCCGCCAGCTTCATTTACGACCGTGCGTAACTCTTCCGAACTCAGATGATCCTCTACCGTGTGATCAGCTTTCACGCCAAGCAAACGAATGAAACCATTAGTAATAAAGTTCACCAGCATTACGAGCGGTGATAGCACTTTCATTAGGATAGTGAGCAAGATGCTGCTCGCGTAGGAAACACGCTCTGGATACAGCGCTGCAACGGTTTTTGGTGTGACTTCGGCAAACACCAAGACAACCATAGTTAGCGCACCCGTTGCGATCGCGACACCTAAATCGCCGTATAGGCGCATGCCGATGATGGTCGCAATTGCTGAAGCAAGAATGTTCACGAGGTTGTTGCCGATAAGAATAAGACCAATCAAGCGATCTGGTCGGTCTAATAACTTTTCGACACGTTTGGCGCCCTTATGCCCACTTTTCGCTAAGTGCTTCAAGCGGTAACGGTTCAAAGACATCATCCCTGTTTCTGAACCAGAAAAATAACCTGATATGACGATAAGACACGCGAGTAGCGCAAATAAGATACCCGTAGATATGTCGTCCAAAACGTAGCTGTTCCTTGTATGTTTTTGGCAATTCAACAGCAAAGTGAGCTGCGAATTCAATGAATTAATGCGTACTGTATTTTATCTGTCCGCGAATATAAAGGATTAAGGAGCCCGAGAGCTCCTTAATTCAAGATGATTTCTTTTACAAAACGACTGCCAAAATAGGCCAACGTTAATAACGTCGCACCAGCAACCGCAAACCACGTTACTTTTCGACCGCGCCAACCTTTATGGTAGTGGCCCCAAAGTAAGATGGAATAAACGATCCACGCAATGAAGGAAAGAATACCTTTATGCGCTTTGCCTTGCGCAAACATGTCTTGTACAAACACAAAACCAGTGATGAGTGTGCCTGTCAGCAGTAAGTTACCAATCAGAATGATTTTAAATAGCTGACGTTCAACCATTAAAAGCGGTGGTAAATTAGGGTTAATAGCCAGCGACTTCTTCGCTTTTAATTTGTGATCGAGCCAAGCCAATTGCAGCGCGTACAAAGCGCCGATGGTGAGCGTTGCATAGGAAAATAGTGCAAAAGAGATATGAATGAGCAGCTTCGGGTCATTTTCTAAGTGCTTGACAAACGTGCTTGGTAAAAATGTGGCAGCAGTTAAGTTGATGGCAGCAAAGCTATAAACGACAGGCAATAAAAACCACAGTCGGTTTTTCAACATTGCAATGCTCATGACCAGCGAAATAATAAAACTGATCAAAGACGCGACGTTAAGAATACTCAGGTTTTGACCAGAACCATCAAATATCAGGTCACTCAAAATCCACGCATGAAAAACAAGCGCACAGGCAGCACTGGCAAACACTGTTTTTGCTTTGATTCCTGACTGTTGAGAGAGTCCAGGTATGATGGTCGCAATCGCCAAAACGTAGAGCATGGCGGCCGCGATGGCAATTAAGCTATCCATGAATCCTAAATGTTGTTGTGCACGGTGACGAAATTATACCTTGCATTACTCTTTGGGGCTACGTTATATGCGTCATCAATCATGAGAGATGAGATATTGAAATTAACAAGTTAGCCCTCAACTTAGTTATAAGAGTAGTGTTCGGGTATGACTGTGACGTTGGCTAAGGTATACTCACCCTAATTAATCGCCATTTTAGCGAAGAGACAAAGATGTTTGAGAATTTAACGGATCGATTATCCAAAACGCTGAAAAATATCAGTGGCAAAGGTCGTCTGACCGAAGACAACATTAAAGAAACCCTACGTGAAGTTCGTATGGCCCTTTTAGAGGCTGACGTTGCACTTCCTGTTGTTCGCGAATTCGTAAACCGCGTTAAAGAAAAAGCGGTTGGCGTAGAAGTTTCTAAATCCTTAACTCCGGGCCAAGAATTCATCAAGATCGTTCAAGCAGAGCTTGAAGCGGTAATGGGTGAGTCTAACGAAGCGCTTAACCTAGCAGCACAGCCGCCAGCAGTACTTTTGATGGCAGGTCTACAAGGTGCGGGTAAAACCACATCGGTAGGTAAGCTATCTAAGCTTCTAAAAGAGCGCGATAAGAAGAAAGTGCTTGTGGTGTCTGCCGACGTTTACCGTCCTGCGGCGATCAAACAGTTAGAAACACTAGCATCAGACATCGGTGTCGACTTCTTCCCATCTTCACCAGATCAAAAGCCACTTGATATTGCTAACGCAGCAATCGACCACGCGAAGAAGAAATTCTACGACGTATTAATTGTCGATACCGCGGGTCGTTTGGCTATCGATGAAGAAATGATGGGGGAGATCAAAGATCTTCACTCAGCTATCAATCCTGTTGAGACGCTGTTCGTTGTTGATGCAATGACAGGTCAAGATGCGGCGAATACAGCAAAAGCCTTTGGTGATGCACTACCACTTACTGGTGTGATTCTTACTAAGGTTGATGGTGATGCGCGTGGTGGTGCTGCGCTGTCAGTTCGTCATATCACGGGCAAGCCAATTAAGTTCTTAGGTGTCGGTGAGAAAACTGACGCACTAGAACCATTCCACCCAGACCGAGTAGCATCACGTATTCTTGGCATGGGCGACGTTCTGTCTTTGATTGAAGACCTACAACGCAATGTTGACCAAGAAAAAGCAGAGAAGCTAGCGAAGAAGTTCAAAGAGAAGAAAGGTTTCGACCTTGAAGACTTCCGTGAACAGCTAGGTCAAATGCAAAACATGGGTGGCATGATGGGCATGCTAGACAAGCTACCAGGTATGTCTCAGCTACCATCTGACGTGAAAGACAAAGTCGATGACAAGATGTTCAAGCAAATGGAAGCGATCATCAGCTCAATGACGATGAAAGAGCGTCAACGTCCTGAAATCATTAAAGGCTCGCGTAAAAAGCGTATCGCTGCAGGTTCAGGTGTACAGGTTCAAGATGTTAACCGTCTACTGAAGCAGTTCACCCAAATGCAGAAGATGATGAAGAAAATGCAGAAGGGCGGCATGAAAGGCATGATGCGTAACATGCAAGGCATGATGGGCGGTATGGGTGGAGGCGGCGGCTTCAATCCATTTGGTCGATAATTCATCGATGTGACTATAGTTTCAGGGTGTTAGCTGCGTCACAAACTTGAATTTCGATTTATGTTGGTGAAAAAGTAACTAAACCCTTGCATTGCTCCGGGATAAGAGTAAAATTCCGGAGCTTTATTTTGGCACGAGACCCCAGATTGTTCAGGTTATTGAACGGTTTTTGGGGTTAATTTTATTTTTGAGAAAGCAAAGAGGACGACATGGTAACCATTCGTTTGGCACGTCACGGCGCTAAGAAGCGTCCATTTTATCAAATCGTAGTAGCGGACAGCCGCAACGCTGCAACTGGCCGTTTCATCGAGAAAGTTGGTTTCTTCAACCCAACTGCTAAAGGTCAAGAAGAAGGTCTACGTCTAGACCTAGACCGCGTTAACCACTGGGTTGGTCAAGGCGCGTCTGTATCTGACCGCGTTGCTAAGCTAGTTAAAGACGCTCAAAAAGCGGCTTAATTTTTACTTCAGAAGTAGAAACTAGTTTATGTCGATGAAAGGTAAAGAAACAATGAGCAACGAAAAGATTGTTGTAGGCAAGTTTGGTGCTACTTACGGCATTCGAGGTTGGCTTAAGGTTTTTTCCTACACAGACAATGCTGAAAGCATTTTCGATTACAGCCCTTGGTATATTAACCAAAAGGGCAAGTGGGTTGAGTACAAAGTAGAAAGCTGGAAGCGCCATAACAAAGGTATGGTGGCTAAGCTGGAAGGCATGGATGTTCGTGAAGACGCGCATTTAATGACTAACTTTGAAATTGCTATTGACCCTGCAGTACTTCCTGAATTGTCAGAAGATGAATTCTACTGGCGTGAATTGTTTGGAATGCACGTAGTAACCACTAAAGGTTACGATCTAGGTGTCGTTACTGACATGCTAGAAACTGGCTCAAACGATGTTCTGGTTGTTAAAGCAAATCTTAAAGATGCTTTCGGGCAAAAGGAACGACTAATTCCGTTCCTTGAAGAGCAAGTGATCATCAAAGTTGATCGCGAAGCTCAACGGATCGAAGTTGACTGGGATCCTGGATTCTAATCTCCAAAATTACAGAGCGAGATAAACATGTGGGTTGGCGTTATTAGCCTTTTTCCTGAAATGTTCCGTTCTGTTACTGATTTTGGAGTAACAGGTCAAGCGGTTAAAAAAGGTCTTTTGTCGATTGAGACATGGAATCCTCGCGATTTCACTCACGACAAACATCGCACTGTCGATGACCGACCTTACGGTGGTGGCCCTGGTATGTTAATGATGGTTCAGCCTTTACGCGATGCCATTCATACCGCTAAGAAAGCCTCACCGGGTAAGACGAAAGTCATTTACCTATCTCCTCAAGGTCGTAAGCTCGACCAAAAAGGAGTCGAAGAACTGGCAACAAATGAGAATTTGCTTCTGATTTGTGGTCGTTATGAAGGGGTAGATGAGCGCATCATTCAATCTGAAGTCGACGAAGAATGGTCGATTGGGGATTTTGTGATGACGGGTGGTGAGATACCAGCCATGACGTTAATTGATTCTGTATCTCGGTTTATTCCGGGCGTATTAGGAGATTTTGCGTCAGCAGAAGAAGATTCTTTTGCTAATGGCTTGCTAGATTGCCCTCACTATACGCGTCCAGAAGTATTGGATGACAAAGAGGTGCCATCGGTACTGATGTCAGGCAATCACAAGGACATTCGTCAATGGCGACTAAAGCAGTCGCTGGGCCGAACTTGGCTTAGAAGACCAGAGCTCCTGGAAAACCTAGCTCTGACTGACGAACAGGAACAATTACTTGCAGAGTTCATTAGTGAGCATAATGCAAAGTAACCTAATTTATTTAGTATCAGTTTATTCTAGGAATTTTAAAAATGAGTAACATCATCAAGGCTCTTGAAGAAGAGCAAATGAAATCAGGCCTACCTAAATTTGCACCAGGTGACACTGTTGTAGTTCAGGTTAAAGTTAAAGAAGGTGACCGTGAGCGTCTACAGGCTTTCGAAGGCGTTGTAATCGCAATCCGTAACCGTGGCCTGCACTCTGCTTTCACTGTACGTAAGATCTCTAACGGTGAAGGTGTTGAGCGTACGTTCCAAACACACTCTCCAATCGTTGATAGCATCGAAGTTAAACGCCGTGGTGCAGTACGTCGTGCCAAGTTGTACTACCTACGCGAGCGTTCTGGTAAGTCAGCTCGTATCAAAGAGAAACTTGCTAAGAAGTAATGCTATAACTAGCGTTCTCATTAAACGGAGCCCTTTTTGGCTCCGTTTTTTTATGTTTGCCTCATAACTGGCTATTTCTCTTTCTACCGTTGTCATCGGTGCTCATGTACTGGCGTACACTCCGCGCCTCTTCCTAGGTAGCAAGAAAAATATCTGCGTTCTGCGCTAAACAAATTGCTTGTGTTTAAATAACTCACTTAACCCGCTGATATAGAGTGGAACTGTAACTTGAAAGGTTACAACCCCGATAGTAGTGGAGAAGCCTTCAGGGAAAGTTTTCCGACAGGCAATAAAAAAGTTGACGCTTTCACGCCAACTTCCTCAACTTTTAGAACCTAGAACCTAGAACCTAGAACCTAGAACCTAGAACCTAGAACCTAGAACCTAGAACCTAGAACCTAGAACCTAGAACCTCTAGTATTGATCTTCTGACCAGCCGTCACTGTCTGACATATCTGGGGCGCCAGCAATGGCATTTTCTTCATCTGCCCATTCACCAAAATCGATCATTTGGCATTTTTTACTACAGAAAGGGCGATGAGGACTTTGTTCTCCCCATTCAACGTCGGTACCACATTGAGGGCATTGAACGATAGTAATTTTAGACATGGTTGAATCGTCCCATTGTAATCTTGGTATTAAAGCGAAGTATTTAGAATAATAGCCTGATGTTTTGATTAGCTACAAACGGCTAATTCAAACTCGACATCTTGTGTGCATGCCTGACCATTTTCAAAAGCCATAAATTTAATCGCAAAACGATTTTTATGACCTGAAATCATAGGGTAGACGCCATACTTCATAGGAATATGAAGTCGGAGGATATTTGCTTCATCTGCGTCACTTTGGAAGAATCCTGCGCGCGCGATTTGGGCTTTAAAATGACCGGTTTCACGAGCAAGCTTTAGCCACAAGGTGAGCGCATCGGAAAGCGGTTTCAAACTCTTTTGCCATTGGTTGGCATCATGCTTTTTACGTTCAATAGGCAGATGAAGCCAGTAATGTAATGCTGGTAAATCAAAGCAGCACGAGCCACCTGGCAGATTGAAACGTTGGCGAATAGAGCTAAGGAAGCGATCTTCTTTTAACGCTTGACCAAAACGCTCTGCACCCATTAATTGACTATGAACCACATCAATTTCATTGAGTAACGAATTGAGGGCTTCTTGATCAACACCTTCTACATTTAGCCAATGGCGATAGGAGAGGCGCTGTTTCTCAAGATCTTTAGCCAATTCACTTTTTAGTTGGATCTGCTCGAAGATCTCTACCATGTCAAAAAGAGCACGGAAAAAAAGTTGATACTGGTGATTATCGGCAAAACCAGAGGCCAAGTGAGCCTGACGCAGCAGAGACTCTACTCTTAGATAAATACGAGTTTTCTCATTTAACGGATGTTCAAATTTGTGCGTGGTCATCGACATAAGCCTTGGTGAGTTTCATTCCTATTTTCGCAGATTTTTCTTACACATGGCTAGGTACTTTTCGTGCAAATCTGTGATTTGAAGCAAAAGATCTGGGTCATTTGGATTGTTTTTAACCACATCGTCAGCGATATCGAGTCTCTGCTGTCTTGAAGCTTGAGAGGCGAGAATCGCATGTGCTTGCTCTTCGCTTACGTTGTCGCGTTTAACGGTGCGAGAAATTTGAGTTTCAGGTTCTACATCTACAACGAGGACACGATCGCACAAACTATCGAGGTTGTTTTCAACGAGCAATGGCACGACCAATAATGCATAATCCGACGTGACCTGTTGAAGGTCTTCTATCATTTTTTCTCGAATGATCGGATGTAACAATGCATTGAGCCAAGCTTTTTCTTCTGGATTAGAAAAGATTTTTTCGCGTAACTTGGCACGATCTAAGGTGTTGTCGTCATGCGTAATGTCTTGACCAAAATGTTGAATGATTGCATTTAACCCGGGAGTTCCAGGTTCGACGACTTCTCGTGCGACAATATCTGCATCGACAATATCAATTTTAAACTGCTGCTTGAACAGATTCGCTACGGTAGTTTTACCGCTGGCGATACCACCCGTTAAGCCTATTACCAAAGCCATTTACACCCCTAAAATTGACGTGAAGTACCAACTTAGAATTTGATCGCCCCAGATTAAGCTTACCCATCCTGCAATCGCTAAATATGGGCCGAAAGGGAAAGCTTTCTCTATACCTTGTTTTTGTAGTCGTAACTGGACTAGCCCGAATATCACACCGACGACGGAAGAAAGTAGGATGATCATTGGTAATGATTGCCATCCTAGCCAAGCGCCAAGGGCAGCCAGCAATTTAAAATCACCGTAACCCATGCCTTCTTTACCAGTAAGCAGTTTGAACCCCCAATATACTGACCAAAGACACAAATAACCGGCAATCGCACCAATTACGGCGTCTTGTAGACTAACAGGGCTTATTTCTGTTAATGCTAACGCAATGCCAGCCCAAGTTAATGGTAATGTTAATTGGTCCGGTAGCAGCATAGTATCGAGATCGATAAAAGTCGCGGCTATTAAGACAAATGTGAAAAAGATTAACGCAACCGTAAAGTAGCTAAAGCCGAAATGATAAGCCACAAAACCAGCGCACGCAGCAGTGAGTAATTCTATCAGCGGATATCGAGGACTAATTGCGGTATGACAATGATGGCATTTTCCTTTTAACAGTAGCCAGCTGATTACAGGAATATTGTCTCGAATACGAATTGGCGTCGCGCAGTTTTGGCACGAAGAGCGAGGCACGCTTAATGTCAAAACTTCTTGAGGTGGCTTAATCTTATATTCAGGGAATGATTCGGCGCATTCACGGCGCCATTCTAATTCCATAATTTTAGGTAGCCGATAAATGACTACATTAAGAAAACTACCCACAATTAAACCGAAGATACTGGCAAACACCACGAATAGCCAAGGGTAGTACTGGAACACTTCCATATTTGTCTCTTGAGCGATAAGTCAAATCAGCAACATGCTGTTTTGAAGGGATTAACGGCTCATTCTAGCCCAATACACTCATTAAGTTAAAGATTGGCAAGTACATTGCTGTGACCAAGCCACCGACAACGATACCTAAAAAAACGATAATTAATGGTTCTAAGATTTTACTGAGGTTATCGACGGTGTTGTCCACTTCAAACTCGTAAATTGTGGCGACTTTATTGAGCATATCGTCAAGTCGGCCGGATTCTTCGCCGATCATAACCATTTGCAGCACCAACTCGGGGAACACGTTGCAATTGCGCATTGCAACATACATCGGCATTCCTGCTGCGGTATCGCGATAAACCTCTTCGATAGCCAATTGATAATGCATATTTCCGGACGTTTTCGAGGTGGTTTTTAAACTGGTTAAAATCGGAATGCCCGCCGTAAAGCTTGTAGCGAGGGTTCGACTAAATTTTGCGATAGCGGCTTTCGATAAAACTGCCCCAAGGACTGGAAACTTAAGCACAGAGCGGTTGAGCATTAAGCGAAAAGAATCTGAACGCTTAGAGAGTACTCTCGCGGAGATAAATACACAGATGGAGCCAAGTGCGATAAATGGGCTCCAGTTTTGTGTCCAAGCGGAAAGATCTAAGACTTGCCTTGTAAACCATGGCAATTCAGCGCCAAAGCCAACAAACATTTTTTCAAACTCGGGAATGACCTTGGTTAGCATGATAAACGATACTCCCAGTGCAACTAGAATAACCATGGCTGGATATATTAGAGCCTTGATCACTTTGGCTCTAAGCTGCTCATTTTTTTCCCTGTAGGTAGCTAAGCGTTCGAACACTTCGGCTAAGTTGCCCGATTGTTCTCCTGTCGCAATCAGGTCGGTATATAGCGGGTCAAAATGGTTGCTGGCGGTACGCATCGCTTTGGACATCGGCGTACCCGCTTCAACAGCCCGAGTTACACTCATCAAAATGGATTTCATTTCCGCTTTTTTGTGGTTATCAGAGACCAATTTTAATGCTTGTACTAGCGGCACACCGGTTACTAGCATCGTTGAGATTTGACGAGTGAAAACCGTGATGTCCTTTCCTTTTACGCGATGGCTAAGTTTGGTCAAAAAAGAGATGCTGCTTTTCTTTAGCTTTTTGATTTTGATGTGCTGGGCATCTAAGCGCTCTCGTACTTCGATTTCGCTCATTGCCAGAGTTTGACCAGAGGTCTTTTTCCCTGAGCTGTTGACGCCTTTCCAACGGAAGTTCTTTAATTGTGGTGTCGTAGTTTTCATAGGGGTAACTGCTGATTAAAGGATTAGAAATAGAGCACGCGTTGTAACTCACTAAAGCTTGTGATGCCTTGTTTGAGTTTTTCTATTCCGGACATTTGCAAGGTGCTCATGCCGTTCGCAATGGCAAGCTTTTCCAGTTCATGTACTGAGGCTCCTTTAATAAGAGCTTCGGATAGAGATTCATCAAAGCGCATGACTTCATAGATACCCGTTCGGCCAGAATAACCATGGGTACATTCGTTGCAACCATCTGGATTGGCTTTAAAGATGTTGTCAGTTGTTTGGATGCCGAGGTGCTGAAGTTGAACGGTATGCTCTTGCGGTTGTTTACAATATGGACAAAGTTTGCGAGCTAGGCGTTGGGCAATAATCAAGCTAAGAGAAGAGGCGAGGTTAAAACTTTCTACGCCCATGTTTGATAAACGAATGATGGTTTCAGCCGCAGAGTTGGTATGCAAAGTAGAGAGCACTAAGTGACCGGTTTGGGACGCCTTAATCGCGATTTCCGCAGTATCTAGGTCTCGAATCTCCCCCACCATGACCACATCGGGATCTTGACGCAGAAAAGAACGTAGAGCTTCTGCAAAGCCAAAACCAATCTTAGGTTGGACTTGAACTTGGTTAATGCCCGATAAGTTAATTTCCACAGGATCCTCTGCTGTGGATATATTGATCTCTGGTTTATTGAGAATATTTAATCCAGTGTACAACGAAACGGTTTTGCCGCTTCCTGTTGGGCCTGTCATCAGAATCATACCTTGTGGACGACGCAGAGCCTCTAAATACAGTTGTTTTTGTTGCTCACTATAACCAAGCTTGTCGATATCTAGTGATGCAGAGCTGCTATCGAGCAGTCGGAGTACGATTTTCTCTCCAAACAAGGTTGGTAGCGTAGATACCCGCATATCAATCGCAGTGTCTTGATTCAGTTTGAGTTTAATTCGCCCATCTTGTGGTAAACGTCGCTCTGCAATATCAAGTTTAGAGAGAATTTTGATACGAGCTGATAAGCGACGACTCAAGTGATTTGGCGGTTGCTGAGTTTCGATCAAAATGCCATCGCAACGTAGACGAACTCGGTACATCTTTTCATAAGGCTCAAAGTGGATATCGGATGCGCCTTTACGCACAGCATCCAACAGAATTTGGTTGATGTAACGGCTAACGGGCGACTCGTCTTGGCTCAAGTCTTCGATGTTGTCGATTTCATCTGCGCCCACATCAACCAGATTCGCTAGTTCTTCTTGGTTGATCTCTTTGATCTGGGATCGTGCTTGACCAAGCGCGCGACCATAAAGACGGCGTATTGCTGCACTGAGTTCGCGAAAATCCGCCAACACCAATTCAACCTGTAAACCAGTGGCAAAGCGGAAATCATCTTCAGCTTGTTGATTCGTGGGGTCGGCAACCGCTAATAATAAAGTTGAAGGAGTACGGTGGAGTGGGAGTGCATTATGTCGTGTGATTAGTTCACGCAGGCCGAGTTGTTGGCAAAGCGAAGCATATTCATATTGAGATAACTCGGGCTGACTTAAGCCAAAAATAGAACTTAAGTGCTCGGCCAGTTCGCTTGACGTGAAGAATCCAGAACTAAGTAAAGCCTCCGGCATCGAGATGCCAGAAGCTTTGATTTGCTCAAATAACGATTCTTCTTGGGGAAAAGTCAGTAACCCGTTTTGGCGAAGAATTGTCGAGAGGTTGGTTAGCATGTTAAGGAGTTGCTGGAGTGGTAGCACAGCCTTTAAGGTCTTGACCTGTATCATGCGTACACTTCCAACCGTTAGTTGAGCGAGCAAACGTAACCTTTTTGCCACTCAATGAAGCATTAGAGCCAATGGTAAACTCAATGTCCCCGTACTCAGAACCGTCTGCGTCAGGAGTGATAGCAAGAGTTCCCATCGCACTCATATCTATAGCAGCTCCGATAGCTGCAAGATCGGCAGTTTGAGTAGAATTAGGGTATTTACCTTTTTCTTGGACGAAGAGGTCTACGTTTGCTAACAAGGCTCTTGGCACGCCCACAGCAGTATTAGCTTCGGTTTTTAGTACATAGCTTTTATAAGCTGGTACAGCTAATGCACTTATAATCCCAATAATCCCAACCACAATCATCAATTCAATCAAGGTAAAACCTTGCTGTTTTTTCTGTTTACTGTGTTTCATTTTCTTTCCTTCTTAATGAAATAAATAATGCCCTTGCATTAGCGAAGGATTATGGAGACTTCATAAAGGTTGAAAATGGGGAAGAGATGGGGCCTCGAGTGAGGTAAAACTCTTTGGTAGAAAGTTGCATATCGTATGCAGAGTTTTGCGAGTAGTGCTATTTTTTTAGTGGATAAAAAGAAAGGGCCTAGTAGCCCTTTTTAATGATGAATTACTCACAACTTACTGAGTTAGTTGAAGTAATTTGAATTTTGTTGCTTGTGTTATTTGAAGCGCATCGAAAGATCCATCGCTTTTAGATGCTTAGTTAGTGCGCCTACCGAAATGTAATCGACTCCGGTTTCTGCGTATTCAGCGATAGTATCTAGAGTGATGTTGCCTGAGTTTTCTAAAGCGGCACGGCCTGCGTTAATCTCTACGGCTTCACGCATCATTTCTTTGGTGAAGTTATCTAGCATTATGATGTCGGCACCTGCTTCGATCGCTTCTTGTAGCTCAGCCAAGCTTTCTGTTTCTACTTCTACTGGTTTGCCAGGATTAAGTTCTTTTGCTGTGGTGATTGCTTGAGTAATTCCGCCACAAGCGATGATGTGGTTTTCTTTGATGAGGTAAGCGTCGAACACACCGATACGATGGTTAAAACCGCCACCGCAAGCAACGGCGTACTTCAGAGCACTTCGAAGACCCGGAATGGTTTTGCGTGTGTCTAACAAACGACAATCGGTATGCGCGATTTTTGCTGCATACTCAGCGGTTGTTGTTGCACAGCCAGAAAGGGTTTGAATAAAGTTCATTGCGTTGCGCTCACCCGTTAACAGGTCACGAGCTGGGCCAGTCAGCGTACAAAGTGTTTGGTTTGGCTCGACTTTATCGCCATCTTTTACATGCCATTCGATAGTGACTTTGCCGCCAAGCTGTTTAAATACTTCATCTGCCCAAGCTTGACCACAAAACACGCCGTGTTCACGAGTGATGATGGTTGCGGTATTCATTGCATCAGCAGGAATAAGAGATGCAGTGATATCTTGTGACGCATCCAACGTGCCACCTAGATCTTCTTTTAAGGTATCGGCGACAGAGCGGGTGATTTCTAAAGGAAGCTGTTGCTTGAGGTATTCTAGGCGTTCTTGGCTGTTGTGTGTGTTCTTCATCGCAAATCTAGTCTTGAAAGGGAGATGGCATCGAATGATACTCTCCGGTGTCAATAATTTCAGCAGTTAATTTGCAAACTATAGAGGTTGATATGCCCCCAATTATCGATAATGGATGGTTGACTCACGCAAAGCATGTTCCATCACCATTTTTTGATGCACGTAACAGCGAACACGATATCTCTCTATTAGTTGTTCATAACATCAGTTTGCCACCTGGCCAGTTTGGTGGGTCGTATATTGAAGACTTTTTCAGCGGCAATCTTGATCCTAACGCGCACCCGTTTTTTGAGGTAATTCACAAAATGGGCGTTTCAGCGCATTGTTTAATAAAGCGTGACGGTGAGATTGTTCAGTTCGTTTCATTTCTTGATAGAGCATGGCATGCGGGGCAATCAAGCTTTGCCGGGAGAGACCGTTGCAATGATTACTCTATTGGCATTGAGCTAGAGGGAACAGAATTTGTGGCGTATACAGAAGAGCAATATCAATCACTTGCTCGATTAACTCAAGCCATCATGCATCAATATCCTCAAATTACCTTGCCACGAATTACCGGCCATCAATACATTGCTCCCTTGAGAAAAAGCGATCCTGGTCTAAGCTTTGATTGGGTTAAATATAGGCAGCTGGTTCAACGTTGATTTGTAGCAAAACTGTAAATTCAAAAAACGGAAATAAATAAGGCATACGATCAGGTATGCCTTTTTTTGATACGAGAAATATTAATGGTTGTTAAAAATTAACTACATTTTTACGACTAATGAGTTCGTTTTGGTGAATAAATAGACTGATCATTTTGTCATTTTTTGTATTTCTTTTCCAAAACCGCTAGCACGTCGAATTCCCATTTGTTTTGTTAATGTAATTGGTCAGACCAATTTTTTTGCCGTTTTAATAGTCAATTGTTATCAGACTGTTGGTTGCAAGTCCGTTCTATGATTTAGGTCAATTTTTGGCTGGACAGTTGCGTTTTAATTATGTTAATTTCTGCACCAACTTAAAATTGGTATTACCAATTACCTGCAAGAGTAGAAGAACAATAAATTATGGCTTATCAAAGGATTCGTCAGCCAAAGCTCTCTGATGTTATTGAACAAGAGTTAGAAAGGTTGATTGTGGAAGGAACATTGTCTCCGGGGCAACAATTGCCACCTGAGCGCGAACTGGCGAAACAGTTCGATGTGTCTCGTCCTTCAGTCCGTGAAGCCATCCAACGCTTAGAAGCGAAACGTTTGTTAACTCGTCGCCAAGGTGGCGGTACTTTCGTTAGCGAAAACATCTGGAAAAGCTTTTCCGATCCTTTGCTGAATTTGTTGTCTAGCCACTCTGAAACCCAACTTGATTTGCTTGAGTCACGTCATGCAATGGAAGGGATTTCGGCGTATTTTGCAGCTTTGCGTGGTACCGAAGAAGATTTTGCACGCATTCAAGGCTGCCTTGAGCGCATTAGTAAAGAGCAAGCAAACAACGATATCGAAGCGGAATCAGCGGAAGTTATGCAGTTTTTAATTGCCATAACAGAAGCGGCTCATAATGTCGTGTTACTGCACATTGTGCGTAGCTTAGCTCCTCTACTTGAGCAAAACATTCTACAGATTGAGCAAAACATTCTACAGAATTTTAAATTACTACGTCGCCGCCCAGAGGCGGTCGAGAAAGTGAGTAAACACCGAGCTAACATTGTGGATGCGATTGTTTCTGGTCAGCCTGAAAAGGCTCGTGAGATGTCTCATTCGCACTTGGCTTACATCGAAGAAACATTGTTGGATTTGACTCGAGAAGAGTCTCGACGAGAGCGTTCTCTGCGTCGAATTCAGCAGGGTAACAACTCGTAAGAGTGTTACTTAAATAAGTAGATCCAACCAACAGAAGGATAGATCGCCATGTCTGATATGAAGCATGACGTAGATGCACTGGAAACTCAAGAATGGCTACAAGCACTTGAGTCAGTTGTACGTGAAGAAGGTGTAGAACGCGCTCAGTACCTACTAGAGCAGGTTCTAGACAAAGCACGTCTAGACGGTGTTGATATGCCAACAGGTATCACAACTAACTACATCAACACGATTCCTGCAGACCAAGAGCCAGCTTACCCTGGTGACACAACGCTTGAGCGCCGTATTCGTTCCATCATTCGCTGGAACGCAATCATGATCGTTCTTCGCGCATCTAAGAAAGACCTAGAACTAGGCGGCCACATGGCGTCTTTTCAGTCTTCTGCTGCATTCTACGAAACATGTTTCAACCACTTCTTCCGTGCGCCAAACGAGAAGGACGGTGGTGACCTAGTTTACTACCAAGGTCACATCTCACCGGGTATCTACGCTCGTGCGTTCGTTGAAGGTCGTCTAACTGAAGAGCAGCTAGACAACTTCCGTCAAGAAGTGGATGGTAAAGGTATCCCATCATACCCGCACCCTAAACTAATGCCTGAATTCTGGCAGTTCCCAACCGTATCTATGGGTCTAGGTCCGATCTCTGCGATCTACCAAGCTCGTTTCCTTAAGTACCTTGAAGGCCGCGGCATGAAAGATACTTCTGAGCAGCGCGTTTACGCGTTCCTAGGTGACGGTGAGATGGATGAGCCAGAATCACGTGGTGCTATCTCTTTCGCTGCGCGTGAGAAGCTAGACAACCTATGTTTCCTAATCAACTGTAACCTACAGCGTCTAGACGGCCCTGTAATGGGTAACGGTAAGATCATTCAAGAACTTGAAGGTCTGTTCAAAGGCGCTGGCTGGAACGTAGTGAAAGTAATCTGGGGTAACAACTGGGATTCTCTACTAGCTAAAGACACAACTGGTAAGCTTCTACAGCTTATGAACGAAACAATCGATGGCGATTACCAAACGTTCAAAGCGAAAGATGGCGCATACGTGCGTGAGCACTTCTTCGGTAAGTACCCAGAAACTGCTGCACTAGTTGCTGACATGACTGACGACGAAATCTTCGCACTTAAGCGTGGTGGTCACGAGTCTTCTAAGCTTTACGCTGCTTACAAAAACGCGGCAGAAACTAAAGGCCGTCCAACGGTTATCCTAGCTAAGACTGTTAAAGGTTACGGCATGGGTGAAGCGGCTGAAGGTAAGAACATCGCGCACCAAGTTAAGAAGATGGATATGACTCACGTACTACACCTACGTGATCGTCTAGGTCTACAAGACATCCTAACTGACGAAGCGGTTAAAGAACTTCCGTACCTGAAACTTGAAGAAGGTTCAAAAGAGTACGAATACCTACACGCTCGTCGTAAAGCGCTACACGGCTACACGCCACAGCGTCTACCAAACTTCACTCAAGAACTAATCGTTCCTGAGCTAGAAGAATTCAAGCCACTACTAGAAGAACAGAAGCGTGATATCTCTTCTACTATGGCATTCGTACGTGCACTTAACGTTCTACTTAAGAACAAGAACATTGGTAAGAACATCGTTCCTATCATTGCTGACGAAGCGCGTACATTCGGTATGGAAGGTCTGTTCCGTCAAATCGGTATTTACAACCCGCACGGCCAGAACTACACACCACAAGACCGCGACATCGTTTCTTACTACAAAGAAGCAACGTCAGGTCAGGTTCTACAAGAAGGTATCAACGAGCTAGGTGCTATGTCTTCATGGGTTGCTGCTGCGACTTCATACTCGACAAACGACCTACCAATGATCCCGTTCTACATCTACTACTCAATGTTCGGCTTCCAACGTGTTGGCGACATGGCGTGGATGGCGGGCGACCAACAAGCACGTGGTTTCCTACTAGGCGCAACTGCTGGTCGTACAACGCTGAACGGTGAAGGTCTACAGCACGAAGACGGTCACTCGCACATCATGGCGGGTACGGTTCCTAACTGTATCTCTTACGACCCAACATTCGCGTACGAAGTAGCAGTAATCATGCAAGACGGTATCCGTCGCATGTACGGTCCTGATCAAGAGAACGTGTTCTACTACCTAACGCTAATGAACGAAAACTACGCAATGCCAGCAATGCCAGAAGGCGCTGAAGAAGGCATCCGTAAAGGTATCTACAAGCTAGAAACTTACACGGGCGATAAAGCGAAAGTTCAGCTAATGAGCTCAGGTACTATCATGAATGAAGTACGTAAAGCAGCTCAAATCCTAAGCGAAGAGTACGGTGTTGCTTCTGATGTTTACTCTGTAACGTCATTCAACGAACTAACTCGCGACGGTCAAGATGCAGAGCGTTTCAACATGCTTCACCCAGAAGCGGAAGCGAAAGTACCTTACATCCAAACAGTAATGGGTACTGAGCCAGCTATCGCAGCAACTGACTACATGAAGAACTACGCAGAGCAGGTTCGTGCATTCATTCCTGCTGAGTCTTTCAAAGTTCTTGGTACTGACGGCTTCGGTCGCTCAGACAGCCGTGAAAACCTACGTCGTCACTTCGAAGTGAACGCAGGTTACGTAGTAGTAGCAGCACTAACTGAACTAGCGAAACGTGGCGAAGTTGAGAAATCTGTAATTGCTGAAGCAATCAAGAAGTTCGACATCGACACTGAGAAAACTAACCCGCTATACGCTTAATTAAGAAGGTAGATAAGAAATGGCAATCGAAATTAATGTACCAGACATCGGTGCGGATGAGGTTGAAGTTACTGAAATTCTTGTAAGCGTTGGCGACAAGGTTGAAGAAGAACAGTCTCTGATCACTGTTGAAGGCGATAAAGCTTCTATGGAAGTTCCGGCTTCTCAAGCGGGTATCGTTAAAGAAATCAAAGTTGCAGAAGGCGACAAGGTTTCTACTGGTTCTCTAATCATGATTTTCGAAGCCGAGGGTGCAGCTGACGCTGCACCTGCTCCTGCGGCAGAAGCGGCTCCAGCAGCGGCTCCAGCTCCAGCAGCAGCGGCAGAACTGAAAGAAGTTCACGTACCAGACATCGGTGGTGATGAAGTTGAAGTTACTGAAATCATGGTAGCAATCGGCGACAGCATCGAAGAAGAGCAATCTCTGATCACTGTAGAAGGCGACAAAGCTTCTATGGAAGTTCCTGCACCATTCGCAGGTACGCTTAAAGAGATCAAAGTAGCAGCAGGCGATAAAGTATCGACTGGCTCTTTAATCATGGTATTCGAAGTAGCAGGTTCAGGCGCTCCAGCAGCAGCTCCTGCGGCAGTTGAAGCTCCAGCGGCGGCAGCTCCAGCAGCGTCTGCGGCGAAAGAAGTTAACGTTCCAGATATCGGCGGCGATGAAGTAGAAGTAACTGAAATCATGGTTGCTGTTGGCGACACAGTGGAAGAAGAGCAATCTCTGATCACTGTTGAAGGCGACAAAGCTTCTATGGAAGTTCCTGCACCATTCGCTGGTACAGTTAAAGAAATCAAGATTGCAGCTGGCGACAAAGTGTCTACTGGCTCACTAATCATGGTATTCGAAGTAGCGGGCGCAGCACCTGCTCCGGTAGCGGCTCCAGCTCAAGCAGCAGCACCTGCAGCGGCAACTCCTAAAGCAGAAGCTCCAGCGGCAGCAGCTCCAGCAGCGACTGGCGATTTCAAAGAGAACGATGAGTACGCTCACGCGTCTCCAGTTGTTCGTCGTCTAGCTCGTGAGTTCGGCGTAAACCTTTCTAAGGTTAAAGGTTCTGGTCGTAAGAGCCGTATCCTGAAAGAAGACGTTCAGAACTACGTGAAAGAAGCGCTTAAGCGTCTTGAGTCTGGTGCAGCAGCATCTGGCAAAGGCGACGGTGCTGCTCTTGGTCTACTACCATGGCCAAAAGTGGACTTCAGCAAGTTCGGTGAGACAGAAGTACAACCGCTATCTCGCATTAAGAAGATCTCTGGTGCTAACCTACACCGTAACTGGGTAATGATCCCGCACGTTACACAGTGGGATAACGCAGACATCACGGCTCTTGAAGCATTCCGTAAAGAGCAAAACGCGATTGAAGCGAAGAAAGACACTGGCATGAAGATCACTCCACTTGTGTTCATCATGAAAGCGGCGGCTAAAGCACTTGAAGCGTTCCCAGCGTTCAACTCTTCTCTATCAGAAGACGGTGAGAGCCTAATTCTGAAGAAATACGTGAACATCGGTATCGCAGTAGATACGCCAAACGGTCTAGTTGTTCCTGTATTTAAAGACGTGAACAAGAAAGGCATCTACGAGCTATCTGAAGAGCTAATGGCTGTTTCTAAGAAAGCACGTTCAGGCAAGCTAACTGCTGCTGACATGCAAGGTGGCTGTTTCACTATCTCTAGCCTAGGCGGTATCGGCGGTACGGCGTTTACTCCAATCGTAAACGCGCCAGAAGTTGGTATTCTAGGTGTGTCTAAGTCAGAAATGAAACCTGTATGGAACGGTAAAGAGTTCGAACCGCGTCTACAACTTCCACTGTCTCTATCATACGACCACCGTGTGATCGATGGTGCTGAGGGTGCGCGCTTCATCACTTACCTAAACGCATGTCTATCTGACATTCGTCGTCTAGTTCTTTAATAGAAGTTAGATGAATGAGAGGCGGCAATTTAGCCGCCTCTGCTAATAATAATTACCGGACAATTTGGTTATCTCCCTTATTCTCTACAGGGTTTTCACAATCGAATTGTTGTCTAGCTCACAGGCTAAATTGATTTACTTTTCACACCATTAACATCTCTGTAAACTGTTGGCGGTCTGAAAATAATTGTTTAAAACGAATAACTCTTAAACAGAAAAAATCGATACCCACTCAGCCTGTTAGGGATAATGACTACAAGAGGTCAAAATGAGCAAAGAAATTAAAGCCCAAGTTGTTGTACTTGGTTCTGGTCCTGCTGGTTACTCCGCTGCCTTCCGTTGTGCAGACTTAGGTCTTGAAACTGTACTTGTTGAACGTTACAGCACTCTAGGTGGTGTGTGTCTGAACGTGGGTTGTATCCCATCTAAAGCACTTCTACACGTTTCTAAAGTAATTGAAGAAGCGAAAGCGATGGCTGATCACGGCGTTGTGTTCGGCGAACCGCAAACAGACATCAACAAGATCCGTATCTGGAAAGAAAAAGTTGTTAACCAACTAACTGGCGGCCTAAGCGGCATGGCTAAGATGCGTAACGTAACAGTGGTAAACGGTTACGGTAAGTTCACTGGCCCTAACTCTATCCTTGTAGAAGGTGAAGGCGAGCCAACAGTGGTTAACTTTGACAACGCAATCGTTGCGGCTGGTTCTCGTCCAATCAAACTGCCATTTATCCCGCATGAAGACCCACGTATTTGGGACTCTACTGACGCTCTTGAACTGAAAGAAGTGCCAGAAAAACTGCTTATCATGGGCGGTGGTATCATCGGTCTAGAAATGGGTACGGTTTACCACTCTCTAGGTTCTAAAGTTGAAGTTGTTGAGATGTTTGACCAGGTAATTCCTGCTGCAGACAAAGATATCGTTAAGGTTTACACCAAGCGTATCAAAGACAAGTTCAAGCTGATGCTAGAAACGAAAGTAACAGCAGTTGAAGCGAAAGAAGACGGTATCTACGTTTCAATGGAAGGCAAAAAAGCACCTGCTGAAGCAGAGCGCTACGATGCGGTTCTAGTTGCTATCGGTCGTGTACCAAACGGCAAACTTATCGACGGTGAAAAAGCGGGTCTAGAAATCGACGAGCGCGGCTTCATCAACGTTGATAAGCAAATGCGTACTAACGTTCCTCACATCTTCGCGATCGGTGATATCGTTGGTCAGCCAATGCTTGCTCACAAAGGTGTGCATGAAGGCCACGTAGCGGCTGAAGTTATCTCTGGTAAGAAGCACTACTTTGATCCTAAAGTTATCCCTTCAATCGCGTACACTGAGCCAGAAGTGGCTTGGGTTGGTAAGACAGAGAAAGAAGCGAAAGCTGAAGGCATCAAGTACGAAGTGGCGACATTCCCATGGGCTGCATCAGGTCGTGCAATCGCATCTGACTGTTCAGATGGTATGACTAAGCTAATCTTCGACAAAGAAACTCATCGCGTAATTGGTGGTGCTATCGTTGGTACTAACGGTGGTGAACTACTAGGCGAAATCGGTCTGGCGATCGAGATGGGCTGTGATGCCGAAGATATTGCTCTGACTATCCACGCTCACCCAACTCTACACGAGTCTGTGGGTCTAGCTGCTGAAGTATTTGAAGGTTCAATCACTGACCTTCCAAATAAAAAAGCAGTTAAGAAGAAGTAAGCTCTCTTACTGAAAGAATAATAAAAACCGCTGAACTTCAGCGGTTTTTTTGTATTTGAATGTTCGAAGCGGACAAACATAGAAAAGCCCACCATGTGGTGGGCTTGTTCGTATTCAAATCGGAGCTTTAGTGTTCGCGATTGTAGATGCAAAGCATATCTAGGTAAGCGCTCACGAGTTCTTTCAACTCAGCTTCACCTTTGAAGCGGTTTGCTTGTACGAACAGCGAGTAACAAATACCGTGGAATAGATTTGCCAAGTGTTCTGAATCGTGTTGATCACACACTTCACCGCGTTCAATCGCTTTAATGAACATGTTTTGAACCAATAATTGGTTAGTGCGGTTGGTAGACACAAATAGAGGCCAAACTTCATCACGAGTTGATGCGCTCCACTCGAACCAAACTTTCAGCCAGTGACAATCTTGGCTTACGAGCTCGATCATCGCATTGGTGATGTTTGCGATGTTTTCACGAGCGTGTATGTCTAGGTCGATGTTATCCGAAAGGAAATTCGAGAACTGACGTACAACATGATTGAGAACTTCATCAACCAAATCTTCGCGAGTTGGGAAGTAGTTAAAAACGGTTGCAACAGACACTTGCGCAATTTCAGCAATATCTGCGTGACCTCCACGGCCAATACCACGGCGTGCAAATACTTCTAACGCGATTTCCATGAGTTGTTGCTTACGTTTAAGAGGAGAAAGCCTAGTTCTAGGTCTCTTTGCAATTGAGTCCATATCCATTTTCCTTGCCATTTGAGTTGTTGTTGGGGGTAACCCCCTAATTGATTATTTTAATAATTGCTTTAAGCAGTGATGAGTGTAATGGTGCATATGCACAAGGTCAACATCTGATGTCTAATTTATAGACAGTAATGTCATTATTATTGATAAGTTTTGCTGTAAACTTTCGAAAATTTGGCAGCGCTCCCAAGAATTTTCCGCAAAAGGATGTGACTTTCAACCCACTCTTCGTGGTGATACACTACACGCCGTAAGATTAGGTGATCGTTTGCGTGCGACCTACCTCAACCCACAAACTAAATTGAGCACAGTATGAAACATACAATAGAAGTCATGATTTCTGAGCAAGAAGTTCAGGAACGAATTCGTGAATTAGGCAAACAAATTACAGAGCGTTACCAAGGCAGTGAAGACCTAGTTTTGGTTGGCTTGTTGCGTGGTTCTTTTGTATTTATGGCCGACCTAGCGCGTGCTATTGAACTGACTCATCAAGTTGATTTTATGACGGCATCAAGCTACGGCAACACGATGGAAAGCTCACGCGATGTACGCATCTTGAAAGATTTGGATGATGACATTAAAGGCAAAGACGTTTTGCTTGTTGAAGACATCATCGATACAGGTAACACGCTAAATAAAATTCGCGAAATCCTATCGCTACGTGAACCTAAATCTATCGCGATTTGTACGCTACTAGACAAGCCATCTCGCCGTGAAGTAAATGTGCCAGTTGATTGGATTGGTTTCGAGATCCCTGACGAGTTCGTTGTTGGTGTTGGTATCGATTACGCTCAAAAATACCGTCACCTACCATTCATCGGTAAAGTGGTTCCTCAAGAATAATTGAGTTCACTATTCGAAATACAAAAAAAACGCCCATATAAATGGGCGTTTTTTATTTATTCAGATTTTGTGGCTTAGCGACACAGAAGCTTATTGTCAGGGTTTAAAATCGTCGACAGTGCTTTCTGGTACGATGCTTCAACGGTCTCTTTAGAATTAGAGCGAATACCTAAATATTCAAGGCGACCATCTTCAATTCCGTATACGACACCGTGAATTTCGACATCTTGCCCGCGCTCCCACGCGTTTTGCATGATGGTTGAATTGCCTAGGTTATAAACTTGTTCTGCAACGTTAATTTCACCAAGCTTATCGGCACGATCTTCAACAGGCATTTGATCTAAGTAAGAACGATGCTTGAAGTAAAGATCTCTGATGTGCAGTAGCCAGTTATTGATAAGCCCGAGTTGAGGGTTATCTATCGCTGCGTTAACACCGCCGCAACCGTAGTGTCCACACACAATAATGTGCTTCACCTTGAGTACATCAACGGCGTATTGAACAACGGAAAGGCAATTGAGATCTGTGTGAATGACTTGGTTTGCAACATTGCGGTGAACAAATAATTCACCGGAGTAAAGGCCGGTTAATCGTTCTGCGGGTACTCGACTATCGGAGCAGCCAATCCAAAGAAAATCAGGCTTTTGGCCTTCGGCGAGCTTAGCGAAATATTCAGGACGGTCAGATTTGATTTCTTCCGACCATTTTGAATTATTCTCAAATAACTGTTTAATTTCCGGCATCTTGCAAACTACTTCCCTTAAATGACAAAAGCACTCATCGCAATTGAAACATATCAAGCGATCAATGTTGTAACTATACACAATGTTACAATTTCGATCCCGTTAAATATGCGTCAGACAGGACTCATCTGACGTGTTCTTGGAAATAAATTCGTACAATTCAGACCGCTTATTAGATAACGAATTAAGCCATAATTTATTTATGGTTTAATTTTTCACATTCCTCGTTAAAGTAATGACATTTTACTTATTTAATTTTGAAGTTAATGCAGGGAGCTAAACGGTGTTCGGTAGTCGTTTTAAAGATATCAATTTCAAAGGGGATATATTTGGCGGGGTGACCACGGCCATTATTTCTCTCCCTTTGGCGTTGGCGTTCGGGGTTGCTTCGGGGGCGGGTGCAGAAGCTGGCCTTTGGGGCGCCATAATGGTGGGCTTGTTTGCCTCCTTATTTGGTGGCTCAAATACACTTATCTCAGAACCCACGGGGCCGATGACGGTGATCATGACAGCCGTATTGACCAGTATGATGGCGAAGTACCCTGAAACAGGTATGGCGATGACGTTTACTGTTGTCATGATGGCGGGTGCATTTCAGATCTTGCTTGGAACGCTGAAGATGGGTAAATACGTCACCTTAATGCCTTACAGCGTGATCTCCGGCTTTATGTCAGGTATTGGTGTCATACTCATCATTCTTCAATTGTCGCCACTCCTGGGGCACGCTGCGCCTACGGGAGGAGTGCTAGGGACATTGTCCGCGCTGCCTGAAACCATTTCTAATCTAAAATTTAACGAGCTTTTCCTTGGCTTGCTGACATTAGGCATTCTGTTCTTTTTCCCAAAGAAGTATCGCAAATATGTACCCGCCCAATTGGTGGCACTGGTCGCAGTGACCTTATTGTCGGTGATGTTGTTTGATACGGAAGATATCCGCCGTATCGGGGAAATTCCGGCTGGCCTGCCATCTTTGGTCGCGCCACATATCGACCCCGATATGTTCGTTGAAATGGTCATCGATGCATTGGTGTTAGGTACGCTCGGTTGTATTGATACCTTGTTAACGGCGGTTATCGGTGACTCACTTACCCGTAAAGAGCACGATTCCGACAAAGAGCTTCGTGGTCAGGGCTTAGCGAACATGATTTCAGGTTTATTCGGCGCACTTCCAGGAGCGGGTGCGACGATGGGCACGGTGACAAACATCCAAGTTGGCGCTCGTTCTCCATTATCTGGTGTGGTACGAGCCTTAGTACTGGCTCTGGTTGTTTTGGTGGCTGGTGGATTAACCGAACCTATCCCAATGGCTGTGCTAGCAGGCATCGCGGTGTACGTTGGCTTTAACATCTTAGACTGGAGCTTTATTCAGCGCGCGCATAAGGTCAGTTTTTCTGGCATGGCGATCATGTATGGCGTGATGCTACTGACGGTGTTTGTTGATCTCATTGTGGCCGTTGGTTTGGGGGTGTTTGTTTCAAACATCATGATTATTGAGCGCTTGAGTCGCGAACAAGCTCGTCAGGTAAAAGCCATCAGTGATGCCGACGAAGACGATGTGCCACTTACGGACAGTGAACGAGGATTGTTAGATCGCGCCAATGGGCGAGTGTTGTTCTTCTATCTCTCTGGCCCAATGATTTTCAGTGTGTCTAAGGCCATTTCTCGTCAACACACCAGTATTTCTGATTACGACGTGATGATCTTGGATTTGACCGATGTTCCTATGCTGGATGTTACGGTGGGCCTAGCACTCGAAAACGCCATTAAAGACGCGTTAGATGCTCGCTGTGAAGTGTACTTGTTGTGTCCGAATCAGCGTACTCGTGAGCAACTAGAGAAGTTTCATGTCATCGACCTAGTGCCGGATAACAATATGTATCAGTTCCGCTACGAAGCTTTGAATGCGGCTGTCGCGCATGTTGAATCGGATCACTACCAGCGAATGACAGCTTAATTTTCACGTTCTGTATGAAAGCGCTGCTCAGTCTGTTTAGCGGCGCTTTTTTTGTTTCCCCTTAACCCCCTCAATAGAAAACCTTGAAGATTACAAGGTTGATATTTCCAATATTGTCGAAAGGTTTAATTGTAATCATCGTTATTCGACGATAAACTAATGAAACTTTCTCCAGCTTCCTACTAAGCTTCAGGTGATGCTTATCTTGGAACTGGTCATCCCCATTCACTAACAGATGGCAATCATTACGCTATGTACGCATTAGAAATTGAACAATTACGTAAAACGTATGCGGGCGGCTTTGAAGCGTTAAAAGGCATCAGTCTACAAGTTAAAAAAGGTGACTTTTACGCGCTTCTTGGACCTAACGGTGCAGGAAAATCAACCACGATCGGCATCATCTCTTCTTTGGTTAATAAGACCTCTGGAGTGGCAAAAGTTTTTGGTTATGACATTGATACTGACTTAGAACTTGCCAAGCAAAATCTTGGTTTAGTGCCTCAAGAATTCAACTTCAACCAATTTGAAACGGTTGAGCAGATCGTCATTCAACAAGCGGGTTACTATGGTGTTTCTAAAATTCTGGCAAAAGAGCGAGCAGAAAAATACCTGAAGAAGCTCGATTTATGGGAGAAGCGCAAAGAGCGTGCTCGTAACTTATCGGGTGGTATGAAGCGTCGCTTGATGATTGCTCGCGCGCTCATGCACGAGCCAAAACTGCTGATTTTGGATGAGCCGACGGCTGGGGTGGACATTGAGCTGCGTCGTTCAATGTGGGATTTCCTCAAAGAAATCAATCAGCAGCAAGGGATCACTATCATTCTTACTACGCACTATTTAGAAGAAGCGGAAATGCTGTGCCGCAACATAGGCATTATCAATCGCGGCGAGTTGATTGAAAACACAACCATGAAAGCGTTGCTCAGCAAGCTCAGCGTAGAAACCTTTATTCTAGATATCGAGACTGACGGCGAAGTGCCTGAGTTGAATGGTGTCAATCGTCAAAGCTTAATCGATGGCTCATTAGAAATTGAGTTAGATAAAAGCCAAGGTCTCAATGCGGTGTTTGCTCAATTAACGGAACATGGCGTGAAAGTGCTGTCGATGCGCAATAAAGCCAACCGATTAGAAGAACTGTTTGTCAGCATTGTCAGAGAGGGGAGCAAGTAAATGTACCAACTGTATTGGACAGCATTTCGTAGTTTGCTGGGTAAAGAGGTGACGCGCTTCTCGCGTATTTGGGTGCAAACCTTGGTACCACCAGCGATTACAATGACGCTGTATTTCATCATCTTTGGTAATCTGATCGGTTCTCGAATTGGTGAAATGAGCGGATTTAGCTATATGGAATACATCGTGCCGGGTTTGATCATGATGTCGGTGATCACCAACTCATATTCAAATGTCGCGTCTTCATTCTTTAGTGCAAAACTGCAAAAGAACATTGAAGAGTTGTTGGTTGCACCTGTGCCAAACTACGTCATCATCGCAGGTTATGTCATGGGTGGTGTAACCCGTGGCTTGCTGGTTGGTGCTATTGTGACGTGCGTGTCGCTGCTGTTTGTAGATCTACAGGTTGAGCACTGGGGCATTATTGTGGCGACGGTATTTATGACGTCGGTGGTGTTTGCTCTTGGTGGATTGATCAATGCGGTTTACGCAAAGACGTTTGATGACATCTCAATCATTCCTACGTTTGTCTTAACGCCGCTTACCTATCTTGGCGGTGTGTTTTATTCGATTAGCCTGTTGCCTGAGTTTTGGCAAGGTGTATCGAAAATCAACCCAATTGTTTACATGGTGAATGCATTCCGTTACGGATTTTTAGGCGTATCGGATGTCGGTATCGTGACTTCATTTAGTGTACTGGGTGTGTTTGTTGTGGTGCTGTACGCCATTGCCCACTACTTGGTAACAAAAGGGATTGGGCTACGAAGCTAAGCCATGCTCATAAAGAAAAGAGCAGCGATTTACGCTGCTCTTTTGCATGCACAACAATACATACCCATACAATCTTCCGGTTTTTATCATGATAGGTTTCAATCATTTGTAATAAATGAGTGATCCTATGAATATTGTCCCGCCGCCGCTTTTTTCCTATCAGTTACTCAAGCCCAAATATTGGTCTGTTTGGCTGGCATTTGGATCTCTAGCAATCATTGTTAATGTACTGCCGTATGTGGTTTTACGAATCTTAGGTAGAAGCATCGGTTGCGTTGCGATGCATTTAATGAAGCGCCGATACAAGATCGCTTTGCGTAATCTTCAGCTATGTTTTCCTGATTACACAGATTGGCAATGCAAGGATGTGGTACGAAAAAACTTTCAATACACGGGAATGGCGCTCATCGAAACTGGTATCGCTTGGTTTTGGCCAGACTGGCGAATTAATCGCATAACTTCTATTGTTGGCAAAGATCGTCTGCTCACAGAGGAAAAGAACGGTCGCGGAGTATTAGTGGTGTGTAGTCACCATTTGAACTTGGAAATAACCGCTCGTATCTTCAGCCAATTTGCCAAAGGCTATGGTGTTTACCGTCCAAACTCAAACCCTGCTTATGAATTTATTCAACATCGAGGCCGAACTCGTTTTGGGCATCAAATGATCGATCGAAAAGACGTGAAATCAATGCTCAAAGTTTTGAAAAATGGCCATCGACTTTGGTATTTACCTGATCATGATTATGGTGCCAGCCATTCTGTTTTTGCACCGTTTTTTGCCGTTGAACAAGCTGCGAGCACAGTGGGGTCTAGTGTGCTTATTGACGCAACAAAGTGCGCGGTCATATCAGGTGTCACAGTGAGCAGGAATCATCACTACACGTTGTATATTGGGAAGGATCTCAGTAAGTATTTTGAAAAGCGTAATGCGATGAAAGCGGCAAGTATCTTGAACCAAGAACTCGAAAAAATGATAAGACGCGATATTCCTGCGTGGATGTGGTTGCACAAACGGTTTAAAACACGTCCTGAAGGATTTGATTGCGTCTATACGTAGAACATAAAAAAGGTCGACAAAAGGTCGACCTTTTTCTTTTGAGCGTTTGGCTTATTCAGCGTTTGCTGTGGTGCCATCATTAGATTCTGTTTCATCTTTCGATTCCACAACCATATCAACGGTTTGGTTGTCGATAAGACGAGCTTGACCTAAGAATGCCGACATCAGAATGACAGCTTGTGTCGTTTCTGGTGTGATCACTTGCAGAGTACGAGCATCACGAATGAAGATCTCATCAGGATGAAGACCGGCAGCGCGTAGCTGATCATTTGCATCTTCAATGATGGATGCGTAATCATCGCGGCCACCACGAATGGCACTGCTGATCCAACGCATTGTACGAGCAAGCACTGGCGCACGTTGACGTTCATCCAATGTCAGCAGGCCATTACGTGAACTCATTGCTAAACCGTCCATCTCTCGTACGGTTGGTACACCAATGATTTCAATATCCATTGCTAGGTCATCAACCATCTTGCGGATAACAGCAAGTTGTTGGAAGTCCTTCTCGCCGAAGCATGCTACATCCGGTTGTACGATGTTAAATAGCTTATTCACAATGGTCGTCACGCCACGGAAGTGACCTGGGCGAGACGCGCCTTCTAGAATAGTTGAGAGGCCAGGAACATCGACGAAGGTTTGCTTATCCAGACCTTCTGGGTAGATGATTTCTGGAGTTGGCGTGAATACCACATCGACGCCTTCTGCCGTCAACTTGCTTAAGTCTTCTTCAAGCGTACGTGGGTAGTTATTTAAATCGTCTGCACGATCAAATTGCATCGGGTTTACAAAGATGCTTACGACAACGATATCAGCGTATTCGCGTGCTTTACGCACTAAAGTTAAGTGACCTTCGTGAAGGTTGCCCATTGTAGGGACGAAGGCAATTTTACGACCTTCACGTTTAAAGGTTTTAAGGTGTTCACGAACTGCTGAGATTTCCGCAAAAGTTTGCATGCTTTTATCCTCTAGGCAATGGTATGAGCGTCGTCTGGGAATACACCGTTTGCTACATCTTCAATGTATTTTGCAACGGCTTTGCGCATATCACCTGTTTCAGCAAGGAAGTTTTTGGAGAATTTAGGCATGTAGTTGGCAGAGATGCCGAACATATCATGCATTACAAGAATCTGACCATCCGTTACGTTGCCCGCACCGATACCGATGACTGGCACGTCGAGTACTTTAGTAATGCGCTCTGCCAGTTCAGCAGGCACACATTCTAGTAGGACGATTTGAGCGCCTGCTTCTTGTAGCGCTAACGCATCTTTTACCATGCGATCCGCTTTTTCTTGATCGCGACCTTGGATTTTGTAACCACCAAAAATGTTAACAGACTGAGGGGTTAAACCAAGGTGAGCACAGACTGGCACTGCTCGTTCAGTAAGCATCTTAACGGTATCAACTAGCCAGTCGCCGCCTTCGATTTTTACCATGTTTGCGCCTGCGCGCATCAATTTTGCCGCGTTCTCACACGCTTGCTCTGGTGTTGCGTAGCTCATGAATGGCATATCGGCCATTAGCAAGCAATTCGGGCTGCCAGCACGCACACAGCGAGTGTGGTACACGATGTCGTCTACCGTTACTGGTAGCGTATCGTTTTCACCTTGCAATACCATACCAAGTGAATCACCAACTAAAAGAACGGGCATTTCTTGGCTTTCAAAAAGTTGTGCAAAGCTCGCATCGTAAGCGGTTGAAGTAGCAAATTTACGACCTTCTTGCTTCCACTTGATAAGGTCGTTGATGGTCATCTTTTTCATTGTTTTATCCTTACTAGGAGCTGGCTATGACTGCCAAATTCTGAGGCCGTTTCTATCTACTTGTTCCAGTAGTTCAGAGACCTCGGTCCCATCAGGGAGTTGTAAACTTGGTGCAATTTCCGCAAGAGGGTAGAGTACGAATTCGCGCTCTCGCATTCCGTAATGAGGAACAATAAGTCTTTCGGAATTAATCACCTCATTGCCGTAAAGAACGATATCAAGATCCAAGGTTCTTGGTCCCCAACGTTCGTCTTTTCGGACACGCCCTTGCTCTTGCTCAATTGCTTGAGTGCAATCAAGTAGCTCAAGAGGCGTCAAATTTGTTTTGATCGCCACAACCGCATTGATGTAATCCGGCTGATTTTGTGGCCCCATAGGCGTGCTGCTGTATAGCGAAGACGCTTGTACAAACTCAGAGTTTGGTAACGTTTTTAGAGCCTCAATCGCTTGCTGAGCTTGGCTGACAGGATCAGCCAAGTTACTGCCTACCGCAATGTACGCTGTGATCATGATTTCGGCTTACTCTTTTTCTTGCGAAAGGTTTTGCGGCGACGTTGGCCCGATTTTGGTGCTTGACCATCTAGGTCTGCGGCCATCGCTTGGCGCATTTCTCGGCCTGCATTTTGGAAAGTTTCCCACCACTTAGCAAGCTTCAGAGTGTCGCCACCCTCAATTTCACCGCGCATTTCAAGAAAATCAAAGCCAGCTCTAAATTTGTTGAGTTCCATTAGGCGGAACGCACGTTTGCCATTGCGTCGTGGAAGGCGCAATTGCAGCTGCCAAATCTCACGGATGGTCGCAGTATGGCGACGTGGAATTGCGATGGTGCGAACTTGATCATCAAGAATGATGTTGCTCGCTTCCATGATCGCGTCGTAATGACACAAGTTATGCTGATCCATGAGTTTGTCTGCTAGTGCACACAGCGGGTACCACAGCATCGCAGCAAACATAAATGCTGGGTTAATGCGCTTGCCATCTTCAATACGCATGTCTGTGGAATCCAACACAAGATCGAGCATTTGTTCAGTATGCGACGAGTAGTCTTCTGTGAAGTGCTCCGAAATGGCTGGGAACAGCTGTTGGAATAAGTTGTATTCACGTAGCAGGTGGTATGTCTCTAGACCATGGCCTGACTGCAAGAGTTTGAGTGACTCTTCGAAAAGACGAGCGGAAGGAATTTCACGCAGTAGCGGCGCCATCTCTTCGATTGGTGCTGCGGTGTCTTCTTCAATATCAAAGTCCAGTTTCACGGCAAAGCGAACCGCACGCAGCATGCGCACTGGGTCTTCACGGTAGCGTGTTTCTGGATCGCCAATCAGACGAATCAGACGATCTTCTAAATCTTCGATACCGCGCGCGTAGTCGTGGATCGAGTAATCAGCGATGTTGTAGTACATCGAGTTGATCGTAAAGTCACGGCGCTCAGCGTCTTCATCAATGGTGCCGTACACGTTATCGCGTAGCAGCATACCTTCTTTAGATTGCTGAGAGATGTTTTTGTTCTTTTGCTCTTGATGGTGACCGCGGAATGTCGCCACTTCGATGATGTCTCGGCCAAACATAATGTGTGCCAGACGGAAGCGTCGGCCAATCAAGCGGCAGTTTCTAAATAGCTGCTTGATCTGTTCTGGCGTTGCGTTGGTCGCAATATCAAAGTCTTTCGGTTTTTGTCCAAGCAGTAAGTCTCGAACCCCGCCACCCACAAGAAAAGCATCGAAACCAGCACCGTTTAGTCGGTACAGCACTTTCAGTGCGTTGTCACTGATCTGCTTACGCGAAATGTTGTGCTCTTCACGAGTTATTACATTGAGAGCGAGCTCTGGAACTGTGGCAGGTTCGCTTGGTGTATAGTCGTTTGTATTCATGTGCATCTGGCAATAACTGGGTTTAATCCAATCTTGCTTTGGTTAGTTATCTGCGCCTCTAGGGCTGATTTTGCGGCTAATGATAGCCTACACAGTGCCATTTGAGAATCGCGGTGTGATCTCGATCTCTGATGGCAGTTGTTCTAAGCGCCAATTTTCGCAGCCCCAACGAAGCATTTCGTTCATGCTGGCGGCTTTTATTTCTTCAGGCACATCAAAGCCTAAAAACGTCATGGCATGCAATAAAGCTGGCTTAGGGTTTTCGATATCAATAGCTGTCGCGTGATTTTGTTTCGACAATTTGTTGCCGTTGTCATCCATCGCCAATGGTAAATGCAAGTAGCTAACTTCAGGTTGTCCAAGGATTTGGTACAAACTGATTTGGCGTCCTGTTGGTTCAATCAGGTCTGCACCTCGAACCACTTCAGTAACCCCTTGGTCGATGTCGTCCAATACTACCGCAAGATTGTAAGCAAATAATCCATCTCGACGTTTAATAATGAAATCTTCATTAACCAATTGCTCTGGAATCTCAATCATTCCATGTTTCTGATCGAGGAAGCGGGCGACGGGTTTGGTCATTTTTAGGCGAATCGCGCCTTCTTTCAAGTTTTTATCTCGGCAAGTTCCCGGATAAAAGCCACCGTGCTCTTTAATTTGCTTGCGAGTGCATTGGCAATAATAGGCGTCACCGTTGTCGAGCCAAGCATCGATCTGTGCTTGGTAAAGGTCATGACGCTCGCTTTGATACACCACTTCTCCATCCCAATGCAACTGGTAAGCTTTAAGCGCTTCTAGAATCAGTTGCGAAGCGCCGGGCATTTCTCTTGGTGGATCAAGATCTTCAATGCGTACTAACCAAATTCCGTTGTTTGCTTTGGCTTGAAAATAACTGCCAAGCGCAGCAATCAATGAGCCAAAGTGTAATGGGCCAGAAGGGGATGGGGCAAATCGACCTACGTAGCGTGCCATGGGTGTATCTCGAATTTATTAGATGTACAGTTTAGTCATCGTAAGTAACGCTTCAGCTAGGTTTTGTAAACACGAAGTGGCAATAACGTTTTGCCTGCGGTGAGTGTTTGTGGTTCTGAGCGCTTACGGGACTGATATTAGCCAAAACAAAAAGGGAGCCTTAGCTCCCTTCAGTAATCAAATGCGTGGTGATTAACCTTGCATCTGCTTCTCTTTGATTTCTGCAAGTGTTTTACAGTCAATACAAAGGTCTGCAGTTGGACGTGCTTCAAGGCGACGAACGCCAATCTCAACGCCACAAGACTCACAGAAACCAAAATCATCTTCTTTGATTTTGTCTAATGTTTTTTCAATCTTCTTGATCAAACGGCGCTCACGGTCACGATTACGCAGTTCTAGGCTGAACTCTTCCTCTTGAGAGGCGCGGTCAACTGGATCTGGGAAGTTTGCTGCTTCGTCCTGCATGTGGTGAACGGTACGATCTACTTCAGCTCGTAGTTGGTCACGCCAAGCTGTTAAGATTTTCGTAAAGTGTTCAACCTGCGCTGGTGACATGTATTCTTCACCAGGCTTCTCCTGATATGGCTCCACGCCGGCAATGGCTAGGATGCCGATCGTTTTCTTCTTTGCTTCTGGCATACAGCATCTCCTACTTACACCTAGTCAACTGCTACGCAGTCAATTTAAGGCGGGTATCTATAGCAAAAAGAGGCGGTGCAAGCAAACACTGAATCGCAAAGTTGTCGTCAATGTGAAGACGACATCATTTTTTCTCTTAATTGATAAAATCAATAGCGGAAATTAGCTTCATTTCAGTATTGCTCAGTTCGGCTTTATAGCAGAGAACTTCTACTCCGGCGTCTTGTGCTTGTTTGAGTAATAGTGAATATTTCGCGTCTATATGGTGTGCCGCGGATACTTTTTCAATACCTGAATGTAAAACAGTGAATAAAAGTATGGCTCTACTTCCATTTTGTGCCATTTCTGTGAGCTCTCTCAGGTGCTTTTGACCACGAGTCGTGAGGGCATCTGGGAAGTATCCTTGTCCAGCTGAGCCTGTCTCATCAAGAAGAGTGACGCTTTTCACTTCTATATAGCACTTTGGCTTGTCGCTTGCGCTGAGCAAGATATCAATTCGACTATTTTCATTGCCATATTTCACTTCAGTTTGAAGTGTGTCATATCCGCAAAGCTCTGAAATGACATTATTTTCAATAGCCTCAACGGCTAATTGGTTGGCGCGGGCAGTATTGATACAAATACGATGCCCTTGCGCGGTTTCACTTAGCTCCCAGCTGTTGGGGTATTTGCGTTTTGGGTTGTCGGACGTTGAAAACCAAACTTTATCACCGGGTGTCGCGCAACCTGTCATCGCACCGGTGTTCGCACAGTGGATGGTGCGCAGCTCACCATTATCAAATTCGATATCAGCAAGGAAGCGTTTGTAGCGTTTAAGTAGAGTGGCTGACTCTAAAGCGGGTTTGAATTGCATTTGCTTATTTAGACGGGAATGTTTTTATGTACAATGTTGCCACCATTACACCACAAGGTATTTCCTTTGTCACAATTGCCGATTGAAGCCGTGATGCCCCAGCTACTTACGGCGGTCAAACATCAACATCAGGTTATTTTAAAAGCCGCGCCTGGTGCGGGTAAATCGACGTACTTCCCTTTACAACTTATCCAGAACCAAGTGGTGACTGGGAAAGTCATCATGCTTGAACCAAGACGATTAGCCGCGCGCAATATCGCGAGATATTTGGCCGAGCAACTTGGCGAGCAAGTTGGCCAGCGAGTGGGGTATCGCGTTCGTGGCGAGACAAAGGTAAGTGCTTTTACTCAGTTAGAAATTGTGACTGAAGGGGTCATGACTCGCATGATCCAAAATGACCCTGAGCTAGATGGCGTCGATTTGCTGATTTTTGATGAGTTCCATGAGCGCAGTATTCATGCCGATACGGCTTTGGCGCTTAGCTTGGAAGTTCAAGAAGCATTGCGAGACGATCTTAAGCTGGTGGTGATGTCGGCAACGTTGGATCAAGAAGCGTTGCAATCCTTACTGCCGGAAGCTTGTTATATTGAATCTGAAGGGCGCAGCTTTGCCGTGGAAACTCGCTATGCTCCGCTGACTGCCAACGATCATCTTCCAACGGTAATGGCAAAAAATATAGAGAGTTTGATGAATAAAGAGTCAGGCTCTCTGCTTGCGTTTCTTCCCGGTGTGGCGGCCATTAAGCAAGTGCAAGAGCGGTTATCGCACTTACCGGACGATGTTGAAGTATGCCCGTTGTATGGTCAGTTGAGCTTTACTGAGCAACAGAAAGCCATCTCTCCTGCAGAAAAAGGTAAGCGCAAAGTCGTATTGGCAACCAACATTGCGGAAACCTCTCTGACAATTGAAGGTATTCGCCTTGTGGTGGATTCTGGTTTGGAGCGTGTTGCGCGTTTTGACTTGAAAAATGGCCTTACACGATTGGAACAAACGCGTATTGCTCAATCGTCAGCCATCCAGCGAGCTGGTCGAGCTGGGCGGATTGAAGAGGGGATTTGCGTTCGCCTCTATTCAGAAAGCCAACTCAAGCAACAGCCACAAGTGCCACAACCTGAGATTTTGCATTCCGATCTTGCGAGCTTGGTAATGGAGCTGGCGTTTTGGGGGACGACCGATATTCATGAGCTAAAATGGCTCGATATTCCTTCTGCTGCTGCGCTGCGACAAGCTAAGCAGTTGTTATTTTCATTAGGGCTTATTACTGAGCAAGGACAACTGACTGCGGAAGGAAAGCAGGCTCATGACTTGGGCGTAGAACCTCGCGCGGCAGCGATGTTAATTAAATCGCAATCCCACAGCGATAAGATGGTAAATGTCGCTTTGGCGGCGGTCGCCCTAATTGAAGAGCCAGAGCGTAATGTAACGAATATCGCACATAGCTTGCATCGTTGGTTGTCCGGTTCTCATCCGAAAAAATCGTTGTTATTGAAGCGCGCACAATCTCTTGCGCATAAACTCGATACCACGTTTAGCCTTCGAGAAGTGGATGAAGATGTATTGCCGTTGGTGTTGAGCTTCGCGTTTCCCGACAGGATCGCTCAGCAACGCGCCAATCAATTTGGTCGCTTTGCACTAGCGAATGGTCATGGTGCAGAATGTCGTCCTGACGATATGTTAGGCGGCTGTGAGTACTTGGTCGCGATTGATCTGATGCGGTCTCATTCCAATTCGAGCCAAATACATTTAGCGTGTGAATTGGACGTCAATATATTGCAAACGACTTTTGATTCGCTATTTTCTACTGAAGAAGTAGTGGATTGGGATGAAAAGAAAGGGCGTTTAGTGGCCGAGAAACAACGAAAACTCGGTCAATTGGTGATTGAAAGGGTGTCATTACCGAATCCGGGTAAAGAAAAAATGACACAAGCTTTACTCACTTATGTCCGCCGTCAGGGCTTAAGCAGTCTAAACTGGACGCCGGCAGCGGAAAGCCTGCTTGAACGTATTCGCTGTGCGGTGGATTGGTTACCTGAGCAAGCATGGCCAATGTTTGATGAAGCCAGTTTGTTGGATTCATTAGAAGAATGGTTAGAACCGTACATGACGTCGGTCGCTTCGGTGAAAGATCTGAGCAAGATAAACTTGGTCGAAGCGCTTAATGCTCGATTAGGCTGGCCACTCAATCAACACTTGGATGAATGGTTGCCAGAACATTATCAGTTACCGACTGGGACTAAAAAGCGCATTCGCTATCAACATGGGCATGAGCCCGTATTGTCAGTGCGAATGCAAGAAGTGTTTGGGGAAAGTACGTCGCCAACGGTGGCCCTTGGCCGCAAGCGTTTGGTGCTTGAACTACTTTCTCCCGCACAACGTCCACTGCAAGTGACGTCAGACTTGGCGGCTTTCTGGAATGGAAGCTACAAAGACGTTCAAAAAGAGATGAAAGGGCGCTACCCAAAACACGTTTGGCCAGATGACCCGGCAAACCACGTAGCGACAACGAAAACGAAAAGACAATTGAATAATGACTGACAGTAAGAAGCCAAGCGCTAAGAAAGCGCCTGCGAAGAAAAGTACAGCCAGCAAAGGCACCACAAAACGCCCTCGTCGTACGCCGAGTAAAAAGCCAACCAACGAGAAACGTTCTTGGCTCAAAGTGTTGTGGTCTTTCAGCTGGAAGGCCGGCGTTGCTCTTGCCGCGGTGTTGCTGTTTGTTGGTATTTACCTAGATAGTGTGGTTAAAGAACGCTTTGATGGGCAGCTATTCGAATTGCCTACCGTTGTGTACGCGCGCATTTTGAACCTCAATCCAGGTGAAAATATTACCATTCAAGAGCTTCGCAACGAATTAGATGTACTGAACTACCGCAAGGTAAGCCAGCCTCGTTACCCTGGTGAGTATTCTTCTTCTTCGACTCGTGTTGAACTGATCCGCCGTCCTTTTGAATTTGCTGATGGCCCAGAACCGGATCGCCACGTCATGCTGCATTTCTCAGACAGCGGTTTGCAGCGTATTCAATCTTTAGAATCAAAAGGCGATCTGGGCTACTTGCGCCTTGAGCCAAAGATGCTTGGGATGCTTGAAAAAGATCGTGATGAGCAACGTCTGTTCTTACGTCGTGACCAATTCCCTGAAATTTTAGTTGATGCCTTGTTGGCGACAGAAGACCGAGACTTCTATCAGCATGATGGTGTTTCACCATTGGCTATTGCCCGTGCTTTAGTGGCGAACATCAAAGCGGGTCGCACCGTTCAAGGTGGCAGTACCTTAACGCAGCAGCTAGCGAAAAACTTATTTCTAACCCGTGATAAAACGCTGTGGCGTAAGGTCCGCGAAGCTTATATTGCGCTTATTCTTGATTACCGTTACAGCAAAGACCGCATTTTAGAAGCCTACCTGAATGAAGTGTATTTGGGCCAAAGCGGCGGCGAAGCGATCCACGGTTTTGGCTTAGCATCACGCTACTACTTTGGGCAGCCAATCCAAGAGTTGCGAATTGATCAACTTGCGATGCTGGTGGGCATGGTGAAAGGACCGTCGTACTACAATCCTGTTCGCTATCCTGAGCGCACTAAAGAGCGTCGAGACTTGGTGCTTCGATTGCTGATGCAACAAAACATGCTCACATCGCAGCAATATGAACAAGCTGTGAGTCGACCTCTTGATACACAAAGCAAACCACGTATTGCGAGCCGTCAGCCTGCATACTTCCAGCAATTGAATATCGAGCTGAAAGAGAAGGTCGGTGATCGCTTCAAGGCTGAAACTGGTCTGCGCGTGTTTACGTCTCTCGATCCTGTCTCCCAAAGTAAAATGGAGCAGGCTATCGCGAAGAAAATACCGGATTTAGCGAAGCGAGGCGGCAAAGAACTCGAAGCTGCTGCCGTGGCTGTTGATCGCCACAGTGGTGAAATTCGTGCCATGGTTGGTGGTAAACGCGTGGGTTATGAAGGCTTTAACCGTGCGCTTAATGCTAGTCGTCCAATTGGTTCGTTGGTCAAGCCAGCGATTTACCTGACCGCGCTTGAACAGCCAGACAAATACAATTTGGGGACGACGCTGCACGACACGCCTCTAAGTTTGAAAGGTAGCAAAGGCTCGGTATGGACTCCGCGTAACTACGACCGTAAATATCGTGGTGATGTGCCACTTTACCTTGCGCTTGCGAAGTCATTGAACGTACCAACGGTAAGATTGGGGATGGAGCTTGGTATTCCTGAAGTATCTGGCACACTTGAACGCTTAGGCGTCAACAAAGATGAGATTCGTCCTGTGCCTTCTATGTTCTTGGGCTCGTTTTCATTGACGCCATTTGAAGTGGCGCAAATGTACCAAACACTGACTAACTCGGGTAAACGCGCTAAGTTGACCGCGCTTCGTTCCGTCATCGATATGGACGGTAACGTGCTTTATCAATCGTTGCCTCGCTCCTCTCGCGCGGTTGACGAACAAGCGGCTTGGCTAACGACATACGCGATGAAACAAGGTGTTGCACAAGGTACAGGTCGCTATCTTCAAAGCCAATTCGCTTGGGCTGCATTGGCGGGCAAAACGGGCACCAGTAACGATACTCGTGATAGCTGGTTTGTCGGGATTGATGGCCGTGAAGTGACGACCATTTGGCTAGGCCGTGATGATAACAAGCCAATCAACCTTACGGGCTCAAGCGGTGCATTGCGTGTTTACGCGGAATACTTGGCGCAGCGAATTCCTGAGCGTTTGGAGTTGCCTTGGCCTAAAGAAGTGACGACGCTTGGCTTTAAACCGACCTCCAACGGTGGTTTAGAGATGAATTGCCGCAGCGATTACAAACTTCCAGTATGGGATAAAACGGGTCAAATCAAACAACAGTGTGAGAAAAAATCTAACTGGTTGAATAGTTTGTTTGATTGGTAGGATCTCCAAATCAACAACATGGACTTGTTTCACTGGTCAATTCTTAGTACATATTAGTGATCAAGTATTCAGTAAAGGAAGAAGTGGATGTTCAAAACGCTGTCATCAAGCCCGATGTCGCGCTATTTCGCGTTGTGGGTAAGTTTGTTTTTGATAGCCACTCCTTCTGTTGCTCAAGTCAAAAATGAGGATACTCCGATTCGTCCTAAAGTCGCGGTTGTTCTCGCTGGTGGCGGCGCAAAAGGCGCTGCCCACATTGGTGTACTCAAGGCGCTAGAAGAAATGCACATTCCTGTCGATATCATCACAGGGACAAGCATGGGAGCTTATGTTGGCGGCTTGTACGCGACAGGCATGAGTGCCGATGAAATCGAAAGTTTTATCTATTCTGTTGATTGGAACAGTGGTTATCGTGATCGCGTCGATCGCAGTCAGCGTCGCGTTCGTGACAAAGAATATGAAGACCGCTATCAAATCACGACCGACCTTGGTTTGCGGTTCGGCGAGGTTCGTGCTCCAACTGGTGTGGTTCAAGGGCAAAACATGTTGCGTGTGTTGCGCGAGACCACAGGCAACCTCGGACGTTTTGACTCCTTTGATGAGCTTGCCATTCCTTACCGTTCCGTTGCGACAGATATTTTAGAACTGGACGAAGTGGTGATCGGCAACGGTTATTTGGTTGATGCCATGATGGCCAGTATGTCTGTACCCGGCGCACTCCCTCCGTATAAGTTAAATGGCCACATGCTTGTTGACGGTGGCGTGGTCAACAACATGCCAGTGGATGTTGCGCGTGCGATGGGTGCGGATGTGGTTATCGCGGTAGACATCAGTACCGATTACAAAACCGAAGATGATTTTACTGGGCTGTTTACCGTTGCAGACCAACTCTCCAACTATCTGGTGCGTCGCAGTACCCAGCAGCAAGTCGAAACCCTGCAAGAACACGATGTTTACATTCGTCCCAATGTCGGCCAAATGGAAACCGTTGAGTTCGACAAAATGCCTTGGGCTTTTCAATCTGGTTATGACATCACCAAAGAAATGGAGTCGAAGCTAGCGGGACTGCGTTTATCAAACGCGGAGTATCAAAAGTACATCGACCATAAGCAGGAAGTTCGCAAAAAGCTCGTTTATGGTGACGATCGCGTAGTGGATGAGATTGTGATCGTAAACAATACCCACTATAGCGATGTTTTGTTGACCAACCGTTTGGAACTGGAAACTGGCCGTAAAATCGAAACGGCTGAAATCGAAAAAGCGGTAGAAAACCTCTATGCATTGGACCGATTTGAGTTAATTACTTATCACTTTGAAGAAGTCGATGGTTCGAATTTATTGGTGTTTGACGTTAACGAAAAATCTTGGGGGCCAAACTACCTTAACTTCCGTTTCTTCCTCGAAGATGACTTTGATACCGACAGCCAATACGGCATAGGGATGTCGACTAACTTTACCAACTTAAACTCTCACGGTGCTGAAATGGCACTCAACGTTGAGATGGGCACAGATAAGCTTATTGAGGCGGAGCTGTATTCTCCGGTCCTGTCGAGCCAAGAGTTTTTTGTTGCTGGTAAGGTGGCGTACAGCAGTGAAGGGCGAAACTTGCCGGTCAGTGATGATGACTCGAGTTTAAGTTCGGTGAACGATTTTTTGCCAGTGTCTTATACCGAGTTTGTTTCCGAGATAGCGATTGGCATTCAGCCTACGTTGTGGCAAGAGTTGAGATTGGGCGGTCGGTACTCTTCGGGTAGCATTGAGTTATCGACATTGGCGTCTGTAGGTAATCTAGATTTTGAGCGAAGAGGCTTGTTTGCCAATTACCGCTTAGACACCCTCGATGATTTTGCTTTTCCTACGCGAGGTTTGTTGGTCGACCTAGAATATTTGGTTTCTCACGATACCAGCCCTGAAGAGATAGGTCAGTCCAAGCCTAAAGATATTGTGGAAGATACAGTGTATGAAATTGACGCTCGATTTAAGGGGGCAATGAGCTATCAGCGTCATACTTTAGTCGGACAAGCAGAATACAGCTTTGTGCAAAGTAAAAACTCGTCGATAACGCTGGACCCTCGTGAGTTAGGGGGCTTTTTGCATTTGTCAGGCATACCGAGAAACAGCTTGATTGGGCAAAACTTATTCTTCAGCAGTTTGGTATATCGCTACAAATGGTTCGACAATGATTTTGGATTGTTTGAAGCGCCAGTTTATGTAGGCGCGTCGCTAGAACATGGCGGTACATGGTCAGACAACGATCTGAAATTGAATGAAGCACCATTGTATAACGCCGCATCAATTTTCTTTGGTGTGGACTCGCCAATTGGACCTATTATGTTGGCATACGGTCGTACGGAGCAGGATATGGAAGCTGTGTATTTGATCGTAGGAACGTCGTTTAAATAATCGGGTTGTAGAAAGCAAAACCTTGGCATATTTGGTCAAAATTAGCAGGACTTTAGTCGTAAGTTGCTATGTTGGTCAAAATGATAAGATTTTAATTTAAGGTTAAATTTGCTATTCTTTTGCCCACAGTTTGGCCTCTACGGCGCTGTTTCTCAATCAGAATTGAATGAAAACAAGGGCAATGGAGAGCCAAGTTTCCAAGGATGTTCACTCCTTTACTTTAACAATAGTAATAATAGAGGAGGAACCGCAATGAGAGGAAAAAGTCGTGCTTGAAGCCTACCGTAAACACGTCGAAGAGCGTGCTGCCGAAGGAGTTGTTCCTAAACCGCTAGACGCAGAGCAAGTTGCTGGACTTGTAGAACTTCTGAAAAATCCCCCGCAAGGTGAAGAAGAGTTCATTCTTGACCTACTAGAAAACCGTATTCCACCAGGTGTAGATGAAGCTGCTTATGTTAAAGCTGGTTTCCTGACTGCAGTAGCAAAAGGTGAAGTGTCTTCACCGCTTGTAAGCCGAGAAAAAGCGGCTGAGCTACTGGGTACAATGCAAGGCGGTTACAACATCGCACCGTTAGTTGAGCTACTAGACGATGAAGCCTTGGCTGAAATCGCTGTGAAAGCTCTGTCTCATACGCTACTGATGTTTGATGCTTTCTATGATGTAGAAGAGAAAGCGAAAGCAGGCAATGCTCATGCACAAAAAGTGCTTCAATCTTGGGCGGATGCTGAATGGTTCCTATCTAAGCCTAAGCTTGAAGAAAAAATCACGCTGACTGTCTTTAAAGTGACAGGTGAAACGAACACGGATGATCTTTCTCCAGCTCCTGATGCATGGTCTCGCCCTGATATTCCAGTACACGCGCTTGCGATGCTGAAAAACGAACGTGAGGGTATTAACCCTGACCAGCCAGGCACCATCGGTCCAATCAAACAAATCGAAGAGCTAAAATCAAAAGGTCACCAGCTAGTGTATGTTGGTGATGTTGTTGGTACTGGTTCTTCTCGTAAATCTGCAACTAACTCAGTGCTATGGTTCATGGGCGATGATATCCCTTACGTACCTAACAAACGCGCTGGTGGTTACGTGCTTGGCGGTAAAATTGCACCTATCTTCTTCAACACAATGGAAGATGCGGGCGCGCTGCCTATCGAAGTTGATGTAACAAAGTTGAATATGGGTGACGTTATCGACGTTTACCCATACGAAGGCAAAGTATGTAACCACGAAACAGGTGAAGTACTTGCTGAGTTTTCTCTAAAAACAGACGTGCTGATTGATGAAGTGCGTGCTGGCGGTCGTATCCCATTGATCATCGGTCGTGGTTTAACAGATAAAGCGCGCCAAGCTCTAGGTCTTGAGTCTTCTGATGTATTCCGTAAACCTGGTGAAGTCGCTGATTCTGGCAAGGGTTACACGCTTGCACAGAAAATGGTTGGTAAAGCATGTGGTGTAGCAGGTGTTCGTCCGGGCACTTACTGTGAGCCTAAGATGACAACCGTAGGTTCTCAAGATACAACGGGTCCTATGACACGTGATGAGCTTAAAGACCTTGCGTGCCTTGGCTTCTCAGCAGACCTAGTTATGCAGTCGTTCTGTCACACATCTGCGTACCCTAAACCAGTTGACGTGAATACTCACCATACACTTCCTGATTTCATCATGAACCGTGGCGGTGTTTCTCTACGTCCAGGCGATGGTATTATCCACTCGTGGCTAAACCGTATGCTACTGCCAGATACTGTCGGTACTGGTGGTGACTCGCATACTCGTTTCCCGCTAGGTATTTCATTCCCAGCTGGTTCTGGTCTGGTTGCATTCGCAGCGGCAACAGGCGTTATGCCATTGGATATGCCTGAATCAATTTTGGTTCGCTTTAAAGGCAAGATGCAACCGGGTATCACACTTCGTGACCTAGTTCATGCCATCCCTTACTACGCGATTCAACAAGGTCTATTGACTGTTGAAAAAGCCGGTAAAGTGAATGAATTCTCTGGCCGTATCCTTGAGATTGAAGGTCTAGAAACACTAACGGTTGAGCAAGCATTCGAACTGTCTGATGCGTCAGCTGAGCGTTCTGCTGCGGGTTGTACCGTTAAGTTATCTCAAGAATCAATCGAAGAGTACCTAAACTCGAACATCGTGATGCTTAAGTGGATGATCTCGGAAGGCTACGGTGACCGCCGTACAATCGAGCGCCGTATCACTGCGATGGAAGAGTGGTTGGCGAAACCTGAATTGATGTCAGCGGATTCAGATGCGGAATACGCGCATGTGATTGAAATCGACATGGCCGAAATCCATGAGCCAGTACTGTGTGCACCAAACGATCCAGATGATGCTCGTTTGTTATCTGAAGTACAAGGCACTGCGATTGATGAAGTGTTCATCGGTTCTTGTATGACGAACATTGGTCACTTCCGTGCTGCAGGTAAATTGCTTGATAAGTTCAATGGTCAGTTAGCGACGCGCCTTTGGGTAGCGCCTCCAACGAAGATGGATAAAGACCAACTGACAGAAGAAGGCTACTACGGCATCTTCGGACGTGCAGGGGTTCGTATTGAAACTCCAGGATGTTCACTATGTATGGGTAACCAAGCTCGCGTTGCTGACAAATCGACAGTCATGTCTACGTCTACGCGTAACTTCCCGAACCGTCTAGGTACTGGCGCGAATGTTTACCTATCTTCTGCGGAGTTAGCGGCAGTAGGTGCAATCCTAGGTAAGATTCCAACCAAAGAAGAATACCTAGAATACGCGAAGCAAATCGACGCAACGGCAACAGATACTTACCGCTACTTGAACTTCCATAAAATGGAACAGTACACCAAGAAAGCTGATGAAGTTATCTTCCAAGAGCCAGCATAAGCAAAGCTAAACGACGAAAAGCACCTCACTTGAGGTGCTTTTTTTATGGACGTAATTCGTTATACTCCGCACCAAATTGATACGAAAAGGCAACCTCGATGGAATTTGAATTCATCCGTAATACGTTGATGGGCGAGTACTACGTAAAATGCAGCATGGGGCATGAGATCGTAGGGCGCTGGTTACAAGAAGAAATCGGGAAAGATCCAGCGAAGATTGCTCAAGTAGAAGCCTTAATTGATAAGGCGTTTTCTCTTCCTTCTCAAGAGCATACTTTAACAGGCACTGAGATCAGCTTGATGATTCAAGGGGATGAAGTTCTGGTGCAGGAGAACGCCCTATCGCACGATTACGATGTAGAGATGGAAAGTGAGTTCGATTTCTATGATGCAGAGAGTACAGCAAGCTGCGGCATTGAAGACTTTGTTGCACTGATTGAGCAATGGAAAGACTTTTTGAACATTTAATGCACAGTTTTGGGTAATCCCATCGGGATTGCTTTATATTTGTGAAAAAGGCGCACCATATCGGTGCGCCTTTTTTGTTTATAAACCTGTAAATTACTATAAATACATTTAATTCAACAACTTAAAAACTTGGCACGCAGATTGGATTATTAGAAGTGTTTCAGGATGAAAGCTTCGGAGAGAATTGCATGAAAATAATCAACGCCATTATTAAGCCGTTTAAGTTAGACGATGTTCGCGAAGCATTGGCTGATGTCGGTATCGAAGGGATGACAGTATCAGAGGTGAAAGGCTTTGGTCGCCAGAAGGGTCACACTGAGTTGTACCGCGGTGCGGAGTACCAAGTGGACTTTCTACCGAAGGTCAAAATAGAAATTGCGACACATGCAGACAATGTTGATCGCGTCGTAGAGGCGATCACAAAAGCGGCGCAGACCGGAAAAATTGGCGACGGTAAGATTTTTGTGTACGACCTGAACCAAGCGGTGCGCATCCGTACGGGTGAAATGGACGCAGAAGCACTTTAAGTATTCAAGGGATTGGAGACACTATTATGGAATTAGCAACAACAGTAACCGAGTTACGTTACGCACTCGACACCTTTTTCTTCCTCATTTCCGGTGCGTTGGTAATGTGGATGGCAGCAGGTTTTGCCATGTTAGAAGCGGGTCTAGTGCGTTCTAAGAACACAACTGAGATTCTAACCAAAAACTTTTGTTTGTACGCGATAGCGTGTACCACTTACCTTGTTATTGGTTACAACATTATGTACGTCGATAACGGAGAAGGCGGTTGGTTACCATCGTTCGGTGGGTTGATTGGTACCCAGGGTGAAGGCGCAGACCATTCTCTTGAATCCGACTTTTTCTTCCAAGTGGTATTTGTTGCAACAGCGATGTCTGTTGTTTCGGGGGCCGTTGCAGAGCGCATGAAGCTTTGGTCATTCTTGCTGTTCTCAGCTGTTTTGACCGCGTTCATTTACCCAATGGAAGGGTACTGGACATGGGGCGGTGGCTTCTTATCTGAAGCTGGCTTTAGCGACTTCGCGGGTTCAGGTATTGTTCATATGGCAGGTGCATCTGCGGCGCTCGCTGGTGTGTTACTGCTTGGTGCTCGTAAAGGTAAATACGGTAAAAACGGTGAAATCTACCCAATTCCTGGCTCGAACATGCCATTAGCAACACTGGGTACGTTTATTCTTTGGTTCGGCTGGTTTGGCTTCAATGGCGGTTCTCAATTGATGGTTTCAGACTTTGAAAACGCAACGGCGGTTGGTCAAATCTTCCTTAACACGAACGCGGCTGCGGCTGCGGGATCGATTGCTGCATTGTTTGTGTGTAAAACCACTTGGGGTAAAGCAGATTTAACCATGATCCTTAACGGTGCGCTGGCTGGTTTGGTAGCTATCACGGCAGACCCACTATCACCATCACCTTTGTATGCTGTAGCAATCGGTGCGGTATCGGGTGCGCTAGTGGTATTTAGCATCATCGGCCTCGATAAACTGAAGATTGACGATCCTGTAGGTGCAATTTCAGTTCATGGTGTTTGTGGTTTCTTCGGTCTAATGGTTGTTCCTCTAAGCAACGGTGAAGCAACGTTTGGTGCGCAGCTTCTTGGTGCCGCAGTGATCTTTGCTTGGGTATTTGGTGCAAGCCTAGTGGTTTGGGCGATTCTTAAAGCTACGGTTGGTATTCGAGTTACGGAAGAGGAAGAAATGGAAGGTATGGACATGCACGATTGTGGTGTTGGTGCTTACCCTGAATTTGTAACTGTGAAGTAAATATGCCTTGTAATAAATAGTTACATTCTCGGTATGTAAAAACCTGCTCCGATGAGCAGGTTTTTTTATTTTGGTCGTTGTTTTCTTATTGAACATACATATAATAACGCAACTGATAAACGTTATCATTAGCATGGTAAAGGATTAAACAATGAAAAAACTGCTAACTCTTTCAGCACTGACTTGCGCAACTCTAGCTCCAACAGCAATGGCAGCTGAAGAAGTGAACGTCTACTCTTACCGTCAACCTTTTCTAGTTGAACCAATGTTCAACGAGTTCACTAAAGAAACTGGCATCAAAGTAAACGTTAAATTTGCGAAGGAAGGTCTAGCAGAGAAACTAGCTCAGGAAGGCGAATACAGCCCAGCGGACGTTGTCCTGACTACTGATATCAGCCGTCTAGCAGAACTGACAAACAAAGGTCTAGTTCAGAAAGTTGATAGCAAGATCATTGAAGAAAATGTACCAGCTCAGTACCAAGACAAAGAGAATGAGTGGTTTGCACTTACGCTACGTACTCGCAGTGTTTACTCTTCTCGCGACCGTGTTGGCAAACTAGGTGCGGACTTTAACTATGCTGATCTAGCCAAACCAGAATACAAAGGTAAGATTTGTACTCGCAGCGGCAAGCACCCATACAACGTATCTCTTGTTTCTTCGATGATCGCTCACTACGGCGAAGCAGAAACGAAAGAATGGTTGGAAGGCGTAAAAGCGAACCTTGCTCGTAAACCTCAAGGTAACGACCGTGCACAAGTAAAAGCGATCAAAGAAGGTCTATGTGATGTTTCTTTGGGTAACAGCTACTACCTAGGCAAAATGGTTAACGACAAAGAGCAAAAAGCTTGGGCTGATGCGGTTTACATCAACTTCCCGAATCAAGAAACAACAGGCACGCACGTGAACATCTCTGGTATGGCGATGGCGAAATACGCTCCAAACCGAGATAACGCGCTTAAGCTAATGGAGTTCTTGACTGGCGAAACCGCTCAGAAGATGTACGCAGAAGTGAACTACGAGTACCCAGTAAAAGAAGGCGTTAAGCGTTCTGAACTTGTGGAATCTTGGGGCGACTTTAAAGCAGACACGCTTTCTCTAGATGATATCGCTTCTCACCATGAAGCAGCGATTAAGCTACTAGATGAAGTGAAATTTGACCTTTAATTCCTTGTGGGGGTATAACTATACCCCCATTTGATTAAAGGATATGAGATGTATTTGCACCAGCATTTGTATTTCATAAAGCCTTGCAGTAATTAGGCAATGAAAGATAGACATTCTCTATGGAAAACCAGTAGTGGAGCGATAACTCTGTTACTGGTTTTGCCGATCTTAGCGATCTTCTACACCGCAATTGGTGAAACGGATAACCTGTTTACACATTTGATGTCGACGGTGATGCCAACCTATATCTATAACACCGTCGTCTTAACGATTGGGGTTATGGGCCTCTCTCTTATTTTCGGTATTCCAAGCGCTTGGTTGATGGCAATGTGTAAGTTGCCAACGGAAAAGTGGTTACAGTGGGCGCTTGTATTGCCATTGGCAATGCCGGGTTACATTATTGGTTACATATTTACGGATTGGTTCGACTTTGCTGGCCCAATTCAAATATTCCTGCGTGATGTCACCGGGTGGGGACCTGGCGAGTATTGGTTCCCTGATATTCGAACCTTACCGGGGGCGACCTTTGTCCTGTCTCTGGTGTTATACCCTTACGTGTATCTACTGTGCCGCGCGGCGTTTATGGAACAAAATGTTTCACTGCTGCAAAGTGCCCGCTTGCTGAAATGCTCACCTTGGGAGAGCTTTTGGCGTATTTCGATGCCTTTGGTGCGACCTTCTATTGCCGTGGGTTTGTCGCTGGTGGCGATGGAAACCATTGGGGACTTCGGCACCGTCAGCTATTTCGCCGTTAACACATTAACGACAGCGGTTTACGATACGTGGCTTGGTTATTCTAACCTTAACGCGGCCGCTAAAATTTCCGCAATTATGCTGTTGATTGTTGTGCTGTTACTCAGTACAGAACGCTATAGCCGCAGAAAGCAGAAATTATTCCAAAGCCAATTCAACAGCCATGAAGATTTTCGTTACGAGTTAAGCGGCTGGAAAAAATGGGCGGCACTGGTGTGGTGTTGGGGACTGGTTGCTGTGGCGTTCATTTTGCCATTACTTCAGTTGATCGATTACTCAATTACTTACTTTGAGCAAAGCTGGACACCAGAATTCCGTGAGTATGCGTGGAACAGTCTTGTTGTGTCTGTCATTGCTGCGATCATCGGCGTGGCTGTTGCTCTTATTGTTAACTTTACCCACCGAGTCAATGGCAAACGTGAAAGCCTTGCTTTTATGCGTCTTTCCTCAATGGGCTACGCAGTACCTGGAACGGTATTGGCAATCGGCGTGATGGTTGCCGTGCTGTTTATGGACTATCGCGTAAACGATATTGCGAAGGCGATGGAATGGAGTAGACCGGGACTGATTTTTTCAGGCTCAATGTTTGCGTTGATCTTTGCGATGGTGGTGCGTTTCTCAGCTGTTGCGATTGGTAGTATCGAAAGTAATCTAAATAAAATTTCTCCATCGTTAGATATGGCGTCACGCACGATGGGATGTACGCCAAATACGATGCTGTGGCGAGTGCACTTTCCACTGGTAAAACGTGGTGCTCTGATTGCGGCATTGTTGGTGTTTATTGAGTCGATGAAAGAGCTCAATGCCTCTCTGCTTCTGCGTCCATTCAATTTTGAAACACTGGCAACATACGTATATAACTTTGCCTCGGATGAGCATTTAGAATTGGCAGCTCTGCCTGCTGTATTGTTGGTTCTTGTTGGGTTGATCCCGCTTGTTGTTGTTAACCGTTCACTGGAGCAAAATCACTGATGAGCTGCGCACTATCAATTAAAAACCTAACTTGCCAATACGATGCTCAAACCGTTTTAGAGTCTTTGTCGCTAGAAGTGGAACAGGGGCAAATCGTTTGTCTTTTAGGGGCGAGTGGTTGTGGCAAAACGACATTGTTGAAAGCGATTGCTGGTTTGCTGCCTCTTACTTCTGGTCAAATGAGCTTAAATTGTCAGACGATTGATGATGGTGAAAATTGGTTGCCGCCAGAAGAGCGCAATATCGGAATGATCTTCCAAGATTATGCACTATTTCCTCATCTGACAGTTGCGCAAAATATAGCCTTTGGCTTGAAGCATCAATCTGCACAGGAAAAGCGCGCGAAAGTTGATGAAATGCTAGAACTCGTGCACCTTCAAGGTTACGCCGATCGTTATCCACATCAGCTTTCTGGTGGACAACAACAGCGCGTTGCGATTGCCCGTTCTCTGGCTTACAGCCCTGATTTACTGCTTTTGGATGAACCGTTTTCCAATATTGATACTCAGGTTCGTCACGAGTTAATCAGCGAGATCCGTAAGATTTTTAAGGCACAAGGCGTTACAGCGATTTTCGTGACTCACAGTCGTGAAGAAGCATTTGCGTTTGCCGACAAAATGGCGGTGATGAACCACGGTGTTATTGAGCAATACGGCACGGCTTCAGAACTCTACTACCAACCTTCGAGCAAGTTTGTTGCAGACTTCTTAGGTGGTGGTAGCTACCTAGCCGCAACGCGCATTTCAGATACGGAATACGAAACCCATATTGGTGTAGTTGAGGCGAGTGCACAGCAAGAGATTCAAATGCAATCTGCTTGTTCATTACTACTGCGACCACAACATGTCCAAATTCAGTCGGATGAAGACAGTGCGGTCACTGTGCTTGAGCAGCACTTCATGGGTGATCATTGTCGTTATGTGATTGATGCTAATGGTGATCGTCTACTGGCTATCGCATCACAGCCGCTTCATATCGGTGAGCGTGTTGCTGTGAAGATCGAAACTCAAGGCGTGCTAGCGTTCGCTTAATGTCTCTGCATACGGGATTGCGAATCCATTCTCTATTTATAGATACAAAAAAGCCCAGCAGTGATGCCGGGCAAGTGCTCTTCTCCTGTTGATGATCACCTTTTCCAGACAGCGTCGGCTCTCATCATTGTGCTCGAAGCGGGCACAAGGTCAGTTATAGAGACAAGAAGTCTTTAAACTGTTGAAGAACACGTTCCGCAGTGTCCTTATCTTGCATTTCTGCAAAAATACGTAGTAATGGCTCAGTACCAGAGAAGCGCGCGATGATCCAACCGCCGTTCTTGAAGTAGACTTTCGCGCCATCTTCGTAGCTGACTTTTTCAATATCGAACTCAAACTCAGGCAGTTGTTTTTCAACATATATCTTGTTGAATAGGACTTCTTTTTGCGCTGGTTTGAATTTGCAATCACCTTCTGCCATGTACGCGTAGCCGTACTTGCCATAGATTTCATCCAGTAGCTCAGACAGCTTTTTGCCCGTTACCGAGATCATTTCAACCAGTAAGCTTGATGCGAACACACCATCTTTACCTTTGATATGACCGCGAATAGTTAAACCACCAGAGCTTTCTCCACCAATCAGTGAGTCATCTGCTTCCATTTGCGAGCTGATGTGTTTGAAGCCCACTGGAACCTCAAAACATTTCTCACCGTGATCTTCGGCGATTTTGTCTAATAGGTGTGTTGTCGCGATGTTACGTACGACTGAGCCTTTCCAACCTTTGTATTTCAATAGGTAGTAATACAGAAGAATCAGCACTTCATTTGGATGAATGAAGTTGCCTTTCTCATCGATGATACCAAGACGGTCTGCATCGCCGTCAGTCCCAATACCGATGTCGTAGCCTTCTTGCTCGACAAGGTGCATCAAGCGGTACAGGGTCGCAGCACTTGGAGAAGGCATTAAACCGCCGAAGTCTGGGTTTTTTCCGTCGTTGATCACGTCTACTTCACAGCGGCCGTTGATTAGGACGGTTTGTAGTGCGTTTTTCGCGACACCAAACATCGGGTCAATCAGCACACGAAGGTTGGCTTTTTTGATTGCTTCAATGTCGATAAAGTCGATGATTGAATCAACAAACTCGTTCATCGGGTTGATGATTTCAATCAACTTGTCTTCAACCGCTTGATCAAAATCGACACTTTTCACATCTTGTGCGGTAAGTGTGGAAATTTGAGTTTCAATTTTCTCGGTAATGATTTCATCTGCATCACGACCACCTTCAATGAAGACTTTGATGCCATTGTAATCTGCAGGGTTATGCGATGCGGTGATGCACGCCGAGTAAGCACAGCCCATCTCTTTTGCTTTGAACATCACGATTGGTGTTGGAACAAACTTATCGATAAAGCTAACTACAATGCCATTTGCCGCTAAAACTTCGGCAAACCAACGGCCCGCTTTATCAGACAGAAAACGTCGGTCATAGCCAATGATAAAGCCACGATCTGCCACTGATTCTCTGTTAGTGATGTTTGCTACTGCCTGAGCAACCAAACGAACATTATCTTTAGTGAATTCTTCACCGATGAATGCGCGCCAACCGCCTGTACCAAATTTGATCATGATTCGAACCTCAATAAGGGCGGCAATACACCGCGCCTTAAAATTTTGCTAGCGAACCCAATGCACAAGCTAAAGAGCAAAAGTGCATTGGGGCATTTTTAAGCGATTAACCTAGTGTTACGATCACTTCGTTCACGGAGCCTTCCGCTTGAACTGGTACTGATGCGCCAGTGATAGCTTCGCCGTTCAGAGTGATAGATTTCACGCCTTTGCTGACTGAATCAGGGTTAACAACTTTGATGTTGTATGTCGCGCCAAGCCATTGACGAGTCACTTCAAAACCAGGCCAGTTGGTTGGGATACATGGGTCGATAGTTAGACCATCGAAACCTGTGCGTACACCAAGGATGAAGTTGGTCACAGCGAAGTATGCCCAGCCAGAGGTACCAGTTAACCATGGGTGGTTAGCACGGCCATGATCTTGGTGGTCTCGACCCATAATGAACTGCACGTAGGAGTACGGTTCTGCGATACGTTTTTCGATGATGTCGTTTTGGTTGTATGGGTTGAGTGCATCGTAGAACTTCATCGCACGGTCACCGCGCCCCAATTTTGCTTCAGCAACCCAAGCCCATGGGTTTGGATGTGAGAAGATCGCACCGTTTTCTTTTACGCCTTGGTAAACGCGCGTTACAAAGCCGATATCATCATTTGGTGTTGCGAATGATGGTGAGTTCAGATGTAGGCCGTATTCAGAGAATAGATTCTCGTCGACTGCGTCCATTGCCTTTTCACCGCGCTCTTGAGATACCGCACCAGACAGCACCGCAAGAGTGTTTGACTCAAGGTGCACACGACCTTCTTTTTGTTGCGCTGTGCCAATCTTGTCGCCGTTTTTCGTTAGACCACGGATATACCAGCCGCCTTCTTCGTCCCAAAGGTGTGTTTCACACGCTTCACGCACGTTTGCTGCCATCTCGGTGTATTTCTCAACGTCAGCTTCTTTGCCTAGGTATTTTGCAAGGTCGATGAACTCTTGTAGCGCCCAGAAGTGTAGGAAAGACACCATTGAAGACTCGCCGCCACCTAGGTTTAGACAGTCGTTCCAGTCGGCACGTAGACCTTTACAGATGCCCGTTTGACCCACGTATTCAGCTGAGAAGTCTAGCGCAGCTTTCATGTGGTCATACACGGTTGCATCACCGCCATCCGCGTAAGGAATCACTTCGTCGAAGAAGCTGTGCTCACCGGTTTCCATCACGTATTTACAGATGGTTGGTACTAGCCATAGGTGATCATCAGAGCAAGTGTCTTCAATACCGTGGATCTTATCTTCATCGGACGGAGTAGGAACAACCGTTGGAGACTTAGATGGTTTAACATCTGCTTTTTCAGGATCGAACCAATCAGGATCGAATAGGTGTAGGCCGTAACCCGCTTTTACTTGACCACGCAGTAGATCAACGATGCGCTTACGAGTCATTTTCGGGTTCGCGTGAGGAACGGAAATTGCGTCTTGCGCCGTATCGCGGTAACCAAGACCAGTACGACCACCCACTTCGATGAACGAAGCAAAGCGAGACCAAACCACACATGTTTCTGCTTGGTATAGCGTCCAAGCATTGATCATGGTGTCTAGGCCTTCGTTTGGCGATTTCACTTGGAACTTGCCACAACGCTCATCCCAGTGTGCTTTGATGCCAGCAAATGCATTGTCGACTTCTGCAAGGTCTTGGTACTTAGCACGTAGACGCTCACCGTTGCCTTTACCGATACCTAGAATGTAAGCAAAGCGAACTTCTTCTCCTGGTTGGATAGTAAATTGCTTGTGCAGAGAGCCACAGTGGTTGTAACACGTTTGTGCGGTGTTAAAACACTTACCTTGTTCTACTGCTAGTGGGTTTGCTTCATCGCGGTATAGACCTAGGAAGCTATCACGTTGACCGTCGTATGAATCTGGATCAAACGTTGACGCTAGGTAGTAGAAGCCTTCGAAATCGTTAGTGTTGTAGTACAGGTCGTATTCAATCACGCCTTCGTTGTATGACGTACCAGCAGAGTAGAGAGACATCTGGTGGTTTTGGTTATCTGATTGAATGTGGCTGAACGAGAACTCAACAAATGAGAATGCACTGATCGTACGCGGTTTGTCAGAGGTGTTCTTGATGACCACATCCCAAATTTCTGCATCTTCGCCTTTTGGTACAAAGAGCGTTTTGTTTGCGCTAATGCCGCTGTATTCACACTTGAATTTAGAGTACGACAAACCATGACGAACTTCGTAGTTCGCTTCGTCTAGGCTTTTGGCAACTGGTTGCCAAGAGATTGACCAGTAATCTCCCGTCTCATCATCACGTAGGTAAACGTAGTGTCCTGGGCGATCGAATGTCGCATTTGGACGGAACTTAGTAACACGGTTGTATTCTGGAGAGTTGTAGAACGAATAGCCACCTGCGTTATGCGAGATAACGGTACAGAATTTTTCTGTACCTAGGTAGTTGGTCCAAGGAGCAGGTACATCAGGGCGAGTAATGACGTATTCACGATTCTCGTTATCGAAATAGCCGTATTTCATTTGTGTATTTCCTTTTTACAAAGCTGCGTCTGCAGCCAAAATTTAAAAACTCTTCAAGCGTGATGCTTCTACATCAGCTCTGTATTACTTCCACGGTTTACGGTAATTCACTCCCTGCAAATCAAGCAGCGGTAGGTGTCCTTTCAAACGTGATAAATAGTCGGTCCAGTCTCGGTGTTGCTTGTCTGTCCAACATGCTTCTGCCATTGCGGTTAAGCGCGGGAAGACCATGTAGTCCATGCGAGACTGGTTGTTGATGATTTCACACCACAATGCGGTTTGAATGCCCCAAATGCGTTTACGTATTGGATCGTCGGCTGGCACTTCAGCGAGTGGTTCATAGTTGTAAGCTTTTTCTAGCGGCAACGGGTTAGCCCAATCCACGCCCGGTTCTTCTGGTGCGTAATCTTGGGTCATATCTAAGTAGGTGGTTTGCGCTGGTTGTAGCACCACATCGAAACCTTGGCGCGCGCAGTTCAACGCCGCTTCTTCGCTTAGCCACGAATAGATCACTGTGTCTTTGCTGACTTTGTCGCCATGCTGTGCTTCTTCCCAACCCAGCATGCGCTTGCCAAGTTTGCGCAGTTTGTCTTCGGCATGACGCAAGAAGTGCCCTTGTAACTCTTTGTAGTCGCTGTAACCCAGTTGTTCCATTAGTGCTTGGCACGCTGGGCTTTTTGACCATACGCCGTTAGGTACTTCATCCGCACCGATATGAACATAAGGGGCAGGGAACAACGCGGAGACTTCCTCCAACACTTTGTCGATAAACTCATAGCTCCCCGGCAGAGCTGGGTTAATGACATTGTCGTTGTAATGCTGAATGCTGCGGTATTCAGTGGTATCTTCTGTTTCTACCAATAGGTGTGGTAACGACTTGATGGCAGCTCGGCAGTGGCCTGGTACATCGATTTCAGGGATAACAGTGATGCCTCGCTTTGAAGCAAAGGCAACCACGTCTTTGATGTCTTCTTGAGTGTAAAAACCGCCGTAACGCTCAGCAAGGTGCGTGTACTGTGGCTCATTGGTTTCATCCAACCCACGCCATGCGCCAATATCGGTTAGTTGAGGCAATGATTTGATCTCAATTCGCCAACCTTCATCATCGGTAAGGTGCCAATGGAATGTATTGAACTTGTAGTGAGCCAATTGGTTGATCAAACGTTTGACTTGCTCAACGGAGTGAAAATGGCGAGCACAATCTAGCATCATACCGCGGTAACGAAAACGTGGTCGGTCTTTGATTGAACAGCAAACCACTTCCATTGAGGCTGGTTGATCGCCAACTTTGATCAGTTGCAATAACGTTGCACAAGCATGGGTAAAACCAGACGAAGAGCCTGCTTCAATTTTGATCGACTCTTCTGCTACCTTCAGCTTGTAAGCGCCTTCATCCAAGGTTGGGTTGCCTTTGAAGATGATCTGACTGCCATTGTCTGATGCGAACTCAAATTGATGAATGCGCTTAAGCTCTTCAAGTAACCACTCTTTAGCTGAATTGGCTAGGTTTGAATAAACCGCAACGCCAGCGTGATGATTAAAGCTAAAGCAGTGATCGCTGACTTCTATATGGTTTGGTTTTGGCAATAGAGGCTGCGCATGCGTCAAGCTGGAAGGGATCTCACTACGTTCACGGTACGGTGAAGCCAATACGATCGGCGTGACATCGACTTGAGCTCGCTGAAGGTTGCCGTTGACTTCAAAGTTGACCAAGGCTTCATTGAATCCATCAGAATAGTAACGGAATGGATTCGAACCAATACTGAACTCGCAGTAAAAATGATGGTTAGCTGCCAGCACCAACCCTTCTGGTTTGAGGGTGCAGTAGCTGCCAACTTGCTTGAGCTGACCATTCGAAATACTATCCGGCAGAATGTAGCGATCAAAAGCAAAAATCAGGCTCCAATTGTGGAGATCTTGATCGCTCAAATTATGGAAAGTCAGTCCGAAACGGCAGTTTTGCTTTTGTTCTGATAGGACGACGAGATCAACACGATATTCCATATCTACTCCTACGCCGCACTGAGCGAGTAAAGGTTATGTTCAGGTTTACCTGCAAACATAATTGCGCCTTCAATCGCGTCAAACTGTGGCTCAACAACCCATTGCTGAACTGGTGGCGAAAGCCAACGTAAAATACGTTCAGCAATGCTGCCCATTAAACAAATACGCGTTGCGCCGCGCTTGTTTAATGCCACGAGAAACATTTCTATATCAGCTGCAGTTTGCTTCAGCATCTCAATTGCTAGTGCATCACCTTGTTCTGCATGTTGGAAAATCGCAGGAGAAAACTGGCCATAATCACGAGGAAGCGCTTGTTTAGACCAAGCCACCACGTTATCAACGTCATTTTCGAAATGCGCCATGACGTGTTGTGCTAGAGGCGTTTTCTCTCTGATGCCATCTTCTGCTAACAAAACTTGTTGAACTAGGCGAAGCCCCATCACTGCGCCGCCACCTTGATCCGAAATCGGGAATTCACGACCACCGACAACGTGCTGCTCCAATCCTTTAAGGTAGATGCCACAAGAGCCCGTTCCTGCGATCATGATTGCGCCATCTTCGCCATTGTGTGCACCAACGCACGCGCCGTAAGCATCAGTATTAAGAGTCATACTGGCAAACGGATGAGGAAGAGACATAAAGGCTTGCCAAGATGCTTTGTGCTCAGCACCTGCAAGGGCTAAGCCGACATGCATCGATGTAAAATCTTGTTGTGTCAGGCCACCTTGCTCGGCAGCTGAAGTGATGGATTCAAGAATCGAAGCCATTGCAACTTCAGTACCTAGCATGATGTTGGCGCTGCCGCTTTTGGCCTCGCCAAGAAAATTACCTTGTGAATCTTTGATCCTGGCTCGACATGACGTGCCGCCACCATCGATACCGACAAAATACATCCCCATGATTATTGTTCCTTAATATTTTTAGAGGTTGCCAACTGAGAAATATGCTGAGCTTGACTCATTATCGCGAGTAAGTACCAAGCGCCATGCGGGATCCATTGTTCGCCCCAGCGCCAGTTTTGTAACATGTCGTCTTTTTGTGCTGGTGGGTTAAATGCGATGTCTTCCTCGTCTTCAAAGCCGCCAGTGATTCCGTTACACACACCGCCTTTAGCGTTGAAGAAACCATATTGAGGAAGGTAATCAGGGTTGTTACGACCGTGGCCATCAAGCATGCACATGTCGTATGGGTTTAAGCCTACAATCCAGTTCAATGCATCTTGAGCAAACACGGAAAGTTGTTGCTGTATTTCTTGCGACGCTATATGCGGTTGAGCGAGATACGCCATGGTCGCGAGTGAGCCCAATCGAGCATTCTCGCCTTGCCACCAATAGCCGGATTCATTGTTGTGTGCGACAAAAAATGCATCGCGTTTTGACTCATTTACGCCTTTAACATACTGGCGAGGGTAACCGAATGGGTTGGTCACTTTATTCGATATTTTGATCTCAAACTCACACGCTCGGTTAACGATGCGTTTTACCGATTCTGTCTGTACGGAGTCGTCTTCAATTGCTAGGTATTCGCATAGAGCAATAACTGGTAGACCTGCTTCGGCAGCGTGAAAGTATGGACGACTGCCGTCTTGGTTTGCTGACCAGAAGTGTTGAATCTGCTCGTCGCTCATTTGGCGGGCAACTAAGCGTTGTGCCCACAAACGGCTCTCTTCCAAGTAGCGAGTTTCTTTGGTGGCTTTAAATAGTTCTACACTAGCTAGTAGCGCACAGTATTCGTCGATAATGTTTTCTTCACCATCATTGAGGTACTGCGTATTGTGCTCTTTTAAGTGCCAGTAACCATTTTCAGCAGCGTTGCGGTATTTCTGTTGATCGTATTCGCCGTGAACACCTAAACGCGACGCCGCGGCCAGAGCTGCGATGGCGACACCGCCACCTTGTCGAAAGCCTGCTTGGTAGTCGTCAAATTTGTGACCAAGTTGCGTTTCGTAGGCACAGATTTCTCGTTGCGCAGTATCTTTGCTCCACTTATCAAAGACCGTCATGTAGAAGAAGCCTTTTTCGTTTTGCATACGAACAAGGAAGTCTGCACCGAACAGGGCTTCTTCAATAAGACGTGTACGTGTGAAGGCTGCAATGTCTTCGCTTCCTTCAAGCAATGAAAGCCCTTTTAGGATGTTCCAAACCACCATTGGAGTTTGTTGAGGGTTCAAATAATTAGCGTATGAAAGATGACTTAAATATTTACTAACGTCTCCAGATGCGTCGTACCAGCCACCGTGAACATCAGCCGTCTGGTTGGCGTTGAGCACTGGCACTTGTCGATCTTGTTGATCGAAAACCCCACCGCAACGTTGTGATTTGAAGTAGTGGATCACATCTGACAGGGTTTGCTCCAACAGAATATGTTCGCCAACAGTGAAAGAGGAAGAACGCGAATCTTCCACTTGCAGGAAATAGTCGCCTGAATCTGTGAAAGATGAAAAGTCTATGAGGTAGAAATAGCCCTGATGCCAGTTCGCCACTTTACCTTGTTCTTCAACCGCAAAAGTTGCCACTGTTTGCTCGCTAGTGGCACAAATCAATTGAGCAGTGTAAGAAGACAAGTGTGGTTGTTCGGTCTGGATAATGGCTTTTTTGGGGCCCAGACGTTCATAACCAATGTGGTTAGTCAGTAGCAGCATTCAATGTCTCCGGGAAACGATAAAAACAGGAATGGGCCAGGCTGAACCTGACCCTCGTTATGATTAATCTTCAAATAAGTAACAGCGGACAAAGTGGTTGTCGGACAGTTGAGTGACGCCTGGTAGTCGTTCGCGACATTTGTCGGTAGCGTGTACACAACGTCCTGCAAATGGACAGCCGACAGATTCTGGTGTCCAAAGTGGGATTTCCCCTTTGTTGCCTTTCAGCTTCTCGTGAATAGACTTCGATGGATCTGGAACCGCAGACACCAACAGTTGCGTATATGGGTGTTGAGGATCGTGAATGATTTCTTCAGTATCGCCCCATTCAACCATGTGACCTACGTACATGACCGCGAGATCTTCAGCAATGTAACGCGCTGTTGCGATGTCGTGAGTGATGTAAAGCAGAGACATTTGTTTCTCGAACTTCATCTCTTCCATCAAGTTCAGAACTCCGGCACGGATTGATACATCGAGCATCGATGTTGGCTCATCCGCCAATACCACTTCTGCACCTACTGCGATGTTACGAGCTAGGTTTACACGTTGACGCTGGCCGCCAGATAGCTGGTGCGGGAACTTTTGCGCCGTTTCTTTTGGTGGAATAAGACCAACTTGTTCAAGTAGGTCGTACACACGCTCTTCCAGTTCTTTCTTGTTGCCCGGTGCTACTTTCTTATGAATCAGCAGCGGGCGCGCAATATGGTGGAAGATATTGTGCGTTGGGTTTAGCGAGCCAAACGGGTCTTGCCACACCATTTGTACGCCTTCACGATACGCCATCAAGTCTTGTCTTGAGGTGATGTCTTGAATATCACGTCCTTTGTACTCAATGATGCCGTCAGTAGGTGCGTACATTTTTGCAATCATTTTAGCGGTGGTCGATTTACCTGAACCAGATTCGCCCACTACTGACAAACCGCGGCTTTTGTACATTTTGAAAGATACGTCGTTGATAGCACGCATCTTTGACTGCTTGATTGAGTTACTGTTTAACGGGAAGTCCTTAACGACGTTTTTACCCTCAACCAGCAGTTCGCCGAGTTGTTTGCTCATAATTCTCTCCAGTGTAATTTTGTTCTTAGCTAGCGTGACTTCTGGTTTTAAACCTTGGCTTGAGCAATCGTATCGCCGTACAAGTGGCAGTTTGAATAACGACCAGGTTCAATTTGACGCAGCTGAGTCGGTACTCGTGTACAAGCTTCGTGGACTCGGTCACAGCGAGCTTGGAAGCGGCAGCCTTGAGGAATCTCTAATAGGTTCAAAGGGTTGCCTGGAATACCAGTCAATTTGGTCTTAGGACCAGTTAGTGGAGGGAAAGAGCTACCCAAACCTTTGGTGTAAGGGTGGTAAGGACTTTCCAGAATTTGTTTCGAAGGTGCGACTTCAATCAATTCACCAGAATACATGATGCCTATACGGTCAGAAAACTCGACCATCAGCGACAAGTCATGAGTAATGAACAGAATTGAGAAGCCAAACTCTTCTTTAAGCGCGTAAATCTTTTGCAGAATTTCACGTTGGACCACCACGTCTAGTGCCGTAGTTGGTTCATCCATGATGATCATCTTCGGATTCAGAGCCAGAGCAATAGCGATAACCAAACGCTGACGCATACCACCAGAGAACTGGTGAGGGTAATCGCTCAAGCGGCTAGGGTGAATATCAACAATTTCCAATAGGCCTTCAGCGCGAACTCTTGCTTGAGCTCGAGTGAGTCCTGTGTGGCGCATGATTACGTCACAGAACTGTTCTTCCATAGTGAGAACTGGGTTCAGCGCGTTCATCGCACTTTGGAATACCATCGACATTTCACTCCAACGGAATGATTGCATGCGTTGATCACTGTATTGGAGGATGTCTTCGCCATTGAAGATAACTTCACCTCCGGTGATAAACGCTGGCGGCTTATGTAAGCGCATGAGCGAGAAAGCAACGGTTGATTTACCACAACCTGATTCACCAGCCAGACCAAAGACTTCGCCCGGTGCAATATCAAAGCTTACGTTGTTACAGGCGCGGACATCGCCCGCATCTGTAATGTAGTCTACGCATAGGTTACGGATAGAAATTAGTGGTGCAGTCATGATTATTTATCTCCGCTCCATAGTGCATTTTGCGGTGCCAATTCAGGCTCACGCTCTTTCTTGTCTTTTGCTGCTAGTTTTTTCCAGCGTTTCATGCCTTTGTGAGAACGAAGCTGAGGGTTCGCAATTTCGTCAACGGCAAAGTTCAACAGAGCAAGGCCAGTAACCAGTAGTGTCAGTGCAATACAAGGTGCGAGTACTTCCCACCATGCGCCAATCAACATTGCTGAAGATGTTTGTACGTTGTACAGCATGATGCCCCAGCTGATGGTGTTTGCGTCGCCAAGACCCAAGAACGAGATAACGGCTTCGGTGTTGATTGCCAGCATTACTGAACCGATGAAGCTTGCACCTACGATAGGAATTAGGTTTGGCAGAATTTCAACGAAGATGATGCGGAATGGAGATTCACCCAAAACTTCGGCTGCTTTAACGAACTCTTTCTCACGCAGTGCCATGGTTTGCGAGCGAACAACACGAGCGCCCCAAGCCCAAGAGGTACCTGCAATAATTAAGGCAATGGTGAGAGGACCTGCCTCGCCAATGAATGCCGCCAATACAAACAGCAATGGATATTGAGGAATTACCAGCATGATGTTCATTGCAGCACTCAATACGTCATCCACTTTACCGCCGAAGTAACCTGCCGAGATACCAATGACCGTAGCTAGGAAACACACGATGATGCCAGCACCAAAGCCTACCCCTAGTGATACGCGAGCACCGTAAGCCACTTGTGACCAGATGTCGCGGCCCATACGGCTAGTACCTAACACGTGATCTGCTTTTTTAGACATAATCAGCGTGCGACGATCGTCTGCTAGGTTCTTAGCCACCCATCCATCAGGGCTACTTTGCGCTTGTTTCACAACAAAGCTTGGGTACTCATGAGGATTACCAGTACGCTTGTCTGGTGCGTGTTTTGTAATTAATGGTGCTGCCACTGCAACGAAGATGAAGATCGTGATAATGGCTAAACCAATACGTGCGAACGAGTTGCCTAAAATCAGTTTGAATAAGTTTTTCATGATTATTTGCCTCCCTTGCGTAGGCGAGGGTCTAGAATCATGTACAGCATGTCAGCCATTAAGTTGAAGCACAGCATGAACATCGTCATGATAATTAGCTGACCTTGAAGTACTTGGTAGTCACGTGCGTGGATAGCGTTCAGTAGAACAGTACCTAGGCCTGGGTAGTTGAAGATCATTTCGATAATCAACTGACCACCGATTGCCATACCTAGAGACATTGAAAGTGCAGTCACACTTGGAAGTAAGGCGTTACGAGCGGCGTAGTTAAATACCACACGGTTTTCGCTTAGACCCTTACCTTTAGCCATAGTGATGTAGTCTTCAGCTAGAAGGTTGATCATGTTGTTACGCATGTTTACTAGGAAGCCACCGATTTGAACAATCGTTGCACAAAATAGAGGCAGTACCGCGTGGTAACCAACGTCTTTAATGAATGCCCAGCTTGACCAATCTGGCACGGTGCCTGGTGTATAAGCGTAGCCAGATGGGAACCATTTCAAGCCAATTGAAAAGGTAAACAGCGCTAGCATTGCGATAACCATTTGTGGGATAGCTTGGATGATCAGTGTGCCTGGTGTTACGAAGGCATCGTAACGACTACCACGTTTCCAAGCGGCGAAGATGCCAAGAACTGATGCGATTGAGAAAGAAAGTACAACCGCTGTACCAGCTAGGAACAGAGACCAGCCAAATGCACTGCCAAGTAGAGAGTTTACTGAAAGCGGATAGAACTGAATTGAAGTACCTAGCTCCCAGCTTAGAATGTTTTTAATGTAGGACAGGTATTGGATGTAAATAGGACCATCAACGAAACCTAGCAATTCTTTCATTGCTGCGATTCGCTCTGGCGTTACCTGTACTGAAGCGTTCGCAAACATCATGGTAACTGGGTCACCAGGCATTGCTCGCGGAATAATAAAGTTTAACGTCGCCGCAACTAAGAGCGCGACAAGATAGAACGACAAACGTCTTAAAAAATAACCCATAACTCACACCTTACTCACCCAGATTTTTTCCCTGTTTCTGGTTTCAGGTCGCCCCTAGCGAAATTTAGAGCGAAAAATCCCCTGACGACGAGCGCCACATATTGGTTTCGTTATTAGGGGATTTTTATAGGCGGCACACGGGATGTGTGCCGCGAGAAATGAACTTCTACTTATTTAACTGGTTTTAGGTCCAGTACGTGAAGTAGACGCTCTGGGATACCAGCCCAAATGTTTGGACGGCCCTTAGGATTTTCTTCGTTCCACCAACCAGTGAAGCGAGTTGTGTTGTATTGGTACATGTAAGCGCCAGACAACACAGGGATAGTAACTTGATCCTGAGCGATGATTTGCTGGATACCATGAGCGATTTCTAGCTGCTCTTGCTTATCAGCTGTTTTGTAGAAGCTGTTAAGTAGACTGTCTAGCTTGTCATTCTTGTAGAAGTGCATCGCGAAACGAGGCATACCATCGCCAGATTGTAGCTTCGAGTTGTAACCGCTATCCCAGTACAAGTGTGGATCTGCACCGTGGAAGTAGTTGGTGTAAGCAACGTCGTAAGTACCTTCTAGCATTGCTTGGTTGTACACAGAGAAGTCTGGAGTACGAGCACGTGCTTTAATACCAACTTCAGCTAGTTGCTCAACCGCTAGTTGTACGGTGTTGTTGAAGTCCGTCCAACCGTTTGGCGATTGAATTAGAAGCTCAAAAGACTTACCTGATGGTGTGTCTACGAAGCCATCTTTGTTCACGTCTTTGAAGCCAGCTTTCGCTAGAAGTTTCTTAGCACCTTCAACGTTGTACGTGTTGTAGCCTTTGTACTTGTTGTGAGTTGCTTCGTCAGACCAAGCTTCGAATGCGTAGCCAAGGCCAGATGCGAAGTCGTTCACTGTACCGCCACCGTAGAATGCGATGTCGATGATAGTTTGACGGTCAAGCGCCATAGAGAACGCGCGACGGAAGTCAACGTTTGTTAGTGCTTCGTTCTTAGCAGCGTCTGGGTTTTTGAAGTTCACTACGAACGCTTGAGTACCTGCTGGCGGGTACCAGTAGTGATGGTTCGGGCTTGCTGCAGCGTAAGTACGGTCAATGTCAGGAACGAATGAAGAAGTCCAGTCCATCTCGCCGTTAACAATCTTACCTAGGAATTGGTCGTTGTTTGCGATTTGAGGTACACGTAGACAGTCAACATCTAGGTTGTCAGCATCCCAGTAGTTCGGGTTTTGACATTGGATGTACAATTGTGGAGTGAACGTATCGATCACTGTGAATGGGCCTGAACCTACAGGATTTTCGTTAGTAAACGTTGCTGGATCTTTCACTTTGCTCCATACGTGCTTAGGTACAACTGGTACTTTAGCAATTTCGTAAGGAACGTTAGAGTTTGCTTCGCTTAGACGGAATTTAACTTGGTAGTCGTTAACTTTCTCAACACCAGTAACCCAAGAGTTGATGCCTGACTGGTCTAGCTCAGGTTTCTCTTTTACTAGGTTGAAAGAGTAAACAACGTCGTCAGCAGTGAATGCTTGACCATCAGACCATTTCACGCCTTTACGGATATCGAAAGTTACGCTCATTAGGTCGTCAGCCATTTTGAAGTTTTCAGCTAGACGGAATACCGGAGTGTTACCGTGCATTTCGTTGAAAACAACTAGTGGCTCGTAGATGAAGTCGGTTGTTGTGTGCAAGTTAGTTGCACCCAAGAAAGGGTTAAAGTTACGAACGAAAGTTGTAAACTCTTTAGGGTGGATAGTCAGTTCACTGCGTTCAGCCGCAGTAGCTACCGATGCAAAACCTGTAGTAGCTGTTGCAATAATTGCTGTTGCTAGTGCTGTTTTTTTAATATTGGCAAGCATAGCTGTTCCTTACTATTTGCTTTCATTTCACTAAATGGAATTGAATGTCATCAATTGATAAACACTCTCCAAGACCTACCTCTTCGTTTTTCGTTACTTACGCTTTTCACATTAAGTCTCGTTAAGAGTGGCCTGTAGGCCTTAGGCAGGAGTAAGAAAACACCTTATCCATAAAATAATCAAACTCGATTCCCGTTAAAAACGTTAAAAACACACCCGCCCACGTCATAAACGTCATTTTGTTTGCTTTTAGCTCGTTCTTGGTTGAAAAGTGAACATTGATATGTGTCGCAGTTTATATCCGTGTTTTGTTTGTGTGTTAGTGGATGCTAACGTTTAGGTGTAAGTGTTTAAAGGGTTCTTTCTGTCTATCTAAGGTTCGGAGATCTAGCTCACATGCGCTGAAAGCGTTAATTAATCAGGTGAAATTTAATCTGCCGTTCTGTTGTGATTGACTTCGCAATCTCTGTCAATTGTTGGTCAATTTCCGTTTGGAATATGAAAAATCGTCTTTTTTACCAGCGAAATTAAGGGGGGGGGATTATGCTTTTTTTACAAGAAAAATGAAGTCTAATTTCCCATTTATCAAAGAAGAATGGCGGATTGATAAATAGTGCAATACAACACTTTTTAACTACGGTGTTTTTTCGTTTAAAGAAGAGGAGAGTTCCGTCGAAGCTGCTAGGAAATTAGCTCAATTAAGAAGAGTGCTTGAGGCCGTCGCTAAGATTAATGGTGTTTGTGAAAATGTCAGCTCGTACTAGTTCGTTGAGTGCATAGGAGCATACATTCACCGTTTACATGTCATGCATTTTGTTTTTTGAAAGGTGAGAGTGCGTACCACCCATAGGCAGAAAATAATAGGTATAAAAAGCCCCGCATTGAGCGAGGCTTGTATTTTATGAGAGGTTTAGCTAGTGAGCAGTCTTTGCAATTTATCGCGCTGCGCTTCGATGTAAGCACGTTCAGGGCTCTGTTCTTTACAGTGTTCAAGAATAAACTCAATCGAACTCAGAACCGTTCTCCAGCGCGGTGTTTTAGGCAGAGTTTCAATACGCATGTATTTATCGAGCGTGCGGGTTTGCAGTGTGCTTCGGTCGAGGTAGACGCGCCACAGTCCACTTTGTTCGGCAAACGCAAATTTACTTTCACCCGTAACAGACTCCCAATAGTCCAATGCATGCGTCATGGCATCGACCAACACTTCACGCATCAAATCTTGCTTATCTTTTTTGTTGCCCAAAGCCTTATCAGCCAAACGAGTAAACTCGCCACCAAGCTCTTTGAGTTTCTGCAACTGGTCTCTATCACCATCGAATGCATAACTTGAGAGTACTTCTACCGCAGTTTCTAGGTTATGAATACGCGCGGCGTTAGCTCCACCACCGACATTAAAGATGTACATCACATCTAAGCCAGAGCCTTCTGGCAGTTTTAGAATGTCGGCTTCAATGTTTTGACGAATATCCTCGATGTAGATATCAATCTTGCCGCAATAATGAGGCTGCTTCACCGTCAAATATTTTGGTGCGATCAGTTCGTCAGCTGATGAGCGTTTAAGTTGCTCTAAACTGCGTTTGAATAGCTTACAAGCCGCTTCGTTGGCAAAACGAATACGCTGATCTTCTCGCAGACAAATAATAGCTTCCGGTGCAGATTCTAGCTGTTCCAACAAACGACCTTGAGTTTCAAGAAGGCTTGCTTCGACGACAGCTCGCTGTCTAAGCTCTGACTCCAGCACTTTGTTTTCCATATGGCGCATTTCCGCTTTACTTGCTGTTAAATGCGCTTGGATACGTGCCGCCAACTCTTGTTTGTTGAATGGCTTCGATAAGTAGTCATTCGCGCCTGCTTCAAAGCCTCTCACACGGTCTTCTGTTTGGCTGAGAGCGGTGAGCATAATGATCGGTAGCTCAGCATGATCATAGGTTTCACGTAGTTCACTACATACTTGGTAGCCGCTCATGCCGGGCATCATAATGTCGAGTAACAGCAGTTCTGGCTTTTCTTGTTCAACCAGAGCCAGCGTTTCTGGGCCATCTGAAACGGTACGAACGCGGTATCCTTCTAGGCGCAAGAAGCTTTCCAGTACTCGCAAGTTAACGGGTTCATCATCTGCGACGTAAAGCAGTGGGCCATCAGGATTCTCTGGTAGCGATAAGTCGTCGCCATTTTCCAAATTAATCTCAGGAATTTGAAAGTGCCCGCGCGCCACTAAGGTTTGAGTTGCTTGGATTTCCTCTTCGCTGGCCAATGGCAGTGTGAAACTAAACGTGGTGCCGACCATCGGCTGGCTGCTCACGTAAAGTGAACCGCCCATCAACTCAATCAGTTGGCGGCTAATCGATAGTCCCAGTCCCGCACCTTGACGATAGCGACTTGCATCTTGGCCAGCTTGAATTAAAGGCTCAAAAATATGCTCAAGATGTTCTGCTGGAATCCCCTGACCAGTATCGACCACTTGCACTCGGACGTGATCGTCAACAATGGTAGCGGAAATGACGATCTTACCTTCTGAGGTGTATTTAATGGCATTGCCAATCAAGTTATACAGCACTTGCTCGAGGCGTTGAGGATCGGCCGAAACGGCTTTCAGGTCGGCTGGTACTTGGTTGATGATGCGAATGGTCTTATTGCCTAGCAGGTGATTAGAAAGCTCAAGCACCAAGCGTGTTGCACTGGCTAAGCTTACTGCCGATTTTTGGATATCCATGCTGCCATAGCGCATTTTGTGGTAATCCAATAAATCGTCTACGAGGTTAGCTAAGCGTTGACCACTTTTGATAATGATATCAAGTTGGTATTTTTGACTGGCGGGAATGACTCCATTTGCTCCTGACACAAGGGTTTCTGCTATCCCAACCATGCCATGTAGCGGTGTACGCAATTCGTGCGAGGTTGTTGCGAGGAACTCATCTTTCAGTTTATCAGCCAGTTGCAACTCATCATTTTGCTTCTGAATCAGCTTGATGTTGCTTTCAAGTTCTTCGTTTTGCTGTTTGATGGTTTGGATTTTTTCTCGAATCGAGCGCTGCATACGTTCGAAGCTGATAGCCAAGCGACCGATTTCATCTTTACGTTCGGTATTGAATGTCGTTTCGTCGAGGTCGCCAGCGGATACTTTCTCCGCTGCCCAAGTCAGTTTCAGCAGTGGTGATGTAATGAAGTTGGACAAATAATGCGATGCAATCACCACAAGAATGATCGCGATTAGCATGGCGATAACGAAGAGTTTTTCCAGTTGATGAATGCGTGAAAACGCCTCTTTTTCTGGAAGTTGAACCACGAGCGCCCATGTAATGCCGCGTGTTTGAATTGGGGCAAATGCAGCGATAATTTCTTCGCCAAGTCCATTGGTGTAGGTGCCAACGTCGGTTTGTCCCGCTAAAGCCTTATCGATGACTTCAAGACTGTTTTGAATACTGTCTTGCTTGGTATTAATCGTACGCGGTTGTTGATCGCTGCCAACCAGTAGAGTGTTGATGGACGATTCACGGTTTTTATCTGCGATAAGCTTGGTAATGCCGTTGTTTGGTAAACGGAACATAGCATAGCTGTGCAAATAGCCTTGCTGAACGATAGGTGCACCAAGCCAAGCGACTTGTCGACCATGTTCCAGTTCAAAATCAGAAATAATGACGGGCGTATAATCTTCATTCACTTTGCGGCGTTCGTTGACGTCATCAGCTAGACGTTTAAAGGTTTTACCTAATGCCGAGTCTTTATAGCGCCCCGTTAGTAGGTTAGTACCGTAGTTGTCGTCTTTGTTGATGGAATAGGTCACGTTGCCGTTAATATCGACCAGCAAAATATCATTAAAATCTGAGCGTTTGAGTAGCTCCAGATACGCCCAGTGATAACGTTTGTGGAGTAAGCGATAACGTTCACTGCCGACATAATTTGAGGACTCCGGCAAAATCGATGTTTTGATTTGGTCACCGCTGCCTTCGATATAACGTTGCTGAGCATTTTCACGTGCTTCTTCAATATCATTGCCTAAACGGCTAAATGCATTGACGAGGCCGTAAAAACGACCACCACTGGCATACGCGAGCTCAGAGCGTACAAATCCCATGACTTCGGTTTCTTGCGCTTCGAAGTAGTCGAGGATCTGTTGTTGTTTGGTATCACGAACAGAAAGCAGATGTGAAGTGCTCTGTTCTTGCAGATCTTTACTATGGGATTGCAGGAAAAAAATCGCAGTGATGGTAAGAGGCGTAATGCTGAGGACAAGAAACGCAGTCATCAGCGTACTCTGAAGGCGCTTAAATTTCTGTTTTTTGTAGAATTTAAACATGGATAAGATTACAACTCGTAAAGGGCTCGCACGGGTTGAAGGTGCTCGCCTAGGTTCTCGTTAAAAACGGATAAGAAGTTAAATTCGATAGAATTAACAAAATTAACGAGTTTTTTTTCTTTGACAAGAAAGTTAGTTGCAAAGCGTGCAGAGTCACGCAGTTTTTCTTACAAATGGGGCAATTTGAGGTAAGAAGCGCGCAGGTTCTTGCCTGCGCGGCTCACAATTACGATTTTTTCGCGTAGTAGATAGAGAACTTATTGGTCTTATTTAGCGTCTCGCAATTATTGAATGCGTTCTCAATAATTGGTGGGTATTTCAAGAAGCTGTTCGCAACAATGATCATCTCACCATGGTTTGAAAGATGTTGTGGCGCGTGACCTAACAGAGTTTCAGCCGCGTTGTAATTGGTGTCTAAACCACGGTGGAATGGTGGGTTGCTGATGATAAATTGGTAGTCTTCGGCCGTATCTGAGTAAATGTCAGACGCAAACACGCGACCAGACAAACCGTTGGCTTCAAGCGTTGCTTGGCTTGAGGTGATGGCATACGCGTTGATGTCACACATCTCAATCGCAACTTCTGGGTTTGCTTTCGCCATGAACGCGCCTAAAACACCGGCCCCACAACCAAAATCGAGCACTTTGCCTGACAAGTTAGGTAAGGTTTCCAGTAGTAGACGGCTGCCTAAGTCAAACTCACCATGACTGAATACGCCCGGTAAACTTTTTACTGTAAGTGACTGCTCACCAAGGGTTACCGTGTAAGACTTAAACCACTCTTCTTGATTGAATGGTTTTGGCTCATTTAAGCAATTACCCCAGTAGAAAGAGCAGCGGCGAGCCGAGTCGTATTTGTTCACCGGGCCATATTCTTTGAACATCTTTTCAATGCTCTTTACGCCGGAACGGTTTTCACCGACAACCACAATCTCCGTGTTCACGCCGAGTTTAGCCATGAGCATGGCAAGCAAATATTCGGCTTCTGCTTTCGCTTTTGGCCAATACAGCAGGAGCATGTCGGCTTGAGTATCCACATCAAATTCAGAACCAAAATGGCTTTTTATTTTATCTGAGTGACGGATTTGACGGAAATAGCTGTAGTTTGAAGTAAAGACTTCGACCGATTCACAGTGTGCGGTCAGTTCCAGAGGGAACATATCTTCGACTTCACCTGCAACTAAAACATGTTTTCCGTTGAAGTACTCTAGCTGACGCTGAGCGATTTGGCTTGGAGCGATATAGGCAGACATAAATTTGGTTCATCAGAAATAATTAGGGCCAGATTTTCGCACAATCTGGCCCAAGCTTGAAGCTGTTGCTTACTATTCAGTGGCGGCTAGCTGTTGTCTTGTTGGTTGAGGAAGTCTTTGAATTCCTCTTCATAGATATTAAACAGCACCATGGTGACCGCAAAAATCAGTGGGCCATAAATCAAACCAATCAAACCAAATAAGTGCAGACCACCTAATAATGAAAAGAAAATCATTAAGGTATTCATGCCTGCGCTGCCTTGCATCAACAATGGACGCAGCAAGTTATCAATCGAACCGACGATGACTACACTCCATGCGGTTAGGAAGATTGCCCACGTCATATCACCGGTGAGGAACAAGTACGCGGCGGCTGGTATCCAGATCAACGCCGTACCGACAACTGGAATGAAGGAAGCAAAGCCCATCATGGTGCCCCAGAATAGGCCAGGGAAGCCAGCTAGCCACATACCGATACCGCCCGCTAAGCCTTGCGCGATAGCCGTTAAAAAGGAGCCCATGACTGCGGACTTCGAAACTTGTTCTATCTCGGTCAAGATTCTATCTTCTTGGCTACGAGAGAGTGGCAGAATATGTCGAATTGCCGAAATGATTTTGTCGTGGTCACGTAATAGGAAGAAAAGCACAAACAGCATCAGGAAAAAATCCATCAAGAAGTTTGTTGCATCACCCAGAATTTTCGCACTGATAGCGACAAGGTTTGAACCAAAAGTGGTAGCAAATTGCCCGATTTTTTCGGCGATGGCTTTTGGCTCGATTTTATCGAAAGGTAAGTACTCATTAACAATGGATAGACCTTTGATAACCCAAGGATGTTGGAAGATGTCTTGAATGCCACCATTGGTGACCCATTTGTACGTGTTCTGAGAAAAAACGGAGCCTTGTTGAACAATTGCAGCAAACACAAACAGTAGTGGAATGACAATAATGAAGGTCAAAACTACGCACGTGAGCAGCGATGCCGAATTTTTGTGTTTTGGCATTTTACGCTCAAACCACTCATGCACAGGAAACATAAGCAGTGAGATAATGAAAGCCATTACGATCGAATTGATGTAAGGCTCGACCAATAAATAGCAAGCAAAAGCAGCGGCGAGTAGAGCGATCATTAATACACGATGACTCGACGTGATTTTTACGTTGTTTGGCATGAGATAAATCCAACTTACGGATGACGTTTACAATGGCTCGCGTTGATATCAGCGCGAAACCTTTATTACTTTGCACCGGCTTTCCTTTCAGCCTTATGACACAGCTGAATTGGGAAGGGGTAAATGACCTTGTTATAATGACCACAAATCAGATGGTTATCAATCAAGAGATGAAAAATGGGTTGTTGTAACGGCGATAAGAAATGTAAATCTGAGAAGAAAACCAAACGTATTCCGTGGTTTGGCATTGTTCTAGGCGTGTTAGCTGTCTTGGTAATTTTGAACTGGCAATAAAAAAGGACCTTCCGGTCCTTTTCTTATAACTTGCGTATAGCGCTTATTTTGCTTCTGCCGCAATGATTGCAAAACAGCGATCCGCCGCTTCTAGTGTCGCGTCGATCTCTTTTGAACCGTGCGCTAGAGACGTAAAGCTTGCTTCGAATGCTGATGGCGCGAGGTATACGCCGTGATCTAGCATTAAGTGGAAGAAACGCTTGAATCGTTCGATGTCGCACTTAGTTACGTCTTCGTAGCAAGTTACTGTTTCTTGGTCAGTGAAGAAGAAGCCGAACATGCCGCCCACTTGGTTAACAACTAGTGGGATACCGTGTTTTTCTGCTAGAGACTTAAAGCCATCTGCCAGTTGCTTAGTTTTAGAAGCTAGGCGTTTTTCATTGCCTTCTTTTAGAAGGTTCAAACAGGCAAAACCTGCAGCCATTGCCACTGGGTTACCAGAAAGCGTACCAGCTTGGTAAACAGGGCCTGTAGGCGCAACGTATTGCATCACTTCTTTACGGCCACCGAAAGCTCCCACTGGCATACCGCCGCCGATTACTTTACCTAGCGTGGTTAGATCTGGTTTGATGTTGTAGTGTGCTTGTGCGCCGCCAAGTGCAACACGGAAGCCTGTCATTACTTCATCAAAAATCAGCAGTGCGCCTTCTTGATCACAGATTTCACGCAGGCCTTCGTGGAAGCCTTCTACTGGTGGGATACAGTTCATGTTGCCCGCCACTGGCTCAACGATGATACATGCGATTTCACCTTTGTTCGCTGCAAACAGTTCGCGTACAGAATCTAGATCGTTAAATGTTGCTGTTAGCGTGTGCTTAGCAAAGTCTGCAGGAACACCTGGAGAGCTTGGTTGACCAAGGGTTAGTGCACCAGAGCCTGCTTTTACTAGTAAGCTGTCTGCGTGACCGTGGTAACAACCTTCAAACTTCATGATCTTGTCACGACCAGTAAAGCCACGAGCGAGACGAATCGCACTCATGGTTGCTTCTGTACCAGAACTTACCATGCGGATTTGTTCCATTGATGGTACGAGTTCAGACACTAGCTCTGCCATCGCGATTTCCATCTCTGTTGGTGCGCCAAAGCTAAGGCCACGTTGTGCAGCGTCGATGACCGCTTCACGGATAACGGCGTGGTTGTGGCCAAGAATCATTGGACCCCAAGAGCCAACGTAATCAATGTACGCTCTACCATCGGCATCAAAAATCAGTGCACCGTCTGCTCGTTCGATAAATAGCGGAGAACCGCCAACGCCGTTGAATGCACGAACTGGTGAATTTACACCGCCAGGAATGGTTTGCTGAGCTTTTTGATACAGCTCTGATGATTTGGTCATGGGGTTATCCTCTTTTGATTGCTCGGACCAAGTGGGGCGCATTGTACCTAGCTATAATCAAGTTAGAAACGTTTTGCTTAATTTATGTGTTGTTTCGCAGTGTAATCTTACATATCAGCGACCAATCTAAAGAATCGGCGGCGAATACTTGAACGAGTTTGTCAGGTATTGGATAATCGTCCTCAATTAGCACAAATTTGACGTCTTGCTCCAGGCTTGACGCATTACACGAGTGAGAGAGGTCTTCGTGAGCGAAGTAAACGTACCATTATCTTTTTCTGATGCTGCAGCATCTCGCGTTAAGGCACTGATTGCAGAAGAAGAAAACCCAGCATTGAAATTGCGCGTATACATTACTGGTGGCGGTTGTAGCGGCTTCCAATACGGCTTTACTTTCGATGAGAACGTAAATGACGGCGATACAACCATCGAAAACAGTGGCGTGACACTGGTTGTTGACCCAATGAGCCTGCAATACCTGATTGGCGGCATTGTGGATTACACCGAAGGGTTGGAAGGCGCTCGCTTCTTCGTTAACAACCCGAATGCAACAACCACATGTGGTTGTGGTGCATCATTTAGCGTGTAATTGACGCGATGACAGGCAGCCTATTGGCTGCCTGAGTTTTACGTAGCAGGATGTCACGTAAACATGCTCTCAGCGCTCCGCAGGAGAGAATAATAAAAAGGACTTTGTATGTCTGGAACTTCGTTTGGGCGACGTTTTGTCGAACGTCCGTGGCTAGTATCTCTCATCCTTATTTTGCTACTTGTTGCTTGGTTGGCTGCTGGGCAGCTCAAAGCACAAGGTGACCACACCTCATCCCCATCTCTCCAATCTGAAAACACGCCCTTAGCTAAGGTGATGTTTGATACTTTCACCGCAAAACCTACCAGTAAAACGATAGAACTTTATGGCCGAACCGCACCTAATCGCCAAGCTCGTCTTGGTGCAGAAGTGGCCGGCAAAATTGTCAGTCTCAACATCAATAAAGGGCAACTTGTTAAGCAAGGACAAGTGATTGCTAACATTGATAAGCGGGATTTGGACAGTCAGCTCAAACGCGCTCAGGCCATGCTGCGAGTGAAAGAAAAGGAGTTTAATGCCGCAAAATCGCTCAAAAGCAGGGGGTTACAAGGCGAGGTGGCCTTTGCGACTGCGGAAGCCGCGTTAGTCGATGCAAGAGCGAACCTCAATAATGTCCAAACCGCTGTCAAGAATACCGAAGTTAAAGCGCCCTTTGATGGCATTGTTGATCATCATTTTGTCGAAGTGGGTGACTTTGTCGGTGTGGGCGATCCAATAGCGACAGTGATTGATTTAGAGACTCTGGTCATTGAGGCCGACGTTAGCGAGCGCCATATCCAGTATCTTAAAGAAGGTCTTCAAGCGGATGTCAGAACGATCAATGGTCAGCATCACTTGGGGACTTTACGTTATATTGGTCGCGTTTCCTCCGTATCGACCAATACGTTTCCGATTGAAATCGAAATAGATAATCGTAATTCGCTCATCCCTGCGGGGATCAGTGCGGAAGTGCAGCTCCCTTTGAATGAAGTGCTAGCGATTAAAATTACCGCTGCAATGTTGGCGTTAGATGAAGAAGGGAATTTAGGTGTCAAAACACTGCAAGATGAACACGTTAAGTTTGTTCCTATCCAGTTAGTCAAAGCAGAAGAAGATGGCGTTTGGTTATCAGGGCTTGGCGAGCAAGCGGACATCATTGTATTAGGACAGGGGTTTGTTCGTGATGGCGATACCGTGATTGCGAATAAAGTCGGTGATGTCGCTACCGATGCGGCCGAAAAATAGGGAGGCAGCATGTTTAGTATAATTGACGCTGCGTTATCCCGATCAAGAACGATGTTGACCTTGTTGGTGATGATCCTCATCGCAGGGGTCATTACTTACGTCACCATCCCAAAAGAATCTAGTCCCGATATCACTATTCCTATCATTTACGTCTCTGTGGGGCATCAAGGTATTTCTCCAACTGATGCTGAGCGTTTACTGGTTCGTCCTATCGAACAAGAACTGCGCTCAATTGAAGGGGTGAAAGAGATGACATCGGTTGCCTCCGAAGGCCACGCCTCAGTCACTTTGGAGTTTAGCGTTGGCGTGGATCTCGATAAAGCGATGGCGGATGTTCGCGACGCGGTCGATCTGGCGAAACCTAAGTTACCTGCAGACAGTGATGAACCGACGGTCAATGAAGTTACTTTTGCTTCAGAGGAGCCAGTTTTAACCGTTGTGCTTTATGGCACGGTGCCAGAGAGAACCATTGTTCAAATCGCACGAACGTTGCGTGACAGATTAGAAAGCTTCCGTCAGATCTTGGAAGTCGATATTGCTGGTGATCGTGAAGATATTGTCGAGATCGTGGTTGATCCCCTTCTAATGGAAAGCTATGGATTGGATCAGGCCGATATCTATAACTTGATCGCACTAAACAACCGAGTGGTTGCGGCTGGTTTTGTCGATACTGGATATGGGCGCTTTTCGGTCAAAGTTCCGTCGGTGTTTGATTCTCTGAAAGATGTTCTCGAATTGCCTATCAAAGTGAATGGCAAAGAAGTGATCACCTTTGGTGATGTGGCCACAGTTCGCCGAGCGTTTCGTGACCCGGAAAGCTTTGCCCGCTTGGATGGTGAGCCTGCCATTGTGCTTGACGTGAAAAAGCGTGCTGGCGAGAACATTATTGAAACCGTCGCGTTAGTTAAAGAGGTGATTGCTCAAGGGCAACTGCGTGCAGAGTGGCCAAGTAATTTGCAGGTTAAATACACTTGGGATCAGTCGGATGATGTCAAGCTGATGCTTAGTGATCTGCAAAACAACATTCTCTCGGCAATCATTTTGGTGGTCATCGTTATTATCGCGATCTTGGGGGTAAGAACGGCATTGTTGGTTGGGATCTCTATTCCAGGCTCTTTCTTAACGGGGTTGTTAGTCCTCTCGGTTTTTGGTCTTACCGTAAACATCGTGGTGCTGTTTGCCTTAATCATGGCGGTCGGCATGCTGGTGGATGGTGCAATCGTCGTCACTGAGTTTGCCGATCGGAGAATGCAAGAAGGCACGCCGCGTAAAGAGGCATACCGAGACGCAGCCAAACGCATGGCATGGCCGATCACCGCCTCTACCGCGACTACGTTGGCGGCATTTGCTCCGCTTCTTTTTTGGCCGGATATTACCGGTGAGTTTATGAAGTACTTACCGTTAACGCTAATCGCGACGTTAGCGGCGTCATTGGTGATGGCTTTGCTATTTGTGCCTGTTATTGGCGGCATTATTGGTAAACCTCAGGTTATCAATCCTAAAGCCCAACAAGAAATGGTGGAGCTACACAACGGAAACTTTGAGAAAGCGACAGGAATTACCAAGCTTTATTACAAAACCTTGTTTGTGGCGATTCAACATCCTTGGAAAGTGCTGCTGAGCGCGGTATTGCTGGCGGGTGGTGTTGGATTTACTTACAGTAAAGCGGGGTTAGGAGCTGAATTTTTCCCTGAAGTCGACCCGCCATTTTTCACCGTAAAAGTACGCTCTTACGGGGATCTTTCCATTAATGAGAAAGATATCGTAATGCGAGAAATTGAAAAGGTCATGCTGGGTCATGATGAGTTTGAAAGTGTCTACACTCGCACTGGATCGAGCGATAATGGTGACGAAATCGGTCAGATTCAAATAACTCCTGTGGATTGGCAATATCGTCGTAAAGTCAAAACGATCATTGAAGAACTAAAAGCTACCACCGACCAATTTTATGGCGTTGAGTTAGAGTACAAATTCCCGGATGCCGGCCCTCCGGTTGAACATGATTTGGTGATTGAAGTTTCTTCTCGAAGTATGAGTATAGGCGAGCTAGATGACGCCGCGAAGCTAGTTAGGCTTTGGGCAGATAGCAACCCAGCACTGACTAATTTGAGTGATACCACCAATAAAGAGGGGATTGACTGGCAAATTGACATTCGACGCGACGACGCTTCTCGTTTTGCTGCCGATGCAACTTTGGTGGGAAATACAGTTCAATTTGTCACGAATGGTCTGAAAATAGGGGACTATTTACCTGACGATGCGGATGAAGAAGTCGATATTTTGGTGCGCTACCCACAAGAGAAGCGAGATATTGGTCGATTCGATCAGCTAAGAGTGAAAACCGCTGCAGGTTTAGTGCCTATAACCAACTTTGCTCAAATTAAGCCAGACCACAAGCAAGATACTATCCGTCGTGTTGATGGTCATCGAGTTATCAACATTAAAGCGGATATGGTGGAAGGCTACAATTTGGCGCTTGAGTTACCAAAAATTGCGGCTGAAATGGAACAGCTCGGTTTACCGGAAGGCGTTGAATATAAGATTCGGGGTCAAAATGAGGAGCAGGAAAACTCATCAGCATTTTTGCAAAACGCTTTTGTTGTGGCTCTTGGCGTCATGGCGCTCATTCTCATCACGCAGTTCAACAGCTTTTATCAGGCATTTTTGATTTTGAGTGCGGTGCTGTTTTCAACGGTCGGGGTTTTTGCTGGGTTGCTTATTTTCCAAAAACCATTCGGCATCATCATGTCTGGCATTGGTGTGATTGCCTTGGCTGGTATCGTAGTTAATAACAACATTGTACTGATTGATACTTATAACCAAATGCGAAAAAGAGGACTGGACAAAGCAGAGGCTATCCTGCGGACCGGTGTGCAACGTTTGAGACCGGTGCTATTAACCACAATTACGACCATTTTAGGGTTGTTACCGATGGTTCTAGAAATGAACATCGATTTAGTTAATCAAAAAGTCGAATTTGGTGCGCCGAGTACGCAATGGTGGTCTCAGTTAGCGACGGCAGTAGCAGGGGGATTAGCATTCGCTACGTTGTTGACGTTGGTGCTTACGCCTTGTTTGCTTATGTTGGGAAGAGATCATCTTGCTAAGCCCGAACCTGGTGAAAGCGAAGAGGCAGCGTAATGCTGCCTCTTTTTACTTTTCCGTTTATCTCATTGCCAGTAACTTACTGTAACGATCCAGTTTGTCCATACTGACTTTTGCATTCGCCATGAAGGTTTGTCTTGCTTTACCTGTTAACGATTTGGATTGCGGCAAATTCACTGTTCTTGGGTTTTTGTGCACGCCATTTACTAGGAACTCATAATGTAAGTGAGGTCCTGTCACTCGACCTGTTCCACCAAGCGTACCGATAGTTTGACCTTGTTTAACACGTTGACCCGTTTTGACTGTGCGCTTCGTTAAGTGCAGATACTTGGTAATGTAAGTATTGCTGTGCTTGATGAACACGTAGTTCCCGTTGAACTTGTTGTAAGCCGATTTTTGCACCACACCATCACCAGCGGCCCAAATTGGCGTACCAACAGGTGCTGCGTAGTCAGTGCCTCGGTGAGGACGTACTCGCCCCGTCACTGGGTGAAGACGACGTGGGTTAAAGTTTGAAGTCACGCGACGGAAATCCAGTGGAGCGCGCAAGAAGGCTTTTTTCATCGCTCGGCCATTTTCGTCGTAATATTTGCCCGTTTTTTCATCTAAAATAGCCGTAAACGTATCGCCCTGGTTTTTGAATATCGCAGCGATGATTTTTCCGCGACCAATGACTTCACCTTCTACAACTTCTTCTTGATACAGCACTCGGAAAGAGTCGTTTTTGCGAATATCGAGTGCGAAGTCGATATCCCAGCCAAAAATTCCTGCTAGCTCCATGATTTGGTTGCCATTCAAGCCAGACGAAATTCCTGCGTTCCAGAAGTTGGATTTGATGGTTGCCTCGGCGTAGTTGAATTGGTAATCGACCTCTTTTTTATCGACCTCAGAAACGTATTTGCCGTCTTGCAGTTTGATGCGAAAGGTTTCGAATGCGCTTAGCGTACGGCGCAGTTGAACCAAGTCGTTTTTCTCATCAAAACCAAATTGCAATTTATCGCCCGGACGAAGACGAGTTAACTGCTGTTCAATTTCTTTATCGGAGGACACTAACTCGTGCAGTAGACGAGCAGAGAGTCCCACTCGATTAAATAGAATGGCGGCGCTCTCGCCATTTTTTACTTTGTAAGTTTCCCAGCGCAAAACCGAAGACATCTGAGAAGATCCATTTAATGTCGTCAATTCAAGTGAGATCGGCACAGGATAGTGTTGACCAACTTTTAATCGGCTTTGTTGCGGGTTGAGGTCTTGCGGATCGGGCAGAAAGAACAGTGCAATGATGATCAGAGCACTAAAAAAACCGATCAATACTTTGTGCAAGAGTGGAAGTCGGACAAAAATCGAATGCATGAGGTACTTGATTGCTAAATTAAACGGAAAAAGTGACAACTACCTAGTCTAACGTGTTTCAAAATGCATCGCTATTCAAGTAATATGTTCAGCTATTATATTTTTGCCAAATCTGTGGGAGTGAACAAGAATGGCGAGCATTGAAGCTGCACTAGCCGAGATTAAGCGCGGTGTTGAAGAGCTGATTCCAGAAGAAGAGCTAATCGCAAAACTAAAAGAAGGTCGTCCTCTACGTATTAAATTGGGCGCCGACCCAACAGCACCTGACATTCACCTAGGCCATACGGTTATTTTCAATAAGCTTCGCTTGTTCCAAGAACTAGGTCATGAAGTGACGTTCCTAATCGGTGACTTCACTGCAATGGTTGGTGACCCAACAGGTAAAAACACCACTCGTCCACCGCTAAGCCGCGAAGACGTATTGCGTAACGCTGAAACGTACAAAGAACAAGTGTTCAAAATTCTAGATCCTGCGAAGACTAAAATTCAGTTTAACTCTGAGTGGCTGTCTGAGCTGGGCGCAGAAGGTATGATCCGTCTTGCTGCAAACCAAACCGTTGCTCGTATGCTAGAGCGTGACGACTTTAAAAAGCGTTACGCAGGCGGCCAACCAATTGCTATCCATGAGTTCATGTACCCACTTCTGCAAGGTTGGGACTCAGTTGCGATGGAAACGGACGTTGAATTAGGCGGTACGGACCAGAAGTTCAACCTTCTAATGGGGCGTGAACTGCAAAAATCTCACGGTCAAAAACCTCAAGTTGTACTTATGATGCCGCTTCTTGTTGGTCTAGACGGCGAGAAGAAAATGTCTAAGTCTGCGGGTAACTACATTGGTATCAGCGAAGCGCCAAGCGAAATGTTTGGTAAGATTATGTCGATCTCTGATGACCTAATGTGGAGCTACTACGAGCTGCTATCGTTCCGTCCTCTAGAGGAAATCGAACAGTTTAAAGCGGATGTTCAAGCGGGCAAAAACCCACGTGATATCAAAGTGCTACTTGCTAAAGAGATCATTGCGCGTTTCCACAGTGAAGCCGATGCTGATGCGGCAGAGCAAGAGTTTGTGAACCGTTTCGCTAAGAACCAAATCCCTGACGAAATGCCAGAATTTGACTTTGAGGCTGGTACTCCAGTAGCGAATCTTCTAAAAGATGCTGGTCTGTGTGCGTCAACGTCTGAAGCGATGCGCATGGTAAAACAAGGTGCAGCGAAGGTTGAAGGCGAGAAAGTTGCCGACGCTAAGTTTGCGCCAGAAGCTGGTACTTACGTATTCCAAGTTGGTAAACGTAAATTTGCACGTATTACGATCAAGTAATCCATAATTTTTACGTATGGAAGCGCCCAATGGGCGCTTTTTTTGTTCCTAAAATTGGCAAAAAAAGAACAAAGCCCACCTGTAAATATGGATTAACTTTGCTACTATACTTGCGCTGCTAATCAGGGCAGCGATATCGGAGATTTACATGAACAATACCGACCATCCTCCCAGTCGTTGGGTGAGTAAGATTAAGGGAGCGAAATAACCCGCTTCGGTATTGGCGATCTCCGTCTTACCCGAGTGGTGAGGCATCTTTTCTAATTTTCTTCTCGTTATTTCCTTCATACATTCTGAATAGACAGTGCTTTTGCATTGGTGAATTCGCGTGTTTGTGTCATCTATCGGCATAAAGGCGTGATGAGCTTGTGCTTGTGTTGTCGATGGTCGTTACCAATGCCAATCGGGAGATTCGCCATGACGGTAATGAACAACACTTTTATTGAAACAACACCAAACTTTTCTGAAGTAGAAATTGGTGCAGCTCGCAATGCGTTTTTGAAATACGATCAAGAGCAGCAACTTCATTTGCTCACCATCATGCCAATAGATGAAGCGGTGGGGATTTTGAAGCACTGTTCTGTAGGGTATGTGAACAGTTTGATGTCTCAACTTGAGCATGCGGGTCATGATAAGCGTGCGCGTCACTATGCGCACCAATTGGGTTTGCATGTGTCGGAAGTTGATACTCCTGACGGTTACTTATCAACAGGCGTACTAGAGCATGTAAAGCAGCGAATCGGCTGGATTATTGCTCTCGCTTTATTGGGGATCGTTTCTGGGCTGATTATTGCTCAGTATGAAGATACATTGAGCCAACTGGTTTTACTTGCAGTGTACATGCCGGTGATTGCGGCGGCTGGTGGTAATACGGGTACTCAAGCGGCCACATTGGTCATTCGTGCATTGGCCACAGGTGAGCTTAAAAAGCGTCAGTGGTTAGCAGTACTTTGGAAAGAAAGTCGCGTAGCGCTGTGTCTTGCACTAGCGATCGCAATAGTTATGGTTGGACGCATTATGCTTTTTAGTGCCGGCCAATCTACGGGGGGCTTTGAACTGACAGACATCGCACTTGCAATCGCCGTTGCTTTGTTTATTCAAGTCTCAATTTCCACAACGCTTGGCGGTTTGTTGCCAATAATTGCCCGTGCTTGCAAGCTAGACCCAGCCGTATTGGTGAGCCCTGTGCTTGCATCAATCGTTGATATATCAGGTATGTGGATTTACTTTACTGTGGTGAATTACTTCTTAGGTATTGCCTGACTAAAATTCACGATGTCACGGTAAAATAACTGCTCAAAATGCGTAATAGGGGTGATGACAGGTTTGTTATCGTCCCTTTTTTCTGGGAAGTAGTCTGAGACAAACTGGACGAAAATAGTATTCGGCTGGCCATTTTTATCTAAACCATAACCCGCCATGTTGTAGGTTCCGTACAATGAACCACTCTTCGCAATCAGTTGACCTTTAATTGGGGCATTCCGCATGCTTTGGCGGTATTGCAGCGTACCCGATTCGCCTGATTTAGGCATGATGGCAATCAGCTTCAGTGTTTTTTCGTTTTTCCAAATATAACGTAGGATTTCAGCCATTTTGGTCGCAGAAATGCGGTTGTTTCTTGAAAGGCCCGATCCATCTTCCAAGCGTGCGTTACGGATATCGATGCCAGTATTGGCGAAAATGATCTGTTTGATCGCTTCTGTACCATTGGTAAAACTTCCGGGTTGAACAAAAAACTTCGCACCCAATGTTTTCGTTAATGTGTCTGCGATCAAATTGTCAGAATGCTTGAGCATGTCATCAAGTAAATCGGGTAGCGGCTTTGACTGATGTAATGCCATCAATTTACGTTGTTTCTGTGGCGCTGAACCAATCTTAATTTTGCCTTTGAGCTCAATTCCTAATTGCTTGAGTAACGTACTGATATTTTGACTGGTATAACGTTCAGGATCTTGAACCGCAAATTTGAGAGGTAGCGGCTTTTCTCGTTCAACTAAGCATCCTTTTAATTCGTAGTGATTGTCTGGGTTAGCAAGCAGGTCTAAATCGCAATGGCGGCTCTTTTGAATCGTCTTAGAAACGGTCTCGACCGAACTTTTAACACGAATAGGTTGATGCTCAGGTACATAGATTCGAGTCCCGCCATCTTTTTGCGTATAGATAGAAGCTTGGACACAGTTGTTGTTGAGTGTAATGCTAGAAGCCGGAGCGCTGTAGCAAACCCCCAGAATGTCCCACGGCCAACCCACCGCTCGGTCATACCCTGTAAAGGCACTGTTGTCTAACCACAAGTTACCGTTAATGCGCGTTAAACCATTTTTTTTCGCCAATGACAGCAACGATTTCAAATCTTGTGTTTGTAGGGTGGGATCTCCGACAAAGTAGATAACGGCATCGGAGCTCGAGGTTTCAAGCTTTGTTCGAAATGCAAAGCTGTCCCCTAACTCTAATTTAGCAGCTAAGGCTGTGACAATTTTTAATGTGCTCGCTGGTGGAAATAGTTGGTCTGTTGGACGGATACCATCGAGCGTGGAACTTTCGGTTAGTTTTTCTGCAACTAAGCTGATACGGGCGCCCTCTGGCAATACCTCTTGATGAGGATACGCATAAGACAATAGCGGAAAAATAAGAGAAGAAATGAGTAGAGGCCAACGTAAACGCATAGTGTGATTTTCTAGGGTTAGTTATGTGATTGAGTATACGCAAGTCCACTCAATATGCTAGGCGCATCCAAGATTGCTTGGTTCATCGTTAATATTGAGACAAAGTGGTTAGAAGAACGCGCTATTAAGATGAGAAATGAAAGATAAAAAAATGCCCGCGATAAGCGGGCACTGAGTATTCAAGTCTAAAGACTGGAATTAGAAGTCGTAACGTAGACCTAGAGCTAGCTCGTCTTCTGCATCAGCTTTAGATGCTGTAGTGTTGCCACCAGCTTTACCTAGTTTATCGCCAGAGTCGATTAGGTTGAAGTTGTATGAAACGTAACCACGGAAGTTAGGCTTGAAGTAGTAAGATGCATCAACAGCGAAGTTGTTAGCAGAAATTTCGTTGTTAGTTTCTGCGTTGTTGTACGTTGTTGTGAATACTGTTTGACCTAGAGTGTAAGCACCAGCTAGTTCGTAACCAGTGTAGTCACCTTCAGTTTTCGCTTTTTCACCGTCAGTGAAGATACCAGCGAAGTATAGGTCACCCATAGTGTAAGATGCAGCTAGCATGTATTCGTTAGCTTCGTCTTGGTCTGCGTAACCAGCACCTAGCTCAAGACCTGTGTCTGCTACTGCGTAGATTGCAGATAGAGAGTAGCCGTCTTGTTTGTTGTCTGTGTATTCACCGTTTACTTCTTCACGGTCAGCAAAGCGGTAGCTAGCTTTAACGTTTAGGTTTTCGAATTGACCTTTGTAAGACATCATGTTGTCTGAACGGTCAGCTACTGCTAGTTTGTCAGCTGCTGAGTTACCGTGGTAAGCCATGATATCTGTGAAATCAGTGATAACGCCTAGTGCACCTTCGTTTTTACCGTAAGTGAACTCACCCCATGCACCGCCAAGACCAGCGTATGCGTAACGAGTGTCTAGGTTGCTGTTTCCATCCACACCGCCGTTTTCAGCTGTAGTAAACTCACCTTCCCAGAAACCAACACCGTATAGATTGTCGTTGATTGCTTGAGTACCAAGGAAGTTTAGACGGATACGAGAGTTGTCTTGAGCGTCGCCATCTTTCATAGATAGACGTGCTTCAGCGCGGCCGCCCATTTCTAGAGAAGTGCCGTCTTGGTTGTAAAGTTCAGCTGCGTTAACGCCAGTTGCCATAGCTGCTGCAGATACAGAAAGAGCAATTAGAGTCTTTTTCATCTTATTTGTCCTAGTTAGCTGTCCATAATCATTGTTGTATGGGGGAGAGATGACCTCTCACAAGTTATTGGTCTATATTTGGCTTCATCTGCGAGAGTTTTCCGCAACTGTAAGCCTTTGATGTAACAACTTGCTGGACATGTTTTACTGCTAAAGTTTCATGATGAGTTAGTAAAATGATATAAATCCTGCCGATGAACACTGTTCGATTGTGGCTAAATGTTTGTTAAGTTATTGGTTTTAATGAACTAATTCTTCAATGGCATTGGCCTGGCATTGATTAGTTTTTATGTTTTTTGATGTTTTTAGTGTAATGAACAGTGTTGTTTTTCAATAAATTGCGATAATGATTGGATCTAAAATTGATTCGGTTCGTTATGCTGCAAAGGCATAGCAATGTTGAATTTCGAATTAAGATGATTTCGCTCAGGAGTTTGTTTACACTAGTTGAAAATACATCTTTAACCGCACTACCTAGTCCTACGACTGGGTGGGCTTTTTATTGTCCAAAGACCCATTTGGGCTTGAGGTTACATAATGGAAAAAGTTCCAATGACACTACGTGGCGAACAAATGCTACGTACAGAACTAGAACGTCTACTTAAGCTACGTCCTCAAATTTCAGAAGCGATTGCTGAAGCACGAGAACTAGGTGATTTGAAGGAAAATGCTGAATATCATGCCGCTCGAGAAGAGCAGGGTATTTGTGAAGCGCAAATCCGTGACATTGAATATAAGCTATCTGTTGCGCAAGTAATTGATGTAACTAAAATGGAAAACACTGGCAAGGTTATCTTTGGTTCAACGGTGACTTTGATTGATGTCGATACCGATGAAGAAAAGACATATCAGATTGTTGGTGACGATGAAGCTGATATTAAAGCTGGCCGTATTTCAGTGAGCTCTCCAATTGCTCGTGGCTTGATCGGCAAGATGGAAGGCGACGAGGTTGCTATCCAGACTCCAGGTGGAGCGAAAGATTTCGAAATTGACCGAGTTGAATACATCTAAGTGGCATCTTGAATGCCCACTATTTGTTAAATGCAAAAAAGGTCGCCAATGGCGACCTTTTTCTTCAACAACGTAAGTGAATTACTTACGAGGAATTTCGATTTTACGCTCTTCAGACTGGCGGTATAGCACAAGCACTTTACCAATTGTCTGAACTTTTTCAGCGCCTGTCTCACGTACGATAGCGTCAATGATTAGCTGTTTTGTTTCACGATCTTCTGAAGCAACTTTTACTTTGATCAGTTCGTGATGGTTTAGAGCGATTTCAATTTCTGCTAGCACGGCTTCTGTAAGTCCATTTGCGCCCATTAGCACAACAGGTTTTAAACTGTGAGCCAGGCCTTTTAGGTGCTGCTTTTGTTTGGTGCTTAGGTTCATTACGCGGCCAATTTTCTTTAAAATAAGGGTTGAAAAAAGCTATTTTAACGCCATCTATTGCTGAAGACTATAATTTATTGAGTAATAGGTTGTGCCTATTAAAACAATAGCTCCTATTTGCGCCTTGTTGGGATTAAAATGAGTAAACAAAAACATTCGGCTAGTTCTGGTCGTTGGTTGAAAGAACACTTTGATGATAAATACGCGAATGAAGCCCGTAAAAAAGGATATCGTTCACGTGCGTACTTCAAGATTGATGAAATCCAAACAAAAGATAAGTTGTTAAAACCTGGCATGACAGTGGTCGATTTAGGTGCTGCTCCGGGTGGATGGTCTCAATATGCTGCTAAAATAGTAGGAGATAGTGGTCAGATTATTGCTTGTGATTTACTTCCTATGGATCCAATAGCTGGTGTAAGTTTCTTGCAAGGTGACTTCCGAGACGATGCCGTGTTAGAGGCGTTGCTTGATAGAATTCAACCATCAATGGTTGATGTTGTAATGTCTGATATGGCGCCGAACATTGCAGGTAACAACTCTGTCGATCAACCACGCGCAATGTATTTAGTTGAATTGGCTTTAGATATGTGTCGACAAGTTCTAGCGCCTAATGGTAGCTTTGTCGTAAAGGTTTTCCAGGGTGAAGGCTTCGATCAATACGTGAAAGAAGTCCGAGACATGTTTAAAGTCGTAAAAATCAGAAAACCAGACTCATCGCGAGCTCGCTCCCGAGAAGTCTTTGTTGTAGCCACTGGTTACAAAGGTTAACTATTTTGCTCTTTCGGGAGCGTGTTAACACTATAGCTACAGTGAGTGAACTGTAGTACCCTACCTTTAATTACAATTAGTTATCGAGAGGCTTACACCTTGAGTGACATGGCAAAAAATTTAATTCTGTGGCTTGTTATCGCTGTCGTATTGATGTCGGTATTCCAGAGCTTTGGCCCTGGAGAAAGCAATGGCAGAACCGTGGATTACACCACGTTTGTACAGGAAGTTGGCCAAGGCCAGATTCAAGAAGCAACTTTTAAAGACGGTGAAATTAGCTTTGTTCGTCGTGGCGGCGGTGCCAAAATGGTCACTTACATGCCTGTGTATGATCAGAAGCTTCTAGATGACCTAATTAACCAAAACGTGAAAGTGCAAGGTACGCCTCCTGAAGAGCAAAGCTTGCTTGGCACAATTTTCATTTCTTGGTTCCCAATGATCTTACTGATTGGTGTGTGGATTTTCTTCATGCGTCAAATGCAAGGCGGCGGCGGTAAAGGCGCTATGTCTTTCGGTAAGAGTAAAGCTCGTATGATGAGCGAAGAACAAATCAAAACCACTTTCGCTGATGTTGCAGGCTGTGACGAAGCAAAAGAAGACGTAAAAGAACTTGTTGATTACCTACGTGATCCGAGCCGTTTCCAAAAACTGGGTGGTAAGATTCCAACTGGTGTTTTAATGGTTGGTCCTCCAGGTACGGGTAAAACGTTACTTGCAAAAGCTATCGCAGGTGAGGCAAAAGTACCGTTCTTTACTATTTCAGGTTCCGATTTCGTAGAAATGTTCGTTGGTGTTGGTGCATCTCGTGTACGTGACATGTTCGAGCAAGCGAAGAAAGCCGCGCCTTGTATTATCTTTATCGATGAAATCGATGCTGTAGGTCGTCAGCGTGGAGCTGGTGTAGGTGGGGGTCACGATGAACGTGAGCAAACACTGAACCAAATGCTAGTAGAAATGGATGGTTTTGAGGGCAACGAAGGTATTATCGTTATTGCTGCGACCAACCGCCCAGACGTATTAGACCCTGCATTGCTACGTCCGGGTCGTTTTGACCGTCAAGTAGTTGTAGGTCTTCCTGATGTACGCGGTCGTGAACAGATTCTAAAAGTACACATGCGCAAAGTGCCATTAGCTGGTGACGTAGAGCCTTCTCTAATCGCTCGTGGTACGCCAGGTTTCTCTGGTGCTGACCTAGCAAACTTAGTTAACGAAGCTGCGCTATTTGCTGCACGTGGCAACAAACGCAATGTCTCTATGGTTGAGTTTGAGCTAGCGAAAGACAAAATCATGATGGGTGCAGAGCGCCGTTCTATGGTGATGTCAGAAGAGACCAAAGAGTCAACAGCGTACCATGAAGCAGGTCACGCGATTGTTGGCCGTTTAGTACCTGAGCATGATCCTGTGTACAAAGTGTCTATCATTCCACGTGGTCGTGCACTTGGTGTAACGATGTACTTGCCAGAACAAGACCGCGTAAGTATGTCTCGTCAGCACTTAGAATCTATGATTTCAAGCCTGTATGGCGGTCGTCTTGCTGAAGAGCTAATTTACGGTCCTGAAAAAGTATCGACAGGTGCTTCCAACGACATTGAACGTGCGACTGATATTGCTCGTAAGATGGTGACACAATGGGGCTTCTCTGAAAAACTTGGTCCTCTACTTTATGCAGAAGATGAAGGTGAAGTATTCCTTGGTCGTAGCGTAACGCAGACTAAACACATGTCTGATGATACCGCTAAGCTGATCGATGATGAGGTTCGTCAAATCATCGACCGCAACTACGACCGTGCGAAAAAGATTTTGGAAGACAACATGGACATCATGCATGCGATGAAAGATGCGCTAATGAAGTATGAAACCATTGATGCTCGCCAAATTGATGATCTCATGGAACGTAAAGCGGAAATTCGTGAGCCAGCAGGCTGGGGTGATAGCCCAATGAATAAGCCAAAGGATGACGATAAGTCTCAAGCAACGCCTGAAGTGAAAGAGGAAGAGAAAGCAACGGATTCTGCGAATGCCGCAGAGCAAGTTACTTCTCAAGATTCTGCTTCAAGTGAAGTTCCAGAAAAGAAAGACTCTGAATAAAGAGTGTTGATAATAATAAACCCCGAGTTAGCTCGGGGTTTTTGTATTTATTATGATTATTACAGCAAATAACAAATCTCTCGACCTTTCTCGTCCACATGTAATGGCGATTCTTAATGTTACCCCTGATTCATTTTCTGATGGTGGTAAATTCAATTCTCTCGAACTTGCTCTTGCTCAGGTCGAAAAAATGATTACAGCAGGGGTTAGCATCATTGATGTCGGTGGTGAGTCCACACGTCCTGGTGCGCCAGATGTCTCTCTAGAAGAAGAGCTGCAACGCGTTGTTCCTGTTGTAAAGGCCATCCGCGAAAAATACGATGTATGGATCTCTGTCGATACCAGTAAAGCAGAAGTAATGCGTCAGGCTATCGCTGTTGGTGCGGATCTAATTAACGATATCCGTGCGTTACAAGAACCTGGTGCACTTCAAGTTGCGGCTGCATCAAAACTACCTGTTTGCTTAATGCATATGAAGGGGCAACCTAGAACTATGCAGGAAAGCCCTCAGTACGAGAACTTGATGGATGACGTTGCTCAGTTTCTGGAAGAGCGCATATCTGCTTGTGAAGCTGTAGGTATCAATAAGTCTCAACTTATCCTCGATCCTGGTTTTGGCTTTGGCAAAACCATTGAACACAATTATCATATGCTCGCTCATCTCGAGAAGTTTCATGAGTTCGGTCTGCCTATCTTGGCGGGCATGTCTCGTAAATCAATGATTTTCAAGCTGCTTAATAAGCCCGCAGCAGATTGCACTAACGCCAGTGTGGTTTGTGCCACGATTGCTGCCATGAAAGGCGCGCAGATCATTCGTGTTCATGATTTTGAAGAAACTATTGAAGCAATGAAAATTGTCGAAATGACGCAAAACAATATTTAAAAATAATAAAGGTAAGTTTATGTCGAATAAAAGACGTTACTTTGGTACGGACGGTGTACGCGGTAAAGTTGGACAGTACCCAATCACTCCAGACTTCGTACTTAAGCTTGGCTGGGCTGCTGGTCGTGTACTAGCAAAACAAGGCACAAAGAAAGTTATTATTGGTAAAGATACTCGTATCTCTGGTTACATGCTTGAATCTGCACTAGAAGCTGGTCTTGCTGCCGCAGGTCTGAAGGCAACCTTCACAGGTCCAATGCCGACACCTGCTGTCGCTTACTTAACGCAAACTTTCCGCGCAGAAGCGGGCATTGTGATTTCTGCATCGCATAACCCATATTACGACAACGGTATTAAATTCTTCTCATCTGAGGGCACAAAATTGCCTGATGATATCGAGCTTGCTATCGAAGCTGAATTGGACAAAGACATTGAATGTGTTGAGTCTTCTGAATTGGGCAAAGCGACTCGTTTAAATGATGCTGCAGGTCGTTACATCGAGTTCTGTAAAAGCACATTCCCATCGACACTAAGTCTCTCTAACTTAAGGATCGTCGTTGATTGCGCTCATGGTGCAACCTACCATATTGCTCCAAATGTCTTCAAAGAACTTGGTGCAGATGTAATCGCGATGGGTGTTGAGCCAAATGGTATCAACATCAATGAAGAAGTCGGTGCTACAGACGTTCGCGCGCTACAAAAACGCGTTGTCGAAGAGCAAGCTCATCTTGGTCTTGCATTCGATGGTGACGGCGACCGTATCATCATGGTTGACCATTTAGGTAATAAAGTCGATGGTGACCAAATTGCTTACATCATCGCACGTGATGCTCTGCGTCGTGGTGAACTAAAAGGTGGCGTGGTTGGTACGTTGATGACTAACCTAGGTATGGAAAATGGCCTGAAGCAATTAGGCATTCCATTTGTTCGTGCAGCTGTCGGTGACCGCTATGTAATGGAGCAATTGCTGGCTAAAGGCTGGAAGATCGGTGCCGAAAACTCTGGTCACGTTATCTTGCTAGATAAAGTAACAACGGGAGACGCGATTGTTGCAGCTCTACAAGTGCTTGCTTCTGTTGTTGGTAGTGATATGTCTCTGCACGACTTGTCGCAAGGCATGACGCTTTACCCACAAGTTTTAGAAAATGTACGTTTCGCTGGTGAAAACAACCCTCTAGAAGCGCAAGCAGTATTGGCTGCTGTAGAAGAAGTTGAAGCTGAGCTAGGCGATAAAGGTCGCGTTTTACTACGTAAATCAGGTACAGAGCCTTTGATTCGCGTAATGGTAGAGGGTGAAGATGCCGAGCTTGTTCAAAGCTCAGCGCTTAAGATTGCGGATGCAGTAAAAGCAAGTTGTTAATCATTGCTTTAACGTATTTAAAGAAAGAAAAGGGCAAGTTTTGCCCTTTTTTTGAGCGCTTAACCCGCCAGCATTGATTTTTTACTAATTTTCCCTTGTCAGCGTTACTTGCTTTCGCTAGTATTGCTCCGCCTCCCGTTAGGAGGTCGCTAGCCTTGTTCATTAACGATGTTTCGATATTGAACGGCGCTGGCTCAACAATTTGGAACATAGGTGGAAAAAATGTTTTCAGTTCTACTTGTGATTTACCTGTTGGCAGCGCTTGGTGTGATTGGCCTTGTGTTGATTCAACAAGGTAAAGGCGCAGATATGGGAGCCTCGTTCGGTGCTGGTGCTTCAAACACAGTGTTTGGTGCTAGTGGCTCAGGTAATTTCTTAACCCGAACAACTGCTATTTTAGCAACCGTATTTTTTGTCGTTAGCTTGCTACTTGGTCGTATGTCTACACACAAGACCGAGTCTCAATGGGTAGACCCAACATTAGGTCAACCAGTAGTTGAACAAGTTAAAGACGCAGCGAGTGAAGTTCCAGCACCTACTGGTGATGAAATTCCTCAATAAGCTGTAAGGTTTTGTGCCGAGATGGTGAAATTGGTAGACACGCTAGCATGAGGTGCTAGTGCCTTAGGTGTGAGGGTTCGAGTCCCTCTCTCGGCACCATGTATTTACAAACTTGTAAATCACTTGTTTGCGAGTATAATGCTCAGCAAGTCGGACGCGGGGTGGAGCAGCTTGGTAGCTCGTCGGGCTCATAACCCGAAGGTCGTCGGTTCAAATCCGGCCCCCGCAACCAATCTCCTTCTTTCAATAAAGAAGTGGCAGATTGGCAAGTTTGCGTAGTGCTAACCACACTACGAGTTAAGAAAAGTAATTTTGACTATTCTTAACGTATCAGGGTCCAGCAGCATAAAACCCCGACTATCGGGGTTTTTTGTTATCTGAGTTTTTTAAATGACTCAGGTCACTGCTTGGTTTTTTGATTGGGCTCTGAGCCCTTTTTTTGTTTCTGGAGTGGTTTAAATGACTGGTTTAGAAAGACAACTTACTGAAATGCTTGAAGCGCCAGTAGAGGCATCAGGCTATGAGTTAGTTGGATTAGAATTCATTCGTGCTGGCGCGCACTCAACGTTACGCATCTACATCGACCATGAAAATGGTATTAACGTGGACGACTGTGCAGAAGTTAGCCACCAAGTAAGTGCAGTGTTAGACGTTGAAGATCCAATTTCTGTTGCTTACAGCCTAGAAGTGTCTTCTCCAGGTTTAGAAAGACCACTATTCAAAGCAGCACATTACGAGCAATTTATTGGTCACGAGGTCAGCATCGTTTTGAAAATGGCTGTAGCAAACCGTCGTAAGTGGAAAGGCATTATCCACGGCGTGGATGGCGAAACAGTGACAGTTACTGTTGAAGGTCAGCAAGAAGAGTTTGCTTTAAGTAACATTTCAAAAGCTAACCTGATCCCTAAATTTTAGGTCCCTAAAAAAGTTTAAGCTTAGAGGCTAAATACAATGAGTAAAGAAATTTTAGCGGTAGCAGAAGCGGTATCGAACGAAAAAGCGGTACCTCGTGAGCGTATCTTTGAAGCTCTTGAGATTGCTCTAGCAACTTCTACAAAGAAAAAGTACGAAATCGAAATCGACGTTCGTGTTGCTATTGACCGTAAAACTGGTGAGTTTGTAACTTACCGTCGTTGGTTGGTTGTTGACCAAGTAGAAAGCCCAACGAAAGAGATCTCTCTAGAAGCTGCTCAATATGAAGATGATTCAGTTGAGCTAGGCGATTACGTAGAAGATGAAATCGAATCAGTAACGTTTGACCGTATTACGACTCAAACGGCTAAGCAAGTTATTGTACAAAAAGTTCGTGAAGCTGAACGTGCACAAATCGTTGAGCAGTTTATCGACAACGAAGGTGATCTAATCACTGGTGTTGTTAAGAAAGTAAACCGCGACACTATCGTACTTGATCTAGGTAACAACGCAGAAGCGGTAATCCTACGTGATGACCAACTTCCTCGTGAAAACTTCCGTCCAGGTGACCGTGTACGTGGTCTTCTGTACAAAGTTGCTCCAGAAGCGCGTGGTTTCCAATTGTTTATCACTCGTTCTAAGCCTGAAATGCTGGAAGAACTATTCCGTGTAGAAGTTCCTGAGATCGCTGAAGAAATCATCGAACTGAAAGGTGCTGCTCGTGATCCTGGTTCTCGCGCTAAGATCGCAGTGAAAACAAATGACAAACGTATTGACCCTGTTGGTGCGTGTGTTGGTATGCGTGGCGCACGTGTACAAGCTGTTTCTGGTGAGCTTGGTGGTGAGCGTATCGATATCGTGCTTTGGGATGATAACCCAGCGCAATTCGTTATCAACGCAATGGCTCCAGCAGACGTAGCTTCTATCATCGTGGATGAAGATGCACACTCAATGGACATCGCAGTTGAAGCCGACAACCTAGCACAGGCTATCGGTCGTAACGGTCAGAACGTACGTTTAGCATCTCAGCTAACGGGTTGGGAACTGAACGTAATGACAGTTGCAGATCTTCAGAAGAAACACGCTGAAGAATCACAAGCGTCTATCGAAAACTTCATGAAGTACCTAGACATCGAAGAAGACTTTGCTCAGCTGCTTGTTGAAGAAGGCTTCTCTACTCTAGAAGAAATCGCATACGTTCCAGTTAACGAGCTTCTAGAAATCGACGGCCTAAACGAAGAGCTTGTAGAAGAGCTACGTGGTCGTGCGAAAGACGCGCTAACAACAATTGCATTAGCACAAGAAGAATCTTTTGAAGGTCTAGAGCCTGCAGACGATCTACTAGGTCTTGAAGGTCTAGAGCGCGAAATGGCATTCAAACTGGCAGCTAAAGGTGTAGCGACACTGGAAGATCTAGCTGACCAAGGCATTGACGATTTAGAAGGTATCGAAGGCCTGACCGAAGAACGTGCAGGCGAGCTAATTATGGCCGCACGTAACATCTGTTGGTTCGGCGAAGAAGCATAATTTCGGCAAGGAGGAAAGCGGCATGACACAATTAACAGTTAAAGCACTGAGTGATGAGATTGGTACGCCAGTCGACCGCTTGATTGAACAACTTGCTGACGCTGGCATGAAAAAGGCGAGCTCTGACAATGTAACTGATGAAGAGAAGCAAAAGCTTCTCTCTCATCTAAAGAAAGAACACGGTGATAAATCTGGTGATGCAGAGCCGACTCGCCTAACGCTTCAGCGTAAAACTCGTAGTACACTTAGTGTGAATGCGGGTGGTGGTAAGAGTAAGAATGTTCAGGTTGAGGTGCGCAAAAAACGTACATACGTGAAGCGTAGCACAATTGAAGATGAAGCTAAGCGCGAAGCAGAAGAAGTAGCAAAACGTGAAGCAGAAGAAGCAAAACGCGTAGCAGAGGAAACTGCTAAGCGTGAAGCTGAAGAAGCTGCAAAACGTGAAGCTGAAGATGCTGTAAAACGTGAAGCGGAAGAAAAAGCGAAACGCGAAGCTGAAGAAAAAGCGAAGCGCGACGCAGATACGAATGCACAACGTAATGCTGAAGAAAAAGCAAAACGTGATGCTGAAGAGAAAATTAAGCAAGAAGCAGCGCGAAAAGAGGCCGACGAGCTTAAACGTCGTCAGGAAGAAGAAGCTAAGCGTAAGGCTGAAGAGGAAAGTCAGCGCAAGCTTGAGGAAGCTCGCGAATTGGCTGAAAAGAATAAAGAGCGTTGGTCTGCTGCAGAAGAGAAAAAGGGTGATATGGAAGATACAGATTACCATGTAACGACTTCACAATACGCACGTGAAGCCGAAGATGAAGCAGATCGCAAAGAAGAAGCCGGTCGTCGTAATAAGAAGAAGAAAAAACCTTCGACTAAAGACGAGCAGGCACGCAATAGCGGTCGTAGCCAACGTGGCGGTAAAGGCGGCCGTAAAGGTAAGCTAGCTAAACCAACATCAATGCAGCACGGCTTTGATAAGTCGGCAACTGTTGCTAAGCAAGATGTTGTGATTGGCGAAACAATTGTTCTTTCAGAACTTGCTAACAAGATGTCGGTTAAAGCGACAGAAGTTATCAAAGTGATGATGAAGATGGGCGCTATGGCGACTATCAACCAAGTGATCGACCAAGAAACAGCACAGCTTGTTGCTGAAGAAATGGGTCACAAAGTTGTTCTTCGTAAAGAGAACGAACTGGAAGAAGCAGTACTATCTGACCGCGATACTAATGCTGAATCAGTACCTCGTGCTCCAGTTGTAACGATCATGGGTCACGTTGACCACGGTAAAACGTCAACACTTGACTACATCCGTCGTACACACGTTGCTTCAGGCGAAGCGGGTGGTATTACACAGCACATCGGTGCTTACCACGTTGAAACTGAAAACGGTATGATCACGTTCCTTGATACTCCTGGACACGCGGCGTTTACTGCTATGCGTGCTCGTGGTGCTCAAGCGACAGATATCGTTGTTCTTGTAGTTGCAGCAGATGATGGCGTAATGCCACAAACAGTAGAAGCGATCCAGCACGCGAAAGCGGCAGGCGTTCCTTTGATTGTTGCTGTGAACAAGATCGATAAAGAAGATGCGAACCCAGACAACGTTAAGAATGAGCTAGCTCAATACGACGTAATCCCTGAAGAATGGGGCGGTGAGAACATGTTCGTTCACATCTCTGCAAAACAGGGTACAAACATTGATGGTCTGCTAGAAGCAATCCTTCTTCAATCTGAAGTTCTAGAACTTACAGCTGTGAAAGAAGGTATGGCGTCTGGTGTGGTAGTTGAATCTCGTCTTGATAAAGGTCGTGGTCCAGTTGCTACAGTACTAGTTCAATCTGGTACGCTACATAAAGGCGACATCGTACTTTGTGGTCAAGAGTACGGCCGTGTTCGTGCAATGCGCGACGAACTAGGTCAAGAAATCACAGAAGCAGGCCCGTCTATTCCTGTAGAGATCCTTGGTCTTTCAGGTGTGCCAGCTTCAGGTGACGAAGCTACTGTAGTACGTGATGAACGTAAAGCGCGTGAAGTTGCTAACTACCGTGCTGGTAAGTTCCGTGAAGTGAAACTTGCTCGTCAGCAGAAATCTAAACTAGAGAACATGTTCTCTAACATGACTGCCGGTGAAGTTGCCGAACTTAACGTTGTTCTTAAAGCTGACGTTCAAGGTTCTGTAGAAGCTATCGCAGACTCACTACTGAAACTATCGACTGACGAAGTGAAAGTGAACATCGTTGGTTCTGGTGTTGGTGGTATTACTGAGACTGACGTAGTACTAGCAGAAGCTTCAAACGCAATCATTCTTGGCTTTAACGTACGTGCTGATGCATCTGCTCGTCGTGCAGTTGAAGCCGCAGCAGTTGACCTACGTTACTACTCAATCATTTACCAATTGATTGACGAAGTGAAACAGGCAATGGGCGGTATGCTTGCTCCAGAATTCAAGCAAGAGATCATTGGTCTTGCTGAAGTTCGTGACGTGTTTAAGTCACCGAAACTGGGCGCAATCGCTGGCTGTATGGTTACTGAAGGTCTAATTAAGCGCAACAACCCTATCCGTGTTCTACGTGATAACGTTGTTATTTACGAAGGTGAACTAGAGTCACTACGTCGCTTTAAAGATGACGTTCAAGAAGTTAAGAATGGCTACGAATGTGGTATCGGCGTTAAGAACTACAATGACGTTCGCGTTGGTGACCAAATCGAAGTATTCGAAATCGTTGAAATTCAACGTACTCTAGACTAATTGACTAAAATTACTCATATTATCTTTGATAGATAAGTAGTAATTGGTTGTTGAATACACCATGGGGGGCTGGCTTTGACCAACCCCCCATTCTTTCTATATAAGAGAAAAGATATGTCAAAAGAATTTAGCCGCACGCAGCGTGTTGCACAGCAGCTGCAAAAAGAATTAGCAATGATCCTTCAACGTGAAGTTCGTGATTCACGTTTGGGTATGGTTACCATTTCCGATGTGGAAGTCTCTCGTGACCTTGCTTACGCAAAAGTGTTCGTGACTTTCCTATGTGTAGGTGAGCAAACACCAGAATCATGCCTAGCGGCACTACGTGAGCATGAAGTTCACATTCGCATGATGCTTGGTAAGCGTATTCGTCTGCGTCTAACTCCAGAAATCCGCTTCTACTACGACAACACGCTCGTAGAAGGTATGCGTATGTCTAACCTAGTAACCGAAGTGGTTAACTCAGACAAGCAGAAGCAAAAGAACTCTGGCCGTGAGGACGAAGAATAATGGCTCGTCGTCGTAAAGGTCGTCCAATTAATGGTGTTATCTTGTTGGATAAACCAACAGGTATCTCTTCCAATGATGCACTGCAAAAAGTAAAGCGAATCTACTTTGCTGAGAAAGCGGGTCACACTGGTGCGTTGGACCCTCTAGCGACGGGTATGTTGCCGATCTGTTTAGGTGAAGCAACCAAGTTTTCTCAGTTCCTACTGGATTCAGACAAACGCTATCGCGTGATCGCGAAACTTGGCGAACGTACTAACACTTCAGACTCTGATGGTGAAGTGGTAGAAACGCGTCCAGTAGATGTGACTCTCGAGAAACTAGAGGCGAGTATCGAGAAGTTCCGTGGCGAATCTGACCAAGTGCCTTCGATGTTTTCTGCTTTGAAATACCAAGGCAAACCTCTGTACGAGTACGCTCGTAAAGGTATCGAAGTTCCACGTGAGTCTCGTAAAATTACGGTATACGAAATCATTCTTCACCGTTTTGAAGGTGATGAAGTTGAGATGGAGGTGCACTGTTCAAAAGGCACTTACATTCGTACTATCGTCGATGACTTGGGCGAAATGCTCGGTTGTGGTGCTCACGTAACTATGCTGCGCCGCACAGCTGTAGCCAAGTACCCTTACGAGAAAATGGTGACTCTTGAGCAGCTTAATGAGCTACTTGAGCAAGCTCATCGTGAAGAAATCGCTCCTCGCGAGTTGCTCGATCCACTGCTTATGCCAATGGACACTGCAGTTGAAGACTTGCCAGAAGTAAACCTAATTCCTGAATTAGCAGATATGGTTCAGCATGGCCAACCGGTTCAAGTATTAGGTGCACCAGAGCAGGGGGCTCTGCGCCTGACTATGGGCGAAGAGCGTTTGTTTATCGGTGTTGGTGAAATGAACGATGATGGTAAGATCGCACCAAAACGTTTAGTCGTTTTCCGCGACGAAGAGTAATCTCTATCTCACTTGAAAAATACCGGCATTTAGGCCGGTATTTTTATATTGCGCCTATAAGCAAACTTCCTTATAATTCGCGCTTCTCGTGTCGGCTGAATCAGAGATTGGCTGGCACAAACATTAACTTACTCTTATTAGGAGAGAATTATGTCTCTGAATGCAGAAACTAAAGCAGCAATCGTTGCAGAATACGCACAATCTGAAGGCGACACTGGTTCACCAGAAGTTCAAGTAGCTCTACTTACAGCTTCTATCAACCACCTACAAGGTCACTTCAAAGCTCACAAAGGCGATCACCACAGCCGTCGTGGTCTTCTACGTATGGTTTCTCGCCGTCGTAAGCTTCTAGATTACCTAAAAGGTAAAGATCTAGCTCGCTACCAAGACCTAATCAAGCGTCTAGGCCTACGTCGCTAATAAGCGACTGCATAGCAGTTTGTCAAAAAAGGGGCTTTTAGCCCCTTTTTTGTTGCCCCTAATTTATTTTTTGACTGCTATAGCTTAGCCAAATCATCCTTAAGCCGTTATAATACTGGCGGCTTAATCTTTTGATACCGTTCTAGATGAGTGATTAGTCGCTGTTTAGTCTGGTATATTAGATTTTTATTAAACTCATAGCATTACAGTCAACCTCGTCGACCAAAAGGTCGCGGCTATTAAAAAGAAATTTAGGTAAGTTTCTTTTCACTAGTCGCGATTCGTAATGCCTTGAGTGTTTATTAACACACCTAAGCGGCTATTTATCGGTGCGCTTAGAAACAAGGAATAACAATGTTCGAAAAACCAGTTGTTAAAACGTTCCAGTACGGTAACCACACGGTTACTCTAGAAACTGGCGTTATCGCACGTCAAGCTACAGCAGCAGTTATGGTTACAATGGACGATACAGCAGTATTCGTTTCAGTTGTTGGTAAAAAAGAAGCAGTAGCGGGTCAAGATTTCTTCCCACTAACTGTAAACTACCAAGAGCGTACTTACGCTGCAGGTAAAATCCCAGGAGGCTTCTTCAAACGTGAAGGTCGTCCATCTGAAGGCGAAACGCTAACAGCTCGTCTAATCGACCGTCCAATCCGTCCACTATTCCCGGACGCGTTCAAAAATGAAGTGCAAGTTATTGCAACGGTTGTATCTGTAAACCCAGACGTTCAACCAGATATCCCAACAATGATTGGTACATCTGCGGCTCTTGCTATCTCTGGTATTCCATTCAATGGTCCTATCGGTGCAGCACGTGTTGGTCACATCGATGGTCAGCTAGTTCTTAACCCTAGCCAAACTGAGCTAAACGCATCGCGTCTAGATCTAGTGGTTGCAGGTACAGAGTCTGCGGTACTAATGGTTGAGTCAGAAGCTGACAACCTAACTGAAGAAGAAATGCTAGCAGCAGTTGTGTTCGGTCACGATCAACAACAAGTTGTAATCAATGCTATCAACGAGTTCAAAGCTGAAGTTGCTACTCCAGCTTGGGATTGGGTTGCTCCAGAAGAAAATACAGCACTTAAGACTAAGATTGCTGAACTTGCTGAAGCTAAGCTTGTTGAGGCTTACCAAATCACTGAGAAAATGGCTCGTTACGACCGCATCCATGAGATTGCAGCAGAAGTAAACGAAGCACTGCTTGCTCAAGATCCTGAAGCGGATACTAAAGAAATCCACACAATCTTCCACGATCTAGAGAAGACTGTTGTACGTCGTAGCATCATCGCGGGTAACCCTCGTATCGATGGTCGTGAGAAAGACATGGTTCGTGCGCTAGACGTACGCACTGGTGTTCTTCCACGTACACACGGCTCTGCGCTATTCACTCGTGGTGAAACTCAGGCTCTAGTGACAGCTACTCTAGGTACTCAACGTGATGCACAAATCATCGATGAGCTAACTGGTGAGCGTAAAGATCACTTCCTACTACACTACAACTTCCCTCCATACTGTGTGGGTGAGACTGGTTTCGTAGGTTCTCCTAAGCGTCGTGAAATCGGCCACGGTAAACTGGCTAAGCGTGGTATCGCAGCTGTAATGCCATCTGTTGACGAGTTCCCATACACAGTTCGCGTTGTATCAGAAATCACGGAATCTAACGGTTCATCTTCAATGGCGTCTGTATGTGGTACATCTCTAGCACTTATGGATGCTGGTGTGCCAATCAAAGCATCTGTTGCGGGTATCGCGATGGGTCTTGTGAAAGAAGGCGATGACTTTGTTGTTCTTTCTGACATCCTTGGCGACGAAGACCACCTAGGTGACATGGACTTTAAAGTAGCAGGTACTAGCACCGGTGTTACTGCACTTCAAATGGACATCAAGATCGAAGGTATCACTAAAGAGATCATGCAAATTGCGCTTAACCAAGCACAAGGCGCACGTAAGCACATCCTATCTGTAATGGATGAAGCGCTTGCTGGTGCTCGTGACGATATCTCTGAGTTCGCTCCGCGTATCCACACAATGAAGATCAGCGCAGAGAAGATCAAAGATGTTATCGGTAAAGGTGGTGCAGTTATCCGTGCTCTAACTGAAGAGACTGGTACAACTATCGAAATCGAAGACGACGGTACAATCAAGATTGCAGCAACTGAAGGTGCTGCAGCGAAAGAAGCTATCCGCCGTATCGAAGAGATCACTGCTGAAGTTGAAGTAGGCCGTATCTACACTGGTAAAGTGGCTCGTCTAGCTGACTTTGGTGCGTTTGTAACGGTTCTACCAGGTAAAGATGGTCTAGTACACATTTCTCAAATCGCTGAAAAACGCGTTGAGAAAGTGTCTGACTACCTAACTGAAGGTCAAGAAGTTCAAGTTAAAGTTCTTGAAATCGACCGTCAAGGCCGTGTACGTCTAAGCATGAAAGAAGCGGTAGAGAAGCCTGCTGAAGAAGCAGCGGCAGAAGCACCAGCAGCGAAAGAAGAGTAATCTGAAACTCGCCTTTCGGTCTTTTATTAGCTTAAGAGCCTGAAAGCATGCTATAAAGGGGAGCATTTTCGCTCCCTTTTTTTTGGCCTGTTTCGAGGAGTTTGACCTCAAATGAGGTTATTTATCCTATAGTGCATTAAGGAAACAGACCCAAGGCGGTCCAAACAGGAGTATCAATTAGTGAAATGGTTTCAAACCGCAAGTTTATGTGTTGCTATCGCGCTGACCGGTTGTGCAAATACTTCTCAGCATTCAGCTCTGAAGTGGCTTTACCCACCAATGGCTGTGCCTTTACAACCGAGCGTTCAACAAGAAGTTCAAATTGCGCGTTTATCACAACTACTGCAGCGCCCTGATCTCAGCGATGAAGTGCGTGCCAAAATGCACTATGAACGTGGTAATTACTACGACAGTGTTGGCTTGCGTGACCTTGCTCGTTTGGATTTCAACCAATCATTGCAGTTGAACCCAGCTCAGCCAGATATATTTAATCTTCTCGGCGTTTACTTTACTCAGGTTGGAGAGTTTGATGCGGCATACGAAGCATTTGATTCAACACTCGAACTTGCACCAGATAACTCTTACGCAGAGCGTAATCGGGCGATAGCGCTATACTACGGCGGTCGTATTGATTTGGCCTTGGAAGATATGACCAAGCATTATCAAGAGATGCCAAGCGATCCATTTCGCGCATTGTGGTTATACATCATTGAAGCGGATCAAAACCCTGAGCAAGCAAAAGCAAACCTTCAGCAGCGTTACCAACAAGATCGCAGTGAAGAATGGGGTTGGGTGTTAGTCGCTCTTATGCTACGCGATGTTTCTGATGAAGCGGCTCTTGCTGCGATTATGGATGGGACGCGAGAAAACTATCGCCTTGCTCAGCGATTGACGGAAACCTATTTTTATCTCGGTAAACGTCATCAATTGGAAGGTGACATCGCCAGCGCGATTTCGTTGTATAAGCTCGCCATTTCGTTGAATGTGTACGAGTACGTTGAGCATCGTTACTCTTTCTTGGAGTTAGCACAAATTTATGACCAACTTCAGCAAGATAGGTTGGCCAAGCTAAAAGCCGCCGAGCAACAAGAACAACAATAATAATAAAGCCGCTTCCATAAGCGGCTTTTTTACGCTTGATGATTGAGATAACTCGCTTTAGAATAGTTAGCCTTGCTAACTAATTGGTAAATCTTTATGGCTTTAGAAGAGAGTTTGATCGATTTGGAGCGTTTTTGCGCCAAAGCTTGGCGTGTTTACGCTAAAGAAGATCCATTGTCTCATCTTAGCTTTAACGAATTTGATTACTTACGCGTAATTCAGGTGTTTCCTGAAGGCGTTCGTATTACTGATCTTGCCGACGAGTTACAGGTAACCAAACCTTCGGCCTCCAATATGGTGGTGCGTTTAGAAAAGAAAGGGTTAGTGAAGCGTATTGCTTGCAATGAAGATGCTCGCGCAAAGCGTGTCTTATTGACGGAAGAGGTCGCTGAAAAAATGTCTTTAGAACAAATTGTTTATAAGGATATTTCGGATCAAATGATGCTAAAGCTAAACGAACAAGAAGCCAAACAATTGCAGTCGCTACTCAATAAAGCGCTTGGAAATTAACTCAAAAATTCATTTATTTAACTATTTAGTTAGCTTTGCTAACTATTGGTGAGAATCATGCAAAACTCCATTTATAAACAGTTTTGGAAATATACCATTCCAACTGTCGCAGCCATGTTGGTCAATGGGCTGTACCAAGTCGTCGACGGTATTTTTATTGGCCGTTACGTCGGCGCTGACGGATTGGCGGGCATCAATGTCGCTTGGCCAGTGATTGGTAGCATTCTGGGAATAGGGATGATGGTTGGTGTGGGAACGGGAGCCCTGACTTCCATCAAGCAAGGAGAGCAAGATCAACAAGGTGCGAAACGGGTCTTAACCACAGGCTTGCTATTTTTGTTGGCCTTGATGCCTATTGTCGCAACGATTCTGTTTTTCTTTGCTGATGACTTTATTCGTTGGCAAGGCGCTCAGGGACGAGTGTACGAGTTAGGCTTGCAATATCTCCAGATATTAATCGTCGCGTGTATTTTTTCACTTGGTTCTATTGCGGTTCCATTTTTGCTACGTAACGACAACAGCCCTAACTTAGCCACAATTTTGATGGTGATAGGTGCAATCATTAACATTGTGTTGGACTATGTTTTCATTGCTTGGATGAACTGGGAGCTAACAGGAGCGGCTATTGCGACCGCATTGGCACAGATGGTTGTCACCGTGCTAGGTGTGGGCTACTTCTTCTCTTCTAAAGCGAAGTTACGTCTGACATTTAGAGAGTTGAAATTGCAATTGGATGCTATTCCTAAAATTGTGCTTATCGGGACATCCAGCTTTTTTATGTACGCTTATGGCTCAACGATGGTAGCTCTGCACAACGCGTTATTCGCACAATACGGCAGCCCGCTTTTGATCGGCGCTTACGCCATTTTAGGCTATATCGTGACGGTCTATTATCTCGTGGCGGAAGGCATTGCCAATGGTATGCAGCCTTTGGTGAGCTACAACCATGGCGCACGAAATCAAGATAACATTCGTAAGTTGCTACAAATTGCTATGGGGACATCGGTTTTAGGTGGTGTTGTGTTCGTGGTATTGATGAACCTTTTCCCGTACCAGCTCGTATCCGTCTTTAATGACGCGGATCAGCAGCTTATCGAAAGTGCTGTGGTGGGAATTCGTCTCCACATGTTCGCACTGTTTCTGGATGGTTTCTTAGTGGTAGCAGGGGCTTACTATCAATCGGTCAACAAAGGCAGTAAGGCGATGTTTGTGACGGTGGGCAATATGCTTATCCAACTGCCGTTCTTGTTCATCATGCCAAAACTGTTGGGTGTGACAGGCATTTGGATTGCATTCCCGCTATCCAACATTGCGTTAAGTCTGGTTGTGATGAGTATGCTTTGGCGTGATATCAAAAAGTTGATGGTGGATAGCCCAGTAGAACCGAGCATCCAAGCGTCTTAAGTTGGTAGCAGAAAAGCGAGGCTAGTGCCTCGCTTTTTACTTTGTCGGAAGAGTTAAATGTTCTTCACTTCTAAGCCAGCCAATTGATGCCAGTAACCGTTGCATTGGCGGCTTGATAGTTTGTCTGGGTCTGAGCCTTGCTCGTTAGAACGGAAGCGATCCAATTCTGAGAAGGTACTTACGCCTAATGGACTCAAGCGAACGACATCAACGAGTCCTTGCATGCTTGGCAGATCGTTGATCAGGTTGTAACAGTAGCCCGATTGCGTTTGGATGCCATTTAAGTTGAAGACTTCTTGTCCCTCTTGGCTGCTTACTTGGATACCGGTTGGGTATTTGATGCAGCAAGTTTCGCAATCATCCTTCGCTTTATTTTCTGCACGCGCCGTGAAGCAGCGAGCCGAGTAGGCTAATGGCAAATAGCCGTGGCTAAAGACTTCGACTTCGAATTTGTTACGAATCCCTAAGTCTTCACATTGTGTCAGAGTATCGCTTAGCCATTCACGAGATAGCTCAACCGGCATACACCAACGAGTCATCCCTTGTTTTAAAAACAGGTTCAAGGTGTGTGCGTTGTAAGTGTTAATTGCTGGGCCAACGACAAATGGGACTTTGTGTTCAGACGCCAGTTGAACTGCGGACACGTCATTTGCTTCAATCGCAAAGTCACCATTATCGATATACTTCTTCATGATATTGACTTCGCTTGGTGCTTCCAACAATGCCATGGTGGAAAGCACCACTTGCTTACCGGATGCCGATAGGTCTTTGGCAATATCGAACCAATGAGCAGGTTTCATCTCGCGACGTTTTGAACAAACGGTTTCACCCAAGTAGATAATGTCTGCCGAGCTTTCTTTCGCTTGTAAGTAAAATGCTTCGATATCTTGTTTTGGCCAGAAGTACAGCAGTGGGCCAAGTGCGTATTTCATTGAATTTTCCATCTTAACCTCTACTGCCATTTACGGTGGTATGCACCCAGCGTGGTTTGCGTACCTTCAGAAACGTTCGCCAGGGCGGCATCCCAAGCTGCTTCGACTTGGTAAGCTTCTGGGTTTGCTTGGTAACGATCAATTGCTGCGCGCCAAGTGCGAGTAACTTGCTCTACATAGGCAGGGCTGCGTTGACGGCCTTCAATTTTTACCGACGCTACGTTTGCTGCAAACAGTTCAGGAAGCATAGAGAGAGTATTTAAACTGGTTGGTTCTTCCAGCGCGTGGTAACGTTTTTTCTCGCCTTCAATTTCAGCTTCAAAGCGGCCTTTACAAAGCGTTGGATAGCCTGCGTTTTCACCCGCGCAGTAACGGTCGATCAAAATGTTGTTTAATCGAGACTCCAAGCCTTGTTCAGTTTCTTGCCAGCGCACGTATTTCGCTGGAGAGCAGGCTCCGACCGTATTTGGTGATTCACCCGTCATGTAAGACGACAAGTAACAACGACCTTCAGACATGATGCACAGACTGCCAAACGCAAATACTTCCAGCTCGACATCACTGGTGATGTTGCGCGACAGTTGTTTCACCTGATGAATGGACAACACGCGAGGCAATACCACACGTTTAACGTTGAAGTTTTGCTTGTAGAAGTCAATCGCAGCTACGTTGGTAGCAGAAGCTTGCACGGAAAGGTGCAGCTCAAGCTCAGGGTATTTGCGAGCAGCGTACTCAAGAACAGCAATGTCAGCGACAATCAGTGCATCTACGCCCAATGCCGCTGCGTTATCGACGGCGTTTGTCCAGCGTTCAAAACCGTTTGGATGAGCAAAGGTATTGAGTGCAACGTGGATCTTTTTGTTGTGGTCATGCACATATTGCACGGCCTTTTCTAGCTTTTTACCGTTGAAGTTCAAACCAGCAAAGTGACGCGCGTTGGTATCGTCTTTGAAGCCGATGTACACGGCATCTGCACCGCAATCAATCGCGGTTTTTAGCGCAGGCAGGTTACCCGCAGGACACAAGAGTTCCATATGCTCACAATCATAGAGAAGGAAAAGGTGCCCGCATTTTATGAAGAATTATGAATAGCTAATTTGACCTAAGTTAGGTTTAGCTCAATAAACTCAATATTTACCCCTTGAGAGTAGGGGTAAAGGTTTGATTTGGCGAAGTAGGGGGATCAGTTTTTGTGGCGGCGGTTTTGCACAAACAACTCTTCGATTTCATGTTTTGGTTGAGGTCGGTAGAAATGAAAACCTTGAATCGAGTTACATTGAAGGTTGGAAAGTAAAGTAGCTTGCTGATGCGTTTCTACGCCTTCTGCAACGACCGTTAGTTCCAAAGATTTGCCCAAGTTGATGATGTTCTCGATGACGGTCACCTGTTTTGGCAGGGCGTCAATGTCATTAATGAATGCACGGTCGATTTTTAGTTCATCAATCGGGAAACGAGCTAAATACGACAGTGAGGAATACCCAGTACCAAAGTCGTCGATCGACAAAGCAAAGCCCAACTTTTTAATCGCATTCAGCATTTGCAGCGTATGTTCGCTGTCACTCATCACCGCGCTTTCCGTTAGCTCAAACGTGATGCAACTTGGATCAAGTTCGGTTGTGCGCAGCAGCTTCTCCATAAAGTCGATCAACTGAGGGTTGCCAAACTGTTCTGGAGACAAGTTGATCGCGACGCGACCCGGCAAAATGCCTTGTTGTTTCCAGCGTTTTACGGTGTTGAATACATCACGCATCACCACGCGACCCAGATGCTCAATCAAACCTGCTCGTTCCGCCACAGGAATAAATGATCCTGGGCTAATGTAGCCCTCAACCGGATGTTTCCAACGTACTAAAGCCTCTGCGCCATTGATACTGAAATCACGGGCGTTCACTTTGGGTTGATACCAAACTTCAAGACCATTTTGCTGCAGGGCTTTTTGCAGTTCGATTTCGAGCCACAAACGCATACGCGCTTCTTTGTTCATTTGGTCATTGAATTTGATCAGACGGTTTCGTCCGCGATCTTTGGCTTCGTACATCGCGGTATCGGCGTTTTGTAGCAAGATACGAGCATCCTGCCCATCTTCCGGATAGCGGACGCTACCGATTGAGCAAGCAAGACGTTTACTGAAGTGGTGCAGATCAAAAGGTTGGTTTATCAAAGAAATAATGCGATCTGATAACACTTCTGCCATGCGCGAGTTTTCTGGCTCAGGAAGGATGATGCCGAACTCATCACCGCCAAGATGGCCGATAATCGCTTGGTTTGGCAGCAGTCGTTTTAAACGTGCAGAAACTTCTTGGATGACTTTGTCACCGATGTGATGACCCAGCGAGTCATTAATGTTCTTAAAGTTATCGATATCGAGGTAAAACACCAATAGCGGTGTTTGGCTTTTGATCAGTTGTTCTAGGCGCTTGGTGAAACCAAATCGGTTATACAGTTTGGTTAAAGAGTCGATATGAGAATCTTCACTGGAGGCCGACGACAAGTGTTTTGGTGTGTCATCCGCATCTTGGATAAGAATAATTTGAGATTCACTGCCTAGAATTGCCGTCGAGTCCGCATGCAATTGGACTTTGCGCTCAAATCCGCAACGCGCGCTAGTCAGGCAAACAAACGGTTTGTCCGAAATAAGCGTGCTGAGTCGGTGACTGAAAACTTTTTTGGTGTTTTCGTCGATGAACAAGCGAGAGAGCTCTTCACCGAGTAGCTCGTGAGGGGAGTTAAGCCCAAGCAGACGAGCCGAGGCAGGGTTTGCTGAGATGATGGTGTCATCTTCAATCAGCAGCAGGCCATCGGGCAATAGTTGGGTCAGCTTGGCAAATTTGTTTTCGGCTTCTTCCAGAGAGCGGACAAGTATTTGCTTTTCGGAGGTGTCGACGGCGTGAAACACCACGAAACGTACCTCGTTACCTTCATACACTGGTGACAAACTAAAGTGAAGGCTGGTCTCTAAATCGGTTTCATCTAAGGTAATTTCAGCTTCGACATGCACGCCTTTGAATGCGCGTTGGTAGTAAGGTGCCAGCTTCTTATAAAACTGCTCACCTAGCACCTGGCAATCGTTTAACCCGATGATTTCTTCATGATTTAAGCCGGCAATATCACAATAGCGGTCACTCACCATTCGATAATTGTGTTTTTTATCAAGAATAGCAAAAAAGAAAGGGCTATTTGAGGTTAGCGTGGCAAACCAATGTTGTAATTGCTGGGAAGGCATTAGGGTATTACCGATCTCCAATGAGCCAGATTAATTCGTCCGTGTAATCAAAAGCGCTACCCTGGCGAATATGCCGCCGTGCTTCTCAAGCCTGCATAGTGAGTCATTTTTAAGTGGTTGACTCGGCTTTATTCTGTGACTTGATATCACGAGGATACGCTCGGATAACTATAACTTTGAAAATACGGTTATTAAAGCGTTTATCAAGCTGTTCGCATCAATAATACACGTAAGGTCAAAAAACGACACGTTAGTGGACAATAAACCACCAACTGAAAACAAACAGTTTATTGATACATAACAGGTATCGCGGTGGTGCGATTGCGTAATATGAGCGACCTAATGACAAAGTAACGGATAATGAACGTGTTAAACAAGATTCGCAGTCAACTAGTAAAGAACGCAGCCAACATTTTGCGTTCTCCAGTCCAGTTATTACCACAAACAGTTCAACAAAAAGCCTTGCTTGAAGGGCTGAAAATGGTATTCAAAGAAGCGTTAGAAGATGGCGACTTTGAATTCCTTGAAGACAAGTGGTTAAAAGTTGCGATTAAAGACTTGAACTTAGCATGGTACATCAGCTATCAAGATGAAAAATTAGTCGTCGCTGAAAAACCAGTTCAGGAAGATGTGAGTTTTAGTGGTAATCTAAACGACCTAGTACTGATTGCTGGTCGTAAAGAAGACCCTGATACGCTGTTCTTCCAACGTCGCCTTTCAATTGAAGGTGACACTGAGCTTGGCTTAGAAGTGAAAAACTTGATGGACAGTGTCGACTTAGAGCAGTTACCAAAAGCAATGCAAGTAGCGCTGAACCAACTGGCTGACTTTGTCCAAAAAGGGGTTCAAGAGCCTGCACAACAACCCGGAGTAGCGAATGCTTATTCGAACTGAAGCCCCTGCGGACATTCTGACCATTGACCGCCTATTGAAACATGCGTTTCCAACCGATGCAGAAGCCAACTTGGTGATGCGTTTACGTGAAAACGGCAAGCTGACCTTGTCGCTGGTGGCGTGTACGGATGAAGGTGAGGTAATTGGCCATGCTTTATTTAGCCCAGTTACATTAAATGGTGAAGATTTGTCGTGGCAAGGGCTTGCACCATTGGCTGTTCATGAGGACTATCGCCGTCAAGGCATTGGTGCTGAACTCATTAAAGAAGGTTTCGAATCTCTGCGTGATTTCGGTTATCCAGTCTGTGTCGTGTTGGGTGAACCTAACTACTATGCACGACAAGGTTTCAATGCTGGTGAAGAGATGGGCTTTGAATGCGCTTGGGATGTGCCTGAAGGTACGTTTCGAGTAGCTGAACTCGTCGAGGGCCAATGTGCAGGACGTTCTGGACGTATTGATTACGCGCCTGAGTTCTCAGAGCTTTAAATACTGAAACAGCCCGCTGAAATAGCGGGCTGTTTGCTTTTCATCAGTCAATCGACAAGCATGACGTTTATTGAGCGTTTTTGGTTCTTTTTTTGCCCCAGATTTCGACTTTTGCTTTTTTGCTGACACCCAACACGTCGAGCTTCATATTTCCCCAACTGCTGTATTTCATTTCAAGGTGCTTAAGTTTCGCGTCCTCCGCTCCTGGTAGTGTCCAAGCTCGCGTTGACATTCCGTTGGTGAGCGTGCCCATTGATGTGAGTTTTTTATCGCTGCCGTCGGTCATGGTGACTTTGATGTCTTTTAAATCGACGGTGCCTTGAATGCACTTTATTTTGATTTTACTGAAGTTACGGTTTTTGAGCAGACTATTTGGCGTAACGGTGTCTGTCTCCGTTTGGAAGTTGACGGTCTTGGTTGCGATCAGCTCCCAGTCATCATTATTGCTGCTCGCAAATGTGGAAAAACTGATGGTCGCTACCATCATCACAGTAAAGAGTGATTGGAAAAGCTTCATAACACCTCTGACTTTTTGATAGGATTGCCTCGTTCAAACAGGTGACGAAAAATGTCAATTAACGAGAAACAGTATTTACACGAAATGGGAATCACCTCGTGGGAGTTGATTCATCCAGAAAGGTTGGCAGGCTATCAACCGCCAACTATAGATTTGCCAAGTTCTTGCAAACTTCTGCTGGTCTCACCCATCTGTCCTACGAATGAGACAGCGATACTGTTCGAGAAGATACTTAAAAGTATGAAGTTAACGCTTGAACAAGCCATGCATATCGAGCCTGAGCGCCTTGCAATGCTTGGTGAACATCAGTTGGAGTGGGTATGGTTTGCAGGCTGTGAAAGTAACAGCATGGAAAATGCTAAGCAGCTAACCTCGCCGTTATTGCAAGACATTGATGGCAACAATGAACAAAAACGCGCACTTTGGCAGCAAATTTGTTCTTACTCGTAACGTTTGTAAAAGATCGAATACCAAGCTCTATTGTGGCGCGGTATTTCGACCTAATAGGTTAAATCATGACGATTGAAATTCTCCCAATGTGCAGTGAGCATGTGGAGCAAGTTTGGCAAATTGAACAGCAAGCACATTCTCACCCATGGGCAGAGTCGTTAGTGCGCGATTTGTCGAGTCGCGGTGCGTGCCATCATGTGATGGTTGAAGATGGCTCGGTAGTTGGCTACTTTTATGCACAAAATATTGTGGGTGAAGTGACGTTACTCAATATTGCGGTTGCCCCTGCGCTACAAGGAAAAGGCTACGGTCAAAAGTTATTGGATGCCTTTCTGAATCACTGTGAGCAAGCCAAAGCAGACAGCGCGTGGCTAGAAGTAAGAGAAAGTAACCATCCTGCGATTCATATTTATGAGCAAGCTGGTTTTAACGAAGTGGATCGTCGTTATGATTATTATCCTGCCAAAACAGGCAATGGAAAAGAAGACGCGATCATCATGAGTTATCTCTTCTTTAACTAGACGCACTACTCGGGAAGTTGCCCCTAAAGCAATAATAGGCGAGAATACCGCGCAAAATTGAATCTACAAAAAGCGTGTTTGCTTTTCAGCAGGCATTCAGACATCAAAGAAGACCAGTTTCATGTCAAATACACCTTTTCTAAGCGAAGTTTCTAAACGTAGAACGTTCGCTATTATTTCTCACCCGGATGCGGGTAAAACAACCATTACCGAAAAAGTCCTTTTATTCGGAAACGCGATCCAAAAAGCAGGTACTGTAAAAGGTCGTGGTAATGCACAGCACGCAAAATCTGACTGGATGGAAATGGAAAAGGAACGTGGTATCTCGGTAACCACTTCTGTGATGCAGTTCCCGTACAACGATTGCCTAGTAAACCTGCTTGATACTCCAGGACACGAAGACTTCTCAGAAGATACTTACCGTACTCTGACGGCAGTTGACTCGTGTTTGATGGTTATCGATGCGGCGAAAGGTGTCGAGGATCGTACTCGTAAGCTAATGGAAGTAACACGTCTGCGTGATACGCCAATCGTAACTTTCATGAACAAACTTGACCGTGACGTTCGTGATCCAATGGAAGTATTGGATGAAGTAGAAAACGAATTGGGTATGATGTGCGCGCCAATTACCTGGCCTATCGGCTGTGGTAAAGAATTTAAAGGTGTTTACCACATTCACCGTGACGAAACGATCCTTTATGAATCTGGCCACGGTCATGAAATTCAAGAAGTTCGCATCATCAAAGGTCTGGATAACCCAGAGCTTGATGAAAAAGTTGGTGAAAGCCTAGCGGCAAGCGTTCGTGAAGAGCTTGAGCTTGTAATGGGTGCATGTCCTGAGTTTGATAAAGAACTGTTCCTAACGGGTGAACTGACACCAGTTTATTTCGGTACCGCACTGGGTAACTTTGGTGTTGACCATATGCTAGACGGTCTGACTGAATGGGCGCCAGCGCCGAAAACGCGTCAAGCGGTTGAGCGTGATGTTGAAGCGACAGAAGATAAGTTCTCTGGCTTCGTATTCAAGATCCAAGCAAACATGGACCCTAAACACCGTGACCGTATCGCATTCATGCGTATCGTATCGGGTACTTACACTCAAGGTATGAAGATGAACCACGTTCGTCTAGGCAAACAAGTAAGTATCTCTGATGCGGTAACCTTCATGGCTGGTGACCGTTCACGAGCAGAACACGCTTACGCGGGTGACATCATTGGTCTGCATAACCACGGCACTATTCAAATTGGTGATACTTTCACGCAAGGTGAGTCACTGAAGTTCTCTGGTATTCCAAACTTTGCGCCTGAATTGTTCCGTCGTATTCGTTTGAAAGATCCATTGAAGCAGAAGCAACTACTAAAAGGCTTGGTTCAGCTTTCTGAAGAAGGTGCGGTACAGGTATTCCGTCCACTGCAAAACAACGATCTGATCGTTGGTGCGGTAGGTGTGCTTCAGTTTGACGTGGTTGTGGCTCGCTTGAAGTCAGAATACAACGTTGAAGCAATCTACGAAGGCGTTAATGTAGCGACTGCTCGTTGGGTTGAGTGTGGCGATGCGAAGAAACTGGATGAGTTCCAGCGTAAGAACCAAGCGAACTTAGCGTTGGATGGTGGTGACAACCTAACGTACATTGCCCCAACTATGGTTAACTTGAACCTTGCAAAAGAACGCTTCCCAGACGTTGAATTCCGTGCGACTCGCGAGCACTAATCAACCGCCGCGTTAAAGCAACTAGATTTTAAATCGCCCTTGGCTATAGACTTAGTCAAGGGCGTTTTTATATAAGGAAGAAAAATGAACTGGTTCAAACGTGGGTTAAAGCGTTACGACGATTGGTGTAAACAAATGGGATTAACGCCCGATCAAAAACGCAGCTGCGTCCCATATCGAAAAGATCCTGCCCATCAAAACGAAGAGAAGGGCGAGGCTCTGTCTTTTTCTGACTCTCCGTCTGCTGGCGTCGATAAAAAGTCTCAAGATGAAGTTCTTTGATACGCACTGCCACTTTGATTTTGATGTGTTTCAAGATGACTTTGCGCATCAACTTGAGCTTGCTCAAACGCAAGGCGTCGCAAGAATTCTGATTCCTTCCGTCGGCCCGCAAAATTGGGCTCGTATTCAAACGTTGGCAGAGCAACACGCCAATTTGTATTACGCGCTCGGTTTTCATCCGTATTTTCTAGAAGATAACGTTGAGCAACACCTTTCAGAACTAGAACGCTATCTCAACCAAAAATCGCCACAGTGTGTGGCAATCGGAGAGTGCGGACTAGACTTTGCAGTTAACGTAGATCCTGAGCTACAAGAAAGGGCGCTTGAAACTCAATTTGAGCTGGCAAGGCGTTTCAATCTTCCTGTCATTTTGCACAGCCGGAAAGCACACAATCGACTCATTCAAATGGTCAAAGCGGCGAAGTTACCTCGTGGTGGCGTTTTGCACGCGTTTGCTGGTAGTTATCAGCAGGGAATGGAGTGGGTCAGATTAGGTTTTTTCATCGGTGTTGGTGGAACCATTACCTATCCGAGAGCCCATAAAACTCGCGACGCGATTCAAAGATTACCACTCGAAAATCTAGTTATAGAAACAGATGCTCCAGATATGCCTATACTTGGTTATCAAGGGGAGCCGAATCACCCTGCCAAACTCATTCATGTATTCAATGAGCTCGCAGAGTTGCATAGTGTGCGAAAGCAATCGATTGCCACTCAGCTGTGGGAAAATAGCAATTTTGCTTTCTCTATCTGTGAATAAAATCTAAAGATGTAGTCTGAAATAGAAAACGTTTCCCTGCTTATTGTGAGATAACTCACAAAGGTGGGTGAATCAATGATGAATCTTATAAGAAAGTGTGAGGGTGGCATTACTTTAATTGATTCTGCGTGAGTATAATTGCCCCCGCTTTATAGCTCCATTTTGTAACACGCCAATAAATAACTTATAAGGAAGTCATAAACTATGAGCCTGTTTATGAGCCTAGTCGGTATGGTAGTGCTTCTTGCTATTGCATTTGCATTTTCTAATAACCGTAAAGCTATCAATCTAAGAACTGTGGGTGGCGCATTCGCTATCCAATTCGCATTAGGTGCATTCGTACTTTATGTACCTTGGGGCCGTGATCTACTAAACGGTTTCTCTACTGGTGTTTCTAACGTTATCAACTACGGTAACAATGGTTCATCGTTCCTATTCGGTGGTCTTGTTTCTGACAAGATGTTCGAAGTATTCGGCGGCGGCGGTTTCATCTTCGCTTTCCGTGTTCTTCCTACACTGATCTTCTTCTCAGCACTGATTTCAGTTCTTTACTACGTTGGCGTAATGCAGTGGGTTATCAAGATTCTTGGTGGTGCACTTCAAAAAGCGCTTGGTACTTCTCGTGCGGAATCAATGTCAGCAGCAGCTAACATCTTCGTAGGTCAAACTGAAGCACCTCTAGTAGTTCGTCCATTCGTTCCAAAAATGACTCAATCTGAGCTATTCGCGGTAATGTGTGGTGGTCTAGCTTCTGTAGCTGGTGGTGTACTAGCAGGTTACGCATCTATGGGTGTTCCTCTAGAGTACCTAGTAGCAGCATCATTCATGGCAGCACCAGGTGGTCTACTGTTCGCTAAGATTCTTCACCCAGAGACTGATCAGCCTCACGAAGATATCGAAGAAGCAATGGACGGTGGCGACGACAAACCAGCTAACGTAATCGACGCAGCAGCGGGCGGTGCGGCTTCTGGTCTACAACTTGCGCTAAACGTAGGTGCAATGCTAATCGCATTCGTTGGTCTGATTGCTCTAGTTAACGGTATGCTAGGTGGCATCGGTGGTTGGTTCGGCATGCCTGAGCTAACTCTAGAACTAATCCTAGGTTACGCATTCTCTCCACTAGCATTCCTAATCGGTGTTCCATGGAACGAAGCGGTTGTTGCTGGTTCATTCATCGGTCAGAAACTAGTTATCAACGAATTCGTTGCTTACTTGAACTTCACACCTTACCTAGGTGACAGCGCTCAAGTAGTAGCAGCAACTGGTGAAGTAATGTCTGAGAAGACAACAGCTATCATCTCATTCGCACTATGTGGCTTCGCGAACCTTTCTTCTATCGCGATCCTACTTGGTGGTCTAGGTAGCCTTGCACCAAACCGTCGTTCAGATATCGCTCGCATGGGTATCAAAGCAGTTCTTGCAGGTACGTTGTCTAACCTTATGGCAGCGACAATTGCAGGCTTCTGCCTAAGCCTTGCAGCATTTTAATTAGAATCGGTTCTTAATATATAGACGCCGTTTTAAACCATGCCCTGTAGCAAGAGATTGCTGCGGGGCATTTTTCGTTTTTCAGGACCAAAATTTTTACGCTGAGTAAACCCAAGACATTGGTTTACGCAGCGAATGGAATAGCGGCTTGGAAATTTTGAGATACAAACCGTTTGCGCTCTATTTGGTGCTACAGTTTTGCGGTGAATATCTATAATGTAGTAATCACGAGATCATGGTTACGATAACCACTTAATCATAGAGTGAATATTACATACTCGATGGGCAAATGAATTGCCCTGCAATATCAGATCTAATAGGCGTTTCGCTGTGTGATGTGATATTAAAGACACCGCAATCATAGATTGTTGTGCCATAGGCCAAACTGGTACTGTGCGGTGACAAGGATAGCAATTGGCATATGAATTTTTCGCTGTATATGCCGAGTCTTCAGGGAACCAAGTCCGTTCATAAATAGACTGTTTAGCCAATTTCTCACACTATCTCGACTTGTTGATTATAGTTAGAGAAGTGATGTGAGGCTGAGTAGTGAATTTTTTGAATATTGATCGGAGATAGAAATGAGCGATTTAAAAGCAGCAGCGCTACGTGCACTAAAACTTATGGACCTAACTACGCTGAATGATGATGACACTGATGCAAAAGTGATCTCACTATGTCATGACGCGAAAACAGCAGTAGGCAACACAGCTGCAATCTGTATTTACCCTCGCTTTATTCCTATTGCTAAGAAGACACTTCGTGAGCAAGGTACGCCAGAAGTTCGCATTGCAACAGTAACGAACTTCCCACACGGTAACGACGACATCGACATCGCTGTTGCTGAAACAAAAGCGGCTGTTGCTTACGGTGCAGACGAAGTTGACGTAGTTTTCCCATACCGCGCGCTAATGGCGGGTGATGAGAAAGTAGGCTTCGAACTGGTTAAGCAATGTAAAGAAGCTTGTGGTGACATTCTTCTAAAAGTGATCATCGAAACTGGTGAACTAAAAGAAGAAGCACTAATCAAGAAAGCATCTCAAATCTGTATTGAAGCAGGTGCTGACTTCATTAAAACTTCAACTGGTAAAGTGCCAGTAAACGCAACACCAGAATACGCTCGCATGATGCTTGAAGTTATTCGCGACATGGGTGTTGCAGAAACTGTTGGTTTCAAACCAGCAGGTGGTGTGCGCACTGCTGAAGACGCAGCGGCATACCTAGCAATGGCTGACGAAATCCTAGGTGACAACTGGGTTGATGCTCGTCACTACCGTTTTGGTGCGTCTAGCCTGTTAACCAACCTACTAAATACATTAGAAGTATCGGACGACGTCGCTGATCCAACAGCGTACTAATTCCAATAATACGTCTGACCGGTAGCACCTAAAAGGGTGCTACCAAACCTCTTCTATCCTACTACAACCATGGCTCAAAAGAGCTTGGGAGGCACTAATGTATTTACCACAAGAAATCATTCGTAAAAAACGTGACGGCGAAGTCCTAACAGCCGACGAAATCAACTTCTTTATTCAAGGCGTAGCGAACAACACGGTATCTGAAGGTCAGATTGCGGCGTTTGCTATGACGATTTTCTTTAATGAAATGACCATGGATGAGCGCATCGCCCTAACGTGTGCAATGCGTGATTCAGGCATGGTTATCGACTGGAGCCACATGAACTTCGGTGGTCCAATTGTCGACAAACACTCAACCGGTGGTGTGGGTGACGTAACTTCTCTGATGCTTGGCCCTATGGTGGCAGCATGTGGCGGTTTCGTACCTATGATCTCTGGTCGTGGCCTTGGCCACACAGGCGGCACGCTAGATAAACTTGAAGCGATTCCTGGCTACAACATCACACCAACGAACGAAGTTTTTGGTCAAGTAACCAAAGATGCGGGTGTGGCGATCATCGGTCAAACGGGTGATCTTGCTCCGGCAGATAAGCGCGTGTACGCGACTCGTGATATCACGGCTACCGTAGACAACATCTCACTGATCACGGCATCGATCCTGTCTAAGAAATTGGCAGCGGGTCTGGAATCTCTAGTGATGGACGTAAAAGTCGGTTCTGGCGCATTTATGCCAACTTACGAAGCGTCTGAAGAGCTAGCAAAATCTATCGTTGCTGTAGCAAATGGTGCAGGCACGAAGACTACGGCGATCCTTACGGACATGAACCAAGTACTGGCTTCTTCTGCGGGTAACGCGGTGGAAGTTCGTGAAGCGGTTCGTTTCCTAACAGGTGAATACCGCAACCCGCGTCTACTTGAAGTGACGATGGCATCATGTGCTGAAATGCTCGTGCTTGGCAAACTGGCTGAGAACACAGACGACGCACGCGCGAAACTGATAGAAGTGCTAGACAACGGTAAAGCAGCAGCTTGCTTCGGCAAAATGGTTGCGGGTCTTGGCGGTCCAGCTGACTTCGTAGAAAACTACGACAACTACCTAGAAAAAGCAGAAATCATCAAGCCAGTTTACGCGACAGAAACAGGTATTGTCTCTGCAATGGACACGCGTGCTATCGGCATGGCTGTGGTTTCTATGGGTGGCGGCCGCCGTGTTGCAACTGATGAAATCGACTACGCGGTAGGTTTTGATAACTTCATTCGATTGGGTGAAGTTGCTGATAGCGATAAACCTCTAGCAGTTATCCACGCTCGCAGTGAAGAGCAGTGGGAAGAAGCGGCAAAAGCACTACGCAGTGCAATCAAAGTGGGTGGTGAATACACACCAACTCCAGAGGTTTACCGTCAAATTCGTGCAGAAGACATCTAAAAGATTAAGTAATTACATAAGGCCTACTCAACCATAATAATTCGCCGAGTGGGCCTAAGGAAAGAGCAATGAAAAGAGCATTTATTTTAGTACTAGACTCATTCGGTATCGGTGCAACTGCTGATGCAAAAGAATTTGGTGATGTAGGTTCAGACACTCTAGGTCATATTGCTGACCAGTGTGAAAAAGGCTTAGCAGATAACGACAAACGTCAAGGCGCACTTAGCCTTCCAAACCTATCTAAACTTGGTTTGGCGATGGCACACAAAGAATCAACAGGTCGCTTTGCTCCTGGCCTAGACGCTGATGCAGAAATCATCGGTGCTTACGGCCACGCTGCTGAGCTTTCTTCTGGTAAAGACACTCCGTCTGGTCACTGGGAAATTGCTGGCGTACCAGTTCTGTTTGACTGGGGCTACTTCACAGATAAAGCAAACAGCTTCCCTAAAGAGCTGACTGACCGCATTCTTGAGCGTGCAGGTCTAGATGGCTTCCTAGGTAACTGCCACGCATCTGGTACTCAAGTTCTTGATGACCTTGGTGAAGAACACATGAAGACTGGCCAGCCAATCTTCTACACCTCTGCGGACTCTGTATTCCAAATCGCATGTCACGAAGAGACATTCGGTCTAGATCGTCTACTAGAGCTTTGCCAAATTGCTCGTGAAGAACTAGAAGATTACAACATCGGCCGTGTAATCGCGCGTCCATTCATCGGTCCTGGTAAAGGTCAATTTGAGCGTACGGGTAACCGTCGTGACCTATCTGTAGAGCCACCATCAGCAACGGTTCTACAAAAGTTAGTCGAGGAGAAACAAGGCAATGTGGTTTCTATCGGTAAGATTGCAGACATCTACGCAAACTGCGGTATCACCAAGAAAGTGAAAGCGACAGGTATTCCTGCATTGTTCGAAGCAACGCTAGAGCAAATCAAAGAAGCGGGTGATAACACCATCGTATTCACTAACTTTGTTGATTTCGACTCCGCTTACGGCCACCGCCGTGATGTAGCGGGTTACGCTGCGGCGCTTGAGTACTTTGATGGTCGCATCAACGAAGTGCTCGAACTGATGGGTGAAGATGACGTGCTAATCCTAACGGCTGACCACGGTTGTGACCCAACATGGCCAGGTACTGACCATACTCGTGAGCACATTCCAGTATTGGTTTACGGTCAAAAAGTGCCAGCAGGCTCTCTTGGCCGCCGCGAAACGTTCGCAGATATCGGCCAAACATTGGCGAGCTACTTCGGTACTTCTCCAATGGATTACGGTAAGAATTTCCTATAATTAGGATATTAAAAACTAGGAGCTGAGTGCTCCTAGTTTTATGTTTGCAGTATGCAAGTACTGCTTGTCGGAAATGAGAATACTCTGGCTTACATCGCCTTAAGCGCGGAGCGCTAGAGAAAGGTTAAGGAAAAGAAAAATGGCAACTCCACATATCAATGCTGAAATGGGTGCATTCGCAGACGTAGTACTGATGCCAGGTGACCCGCTACGTGCAAAATACATCGCAGAAACCTTCCTTGAAGATGTTGTGCAAGTGTGTGATGTGCGCAATATGTTCGGTTACACAGGCACTTACAAAGGCCGTAAAATCTCTGTGATGGGCCACGGTATGGGTATCCCATCATGTTCGATTTACGCGACTGAGCTAATCAAAGACTTCGGTGTGAAGAAAATCATCCGTGTCGGTAGCTGTGGTGCGGTGAATGAAGACATCAAAGTACGTGATGTTGTGATCGGCATGGGCGCGTGTACGGATTCAAAAGTAAACCGCATTCGCTTTAAAGGCCATGACTTTGCGGCTATCGCAGACTACAAAATGGTTCGTGCAGCAGAAGATGCAGCAAAAGCACGTGGTATTGATGTGAAAGTCGGCAACCTATTTTCAGCGGAGCTTTTCTACACGCCAGATCCAGAAATGTTCGACGTAATGGACAAGTACGGCATTGTTGGTGTTGAAATGGAAGCGGCGGGTATTTACGGCGTAGCAGCAGAATACGGCGCAAAAGCTCTGACAATCTGTACGGTTTCAGACCATATCAAAACAGGCGAGCAAACCACATCAGACGAGCGTCAAACAACATTTAACGACATGATGCTAATCGCGTTAGATTCAGTATTGCTAGGCGATGCAGAATAAGCGACAAAGATTCGTCTTCGCTTTCAAGAACTAAAAAAACAGCCCGCTCAAAGCGGGCTGTTTTTTATTTGAAGTTGGCTGTTGGAATTACTTGGTCAGCAGCAAGTTTTCGGCTTTTTTACGGCGGATCGGCTGTCTACGTAAAATCATAATAAACAACATGCCACACACAAAACTCATCAAGACCATCATGTACATGTAACGATCACTCTTACGATAATGGTGATCAGAAATCGCCGTCACTCGGCCTGTCTCAAACGTCACACGTACAAAACCAATCACAGCACCATCAGCTAGGACTGGCTCGACCAATTGCTGGCGACCAATAGATGCGGTGGCTAGTGGGGTATCTAATCCTAGGACCTCACGGACAGACAGCGCCTCGTCACTCGATGCTAATCGCACACCTTGTGAGTCATAAATCGTGGCATCAAATACCAAACGGTCTTGCGCGAGCTGGTTGGTCAGCTTGAGCAATCGCTCTTGGTCTTTGGTTAATATCATTTCGCTGGCAGACAAAGATGCCTGCGAGATCAAAACCTTGGTGAGTGTTTCAAGCTGCTGCGCTTGAATCTTCTCGTTGCCCTTACTGATCACAACACTGTTTTTGATGGTGATGAATAACATCACGCACAGTAGGATTAGTGCCAGAATTCGCAGGGCATTCCTTACTGAGAACAAGGATTCACTCATGCTCTTTACTCATCCATTTAAAACAAAACAAAGACTTGCCTTTTTAGTTTGTTGAGGTAACGTTTTAGCAAAGTCATAAGGGATTATATACATGGACGCGTCAAAAAGCTTGCCTATCAGAAAACATACGACACTTTTAAACCGACTGCCCGAAACTCGATTTGCTACCCAGTTAGATAAAGCGAAAGCGAATTGGATCGTTTTTGCTGAATATCTTTCCCCTCGCCATTTTGAAGATATCGACTTCTTTACTGGTTTCTATAACCCGGTGTTAGAAACATGGAAAGTCGGTCAGTATGAAGTAGCATTGATGGCGGGCGAATTAACATCTCAACACGAAACCATCTTAAAAAGCCTCAACATTGATTATGCTTCTCTGAATGAAGTGCCGGATCTCTCTGCGCCTGGCTTAGTGGTGTTCGATATGGATTCCACAGCGATTCAAATTGAATGTATTGATGAAATTGCCAAATTGGCTGGAGTAGGGGAAGAAGTCGCCGAAGTGACTGAACGTGCGATGCAAGGTGAGTTGGACTTTGAACAAAGCTTGCGTCAACGGGTTGGTAAACTAAAAGGCGCAGATGAAGCGATTTTAGAGCAAGTGCGTTCTGAGCTTCCATTCATGCCAGACTTTGAAGCGTTGATTGCGACCTTTAAAGCGCTCGGTTGGAAAACCGCCATTGCATCTGGTGGGTTCACGTATTTCTCTGATTACATCAAAGAGAAAGTCGGTCTGGACTTCGCTCGTTCAAATCAGCTTGAGATCATTGACGGAAAGTTAACTGGGCAAGTGATTGGTGACGTGGTATCTGCGCAAACCAAGTCCGATATTTTGGTTGAACTGGCGGATGAATACGAAATTGAACAGCATAATACCGTTGCCGTTGGTGATGGTGCCAACGACTTAGTGATGATGTCCGCCGCAGGCCTTGGTATTGCCTACCACGCGAAACCTAAAGTAGAGGCACAGGCACAAACCTCGGTGCGTTTTGCTGGGTTAGGTGGGGTGCTCTGTATTTTGTCTGGCGCGCTCGTGAAGCAGCAAAAAATCAGTTGGAAAGCGAAGCCTTAATAGAATCAGAAAGAAAAACACCGCCTATTTTGGCGGTGTTTTTTATTCCGTTAGTTCAAGTCGCACGACGACTTCTTCGGTTATGTCTTCAAACTCGCTGTAGCCAACCAAAGCCGTCAGCTCCTTTTCTAGTTTACTGGCTTGATGAACGCCAAACTGAGTAAGGTCACTCAAGTCCTGTCGTAGCAGCGACGTCATAGGATCAAAAATGGGTGCGGTGGACATTCGAAATACATAGAAATCGCCCATCATGCGCGCTTTTTTGATGAACTGAATTCGCTCTTTCACGCTATTAAATTCTTGGTGCAGTTTGGATTCGATAGCAGTGATCTTATTGCCGATTTTCGCTGCACTAATGTAGATGTCTTGGTGTCTTGCTTGTGCTCCGTCGACACGCTTAATTGGTTCTGCGATCAGCGTGCTAGAGCGGCCTTTAAAAATTGGCTCTAAAGAGAATTTTTGATCGTGACCTAAGCGCGCAAACAACTCAATGTGTTTTGGCAACGGCAGGTTCACTCCAACCACCGGAGTTTTTAGTGCCGACGCTGTACTTTTGCTGATAAAGATGGGTGTGCTTAACGTCCTTGATAGCAAAACGCTGTGCAGTCTTTCCAGTAATGCATTGCTTGGCAACATCTCTTTTTGTGGGATCAGCTTATCTTGGTTGTGTTCAATGATGCTGTTGAAGAAAGCGATCACACGGATCGTTTTGCTGTTTTCATCAATAACCAATTGTATGCTGCAACCGTCAGGGCTGACTCGAATAACGCGATATGGAACGGCCATGAGAGGCAGCTTTTTATCGTAAAGTTGTAACTCACGAAAGTTAACTTGCACTTCTTGTCCCGAGCGTAACATCGTTGGCTCATCTAAACGAATCCCCAAGCCTCGCTTAGAAATATCAACGGTTGAACCTGCTGCTTTTAACTCACCCGAACTGAGTTCAAGTGGCGTTTTGAATCGATAGCGTGGTTCTTTACGGCGCGATTGAGCATCGAAATAGATACCTTTAGGGTTGCCAGTGATTTTTCGAGGATGACGAAAGGCATTTAACGTGTTGGCTGGCAAACGCGGTTTTTCTGTTAATAGGTAATCTTGCCCCGACTTTTCGTCAGCGATTTCTTGCAAAATGCCGATATGAGTCAGTGACTGAGAGGTTTCGGCTAACTCTGGAGAGAATAGTGCGAGATCTTCTTTCTCTTGCTCAGATAACTCAAAAATAGAAATTCGAAACGCACGCCAACTTTCTCGCTTAGCCCCTAAATGCCAAAACAGCTGGCGTTGTTCGCGAGTCGCTTCGGGTCTAAGCATCGAGTAGAAGTACGTTTTGTTTTCATGTTCATGAGTAAACGAGTACAAAACGTTACTGGTGCCTTTCACGCCTTGTTTGATCAAAGAAGCGACGCGTTGCTCGTTAAACAAGGAGCCAAAGACTTGTTGATTTCTCTCATCGTGCCAGTACTGCCACAACTTTTGGTTGTTTGGTGTCAGCATCGCTAGCTTGAGTTCGTTACCATCAAAAAACAGTGGTAAGTTGCTCGTGTGTTTGAGTGCAATGTGCTCATAACCGCGTGTGCGTGCACGAATGATTTTATCTTGGTTGTCATGACGTGCGCGCTTGGCGGCACTGTTTAATGCTTCGTCGATGACGCGCGCAACGACATTGGTTTCCGTTAGACGAATGGTTCGTAGATAGCGCACGGCATCATTTTCATAGCAATCGTCTACGGCCAATACTCGATACGACAGTGGCTTTTCGATGCCCGCGACTTGCGACTTGCCTGCAAACTCGGTAAACGAAACTTGAATGATTTCACCAAGGTTGTATTTAAATGCGCTCGGGACTTTAAATTTTGCCCCAGAGCTCGACAAATCGATGCTTAATCCATGAAGGATTTGCCCTTTGGCGCGGCGAATTTCTACCTGCGACTGAACCTTCAACCGCTTTTCTTGGCGTTTTAAGTCGTAACCGAGGTGAACCGGTTCTGCGAGAAAGGGGCTTTTAGGATCGGTTAATGAATGAGACTTTTCCTGCGTGGCGAGCTTGCTCATCACACGAAAGTTATTGCGCGTGTTGACCAGTGCTTCCCACATGCCTTCGGTGTAGGTGCCAAACTTCTTAATGTTCTTGTGATAAGCATTAAAAGCGACATCGTCCAACCAATGCGAAATACCATCCAAAACATATTCACGACATTCGCCTTTGACGCGACCACGTAAATCAATGCTCTTCTTACATGGTGCCATAAGACGGTTCAGTTCCATCTTCACTAAGATTTTGGCCGACGGCGGCTCTTCCTCGGTCAATTGACCAAGGACAAAATCAAAGTCTTCAGAACCATAAACGGGAATGAGTCTTTCAGCGAGCGAGAGAATTTCAGATTGCTGCATTATTTCTGTTAGAGTATGTCGTTACTTTAATTTGTATCGACTAAGTAAAGTAAAACTTAAGTATATCAATAGTTCATTTCAGATTAGATCTGACTTGGCTGTGCTTGGTCACATTTGTAGAAAAAATCGAGGCATCATGGCGAAAGCAAAACGAGCGTATGTTTGTAATGATTGTGGCGCGGATTTTCCACGTTGGCAGGGACAATGTAATGCGTGTGGTGCATGGAATACGATCACAGAGGTGCGCATTGCTGCTTCGCCAACCGTTGCTCGCAATGAACGCTTAAGCGGTTATGCTGGTTCGGCGACAGAATCGAAAGTCCAAACCTTATCTGAAATCGATCTGCAAGAAGTGCCGCGATTCACTAGTGGTTTTAAAGAGCTCGATCGTGTGCTTGGTGGTGGTGTCGTACCTGGTGCGGCGATTCTGATAGGTGGTAACCCTGGCGCGGGTAAGTCGACGTTGCTTCTTCAAACTATGTGTACGTTATCAGGGCTGATGCCGACACTTTACGTTACGGGTGAGGAATCGCTTCAACAGGTTGCGATGCGCGCGTCTCGTCTTGGTCTGCCAAAAGAGCACCTGAAGATGCTATCAGAAACCAACGTCGATAAAATTTGCCAAATTGCAGAGAAAGAGCAGCCCAGAATTATGGTGATTGACTCGATTCAGGTTATGCACGTTTCTGATGTTCAATCGTCACCGGGCAGTGTTGCTCAGGTGCGAGAATCTGCGACGGCACTGACGCGATACGCAAAACAGAACAATGTTGCGGTATTTATTGTTGGTCACGTAACGAAAGATGGTACTCTTGCCGGCCCTAAAGTCCTTGAGCACATTATTGACTGTTCTGTCTTGCTTGATGGCGGAACAGATAGTCGTTTCCGTACACTGCGCAGCCACAAAAACCGTTTTGGTGCGGTAAATGAATTAGGCGTGTTTGCGATGACGGGGCAGGGACTGAAAGAAGTAAGTAACCCATCGGCGATTTTCCTTTCTCGTGGCGAAGAAGAGACGTCAGGATCTTCGGTCATGGTTGTATGGGAAGGTACACGTCCTCTATTAGTAGAGATTCAAGCGCTGGTGGACTACTCGCAATTGGCAAACCCTCGTCGCGTAGCGGTTGGTTTGGAGCAGAATCGTCTCTCCTTATTATTAGCCGTATTGCATAAGCACGGTGGTCTGCAAATGGCTGATCAAGACGTGTTTGTGAATGTAGTCGGCGGCGTTAAGGTAACAGAAACCAGTGCGGATCTTGCTTTAGTGATGGCGTTACTATCAAGCTTTCGCGATCGTCCGTTGCCAAAAGATGTGGTGGTATTTGGCGAAGTTGGTTTGGCTGGCGAGATTCGTCCGGTACCTAGTGGTCAAGAGCGTTTGAACGAGGCATTTAAGCACGGCTTCAAAAAGGCAATTGTCCCGGCTGCTAATATGCCAAAAGGTGGCATTCCGGGGATGCAAATCCACGGCGTTAAGAAGTTGTCAGAGGCTATTGAGGCTTTTGACGAGCTGTAATGCTGAAAAAGAATGGTATTTGTGGGCTCACAAACTGTTCATTCCGTCCTGAATATAGAACGAATAAAGTACATAAATCGCTATGTTTGACTATCCTTTGAGGACGGAAAATTCACGTTAAAATTTTTTTTCTTCCATCTGCACGCAAGGGTATCAGTATTGACAGAATGTGATATACTCTGCGCGCACTTTATACCTTATTAACAGAGTAAGACAATGACTGATTTATCAAAATACAGAAACATTGGTATTTTTGCTCACGTAGACGCGGGTAAAACTACCTCTACAGAGCGTATCCTAAAGCTAACTGGTAAGATCCATAAGATCGGTGACACTCACGACGGTTCAACTACTACTGACTTCATGGAGCAGGAAGCTGAACGTGGTATCACTATCCAGTCTGCAGCAACAACTTGTTTCTGGAACGATCACCGTCTAAACATCATCGATACTCCTGGACACGTTGACTTCACTATCGAAGTTTACCGTTCTCTAAAAGTACTTGACGGTGGTATCGGTGTATTCTGTGGTTCTGGTGGTGTTGAGCCTCAGTCAGAAACTAACTGGCGTTACGCTGACGAATCACACGTATCTCGTCTGATCTTCGTTAACAAACTAGACCGTATGGGCGCAGACTTCTACAAAGTTGTAGACCAAGTACAAAACGTTCTAGGTGCAACTCCTCTAGTAATGACTCTACCTATCGGTATCGAAGAAGATTTCGTAGGTGTTGTAGACGTACTAAGCCAACAAGCTTACGTATGGGACGAGTCTGGCCAGCCAGAGAACTACGAAGTTCAAGAAATCCCAGCAGACATGGTAGACAAAGCAGCTGAATACCGTGAAATGCTAATCGAAACTGCTCTAGAGCAAGACGAAGATCTAATGATGGCTTACCTAGAAGAAGGCGAAGAGCCATCTGTAGAAGACATCAAACGTTGTATCCGTAAAGGTACACGTGACCTAGCATTCTTCCCAACTTACTGTGGTTCAGCGTACAAGAACAAAGGTATGCAACTTATTCTTGACGCGGTAGTAGATTACCTACCATCGCCAACAGAAGTTGATCCACAGCCTCTAACTGATCCTGACACAGGTGAAGCGACTGGTGAAGTTGCAACTGTATCTGCAGACGAGCCACTAAAAGCGCTTGCGTTCAAAATCATGGACGACCGTTTCGGTGCTCTAACCTTCATCCGTATCTACTCTGGTAAGATGAAGAAAGGCGACACAGTTCTTAACTCTGCAACTGGTAAAACAGAGCGTATCGGCCGTATGGTTGAGATGCACGCAGACGAGCGTAACGAGATCGATTCAGCACAAGCTGGTGACATCATCGCTGTAGTTGGTATGAAGAACGTTCAAACTGGTCACACTCTATGTGATCCTAAACACGAATGTACTCTAGAACCAATGATCTTCCCTGAACCAGTAATCTCTATCGCTGTTAAGCCTAAAGATAAAGGCGGTTCTGAGAAGATGGGTATCGCTATTGGTAAGATGGTTGCAGAAGATCCATCATTCCAAGTTGAGACTGACGAAGAGTCTGGCGAAACTATCCTAAAAGGTATGGGTGAACTTCACCTAGATATCAAAGTTGATATCCTAAAACGTACTTACGGCGTTGAGCTAGAAGTAGGTGCTCCTCAGGTTGCTTACCGTGAAACTATCACTCAAGCAATCGAAGACAGCTACACTCACAAGAAACAGTCTGGTGGTTCTGGTCAGTTCGCGAAAATCGACTACCGTATCAAACCAGGTGAAGTTGGTTCAGGCTTCACGTTCAAATCAACAGTTGTTGGTGGTAACGTACCTAAAGAATTCTGGCCTGCAGTTGAGAAAGGCTTCGCTGGCATGATGGAAACTGGTGTTCTAGCTGGCTTCCCTACTCTAGACGTAGAAGTTGAACTATACGACGGTGGTTTCCACGCAGTTGACTCTTCAGCTATCGCTTACGAAATCGCTGCTAAAGGCGCATTCCGTCAGTCTATGCCTAAAGCTGGCGCGCAACTTCTTGAGCCAATCATGAAAGTTGACGTGTTCACTCCAGAAGATCACGTTGGTGACGTAATCGGTGACCTTAACCGTCGTCGTGGTATGATCAAAGACCAACAAGCTGGTACTACTGGCGTACGTATCAAGGGTGATGTACCTCTATCAGAAATGTTCGGTTACATCGGTACTCTACGTACAATGACATCTGGTCGTGGTCAGTTCTCTATGGAGTTCTCACACTACTCACCATGTCCAAACAACGTTGCTGAGCAAGTAATTGCTGACGTTAAAGAGCGTAACGCTAAGAAGTAATTCTTAAGTTAACTCTATGATTTTAAAGCCCCGCCTCGTGCGGGGCTTTTTATATCTATGGCTGAAAGTTGTTTGAAGAGTCATCAACGTTCATCTTTTAAGTTTGCTTTACTTTGATGCTGAGATGCTGGCTAACATTCATCACCGAACTTGGTCGTTCTCTTGCTGTTTAGCAAAACTCCTTTTGAAGTAAGACGTGCTTACTTATCGAGCTCGATAATTTCAAAATCTTGTGTCACTGACTTTTCAAATGTGTCTATCTCTTCTTTTAACCACTGGGCAAATAGTTGTGCTTTTGGTCGCTTCAAGTAACCCTTGGGTGCACATAGGTAGTACGCAAATCTAGGTTTTATCGCGATGTCGCCAATACGAACCAGTTTACCCGTCCGAAAATATTGATACGCCAAGCTGTGTTTGACGAGCGCTACACCTTGTAGGGATAACGCAGCTTCCAACACTAAGTGCGAGCCACTGTATTTTAAAGCGGGCTTTGCCGCAGAGTGTCCAAGTCTTGCTAGCCACATGTTCCAGTCGAGAGCGGGCCACACGTCTTCGATGAGCTCTGCTTTGCTTAAATCTTCGATGCTATAGATGCCATGTTCCTTCTGATACATAGGATGACATGCTGGGTAAAAGGCTTCGTCCATCAGCCACTGCGATTCTAAATTTGGGTATTTTCCTAATCCGTAGCGAACGCACAAATCTATCTGACTATCTTGAAAAGAGACAAGATCATTTGTGGGCTCTAGTAATAGGGCAATATCAGGATGACGTTGACGAAAGGCGGTGATTTTAGGCACCAACCAATGGTGGGCAAAGGAGGGCAGTGTTGATATTGAAAGATGGTTCGGGTTTGGATCTTGGTTGACAAGACGTACGCCTTGCTGCAAGTGGGCAAACCCTCTTTCTGCCTGAGTAAATAGCAGTTCCCCTTCTGGCGTCAGCACAATTTTTCTGTGTTGACGAACAAACAAGTCCGTCCCTAAAAACTCCTCAAGCTGACGAATTTGTTGGCTGATGGCTGCGGGGGTAACAAATAGATTCTTGGCTGCGGTTTTAAAACTGCCTTCCTTTGCTGCGATGAAAAAATAGTACAAGCCCTGTAATGGTGGCATCCGATCTTTCACATTAGTTTTCCTTAACTCAATGGCAGATTCTATCGTTTGAGGATATCAGCGTAGTCTCCGATTATTAACTGGTCAATATTGTAATAGGAAGCCAAAACATGGAAAACGTGACGCAAACTTGTGAACAAGTGATCCCAGTCAGTCGTCAGACTTGGTTACAGTTAATTTATTCTAAACTGGTTGTTTGGCGAAGGAACTATCGGACGCGCCGACACTTGAGGGACTTACCTGAACATTTGTGGGATGACATCGGATTAGAAGCGAATGAGATTCGTGATGAAGTCAGCAAACCATTTTGGAGAGAGTAGTTTGAAGCAAGAATAAAGAGCACTCCCCAATGGCTTTGAGGAGTGCTTTGCTTGGTTACAAGTCTTCTTCCCACAAGACTAATTCATCTTTCGGCCAGTTGTGGCCAAGCTCGTGGTATTTTTGTTCCAATACATGACGTTTGATTTTAAGTGTTGGTGTCAACACACCATTTTCAATACTCCATGGCTCTTTGATCATCAATACGCCTTTGATCTGCTCATGAGAGGCCAATTCTTGATTCATGCGCGCAATGACTTTTCTTGTCGTACGAGCATAACGCTCTTTGTCGAAATGAGGAAAATCATGCGGCACCACAAGAAGAATAGGCCCAGGTAAGCCTAAGCCAATTATGCACATCATTTCTACACGGCTGTACTCGAAGAGTTTTTTCTCAATCGGTACTGGAGAGACAAATTTACCCTTGGCGGTTTTGAACGTGTCTTTTTTGCGACCTTGAATGGTGAGGTAACCATCTTTATCAATTGCGCCAATGTCGCCGGTGTACAGCCAACCGTCTGAATCAAAAGATTCTTGAGTTGCGATGTCATTTTTGTAGTAGCCAGAGAACAATCCCTTACCGCGTACCATGATTTCGCTGTCATCGGCAATTTTTAACTCAATGCCGGGACCTGCGTTACCCACGGTACCAATTTTATCTGCTCTAAATGGGTAGTTTATGGTGCTGTAAGCGAAGGATTCCGTCATCCCCCATGCTTCGGTGATGTTTAGGCCAACGCTGTGGTACCAATCTAATAGTGCGGGTGATACCGGAGCAGAACCACAACCCAAAACTCGCGCTTGATCTAACCCCAGCCCTTCGGCGAGCTTTTTCTTAATCAGCGAATTTACGAACGGTATTTTCAGTAAGAAATTCAATTTTTTCTGTGGAAGTTTGTCTTGAATGCGTTGCTGGAACAGAGTCCATAATCTCGGTACAGAAATGAACAAGGTTGGGCGGTGCATTTTCACGTCTTCGATAAAAGTATCGAGCGACTCTGGGAAAGCCGTTGGTACGCCACCCATGATGGATGAACCAAAAATATAAACGCGTTCAGTAATATGTGCCAATGGTAGGTAGGAAAAGAGTCGGTCGTTAGCTTGAATGCCGATGTGGTTGATCAGCTGTTGTACCGACCAACTAAACGCTCCGTAAGTCAGCATTGCGCCTTTTGGCAAACCTGATGTGCCGGAGGTATACACCAATGACATCAACTTATCGTCGTAGTGTTGTGGACGCTCTTCACTTGGCACGGCATCCGCAATCAATGCGTTGAACTGGTATTGGCATTGTGGTGCTGAATCATACGGCAGCGCGATGCTAATAAGCTCTGGTATGGCATCAATGACTTGCTGAGTTGCTGCTGGGTCATCAAGCTTCCCCCCGATCAGCACCTTACTTTCACTGTGAGTTACACAGTATTCAATCGTGTCGGCGCCTGCGGTAGGGAAAATAGGTACGCTTACGTAATCCCCTAGCATCATGGCCAAATCGCAGATAAACCACTCTGCGCAGTTTTTCGATACCAGTGCGACTTTATCGCCAGGCTGAATACCCAGCCCACGTAGTGCGCTGACGAGCTTGAGAGCCTGATCGGCGACTTCTGCGTAAGTAAACTCGACAAACTGTCGGTTAATGATTTGTTTTAGGTAGACCTCATTCGGGCGCTCCGCTGCCCATTTAAGAATCATTTCATTTGGTGGTGGGAGAGCGCAACCAGCAGTGCTATTTATTTTCGGCTGATTCATGTTTGGTGACTCCATGTCTTCTCGTTGTATTTATAATTGTTAATGCTTTGTTAACTTTAGCATGTTGAATTACGACACGGGAACGCATTTTGATGAATTCTGTGGGAAAGTTAGCGTTAGATCGGCAAAAAACACTGTGATTTGAGCTTAAAACTGTTGGCGATAATTCGCCGGGGAAAGCCCCGTTTTCTTTTTAAAGATACGAGAAAAGTACGAGACATCGCGATAACCACATTGGTAAGCGATATACGCGATTTTCATGGATTCGTTCTCGATCAGCATTTTTTTGGCTAATGAAATGCGTTTCGCAGTCACATAGTCACGAAAACACATACCAACTTTGCGGTGAAACACCTTTGAGAAGTAAGTCGGAGAGTAATGGCACAGTGCTGCGGCTTCTTCTTCTCTTAGGTCTTTATGAACATTGTTGGCGATGTAATTGACGACATCTGAGAAATTGGACTTGCCATTGCGGGAAAAAATATTGTCCGCAGAAATTTGTGCGTCATCGACTTTGGCGTGTAAAAAGTATTTGAGCTTAGCTTGAGAAAGCCACACTGGTAGCGTATTTTCATTGAGCTCATAACACTCAGCGGTGATGTGACTTGGCGGTAAGCAACACTCGGTGTTTTCTTTTGTGACAACAATCAGTTTCTTATCAAGGTTTTCACAAAGGGTAGTAATGCTTTTGGCATGGTCGGTTGGGTCATGGGTGATGTAGTAAAAGAAGTAGCAAAACTCTTTATCACTCAATACTGATATGTCGTTGCTGCAATCTAGCAAATCAAAATGCTGCTCAAACTCTGCCTTAAATTCTTCAGGCAGAGTGTGTAACGGCTCTCCAATCCAATAAGCTTTTGTCACTCTTTCCATATGACATCCTTTCAGCTTGAGTCGAAACAACGTTGTCCATGCGGTGTAAGTCGAGTCTCATTCCTTGAAATCAATAACTCACCCTTTCGTTTAAGCTTAGGTCTATTAATTCATACTGCAAGTGTGAGATATGTCGCATATAGTGTGGTTCTGTGTCTCATTTTTGATACATTTTAACGCTAAACACAAGGTGGGCAAAAAAGTACTAGTCGTTGGCAAAAAAGTCCTAACTCCCCATTTTTTCGGTGACTAAGGTTTAATCATGATTCAGGTGGATATGCACTTGCATCATTAACAAGCGAGAAAATGTTAAACAAGGGGATAAACTTATGGACAACTTTCGCAACCTAATCAAGGACTTCATGGAAGATGAAGAAGGTCTAACACTGCTTGAATACATCTTGGGCGCCGCTCTAATTGTGACTGCTTTCCTAACGTCTGGTTTCTGGACAACGTTAGCTGGCAAGTTCACATCAGTAGCATCTCGAATCAATGGCTCATAATGCTTAGCGAGTTGGTGATTTGGTCACTGCTAATTGCGATAGGTGTATCAGACGCCCAGAAGCACAGAATTCCTAATAAAGCCGTTTTGTTGCTTCTGGTCGCTGTCACTGCAAACGTATTGTACAGCCCGAGCGTGAGTCTTTTGGATCATGCGTATGGTGGACTGGTTGCGTTTGCAGTGTGCTTTGTACTCTACCTCATTAAAGCAATGGCTGGAGGAGACGTTAAATTACTCGCCGTCATAGGGGCATGGCTGGGACTGAGTAATCTGTGGGAAGCGTCTATCGGAATTATTCTCGCAGGGGGTATTGTTGGCATCTTTTATTTGATGCTGCACATTGCTTCAACGAGCGTTGCTCTAACTCATCAGGTCAAGGGCTACTGCATTGAAAAAGTTACACCAGGCTTTAGGTCTAATAAGCCACTAGTGATTCCTTTCGCGCCTGTAATCGTAATCGGATTAGCTTATTTCTCCTACACGCACTAATACTTATAAATAGAAAAACATACGACATCAGTTGACTAGGCAACTTCAAGAGGGGAAGTATGATGGGCTCTGCGTATTGGGAAAAACTAGTGCCACAAATTAATCCACCAAAGGTGCCTTCCGCAGTGGAAGGTCTTGGGATCCCAGCTTCAGTCGTTGAAAACCTAGTTCTGAAACATCTGGCTGCTTATCCCAAATGTGATTTAGTTGAACTGACTCAACGTTTGTGTGTGGTTTCAAACATCGTTGAGCTTGCACTCGCGCAGTTGAGAAAACGCAGTTGGGTTGAGGTGTATCAGCCTGCGTCAGACAAACTAAGTCATTCGTATTCTAATGTTCGATATAGCCTTACCGAATTTGGTTTGGCTGAGGCGGATATTGCTTATCGAAAAGATCCCTACATTGGCCCAGTTCCTGTGTCGTTGGAAGATTATTGGACGGTTGTGGAAGGGCAAGATCTGCGTAAAAACCCGATCATGCGCGCTGATGTGGAGCGTGCGTTGTCCGATGTATTTGGCTCCGAGCATTTAATTCCAGTGCTTGGCCCGGCGATTAACTCAGGTCGAGCAATGCTGCTATACGGGCATGCTGGTACTGGTAAGAGTTACGTGGCTGCGCGTGTTTTGAATGCGATGAGTACGTCGGTTTTCATTCCTTACGCTATTTATGCTGATGGCAACATCATCAAAGTATTTTCCGAGCACCATCACCGTCGTTTAGACAACTCCCATTCTCAAGTATTCGTTAAGTTGGAAACGCATTACGACAAACGCTGGGTTCTGTGTGAAAGACCAAATATCCAAGTCGGTGGCGAACTTACGATGGATATGTTGGAAGTTAACCATAGCGAGCACAATAGAGTTTGGATTGCGCCGCTGCAAATGATGGCAAACAACGGCATTTTGGTTATTGACGATTTAGGACGTCAAGCCATGCCCGTTGATGCGTTGTTGAACCGCTGGATTGTGCCGATGGAGTATTTGTTCGACCATCTAGCACTGCCTAACGGCCAACAAGTTACCGTGCCATTTATGCTGACATTGGCTTTCTCATCCAACTTTGCACCGAGCAAAATTGCAGACCCTGCTTTTTTACGTCGTCTTGGTTACAAAATCGAGTTTAAACCACTGAGTTTGACTGACTATCAAGCCTTGTGGATGTCTCTCGCTAAAGACTATCAGATGACGTTAGTGCCAGAGTTTTTCGAAATGTTAAGCCAACTACACCGTGACAATGATGTCGCTTACTTCCCTTGCTTACCAAAAGATTTATTGGGCATTAGCCGAGATATTTTGGTGTTCGAAGGGAAAGAGAAGATCGTCTCGTCAGACATATTAACTCGTGCCTGGGGACTGTACTTCACAGTGGATGAATAGGGAGATTTAAATTATGAGTCGGACTCAAGTCATCATGTTATTGCTGCTCTCCATTGTTTTCGGCCTTGCTGCCGTATTAATTGCCAAACAATGGATGGACGGCAGAAACCAGCCAACAGTAGAGCTCGAAGAGGTGGAACGTCACCCTGTTGTAGTCGCTACGATGGAGCTGGAGCCAGGCACCATTTTGGATGAAAAGCATTTAACCACCAAGTTAATGGAAGTGGACTGGATAGACGACGAAACACTCAAAGTGCCTGAGCAAGCTTTGGGACGTATCGTTGCAAACACCATTTACGCGGGCGAGTTAGTCAATCCTAATCGTCTTGCTCAACCTGGAGAGGGCGCAACGCTTGCGGCCTTAATTCCTGAGAACAAGCGAGCAGTCACCATTCGTGTAAATGACGTTATCGGCGTAGCGGGTTTCCTACTGCCGGGTAACAAAGTGGATGTGTTGAGCACGGTGAGCTATGGCAAAGGCAAGCAAGCGACCACACTCACGGTGTTAAAAAATATCAATGTATTAGCAGTCGACCAAACAGCAAAAACTAACGACAACAAACCCGTGATCGTTCGTGCAGTCACCTTGGAAGTTACCCCGAAAGAAGCGGAAAAACTGCTTTCTGCTAACAGCAAGGGTGAGATCCAACTGGCTTTGCGTAACCCTCATGAAGTCGATAAACCTGTTGTTGCAAAAAAATATACCCCTCGACCTAGTGTGACCATCATTAAGGGATCTCAGGCATCCAGTGTCCGAGTCAGTAATTAGGTGAATTATGAAAACAATAATATTACTCGTTAGCCAGTTACTTTTTGTTAGCTTGTCTGTTCATGCGGCAACCGCGCAGTCTGGAAGAGTTGTTTCTGTTGCGCATCATCAATCTACACAATTGGTGATTTCAGGTAAGGCCAAAAAGGTGACGTTAGGGGATCCAGAAGTCTTGGATATCGTAGTTCTAAGATCGAATGAACTGTTCTTGATTGGTAAAAAACTAGGAACGACCAATGTGTCGGTTTGGGATAGTCGTGGCCGATTGATCGAACAGTTTAATGTCGAAGTCACTCACGATTTAAATACGCTTAAATCTAAGTTGTTCCAGTTCTTGCCGGACGAAAGCATCGAAGTGCATAGCGCTCAAGAGAAAGTTGTTCTCAGAGGTTTGGTCAGCAGTCAGCAAAACATGGATATCGCCGTCAAAATTGCCGAAACCTTTGCTTTAGGTGATGCCGCTGATGAAGAAGATGACAACGCGAAAGATGATGAAAGCTCAGTCATTAACTTGCTTTCTATTGGTGGCGCGCAGCAAGTGACGTTAGAAGTGACGGTCGCGGAAGTGCAGCGTTCATTAGTAAGACGTTTTGACTCGAACTTCCATTTCTTCCAAAAAAGCGGTGACTTCACTTGGGGTGCGACAACCGCTGGTGGCGGTATCGACAACATTGGCCCGATTTTAAATGTGCCAACGGTGGAAGATTTCGGCTTCTTGGGATCGTTCATTGATAGCAATACTTTGTTTACGTTTGCTCTGGATGTCGCGAAACAAAACGGTGTGGCTAAAGTGTTGGCAGAGCCAAGCCTTACTGCACTAAGTGGTACTCAAGCGGAATTTGTTGCGGGTGGTGAATTCCCAATTCCTGTACCGAATCAAGATGGCATTACCATCGACTACAAAGAGTACGGTGTTCAACTGGACTTTGTACCTTTCATTCTCAGTGATAAGAGAATCAACCTGAAACTCAATGTCAACGTGAGTGAAATTTCTAACTCTGGTGTGCTGACGTTTAATCCGAACGAAGTCAACGCAACGTTCTTTATTCCGCCAATCACTAAGCGTAGCGCGGGAACCACAATCGAATTAGCGGACGGACAAACGATCGGTATCGCAGGCTTGTTGAGTGAAAACGCGCGTAACGTTGCGGATGGTATTCCGGGAGCCAGTGACCTTCCAGTACTTGGACGCTTGTTTAAGAGTGAAGAGTTTACATCTGGTGAAACCGAGCTGGTGATTTTGGTAACACCACGATTAGCGACGCCAATCGATAGACGCAGAGTGACTCTGCCGACGGATGGGTTTGTGGCTCCAAACGATGTGGAGTTCTATCTGTTGGGTAAAGGCGCGAAACTCGATTTCGACCGCTATCAACTCAATGACATCAGAGAAGAAGATACAAACAATAATTTTAATCAGTACGGTTCGTCAGAAGGTGGCTCTGAGGGCAAGTTTGGGCACAGTCTATAAATGGAGAGCAAGATGAAAAGCATAATGATCATGACCATTTGTTTCACATCATTCGGCTTGTTTGGCTGTGCGAATGACCCTGATCTTGGAATCTCGGTAAGCCAATTGCGCGCAGAACAAACGCTAAATCCGGAAGCATGGTATGAAAACCTAGGTTATCTACCAGAAGGAAGCGGTGAGCGTACGCAGGTCAGCTTAGAGGTATACAACAATAACGGGGTAGCCAAAGAAAAATAAGTGATTCGTTCACTTATAGGAGGGGCTATGCGAAGGAAAATGCAGACAGCAACAAGGCGAACCCAGAAAGGGATCACCTTGGTGCTCATCAGTATGGTTCTGCTGATTCTGTTAGGCGTTGCTGCGTTCGGTATTGATTTAAACCATCAAGTACTTAACAAAACACGCCTACAGAATGCGGTTGATACGGCGGCACTCGCCGGGGCTGTGGTTGCAGATAAAACGGAAGATGTTGATCAAGCTGAAGCTGCGGTTATCGCAACGCTAAGCAGCATCGCATCGGAATCAGGTAATACTGAACTATCGTTTACTGACGGCAACACATCCGTGACGTTCTCGCACGACATGCAGACATTTGTAAATGCGGCGAGCTTTACGCCACCGACAGGCGAGTACGATATTTATGTTCGCGTCGCGGTAACTGACATGGGGATTTCTCAGTATCTGAGTGCTGTATTTGGGATTGTTAAGAACGTTTCGGCCAGTGCCGTTGCGGGGCGAAGCGCGGCGATTGCTTACACATGTAACTTAACGCCGATTGCGATGTGTGGCGATCCAAACGGTACGGTTGAAGACGCATGGGGGTATCGTCCACCGGGTTATGATCCGAATGTGGATATGGATCCGTCGCTTGTGCACGAGTTAAAAGTTGGCGATCAGAATAATACCGATATGGGGCCGGGTAACTTTCAATTGCTCGATTTTGGTCAAGCGACTGGCAATAGCGGTGCGGCTTTGGTTCGTGATGCATTGTCTGGTGCTTACAACGGTTGCGCAGCCGTTGGGAATACCGTGACAACCAAACCAGGTAATAGCGCTGGCCCCGTTGCGCAAGGGTTGAATGTAAGACTTAACGACTTCTCTGGCCCGATTAAAAACGACGGTACGGTTCTACCAGACAAGTATGTAAGAGAGCCTGATATTTTGGCTGAAACCGACGCTGAATATGCGGGTGACTTGTATTACGCCAACTATCGTCAGGAGCTGAGTTCTTGTGAAAGTGGCGGTTCTTGTGATTACGACAGTTACACAGGTGATGGTGGTTCGAACGGACGCCGAATCTTACGTATCCCAATTGTTAATTGTACAGAATCGACAGGTAAGTCCGACTTCGATGTGTTGGGATTTGGTTGCTTCTTTTTGCTACAAAAAGTCAGTAATTCTGGTCAAGCATCTGTCTTTGGGCAGTTCCTTTACGATTGCTTGATCAATAACGGTTCAACAGGAACAGACCCAACCGACAAAGGTTTCTACCGGATCCAGCTATACAAAGATCCATTCAGCGGAGCCTCTTAATATGTTGTATTTGAAATTCAAAACTCAAATGAGAAGAGGTCGGCACCAAGAAGGGCTTGCGATTATTGAATTTATTCTCGCATTGCCAGTGTTGTTGATGCTTACGGTTCTGGTTATCGATGTCTGTCGTGCTTTTATTCAGTACACCGAGGTCAATAAAGCGCTGCAAAATGGCGCTCGCTATGCGGTGGTGGACACGTACGGCACGTTGGATTTTGAAGGTATTGCCGATGAAACCAAAATCAAAAACGTGGTGGTATACGGCTCACCAACTGCATCGACCACTCCAGTAATCGACTATATTGGCGTGGATGACATCGTGATTACTCAACCAACCGACACAAATAAAGTGGTCACACTGTCAGCAACTTACAATTACGTGCCAATCTTTTCGACCTTACCTTTTTCGAGCACTTCTTTGCAATTTAGCATTGGAGCGACCACGTCTATGAGGACAGGTCCATGAAACGATTAATAGCGAAACAGAAAGGGGTAACTCAAATTGAGTTCTCGTTGATAGCGCTGGCGGTGATATTGGTACTGTTTTTGATCATGGAGTTTGCGGTGTACTTTTTTTCCGTGCAAATGGTCAATGAGGTCACCAGAAGAGCTGCAAGGCTTGCGACCGTGTGTTACATCGCCGATAGGGATGACATTCCGAGCTTGCCGTCGGTGTCTAACCTTTACCCATCAGGGTTCACCGCCAGTAATTTGCAGATTGATTATCTTGATGAAGCAGGTGCAAGCGTCGATGTTTCTGGATTTTTATCCACACCACCTGCGTCGAGTGACGTGTTAAACGCGCAATTTGCACAAATCAAATACGTTAGAGCAAGGGCGGTTAATTATACTTTTCAGTTTTTTGTTTTAGCTGCTTTAATTAATGCAGTAGGGAGTACTCCAGCTTTTGAAACCATATTGCCTGCCGAGAGTTTAGGAATACTAAGGCCTGAAGGTGCCAATGTTATTACGGATTGCTAATGGAGTAGCTTTATGTTGAAACCAGTAAAAATAAATGACGAAACATATAAAAGTTTAAAAACAAACTTGATTGTTTGGGTAGTCTATTCTACGTCCAATTTTAAACTTCATATAGCAGATGAATTATCTGGTTGCGTCAATGTCAATGTCGATTGGATAGAGCTGGATTTATTTAATATTGATTTGGTTAAGAGCAAATCAATACCTGATCTAATTTATATTGAAACCGGGGAAAACTGGGCGCAAAAAGTGGCTCATGTTTATTCCAGTGACAGTAGTTTACAGCACAGCCATACGGCATTAATTGTTTTCGGTGATGAAAGCGATACCGCTTCACTCAAAATGGCGTTGCGACTGGGTGCGACAGATTATTTCTCGCGTTCAGTTGAACTCGGCGAGCTATACCCATTGTTGAAATCGACGGCTGAGGAAAAAGTTTCCAATAAGCAAATGGGTGATTTGACCTTATTTATCAATACCAAAGGCGGTTCTGGGGCGACAACCTTAGCAACTAATACGGCTATTGAACTTTCAAGTTACGCCAAAAGTAAAGTATTGCTGATTGATCTCGATATGCAGTTCAGTGATGCTGCGGATTATTTAAACTGTAAGCCGAAATATAACATCAACGATGTGATTGATTCCGTAAACGATTTAGATGAATTGTCACTAGAAGGTCTCGTTTATCAACATCCTTCAGGGTTGAATTATCTTTGTTTTAATCAAAATGATCCAAGAAATAATCATAAGCATGCGGCTCAAGTGAGTAAGCTTTTGCCTATTCTTCGTCAGTTTTATTCGCATATTATTGTCGATTTGTCTCATGGCGTGGATCATGTTTATCAACAGATTGTTTCCCCTGCTACGCATATATTTTTGATCATGCAGCAGAATGTGACCTCAGTAAAACATGCGGTCAGTTATATACGTTCATTAGAATTAGACTATGGTTTAAGTAATCATCAGGTTGAACTCATAGTTAATCGTTTTGAAAAGAAATCAACAATATCCTTAAAAGATATTGAAAACGCAGTTGGTGGCCATGCGATACATTTAGTTCCAAATAATTTTGCTATTGCGATAGAGAGCGCCAATTTAGGTAACCCAATTGTTCAATCTAAGAAAAATAGTGCTTTAAAAGCTTCGTTAGCGGAAATATCGCACTTATTAGAAAGCCCAACACAAGAGCACCAAAGTTGGATTAAGAAATTCTTTTCTTAGTAAGGGGGAGTTATGTTTTTCAAACGGAAAGGCGTCGGGAGTTCATTCAATTCCGTAGATGAAGAAAAAGAATCGAAAGTCGTCAAGGTCGATCTTGCTGCGAAAGCAGAAGACGAAGATTACGTCAGTGAAAACAAACCATTAACGCCGGTTGAAGCGAAACTGAAAGCGATTGAAGAGCAGAAAAAACAGCTCGAGCAAGATCTGGCTATTAAGCACTACTACCATAAGAAATTGCTGGATACTTTAGACCTTGGCTTGTTATCACATCTGCAAGAAGATCGCGCGAAAGAAGAGTTAAGGGAAGCGGTGATTCAGTTGATCGCCGAAGACCAAACGCATCCTTTAAGTTCAGAAGCGCGCAACCGCGTTATCCACCAAATCGAAGACGAAGTGTTTGGTCTTGGGCCGCTTGAGCCACTGCTTGAAGATCCAACCATTTCAGATATTTTGGTCAATGGCCCTAAAAACATTTATGTAGAGCGCTTTGGTAAGCTAGAAAAAACGCCGCATACGTTTTTGGACGAGCGCCACCTTCGCAACATCATTGACCGCATTGTAAGCCAAGTAGGTCGACGTATTGATGAGGCGTCGCCTATGGTGGATGCGCGTCTAAAAGACGGCTCTCGTTTCAATGCCATCATCCCTCCACTTGCCATTGATGGGCCCTCGGTATCCATTCGTCGTTTTGCGGTCGAACGTTTGAATATGGACAACTTATTAGGGCTTGGTTCGCTTTCGCCAGAAATGGGCAAATTCTTGAATGCAGCCGTTGTCGGGGAACTAAACATTCTTATCTCGGGCGGTACAGGCTCAGGTAAAACAACCACGCTTAACATCCTGTCTGGTTTCATTCCGAGTGACCAACGTATCGTTACTATCGAAGACTCGGCCGAGTTGCAGTTGCAACAACCGCACATTATTCGTTTGGAAACACGCCCATCCAACATTGAAGGAAAGGGTGAAATATCCCAGCGTGATCTGGTGAAAAACTCACTGCGTATGCGTCCTGACCGAATTGTGATTGGTGAGGTGCGTGGCTCGGAAGCGGTCGATATGTTGTCTGCGATGAACACCGGTCACGACGGTTCACTTGCGACCATTCACGCCAATACACCAAGGGATGCACTCAGCCGTATTGAAAACATGTTCTCTATGGCGGGTTGGAACGTTTCGACAAAAAACTTAAGGGCGCAGATCGCGTCAGCCATCAATATCGTGGTGCAAATGGAGCGTCAGGAAGACGGTAAGCGCCGCATGGTCAGTTTGCAGGAAATAAACGGCATGGAAGGGGAAGTCATCACCATGTCCGAGATCTTTACCTTCCAGAGAAGAGGGGTGGATCAAGATGGCAATGTGTTAGGGGATTACATAGCAACAGGCATCGTACCAAGTTGCCATGATCAATTGATTAAACGAGGCTTAGACGTTCCATTTGAAATATTTAACGAAAAAGTCCGTTAGGAGGGTGTGCTATGGAAAGTCAATTCCCCCTATTTCTTCTTTTGCTGTTTTTGTCGGTGTTCTTTATTAGCCAAGCTTTGATCCTGCCTTCGGCGGGTAAAAAGGTGAAACACAAACAGCTCATTAAGAGAATTCACGAAAGCCACAAGCATATCGATCAAGAGAGTATCTCGCTGCTAAGAGAAAACTCTTTGAAGAATCTCTCGCCACTAGAGCGATGGTTAGTACGTTTTAGCTTGTTTGAAAGCTTTAAGAAAAAGCTCGAACTCGCGGGTATTTCGATGGGGTTTAGCCGCGTTATCTTCTTCACCTTTTTATCTGGGGTGGCGGTCGGTTTACTGCTCTATTTGTGGGGGCAAGTCTGGTACTTGTGTGCTGGTGTTGCGGTCGCTTGTTGGGTCTCTGCGTACTTTTATCTGCAAAAGAAAATTGCCGACCGTTTGATGAAATTTGAGGAGCAATTACCAGAGGCCTTAGACATCATCAAACGTGTATTGCAAGCCGGTCAGCCCATTACTCAAGCGTTTGGCGAAGTGGGCAGGGAAGTCAGCGCGCCACTTGGCCCTGAGTTCTTGAATACCTTCAACTTGCTCAATTATGGTTACGATTTGCGTTTAGCCATCATGCAAATGTCTGAGCGCACACCAACGGTTTCCATGCTTGCGTTTTCCAGTGCCGTGCTATTGCAAAAAGAGACGGGCGGTAACCTAGTGGAAAACATTGAAAAGCTATCTCATATCTTGCGTGCTCGCTTCAAATTGGCTCGAAAAATCAAAACCATTTCAGCGGAATCTCGCATGTCAGCTTGGGTGCTGGTGTTAGCACCTTTCGCGTTGTACGTGATCATTTCTCTGGTTCGGCCCGAATACATCGAGCTGCTGCACACTCATCCAATGGGGATAAAAATGGTCATTGGTGGGATGGTCGCTCTGTTTATCGGAACGTTGTGGATTCGCAAAATCGTCAATATTGAGGTGTAGCCATGGAAAGTATTCAAGGATGGTTGAACGGTTTTGCCATTAATCAAGAAACCTTACTGATGGGACTTATCTTGGTCACGACGGTGCTCGTGGTGATGACGTTGGGCTCCATCATTGTCGGGGTCAATTCGCCTATCAAGCGCAAGCTGGCGGAGTTGTCAGGTGATAAGAAACCGCTTCCAACGCACAACAAAAAAATGGCCGATACGTTGGAGTCTCTTGCGCCTTTAACCTCGCCAACCAGTGAAAAAGAACGCCAAACCACACGCAACAAACTGATGCATGCGGGTTTCCATCAAAGTAACTCGTTATCGATGTTCTACGCCATTAAGTCGATCACCACTATTTTGGGCATCATGATTGCCGTTTTGGTCTACTTGACGGTGCCAGAGTCGAAATACCTCTACACTTACATGGCCTTGTCCGCATTTATTGGTTTGTTGATCCCAGATTTTATGCTGCGCCGTATGGTGAATAAGCGCCAACAAGCGATTCGTGCTGGTGTGCCAGATATGCTTGATTTGCTGGTGGTCTGTACGGAATCAGGGCTTGGGTTTAATGCCGCGTTACGTCGTGTTGCCGACGAGATAGTCATTTCTCACCCTGAACTTGCGGATGAAGTAGATACGGTATGTAACAAGATTCAAGCAGGTAAACCGATGCCTGAATCATTACGAGAACTGGTAGTAAGAACCGGTTTAGAAGAGTTGATGGGGCTGGTGAGTATGCTTAGCCACGCATCTCGAATTGGGGGGAGCTTAGTCAACTCCTTACGTGAATACACAGAAGATTACAGGGATAAGCGTCAACAAGCAGCGGAAGAAATTGCTGCAAAAATCCCAGTCAAGATGATGTTTCCAATGGTGATATTTATTTGGCCATGCTTTTTCATTGTGGCTATCGGACCTGCGTTAATTTCATTGGCTGAGGCATTTTCTAATTAGATAAAAATAGGGATAGTTATGTTGTGGATTAAGAAATACGTCATCATCTCGTTGTTGGTGCTCACTGCATGTGCAACAAATGAACAAGCATCCGATTTTGATTCCAGCTTGTATTCTGGCAAACCCGTTGAGTCGCTCACCAATGATGAGCCGCCCAAAACTGAGGAAGAGGCTATCTCGCGCGGTGATATTGCGCTTACCAACAAAAATGTCGATTTGGCATTGTATGAATACATTCGCTCCCTTTCTTTCCCTAACGCGGTGCATAAGGACAAAACGCTATACACCGTCGGGCGTATTCACTTAGCTCGCGAGAACTACGAACTGGCGGATAAAGCCTTTCGTGCATCGCTTGCAGAAAATCCTGACAACATTGGTTCCTTACAAGAACTTGGCACGCTGTACACCAAGCGTGGCGAAAAAGACGTCGGTAAGAGTTATTACATTCGCGCACTTAATGCCGACCAAATCCGTATGAAAGGCAACCCGAACATCACCAACGACAACATCACGACAGAGACTGTAGCCACTTATCGTTACGACGATAAATCGCCAGTGGCTGCGTATTCTGGTTTAGGCGTATTGTATGACGTCCGGGGCGATCACGGCGTAGCACAAGCACTGATCAGAAAAGGGTTGGATATTGACCCGAGAAACGTTAACGCATTAGTCAGTTTGGGATACTCGTACTACATGGAAAAAGAGTACTCAAAAGCGGCGCACTTTACTCAAGCGGCTTTGAGCATCAAACCGAGTGATGAAAGGGCAATTAACAACTTAGGATTGATTGCGCTTGCGAAAGACCAACCAAGACAAGCGCTGAGCATTTTCAGCCGTCATATGACCGAGCCTGAAGCGTTAAATAACGTGGGGTACTTTTTAATTCTGCAAGGCAAGCCGGACGAAGCGATTCCTTACTTGCAGCAAGCGATTGATAAGAACCCGGCCTACTATGAGTTAGCCAACAAAAACCTAGAGCGCGCTCTTGCGATAGTTCGCGAGCGACAAGATACATCGAAAGTGTTCTTACAATAGGGTAACGAAACCAGAGGCGATTTCTTCAATCACTGCCGTTATCTGACAGAGTAAATATTCAACGAAAAAGCCACTCCGCTGCTATGGCGAGAGTGGCTTTTTATTTTGGGTTTTGATGGAGAGTTCGTAGCGTTAGGTAACTTTTGGTTAAGTAACTTTTGTTTGGGGAGTATGGCTCGTTAGCGCCCATCCTACCGCTTTCCAAATCGCCAAGGTTGAAAGCACAGAAAAATAGCCATCAACCGCGTAATGCCATCCCAAATGGACCGAACCTATTTGAATGATGACCGCAAAAGCACAGGCAAAGTATCCCAATGTTTTATTGAGACGGTAAGTGCATAGCGCCATTAACACCGCAATGGATACGTGCATACTTGGCATGGCAGAGATGCCAGAACCGATGCCATTTACCTGCGTTACATAGCTTTGCCAAAGGTAATCCTGAGTTTGTAAAGCCCATAATGGAAATGCACCAACGCTTTCTAAAAACGTACTTTGCTCGTTCAATCTCTGCATTAAAGGAGCAAAAAGATCATCACCGTTCAAAAGCTCCAAATAACACGGCCCTACTGATGAAAACGTGGTCGCAAATAGGCTGCCGTTGATCATCCAAGTCAGCAGAAACGTGAGTAAAAACTGTAAGCGTAATACTCGTGCCTTCTTGTACAGTACAAAGAAAAACAGCGTCACCCACATAAAAAAGAACCAAGCATTGTAGGCGGTATTGATTGCCAGAGATGCCCAAGGGCTTGAGAAAATAGCGTGAGTAATCACCCACGGGTCGTTGCCAAAATGTAGCCAGCGGTCGAGTTCAATCAAGCTCTGATCAACACCGTAAGGGTGTAGCAAGGGGATGATGGATTTTAAGAAGGTGTAATTTGAAAAGACGATGTTGAGCGCCAATAACAAAATCAGAATTGAGCAGGTTCGACTGAGCGGGAAAACGATGGTCTTGAGCTTACGTAGAAACTGTTTGGTGGGGTGTTTCTCACGGCGAACAAGCAGATACAAATAGTAGTAACTGCACCACACAAGCCCTGCGCTGTAACAAGCTAAATAAAGAGTTTCGAGGTAGGTAGTAAATGAGTATTGAACTGGGAGTTTTAAGTACACTGCTAAGGCATAAAGCAGGATGGCTGTGATAAGGCAATAAAAATAGATGCTTTTATCTGCAACTATATCCTCTCGCAATTGATTGAAGAAAGCGACGCCCTTTTTCTGCCAGCTCAGGTTGAGCTCGTAATTGTTGTCTTGTTCCATCGATGATCCGTCATCTCTATCCTTCCAATATCATTAAGCTTAGTTGAGAAAACGGGCACTCGTATTTGAGTACCCGTAGTTTATCTGGGTTCAATAGTTGGCGTATCAGCAGGCTACATCATGCCCGTGACAAGGCCTGCCGCCACAAAAAACACGATCATCCACAGCACCGAAAGGTTGAGCTTTTGGTGTAGATAGAAACCCGCAACCACTAACGCCATGTCGATGGGAGCAACAACTGCGCTGCTAAATACTGGCTGGTAAAGTGCCGCGAGTAGTAACCCTACTACCGAGGCATTGACACCGTTGATAGCGCCGGAGACCAGCGGTTTTCCTGCCAGTGCTTGCCAGTTTTTAAGAACGCCAAGCAGTAAAAGAAACCCTGGGAGGAATACGCCAAGCGTTGCGATCAGCGCGCCTAAAATTGGCGTATCCGAAAGCTCATAACCAATAAAAGTCGCAAAGGTGAACATTGGCCCCGGTACAGCTTGTGCAGCGGCGTAGCCTGTTAAAAATGCATCTTGGCTGAGCTGGTCGCCAACAATGTTTTGCAGAAGCGGTAGCACCACATGACCGCCACCAAACACTAAACTACCAGCTTGGAAAAAATCACTAAACAGCCCAAGCAAAGGCAACGTATGAGCTACTAACGGTAAGCCGAGTAAAAGCACCGCAAATAGAGCCAATGGCGTGATAGACGGTTTAAACGGCTCGGCTGATGGCGCGGAGTCTTTCTTCAGATATCGCATGCCGACAAAACCTGCTACGAGCAACACGAACATTTGCGTCATGATGCTTGGTGCCACCAGCAACGCAATCGCAGTCGCGACGCACAAACCCGCGGTCAGTTTGCTTTGACAGAAGTTTTTGTACATGCCCCAAGTCGCATCCGCCACGACGACGACTGCGAGCAGTTTTAGGCCGTGAACGATGTTTTGGAACACTGCGGTGTCGGTGATTTGGCTGCTCACCATCGCCAGCGCCAACATGATGATCACCGAAGGAAGCGTGAATCCGACAAATGCTGCGCATGCGCCACCTAAACCGCCGCGTTTATAACCCAATGCAAAGCCGACTTGGCTTGAGCCCGGTCCCGGCAAAAACTGACTGAGCGCGACAATTTGCGCGTACTCGCTGTCATCAAGCCATTTCAGTTTCTCAACAAAGGTTTGTCGAAAATAACCAATATGAGCCGCAGGGCCGCCGAAGCTGAACCAACCCAGCCAGAAAAAAGTTTTGAAGATGGTGAACATGTCGAGCCTGTTTATCTAAAAAGCATTGTTGCTAATTTATCGGATGCTCTAAAATGACTCAAATTGATAGATTTAATTTCATTTATGAATGAAATGGGATGAAGGTGTTGAGGTGAAAGAGGACATTCAGTGGCGCAACATTGACTTGAACTTATTGGTGACGTTTTCCTACTTGTATCGACATCGAAGCGTTAGCGTCGCGGCAGAGAAAAATTACGTTAGCCAGTCGGCGATGAGTCATAGTTTGTCTCGTTTAAGGTTGTTGTTTGACGACCCGCTTTTTGAGCGAAAAGGACACAAGATGGAGCCCACCGAGCACGCTCACCACATCGCGCCTACCGTGCATCATTTGCTGGACTCTATCGCCAAAGACTTGCTCACTAAGTCAGCCTTCCAACCTGAAAATTACGCGGGTGTATGTCGCATTGGGTTAACGGATTATGCCGAGTTTATTTTTGCTCCTCGGCTTTATGACGAAATACGCCAGCGCGCACCAGAGGCCCAGATCAGTTTTATTAACGTCAATCGTAGCAACTACGTGGCATTAACTGAGCACGAAAAGCTCGATGTCATTATTGGCAGCATGCCAGTGTTGGATGACAACTTTGAGAGCTTGTACTTGTACACGGAAAAACACGTGTGTATGTGTGATAAACAGGTATTGAAAGGGGAAACACAGCTGTCTCTGGAAGCGTTCGCGAACATAGAGCAAGCTCTGGTAAGTCCCGATGGGAGCTTAAAGACACAAGTAGACCAAAAGCTCGCAGAACATGGCTTGAGCCGTAAAGTCACCGTGGCGTCGCGCAACTTTCTCACTATTCGGCATTTATTGAAAAAGCGCGATCTCATTGCCATCGTGCCAGAAAAAATGGCGTTGGCGGAGGGCTTTTCGGACGATCTCATTACTGTTAAGCCGCCGATCGCCGTTGCGGATTTTGATATTGCCATGCTGTGGCATTCCAGCCGAAACAATGAAGACAAAGGCATTTGGCTACGCGAGCTGGTTTCTTCGACCATTACCTCTCACATATAAAAAAGGGCACCAAAGGGTGCCCAGAATGTTTGTCATTGAGAGTCTGTGTTATACCGCTTGCGAAGCAGGCGCGGCTTCTTTTATACGCTCTTCCTGATTCAATGATTTTTCGTATTGGCTGTACTTCCACCAAGCAAAGCCAAGGAAAATCACGATACCGCCAACGTTGTAGAAAATGATGGTCATGATGTCGGCCCCAGTAGGGAAGGTCGATGCTAAGAAACCAACCGTAAAGATAGCGATCAGTACCGATACGGTAGCGATGCCCATTTTGCGTGAGCCCATTTTGAAATCACGCTCGACGTGATCCAGTTTCAAGCGCAGATTCAGGTATGCCAACATGATGAACAGTGGTGGCAGCATCGAGGCGGCTGCCGTCATGTTGATTACGGTGTTCATCAGATCTTGAGCGGTGTTAGAACCTAATGTTGGGATGATCATCAATGGGATAACGATAAGGAACTGATACCAAGCTGCGCGAGCTGGCACGCCGTTTTCGTTCAGCTCTACGGTTTTCTTACCAAAAATGCCTTCTGGAATCTCAGAGAAGAAGATTTTCACTGGCGTTGCTGTCCACATCAGTAGAGAGCCAAACATAGCGGTGAAGGATACCAAGCCTACGAAGCGGTTCATCAATATTTCTGGCAAACCAAAGTACGCAGCCAAACCTTCAAATACTTGAACCGAGCCGCCCGTGTATTTTAGGGTTTCGCTAGGAACAAACACGTTAATCAAAACAGACGCGACTGAGTAAAGCACACCGATAAAGATACCTGCGATGATGATGACTTTAACGAACGATTTCGAGCCGCCTTTCACATCGTTTACGTAAACCGCGACCGATTCCGCACCGCCTGCCGCCATAAAGATCCATGTAGTAATGCCTAAAAATGCCCAGCTGAAATCAGGGATCATCGCTTCTACAGTAATTGGATCAGCCGGTTCTACGCCGCCGATCAACGCAGCGCCAGCCAGTAAAATGTACGACATTGTCAGTAGCAGCATGAGGGAGGAGGTCACCGACGTAATTGGCCCCAACATTTTCGCGCCGTTTGTCGATACGTAGGTCGCAAACGCAAACAAAATCATACTGAGCACGGTAGTGGTGAATGGCGTCAGAATGTATTCATAGCCCAAGAACGCGTAAGACGCATAAGCGATAACACGCGGCAGCAAGGACGTGAAGAAGAATAGGTTAACGAACCAGTAAGTGTAGGCAGAGATAAACGCCCAGCGACCGCCAAGTGAGCTTTTTACCCATGCGTAGACCCCCGCTTCAGAATCTTTATTCAGAGATACGAATTCTGCGATGATCAAACAGAAAGGGATGAAATAAAAAATGGTCGCCAGAAAGAACATTGGCGCAGACGCTAGACCGATCTCGATGTTGTTATTGATTACGTTATTAAAGCTAAATACTGCAGCAAAGGTGAGGGACAACAACCCGAATTTGCCTATCGTATTACGTTTGGATTCAGACATGTTCTATCTCCGGTGAATCACGTTGGAATTGTAGGGAGGAAGGGCTTGTAATGCTGTGACCACAGCCCTTCTCTTGTTTTATTTATTTAGGAAGTAGCCATCTTCGATGGTCACTTTGAGCACCACTTTTCTTACGCGGTTGTCTCCATGGAAGCGGTACGCTTCACTGTTTTCAAAAATCGCCACTTGGCCTTCGCAAAGCTCACGTGTTTCACCCTGACCAGAAAAAAATTCGCGGTCGGTTTCATCACGATAAGCTTGTTCTAGTGTCAAAGCGGTTTTATCCGCGAACTCAACGGTTTCTCGGCCTTCGAGGTAGTAATGCACATCGAAGTAACGACGGTTACCGATGAACGTTTCGGTTTGTTTCGCGATGCCATCTTCAACCATGTAAACCAGTGAATCGCCAATCGAGTGCATCACGCCATCTTTGATGTTGCCGATGTTGCCAATGGCTTCCACACAGCGGTTCCATTTACGACCGTTGCGATATACCTGTTTGAATTGCTCTAAGCTGTCTAACACGATCATGGGTTAAGCCTCGTTGACTGATTGAGTATTGGTTTGAGTGAAAAACGCGTTGTCGAAATCATGGTTTGCCATCACTTGTGCGTTGCAATCGCCTGCTTGCAGTGGCATCAGCGTCAAACCGTAACGGAACTCGTCCATGTACACGCGGTAAGAGTCGAGCACTTCGCTGCCCCATGAGTTCGAGCCTAACCCCATCACTTGATGGTCAAGGTTAAGGGTGATGTAGCCACTCTTTTCTAGCTCGATCGTATGTTGCGCTTCATGCAGATTTTGGTTGGTGTAGAACCACGCGCTGAAGTTGATTTCTTGCTGAGGTTTCACCAATAACCCTGTGCCATGACGGTTGGTGAGTGAGGCCCAGCGCACGTGTTGGCGGTTGCCGTTGTTTTGCGGGAACGGGTAGTTCTCGAACATGTCTTCTACGGTGCTGTGGTAAACATCAATGAGGTTAGCTTGGCGACTGTCTTGGTAGTTTTCTTCTGGGCCGCGACCGTAGTAACTCACTTGATCAAAGCTGCCGTTGATGCCCAAATCCAAGCCGATGACCGGAATCACGTGAGGGTAGTCGCCGTAGCGCTCGCCACTCAGTTCCACGTTCAAATGGCCTTGAGCATTGATTTGATAGCGATAGGTACAACGCATGCCAAAATCAAAGACCGGCGGCGCAATGATGCTGGTGGTCGTAATCAAGACGGAATCATCTGTTGCTTCCACAGCAAGTGTGCGGAAGTGCTCCTGCATGATTTGCAGATGCGCTGGGTGCCACAAACCTTCATACTCTTGTTTGTGGTTATCAATCATCGGTTTGAAGAAGTTCAGTCTTGGCTCAGATTGAATGATCTCTTCGCCATTTACGCGCCATGAGGTCAGTTTGCCGTTTACTTTGGAGAAAGTAAGCGCAAAGTTATGACCTGTGATCACGTGCTCTAGGCGGCTTTCTTCAAGCACCAAGGGTTGAATATTGTGGTTGACCAGCGCAGGCAACGTCGCGGAGTTGTTTTTCAGTTGGAACTGATACACCGCAATTTCATGGTTGGCTTCGCTGTAAAGCGTGCGACTGTCTTTGCGTACGGTGAAGTTAACAAAGGCTTCGCGCTCATCCAATTCTGGCAAGTCGATGGTCACTTCACGTTCGCTGTTGGCGACCAAAGCTTCGACTTTGAATTGCACGCTACGCAGGGTTTCACCTTCGGCACGCACGTCAGCAGTAATGGTGTAATCATCGAGGTTGGTGAACCACAATTTGTTCTCAACGATAAAGCGGTCATGGCAACCTTCAACGGCGCGGATTTTCACCGGTGCAATGACTTGTTTGTATTCTTTCAGGCCAGGGCCCGGGGTTTGATCTGGGTAAATCAGACCATCCATGCAGAAGTTGTAGTTGTTTGGGTAGTCGCCGTAATCGCCGCCGTATTTGTAGAACTCTTGACCGTGTTCATCACGCGCTAGAATGCCGTGATCACACCATTCCCAAACGTAGTGACCTTGAATGTGGTCGTGTGCATAGAACACGTTTTGGTATTCCGTCAGACCACCCGGCCCGTTCCCCATCGCGTGTGCGTATTCGCAGATAATGCGTGGCTTCTCGTATGGGTGTTCGCCAAAGTAATTCATCAGTTGAGCGCGTGAGTACATCGTCGAAATCACATCGACCACTTCAGCATCGCGGTCTTCTTCGTAGTGAACCAAACGGGTGTCATCAATTGCTTTGGTCGCTGCATACATCGCACGGATGTTACAGCCATAACCTGATTCGTTACCGAGTGACCACATGATGATAGAAGGGTGGTTCTTTTGCGCATGAACATGGCGCACTGCGCGATCAACAAACACCGCTTCCCAAGCAGGATCATTGGTGATGCGGCTCAGGTCGCCAACGTTGGCAAAGCCGTGGGTTTCCACATCGGTTTCTGCCATCACAAACAGGCCGTAAATATCACACAGATCGTAGAAGCGTGGGTCGTTCGGGTAGTGCGCGGTGCGAACTGAGTTGATGTTGTGTTGCTTCATCAAAATCAGATCTTTTTCCACGCGGTCCATGCCCACTGCGCGACCTTTTAGGTGGTCGTTGTCATGACGGTTTACACCATGCAGCATCACGTATTGATTGTTGATGTAAAACAGGCCATCGCGCACTTTGATGTCACGGAAACCCACGCGTTGTGGGATCACTTCCACTACGTTGCCTTGGTGATCTTTTAAGGTGATGAACAAGTGGTAAAGGTAAGGATTTTCAGCTGTCCAATGCGTTGGATTCACCATATCAATCGCAAAGCTTGTTGAGTGGTGTTTTTGGATAGTCAGTGAATCGCATTGACCACTGGCTACGACAGTGCCTTTGTCATGCAGCGCGTATTCCAGCGTGTAGCCAGACGTGATAGCGGTGGAAAGGTTTTCCAATTCGATTTGAGCACTGAGCGTCGCACTTTGGTAATCGTCGGCGAAATCGGTGCGAATTGTTAGGTCTTGGACGTGAATGTTCTCTTTTCCGATTAGGTAAACATCACGGAATATCCCCGCCGTCCACCACATGTCTTGGTCTTCAATGTAAGTGGAATCGGCCCACTGCATTACGCGTACAGAGAGTAAGTTTTCGCCTTGTTGGACGAACTTGGAAATGTCGAATTCCGCTGTGAGTCGGCTGCCTTTACTAAAGCCGACGTACTCGCCGTTTACGTACACTTCAAAGTAGGTTTCCACGCCATCGAACTTGATGATGGTTTGTTGGTTATCCCACTGTGGACCAAGTGCAAATGTGCGTTGATAAGCGCCCGTTGGGTTGTCGGTTGGTACAAACGGGACGTCGATCGGGAATGGGAAGCCTTCATCGGTGTATTGCAGATCGCCGTGGCCTTCCATTTGCCACATGTTTGGGACAGTAATGTGTCCCCAGTCGTTCATTGTTTGTGAGTAAAACTCATCAGGCACCAACATTGGGTTGGTGAAATAACGAAATGCCCATTGGCCGCTGAGCAACATAAAGCGGCGACTTAGTTCACGTTGAAAGGTTTGTGCGCTCTGAACAGAGTCGTAGGAGAAAAAGTACGCACGCGGTGCCATACGATTCTCGTGTAAGTGTTGGAAGTTTTCCCAATTGTTCACGTTTTGATCTCCCCTCGGCTTGGTGCGCTTATGTTGGAGTGCGGATTGGTTTCATCGCGGCTCAACATCAGTGCAAAAACAACGGCCGATGTATTGTGAAAAATGCTTATGAATAATCTGAGAAAGATATTAGTAAAAGTTTTACTAAAATAAATCAGTGAAAACGTTTTACTTTAACTTGGTCACGTTTTAAATGACCAATATTGAGCAAGATGTGATCAGAGTAAAGGAATGCGTTCTAGATTGTTTTGGAAAGTAAAAACAGTAAAAATTCGGTAGAAAATAAAAGAAGAAATAAAAAGCACTGAAAATTCAGTGCTTTATTTGAGCAGTTTTGAGGGTGTTTTTATCGAGTTGTGCCGCGTAGCTTGAGCTTGCTTGGAACGTACACTTGAAGGGGCAGTGCGCGTCCGTCACGGTATTTTTCTACTAACAAGTTCACGCCTTGAATCCCCATCATTTCAGAATGAATACGAACGGTAGATAGAGGAGGGAAGGTAAAGCGCGCGGTAGGAATGTCGTTCACGCTGATCAGCGCAATATCATCAGGAATGTTTAAACCAAACTCATGCACTGCTCGTAACACACCAATCGCAATGGAGTCCGAAGCAATGAACATCGCTTTTGGGAAATCGCCTTTGGCCAGCATCTCTTTCGCTAAGTCATAACCGGACAAGCTAGAGAAATCGCCACGATAAATGTCGTCTTCAGAAACCACACCTTTTAGACTGCCGTAGTCCACAAACGCATTTTCACGAATGTCTGCGGTGTTGGGCTCGTCTTGTCCACCAATAAAGCCGATGCGTTCGTAGCCTTGTTGTACAAAGAAATCAACCACTTGCTTGCTGATTCTTACAAGGTCGATATCAACGCAATCGTAAGGGCTAGTTGGATCTGAAAAGTCGATGTAACAGATGCTATCGGCTAGGCGTTTAGGTAACTTATTGACCACCTTTTGGTCGACTTTCCCGACTAAAAGGACACCCGTAATCTTTTGCGTTTCAACATCAATTTCGCTGTTGTAGCAATTGGTTAGCGTAATGCCGAGTTTGTCGCACTGAGTTTCAATCCCATGACGAATCGACAAGTAGTACGGGTCATTCACTTCTGCTTCTTGTTTGTAATTGTACAAGGCCAAAAAGTGATGTTTTTGCTTGGCTTCTTTGGTGGCTTTCTTCGAGCTGCTGGTGCGGTACTCCAGCTTTTCTGCGATTTCTAAAATGCGGCGTTTGGTTTCTTCTTTAACGCTCAACGTCGGATCGTCATTCAAAACTCTCGATACGGTTGCAAGTGAGACGCCCGCTTCAGTGGCGATATCTTTTAGTGTTGCCATGTACATTTCCCGTTGGCATTGCTCACAGTCCAAGTGAGAACTCAATAATCTGGCTATTGTAAACAGCTACTTAGGGATGCACAAACTTTTAGTAAAATCGTGCGATCCACGAAAGAGAGCGGTATCTGCTCGACTCATCTTCACAGCTCATCATCTTCTTGGTTTAATTTAACTAAAGTTAGCATCTAAAATAAAGCTTTTGTGTAATTTTGTGGAAACGTTTACACAATTTGAATTCGATCACGGATCTGGATCGAGATTGGTTGCTAGACTTTTAGCCAGTTAAGAAATGGGCGTACCGATTCGATGCAATGGCGATTGGCTTTTAGCGCATCAGAGTGAGGTATGAACAGAAAGCAGCAAACGTGGAGAAGCAAAAGTGAAAGTTCTTGTCACAGGCGGTATGGGATACATCGGTAGTCACACTTGCGTTCAGATGATTGAAGCGGGAATGGAACCTATCATCGTCGACAACTTGTGTAACGCCAAACTGGACGTGTTAAACCGTATTGAAGCGCTGACTGGCAAACAGCCTGCGTTCCACCAAGGTGACATCCGTGACGAAGCCTTTTTGGATACGGTATTCGCGCAGCACGACATCCAAGCCGTGATCCACTTTGCTGGCCTCAAAGCGGTTGGCGAATCGGTGGCAAAACCACTTGAGTACTACGACAACAACGTCAATGGCTCATTGGTGTTAGCGCGCAGCATGCGTAAAGCGGGCGTGAAAAGCATCGTATTCAGTTCATCGGCAACGGTTTACGGTGACCCAGAAATAGTGCCGATTACGGAAGATTCACCAACAGGCGCAACCACCAACCCATACGGACGCAGCAAATATATGGTGGAGCAATGCTTAAGCGATCTGTTCCATGCTGAAAACGACTGGAGCATCACCTTACTGCGTTACTTCAACCCAGTTGGCGCGCACCCATCGGGCTGCATGGGGGAAGACCCACAAGGCATTCCCAATAACCTGATGCCATTTATCGCCCAAGTCGCTGTTGGCCGCCGAGAAAAACTCGCGGTATTCGGTAGCGATTACCCAACACCTGATGGCACTGGCGTGCGCGATTACATCCATGTGATGGATCTGGCCGATGGCCATATTGCGGCTTTGAAATCGGTGGGTGAGAAATCGGGTTTGCACATTTACAACTTAGGTACAGGTAAAGGATCGAGCGTACTTGAGATGGTGGATGCGTTCGCGACCGCTTGCGGTAAACCAGTGCCTTACGAGTTATGCCCGCGTCGTCCTGGGGATATTGCTGAATGTTGGGCAAGCACGGAAAAAGCTGAGCGTGAACTAGGCTGGAAAGCAATACGCACGGTGGCTGAAATGACCGCTGATACGTGGAACTGGCAGTCAAATAACCCTAGTGGCTATTCCCCGGAGTAATTGTAGTCGCGCGTTGCCATCTGCGCTTCTCACGGTTTTGGGAAGCTGAGTTTGAAGAATTTTAAAGAGTTGAGTAAGTAACATGTCGAATGTCGAATTTAACCCAGTGGATCATCCACACCGCCGTTACAACCCTCTGACTGGGCAATGGATTTTGGTTTCACCTCACCGTGCTAAACGCCCTTGGAGCGGCGCAGATGAAAAGCCCGCATTGGATGAGCTACCAAGCTATGACGGTAAATGTTTCCTTTGTCCAACCAACGAACGTATCTCTGGCGATGTTAATCCAGACTACCAAGGCACCTATGTGTTCAATAACGATTTTGCTGCGCTGATGGTGGATTCACCAGATGCACCGGAGTCAAACAACCCGCTATTCAAAACGCAAGGTGTGCGTGGTTTGAGCCGAGTGATTTGCTTCTCGCCAGATCACAGCAAAACCTTACCGGAACTACCAGTGGATAAAATTCGCGGCGTGATTGATACATGGAATGAGCAAATTGAAGAGCTCGGCAAAGAGTACGTTTGGGTTCAGGCGTTCGAAAACAAAGGCGAAACCATGGGCTGTTCTCAGCCTCATCCGCACGGTCAAATCTGGGCGAACAGCTTCTTACCAAATGAAATCGAGCGTAAAGAGCACAACCTAAAAGTCTACTACCAAGAACACGGCAGCAACTTGCTGGTGGATTACGTACAAGCGGAACTCAAAGACGGCTCACGCATCGTGGTGGAAACCGAACACTGGCTGGCGGTGGTGCCTTACTGGGCTGCTTGGCCGTTCGAAACCATGTTGTTGCCGAAAACGCACATTCGTCGCATGAGCGAACTCAGCGATGAGCAACGAGACGATTTAGCGCTAGCGATTAAGAAGCTGACCAGCCGTTACGATAATTTATTCCAATGCTCTTTCCCTTACTCGATGGGCTGGCACTACGCGCCGTTTTTTGAGCAGGGCACAGACATCGACCATTGGCAGCTTCATGCACTTTTTTATCCGCCACTGCTGCGCAGTGCCACGGTTCGTAAGTTCATGGTGGGCTACGAAATGCTGGCAGAAAGCCAACGTGACCTTACCGCAGAGCAAGCGGCGCAACGTCTGCGTGATGTGAGTGATGTCCACTACAAAGAATGCTAAGTCTTTAAATTGGACTGATTACGAATAACGGGATAGCGCGACTTTACAGATAGAAAGTTAGGCTCAACGCGCTATCCCACACAAATTACTATTTTAAGAGAACGTCCCTATGTCTGAACTTATCCAAAATGTGAAAGCGTCATTTGAGCAAGTGTTGGGCTACGCACCTAGCCATATTATTCAAGCGCCTGGTCGTGTGAACTTGATTGGTGAGCACACCGATTACAACGATGGTTTTGTCCTACCGTGTGCCATTAACTACCAAACGGTCGTGGCGGCGGCAAAGCGTGAAGACAATATCGTGCGTGTGGTGTCGGTCGATTACGGTAACGCAGTGGACGAATTCGATATCACGCAAGCCATTACCTTCGAGCAAGACAAAATGTGGGCGAACTACATTCGCGGCGTGGTGAAGTGTCTTCTGGCGCGCGGCTACCAGTTTACTGGGGCGGATATTTCAGTCAGCGGCAACGTACCTCAAGGCGCGGGTTTGAGCTCATCGGCGGCGTTGGAAGTGGTGATTGGCCAGACGTTCAAAGTGCTGTTCAATCTTGAGATCAGCCAAGCCGAAATTGCGTTAAACGGTCAGCAAGCTGAGAACGAATTCGTCGGTTGCAACTGCGGCATCATGGATCAAATGATTTCAGCGGAAGGGCGTGAAAATCATGCGATGCTATTAGATTGCCGTAGCCTTGAAACTGAAGCAGTCTCTATGCCAGAAGACATGGCAGTCGTGATCATAAACTCGAATAAAAAACGTGGTTTAGTCGACAGCGAATACAACACTCGTCGTCAGCAATGTGAAGAAGCGGCGCGTATTTTCGGTGTGAAAGCGCTGCGTGATGTGACAATTGAGCAGTTCAACGAGAAAGTTGCTGAGCTGGATGAAATGGTGGCCAAGCGTGCCCGTCATGTCATCACAGAAAACGATCGTACTGTGGAAGCGGCGCAAGCGCTGCGAGCACACGACATGAAGCGTATGGGCGAGCTGATGGCCGAGTCTCATGCCTCGATGCGCGATGATTTCGAAATTACGGTAAAAGAAATCGATACGCTGGTGGAGATAGTCAAAGAGGTGATCGGCGATCAAGGCGGCGTGCGCATGACTGGCGGTGGCTTTGGTGGTTGCATCGTGGCACTTGTACCGCCAGCACTGGTTGATGACGTGAAAGCGGCAGTTGAAGCGAAGTACCAAGCGGCTACGTGCTTAAAAGAGTCGATTTATGTTTGCCAAGCCAAAAATGGTGCGGGTTTGGTTGAAGTGCTGTAAGGAATGATGATGAAAGCCTATTTTCAACAACTAGAACAAGCGATGGCGCAAACGCCGTCGTTTGATGGCCAAACTGCGAATCTGATTCATTTGACCAACGCGAATGGTATGACGGCGTCGTTTATGGATATCGGTGCGACGTGGTTGAGTTGCACATTACCGGTAAATGGTGAAAACCGTGAAGTGTTGTTGCGCTCACCAAATATGGCTGAACACATGAAGCAAGACGCTTACTTCGGTTCCATTGTTGGCCGCTTTGCTAACCGAATTGCGAAGGGGCAGTTTGAGATAGACGGAGAGAAGTATCAACTTGGTATCAATAACGGTGAAAACTCACTGCACGGTGGCCTAGAAGGGTTTGATAAACGCCGCTGGAAGGTTGAAGAGCAAAATGATCAACAGGTCACTTTTTCACTTCGCTCCCCGGACGGTGACCAAGGCTATCCGGGAAATCTCGATGTGAAGGTGACGTACACGCTCACTGACGAGAATGAACTAGCTATCGCCTATGATGCTAAGACCGACAAAACATCTCCAGTGAATTTAACCAATCACGCCTACTTTAACTTGGCTGGTGAGGCGAGCCGCGCAAAAAGTTTGGATCATACTTTACAGCTTAACGCTGGGTATTACTTGCCAACAGATGCGGGGTTAATTCCTTCCGGTGAACAAAAGCCAGTTTCGGGTACCAGTTTCGACTTTACCGAGCCAAAATCGATTGGCCAAGAATTTCTTGCAGAGCAAGATCAGAAAATCGCAGGTGGCTACGATCATGCCTTTGTATTCACGCCTGAAGTGACCGATGGCGTATCTGTCGCTGCGGTTTTAATTGCACCAAAAGAAGATGTGGTGATGAAGGTGAAAACCACCAAGCCTGCCATCCAGTTTTATTCAGGTAATTTCTTAGCCGGTACGCCCGGTGCAAGTAAAACTTGCGAACGCTATGACGGCCTTGCGTTGGAAACGCAGTACTTTCCAGACGGGCCAAACAAACCAGAATGGGGACTCAACAATGGGGTGTTGAGCTCTGGGGATTGCTATCAGCATCAAACTACTTATCAGTTTGAATTTTAGATAGCACTTCTACCCTTTGAACTTGCAGCGGCAGCGATGCTGCAACTCCAACGACTTTGGGTGTTATGGTGGGCTACATGCCCACCTTTTTTGTTTTTGATATGTATTTTTACTAGGAAGTTTAAATCACTTACCTCACTTTCGACACAATACTGTACGGTGGATGATCCCCGTAATTTCCTACTTATTACTCTTCGTTTTACCTTTATTGTTATCGTTTACATTTTTGTTGATTTTAGAGAGTTTTAATTAAATGACACTTCTCTTAATATTTGTGATCTTTAGCTCGTTATAAGGTTTTTAGCGTAATATGTATCAATATGTGTGATTTGAGTTACATTTCATTTGAGTGGTAACGTTTACACTTTGCGGCGTAAACAAAACTACAGGATGAAACTGATGTCGAATATAGAACATGGTCTAAGCTTTATCGACATAATGGTCTTCGCCATTTATGTCGCAATTATCATTGGGGTCGGACTTTGGGTATCTCGTGATAAAAAAGGCACTCAGAAAAGTACGGAAGACTATTTCTTGGCGGGAAAATCTTTGCCTTGGTGGGCTGTCGGTGCTTCGCTAATTGCTGCAAATATTTCTGCGGAACAATTTATAGGAATGTCTGGTTCAGGCTATTCAATCGGCTTGGCTATCGCATCTTATGAATGGATGTCGGCAATAACATTGATTATTGTTGGTAAGTACTTTCTACCTATTTTCATTGAAAAAGGAATCTATACCATTCCTGAATTTGTTGAAAAACGCTTCAATAAAAAACTAAAAACAATTTTGGCCGTTTTTTGGATTTCCTTGTACATTTTTGTAAACCTAACTTCAGTACTGTATTTAGGTGGTTTGGCTCTCGAAACCATTTTGGGTATTCCGTTGATGTACTCAATTCTAGGTCTTGCGCTGTTTGCGTTGGTGTACTCAATTTACGGTGGTTTATCGGCAGTAGTATGGACCGATGTCATCCAAGTGTTCTTCTTAGTTTTGGGTGGTTTTATGACTACCTACATGGCAGTGAGTTTTATTGGTGGTACGGACGGTTGGTTCGCTGGGTTGTCTAAAATGGTCGATGCCGCTCCAGGCCACTTTGAGATGATCTTGGATCAAAGTAATCCACAATACATGAACCTTCCTGGTATTGCCGTATTAATTGGTGGTCTTTGGGTAGCAAACTTATATTACTGGGGCTTTAACCAGTACATTATTCAAAGAACGCTTGCTGCAAAATCAGTATCGGAAGCTCAGAAAGGTATTGTTTTTGCAGCGTTCTTGAAACTTATCGTTCCGTTTCTCGTGGTATTGCCAGGTATTGCCGCTTACGTTATTACTTCTGACCCACAACTAATGGCAAGCCTTGGTGATATTGCAGCAACAAACCTTCCAAGTGCTGCTAATGCGGATAAAGCATACCCTTGGCTAACTCAGTTCTTGCCTGTTGGCGTTAAAGGTGTTGTTTTTGCAGCTCTTGCTGCTGCAATTGTTTCTTCACTAGCATCAATGCTTAACTCAACAGCCACTATCTTCACTATGGATATTTACAAAGAGTATATCTCTCCTGACTCAGGTGACCACAAGTTGGTGAATATTGGGCGTACTGCAGCTGTGGTGGCACTAATTATTGCTTGCCTAATTGCCCCAATGTTAGGTGGTATTGGCCAAGCATTCCAATACATCCAAGAATATACAGGTTTAGTTAGTCCTGGCATTTTGGCTGTATTCTTACTTGGCTTATTCTGGAAGAAAACAACCAGTAAAGGGGCTATTATTGGTGTAGTAGCATCAATACCATTTGCCTTGTTCTTGAAATTTATGCCACTTTCCATGCCATTTATGGATCAAATGCTATACACATTATTGTTTACAATGGTTGTTATCGCATTTACAAGTTTGAGCACATCAATTAATGATGATGATCCTAAAGGTATTAGTGTTACATCATCGATGTTTGTAACAGATCGAAGCTTTAATATCGCTGCTTACGGCATAATGATTGTTTTGGCAGTGTTATATACATTGTTCTGGTAAAACCATTCTTTATTATACTCCGCTCTTTTTTGAGCGGAGTTTTTCTAATTAAAAGAGTGTCATATGGATTCAACCTTGCTGCCAAATGTCGTTTCTTTTTTTAAAACGATAGAGCCATTTCATTTACTTCCTGACCATGTTCTTGATGCTATCGCTACGAACACAGATATTGTTTATTGGGGAAAGGGAGAGAGTGTCTCCTTAGTTATGCCTGAAGGAAAAAATTTATATATTATTCGAGCTGGAGTTATCGAACAGAGATTTCCTAATGGTGAATTAAGAGCTAGATTAGGCGAAAATGATGTATTTGGATTTAATTTAGAACAGGATAAATATAAAGTAAAAACCATTGAAAATTGTTTAATATATAAAATTAATTATGCGTTTTTACTAAAAGAAGTTTCGAATTTTGAAAATGTTGTTAACCAGGTTGCAATCCGTGCAAGTCAACGTCTCACTTCAAGTATTAATGCACAGTATTCACAAGTAGAAAAAAGCCTGTTTTTTAAAAGGGCTAAAGATTTAGCCAATCATAATGTTGTGGTGGTGCATACAAACCAAAGTATCCAGCAAGTGGCACAAATCATGAGTAAAAAAGGCTGCACTTGTGCCTTGGTTACCAATGACAATGCATTGGTTGGAGTGGTTACCGAGACTGACATGACAAGTAGAGTGGTTGCTGAGGCGTTTAATATCTATAGACCTGTTGAGGATATTATGAACGCCCATCCTCAGAGTGTTGACCAAAATGAGCCCGTTATTTCTGCGCTCAATCTGATGATGAAACACAATATTCGTAATATCCCTGTTCTTGACAAAAATAAACAGGTTTTAGGTTTGATTAGCCCTCAAGAGTTAGTTCAGAGGCATGGCATCCAGGCTGTTTTTTTGATTGAAAAAATCAGTAAGTGTAATAGTTTAGAATCGCTTTCATTGTTAGTAAAAGAACGTCAGGCAGTATTTGAGGCGATGATAGAATCGCATTTGCCAGCCAATGTAATTGGGCAAGTTTTAATGATGATTTATGATGCCTTTACCTGTCGATTGATTAAATTAGCAGAAAGAAACGTGGGTTTACCTCCTTGTAATTATGCTTGGCTAGCGGCGGGTTCGCATGCGAGAGGAGAGGTTCACTTAGGTTCTGATCAAGATAACGCTTTAGTACTTGATGACTCAGCAACAGAAAGTGACCGAATTTATTTTCGACATTTTGCTATGTATATATGTAAAGGATTAGCGGAATGCGGGTATCCTTTGTGTAATGGGCGTTTTATGGCGGCTACACCAAAGTGGAATCAGCCATTATTCATCTGGAAGCAGCTCTACAGAAAATGGGCAAACAATCCAGAATACAATATGTTACTAAATCTTAATGTCTTTCTTGAAGTGCGCTTTATTTCCGGGGATAGGTCACTATTTGATGAACTAAATAGGGAACGCGAGCGGTGTACCAAAAATAACCCTCATTTAATCGCAGCCTTAGTTAGAAATTTAATATCACACCGTCCACCACTAGGGATATTCAATAACTTAGTGTTAGAAAATAATGGTCACAACGAAAAATCGCTGAATATTAAAAAGTCTGCGATTGGTCTGTTGGTCGATATCGCTAGAATTTATGCTCTTCATAAAGGCGGAGGAATGTTGTCAACGGAAGAAAGATTCGATTTTGCGTATGATACAGGATTGATTAATAGCACTTCACATCAAGACTTGATAGGGACTTATCGTTATGTAACGCAATTACGTTACTCACATCATCTGCAATGCTTACAAGGTGGAAAGCCAGTAACGAATGCTATATTTCCTGAGCATTTTGGCAGCTTTGAAAGACAACACCTCAAAGATGCTTTTCGCATAATACGCGGTTATCAAGACACGTTAAAAATGAAATTTGGCTCTTAGTATGTTTGGCTACTCATTCCAGTCAATTGAACATCTAGAACACGTGCGCAGAGAACTAGAAAAATCTAGCTTGCCAGATGTATTTAACTCTATAGGAAATACGCCTTTACCTGGCGCTTTATCGGATGCTAGAGAGTTAGACACGTTAGTCTTGGACTTTGAAACGACAGGATTTAATCCTGAAGTAGATAGAGTAATCAGTATTGGATGGGTCGAAATTCGAAACAGCAATATTCGTCTAAATAGTGCACGTCATGTCTTCATTAATCATGCAATTGATATTTGTCATGAGTCAGTCAAAGTTCACCATATTAGGCCTGAAACGTTGCATATATCGGGGATTTCAGAACAAGCTGCTTTCACTCAGTTGCTGGATGTAATTGCTGGTAAAATTCTTGTTGCACATGGCTGCATTATGGAGCAGAGGTTTTTAGAGCAATACATCAAGATGAAGTACCAGAATTTGAAGTTGCCATTAATATGGTTAGATACATTAAAAATCGAGCAATATCGCACCCAACTGAGACCTACTCGGTCTGACTGGCGGTTAAGTTCAATTCGAAAGGAACTCAACCTACCAACATATCAAGCCCATAACGCACTAAATGATGCGATAGCGACTGCCGAACTATATCTAGCACAGATTAATTGCTTGTTTGGCCTTTCATCTGCGCCATTACATGTTTTAGTGAATGCTTCGCGCTAACATTTTACGCATGTATCAACAACGCTCAACAGAATTTCTTCGTACTAACGTTGGGCTAAAAATAATGGTTTCATCTTCAACTTTTTCGTCACGAGACAGCGCCAAAGCCAAACGGGCGGCGCGTTCTGCCATCATCTCGATTGGGTAGCGAATAGTAGTCAAGCTAGGGTGAACAAAGCGGGCGATCAAGCCATCATCGAACCCGACCATAGAAACCTTACTTGGTACGTCAATGCCATTTTGATCTAACGCTGCGAGTGCGCCAGCGGCCATGTAGTCGTTGTAGGCCACCACTCCAGTAATCTCCAAAGATTTGGTTAACAGGTTGGTCATCGCAACTTCGCCACCATCACTGTTGGGTTCACCGTATTCGATGTAGCTTTTGGAGAGCTCAATACCATGTTCTTTCAATGCGGCTTGGTAACCTTGCAATCGCTCATCGGTATCTTCGATATCGTGGGATGAGGCAATACAAGCGATTTTGCGATGCCCGTGACGAATTAAATATTCTGTCGCGAGGAATGCTCCTTTACGGTTATCAAGGGAAATACAACGTTCGGCCAGTTCTGGGATATGACGATTGATAAGCACCATACCTTTCACTTCTTGGGCGTAGCCAATTAGCTCCTCATCAGATAAGCCTTTCGAGTGGATGACTATTGCATCGCAACGGCTGTTGATCAGTAATTCTAGGGCTTGACGCTCATCTTCTGGATTATGGTAACCGTTGCCAATCAAGATATGTTTGCCATTTTCGCGCGCGACATTATCGACGGATTTGACCAGCGTGCCGAAGAAAGGATCGGACACATCACTCACCAACACACCCATGGTATTTGTGCTTTGACTCACCAGTGCGCGAGCTGCGGCATTGGGTCTGTAACCCAATTTGCTCATTGCTTTGGTGACCGACTCTACCGATGATTGACTGGCTTTTGGGGACTTGTTGATCACGCGAGAAACCGTTGCGACCGAAACACCTGCTTCTTTCGCGACATCCTTGATCGTTGCCATATAGAACCTTTAGTGGCTAAAAATTTTGACTGAAAGTATTAAACACCCATTGTGTAATAAGTGCAATTTGATAGAAGATTTGCTTTCGGAAATGAGATCTTTACCACTTGTATTTATTAAGCTTACTGATAGTGTAAACGTTATCTTTTTAGTAAAACTTTACTGGGGTTTTAATTATGGAAACTATCGCTTACTCTGATTTTGCCAAACTGGAAATTCGTACCGGAAAAATCATTGAAGTGGCTCGTCATCACAATGCAGACAAGCTGTATATTGTGCAAATTGATATTGGTGAAAAAACACTGCAAACCGTAACCAGCTTAGTGCCTTATTACACCGAGGAAGAGTTGATGGGCAAACAAGTGGTCGTGTTGTGTAATCTTGCCAAAGTCAAAATGCGCGGCGAAACCTCAGAATGTATGTTGTTATGCGCAGAAACGGATGATGAATCCGAAAGTGTGTTACTAACGCCAGAAAGAGCGATGCCGACCGGGGTGAGAATTGTTTAATCAGTTCATTGGTCGCTCTATTGTGAAAACAGCTCTTAGTTTAGAGCTGTTTTTATAGATGGGATTGAGCTACGAATTTTGGGCAATCAGATTATCAATCAACTCGTAATGGTGCTCTTGCACGCCTGCAAGGTTGCCGTATTTGGGTTGGTGGCGGTCATTTTCTTTCGCGTGGTGCCAGCCAATGGTGTGACGCACAAAATGCTCCGCAAATGCATGGGATACCTCCAAGCAACCTGCTAGCACGGTATCAACATAGCTTTGCATGATTGGGCTGTTTGCGCACGGTGGTAGTGGCTCGTCTTTTACGTAAACCCAAATCTCATGTCCTTGGTTAAAGTTCGCGTCCGTTTCGATTTGATCTGGCTGAATTTGAATACGATGATAGCCACGTTCACGGCGATCGAATTCTGCGAGAGCTTCTTCATTCACTTCGAGTAAAACGCCATTGACCTGTCCATTGCCTTGGTTCACAACCAGTGGAGACAGAGTGTAGCTGTCATCAATCTTTCCCCAGTAGCGAACCAGTCCATGAGCAATGACGGGAATGGCCTCTCCCGTTTGTCCTGTTAACTTGCGCGACGCGGAATTGATTAAACTGCCATAGCCAAATATGTACATCTTCGTTGCATCCCTTAACTCATTTTTTGTGTCTTGGACTGTTTATACCTAACCAGCCCATGAAGCTCAAACTTTACCCCTTAAGTATAATCTTATTTTTAACATGTATTTTTTATGCATGTTTATGGTAGCATCAACATCGTAGTTGAGTTAACCAGCATCGAGAGACGCTTGAGGGCAAGATAATGCTGAACATCACCGATAAAAAAGTGGAAGAAAAAATCCCCGCATGGCTGCGATTAGGCTTTCGGCCGTTTTTTCTGTTTGGGTCGATTTACGCCATTGTTGCGATTGCGTTGTGGGTGTGGATGTTCCAAACCGGACAGCCAAACGCATTAGCTGTACCGGCATTGTGGTGGCACGTGCATGAAATGTTATTTGGTTTTTCGATGGCGATTGTGGTTGGTTTTGTATTGACTGCTGTACAAAACTGGACGGGTATTAATGGCACCAAGCATTACACGCTTTTGGTCATATTTGGCTTGTGGTTAGCACCTAGAATATTGCTTTGGACGCCAGTACCCTTGTGGTTAACCAGCAGCATTGAAGCGGTATTTTTACTGTTTGTTGCCTATGAGGTAGGCATTCGTGTTTATCGAGCCAAAGGGTGGCGTAATTTATTTTTTGTGCCTCTGTTCCTTTTGGCCATCTTTGCGAACTTTGCAAGCTACGCGACGATAAAAGGCATGCCGCCGTTTACTTCTTCTGCTGTGTGGCAGGCGATGTTGTGGTGGTTTACGTTGTTATTGTCGGTGATGGGTGGACGTGTGATTCCATTTTTTACTGCTCGTCGATTTAATTTCGAAAAAGCACAACCACTGCCGTGGTTAGATTGGTTCGCGAACTTGCCGTTGGTAATGCTATTTGTGCTGAGCTTTTTCCCCGTGACGTTTGCAGAACTAGGCAATCCGTTGATGCTGTTTGCAGGTGTTGCTCAGTTGGTGCGTTTTGTTCGCTGGAAACCTTGGTTAACCCTCAGCGAGCCTTTAGTGTGGTCGCTGCATGCAGCGTATTTGTGTTTGCCACTAAGCTTAATTTTGCGAAGCGCTTGGGGAGATGCATTTGCCAGCCATAACCTCATTCACCTGTTTGCGATAGGTGCGTTAGGCGGTTTGATTTTGGCGATGATCGCGCGCGTGACGATGGGGCACACCGGTCGCATGATCTACAAAGGGCCAAACATGGGCCTTGCGTTTGCGGCGATTACCGCGGCTGCTTTGGTTCGCAGTTTCGCCGTGATCTTTGACCCAGCGAACATGATGCTGTGGATTGATATCAGCGGCGGATTGTGGATTGTCGCGTTTGGGCTGTTTGTGTGGCACTTTGGTATGATGCTCGTGACCCCTCGTGTGGATGGTCATCCGGGATAAAGCGTTTAGACTTGAGTGATAAAAAAGAGGAGCGTGTCGCTCCTCTTTTGGTTTCTGCGCTTTACGGTTTTATCGCTTATTCATCATCCGTTTTGTTCGTGAACCCTAAGCGTTTGAACAGCAACCACTCTAGGCCAAAGATCACAATCAAAGCGATGCAGAACCAAGTGAACGCCATGGAGGATTCTACGCCCGGCATGCCACCAATGTTGATACCAAGTAGTCCTGTTAGGAAGCTGGTTGGTAAGAAAATGGTGGCAACTAAAGTAAACAGGTAACTGTTTTTATTGGTCTTCTCGTCTCGGTTGTGTTTGATTTCGTCTTGGAAAAGCGCTACTTCGCCAAGGTAAAATTCAATCGTTTCGTTGATGCGAGTAATGTTGTTATGCGCGAAGCGATATTGGTGAGGTCTTGATGTTACCAATTCTGACTCTGACTCGATCAAATCACGAATCGCATATTGCTGAGGGCGAATAAAACGTTTGATGGAAATAAGCGCCTTTTGTGCCGCAATGTGGTTGTACGTTGACTCATCATTGACGTCAAACTCGTTTAACGTTTCTTCGATGGTGTCGAGATACAAGTCGATTTTGCCGTTCAGCCCTTCGATGATTTGATTCAGTAAGCTCGCCAGGCTTTTCGGCCCTTTGTGCTCTGCTAATGCTTGGCGAATTTCCATGATTGCACGTGATGGGATCTTACGAGTCGAGATCAGTGCGCCCTGAAAATAGAGAATACGGATACTGAGCATGTCTTCCGGCGACGCATTCTCGTTCATGTTGATGCCTCGTAAGATCAGCATGAAGTTATCGTCATCCAAAGGATGGAAAGATGGTCGGCTCTCGTCGGCTAACAGATGATCGACCGTCGCACGTGGTACGTGATTGTCCTCTAGCCAGCCACGAATATCGGGATGAAGCCTTTCACAGTGGTACCAATGATTCGGTTGAATGTGTTCCGCCGCTGTTGTTTCTTGAGTCGCCATTGGGGTTGAGAAATCCCAATGTTCAATCATAAAACCCATTTTCTTTTCCTTGTATGAGCCTATACCCCAATAATCTCCAGATGCTTAACTTAGCGAGAATGACTGAGCGCACTACACGCCGTAACGTTCTCACTCCTTCACATTGAAGTCATGGGGGATAATTATTCAAATGAGTATGATTGCATTTTACGCCAAATGTCTATGAATAATTGTTCTTATTGGTAAGCAAATGAAGCAATAAGAACCGCACCGTAACAAGGGGAAACAAAAAGCCTGCAACGAGGCAGGCTTTGTCATAGGTGAGGGGGAGGAGCTTTTTAGCTAACCTGAGAAAGGTTGACCACTTTTTGTTGCAACTTTTCTTTCAGGTAGTCGGCAAGTGCCTGTTTTTCTTCGTCGTTCATGTAAAGGCCAAGTTTAGTACGACGCCATAAAATGTCTTCGTCGGTTAGCGCCATTTCATGATTCATCAAGTAATCGATCTCGCGTTGGTATACGCCGCCTGCTTGCTCTGAGAACGCTTGGCCAAGATCGGCTTCACTGGATGCGCCTTCCATCAAATCCCACGTTTGCGTACCAAACTGAGTCACATAGCGCAGAATCAGCGCTTGCGGTGCCCATGAGTATTTCGCGTGAATTTGTTTCGCTAACTGTTCACGGGTGCAGCTAAAGTTACCACCTGGTAGCGTTTGATTTGCTGTCCAGTTACCGCCCATTTGAGGTAGGTACGGTTCCAGTTTCTTCATCGCCGCTTCACCGAGTTTACGGTAAGTCGTTAGCTTGCCACCGAATACTGACAACAATGGTGCTTGGTCGTACTCTGCATCGAGCTCTAGCGTGTAGTCTCGTGTGATCGCTTGCGGTGAGTCAGACTCATCATCACACAGAGGACGTACACCACTGTAAGTCCAAACCACGTCTTCACGAGTAAGCTGGTGGACAAAGTGTTGGTTCACGATGTCGATGAGGTAATCAACTTCGTCATCCGAGATCGCCACTTCACGTGGGTCACCTTTGTATTCCACATCTGTCGTACCGATGATTGAGAACTTATCTAGATAAGGAATCATAAATACGATGCGGTTATCTTTGTTTTGAAGAATGTAGGCTTGCGGTTCGTTGTGGATACGAGGAACAACGATGTGCGAGCCTTTGATCAAACGAATGTTGCGAGGGGAGGTTTGCTCCAATCCTTCATCAAAGAACTGTTTCACCCATGGACCAGCAGCGTTAACCAGAGCTTTCGCTTTGCGCTCGAAGCGTTGGTCTGTCGTTACATCATGGATAGTCACATGCCATACGCCGTTTTCACGGTGCGCTTTTTCAACGCGACAGTAGTTACGTACTTCGGCGTGGTTTTCACGAGCCGCCATAACGTTCAGCAAGACTAAACGAGCGTCATCAACCCAGCAGTCTGAGTATTCGAAACCGGTTTTCATTTCTGGTTTTAGCAAGCCAGATTTTGCAAGGTTGACGGTTTTACTGCCTGGTAGAGTTGTGCGTTTGCCCAAGTTATCGTAAAGGAACAGGCCACAGCGGATCATCCAAGCTGGGCGTAGGAATGGGCGATGAGGCAAACGGAAACGCATTGGTAGAGCGACGTGTGGTGCTTTACGTAGAATCACTTCACGCTCTGCGAGCGCTTCCGAAACCAAACGAAACTCGTAGTGTTCAAGGTAGCGTAATCCACCGTGAATAAGTTTAGAACTTGCTGAAGACGTTGCTGATGCAAAATCGTTAGCTTCATATAAACCGACACTCAAACCGCGGCCAGCTGCATCAGCTGCAATGCCAGCCCCGTTAATGCCGCCACCGATAACGATCAAGTCTAAAAGAGTGGATGAGCTAGTTGTGGAAGTATTTTTTTGTATACTCATGAATTTGACCTCTTGGTGAGCGAACGAGCATTTTAGAACATGATTTAATCCTAGCTCAGGTTTCGTTTGTAATCATCTATTATTTTCGTTTGTGAGCGTTTTGTGTGATTTGGGCATAAAAAAAACCTCTGTCTAATTAAGACAGAGGTCATTTTGAGGTTCAAATTTGAGCGATTTATCTATTCGGCGTCTGCTGATGTTACATTCGCTTCGACCACTTCGAGGGGAATTGCGGCGTCTTTTAAGATCGCGAGAATTTCTTCTGGTGGCTGTTTGTTAGTAAATATCATGTTCAGTTGCGCGATGTTGCCCAGTTTCACCATGGCATTGCGACCAAACTTGGTGTGGTCGACGGCGAGAAATACGCTGCGGCTGTTGTCGATGATCGCTTGCTTCACGCGTACTTCGTGGTAATCAAAGTCCAATAGGGAACCATCAAAATCGATGCCACTGATGCCGAGAATGCCAAAATCGAGACGGAACTGTTTCACGAAATCGAGCGTTGCTTCGCCTACGATACCGCCATCGCGGCTGCGGACTTCACCACCCGCTAAGATGACCTTAATCTCTGGGTTGGGGAAGAGAATGGTTGCCACGTTGATGTTGTTGGTGACGACGCGTAGCTACTTGTGGCTCTTAGTGAGCGCACGTGCGACGGCTTCTGGTGTTGTGCCGATATCAATAAATAGCGTCGCGCCGTCAGGAATGTGTTTCACCACCTCTTCTGCAATGACATCTTTTTCATTGAAGTTAAGCGCTTTACGCGTGTTGTAAGATGTGTTTTCAGAACTGAGAGGGATGGTGGCACCACCGTGATAACGACGAATTTTGTTGTCGTCTGCGAGTTCGTTGAGATCGCGTCGGATGGTTTGTGGGCTGACATTGAATCTTTCTACCAACTCATCCGTGCTGACATAGCCTTGTTTTTTCACCAGTTCAACAATCTGCTGGTGTCTAGGTATTTGCTTCACTTACCACTCCCTTGTGCATTGGTAACGGCCAATGCTTCAAATTCGAAGCGCTATTGTGCTCGAATTTGCGCGTTGTGAGAAGTAAAGGCAGGTAGGAATCGGGGATAAGACGCAAAAAAGAGCGCTCAAATGGCGCTCTTTGTTCGTTTGGGAGAAAAATTAATCGTCTTCGTCGTGCAGTTCAGACCAAGTTTGCGCACATTTCACAGCGCGTTTCCAACCTTTGTAACGACGGTTGCGTTTTTCTTCGTCATCATGCGGTTCGAACGTACGATCAAGCACTGCTTTATCTTGCAGCTCATCAATGCTGTTCCAGTAACCAACCGCTAAACCTGCCAGGTATGCAGCACCAAGAGCCGTTACTTCAGTCACTTGTGGACGGTGCACTTCTGTGTTTAATACATCCGATTGGAATTGCATTAGGAAGTTGTTTGCTACCGCACCGCCATCAACACGCAAGTTTGCGAGCTTGATGCCAGAGTCAGCTTGCATCGCATCCAATACGTCACGAGTTTGGTAAGCGATGCCTTCCAGAGTCGCTCGGATAATGTGGTTTGAGTTCACACCGCGAGTAAGGCCAACAATGGTGCCACGTGCGTAAGCATCCCAGTATGGAGCGCCAAGGCCAGTAAAGGCTGGTACTACATAAACGCCGTTCGATGTGTCCACTTTTGTTGCGAAGTATTCAGAATCTTCTGCGCCGTTTAGGATTTTCAGTTCATCACGTAGCCACTGGATAGAGGCACCACCCATGAACACAGCACCTTCAAGTGCGTAAGCTGGCTCGCCTTTCGGACCACAAGCTAGAGTGGTAAGCAGACCATTCTTCGAGGTGACTTTCTCTTGGCCAGTGTTCATCAGCAAGAAACAACCTGTGCCGTATGTGTTTTTCGCTTGGCCAGCTTCCACACACATTTGGCCGTATAGCGCCGCTTGTTGGTCACCTGCAATACCTGCGATAGGAATTCGAGTACCGCCTTTACCACCGATGTTCGTTTTGCCGTAAATTTCCGAAGAGCGTTTTACTTCTGGCATCATTGACGCCGGAATGCCCATCTCATCCAACAGCTTTTGGTCCCAACATAGGTCGTTGATGTTAAACAGCATGGTACGTGATGCGTTGGTGTAGTCAGTAACGTGAACGCGGCCTTGAGTCATCTTCCATACTAACCACGTATCGACGGTACCAAACAGCAGTTTACCTGCTTCTGCATCTTCGCGTGCGCCTTCTACGTTATCCAGAATCCACTTAACTTTAGTGCCAGAGAAGTAAGGGTCAAGCACCAAGCCGGTGTTGTCGCGAACGTAATCTTCTAAGCCGCGGCTTTTTAGGTCTTCACAAATGTCTGCGGTACGACGACATTGCCATACGATTGCGTTGTAGACGGGTTTGCCTGTTTCTTTGTTCCAGACGATGGTGGTTTCACGTTGGTTCGTAATACCAATGGCAGCTAATTGGTCGCTTCGGATGCCTGACTTAGCCAAAGCTTCAACTAATGTAGAGCTTTGTGTTGCCCAGATTTCCATTGGATCGTGCTCAACCCAACCTGCTTGTGGATAAATCTGAGTAAACTCTCGCTGAGCGACGCTTACGATATTGGCGTCGTGATCAAGAATAACAGCGCGAGAGCTTGTCGTACCTTGGTCGAGGGCAACAATGTATTTTTGCTCAGTCATGGTAAGAATCCTTTTGTTTCGTTATTTATATTTTAGTAATTGGCAAGCGGTTAAGCTCGAGCTTCTTCTGTTTCTTCTTCAGTATCACATTGGTTTGGAATGGTACAACCGTGACCTTGGCGAGGGAGGTATGCCGCGATCGCTTTTGGATATAACCAACCACCAAAGCAAGCACCCGCAATCGGAGCAAGAAGGGGAACGATAAAGTAAGGGATGTCTTTAGCGCCGGTCAGTGCGTAATCCCAACCTGCAAAGTACGCGAACAGTTTAGGGCCAAAGTCACGAGCTGGGTTCATCGCAAAGCCAGTCAGTGGACCAAGAGAACCACCAATAACCGCGATCAGAATACCAATCAATAATGGGTTCATCGCGCCACGAGCGGCACCGTTGTTTTCATCACCCAGAGCCAAAATGGCAAACATTAATACAGCTGTAATGACGAATTCCACAGCAAATGCGCCAAAGAAAGAAAGAGAAGCGTGTGGGTAAGTTGAGAAAATACCAGCCGTTGCAAGGGCGTCTTGGCTGCTACGTACAAAGTTGTGTGCGATTTCGTAATCGGTGAAAAGGTTGCTGTACAAGCTGTAAACCAAAGCGGCAGAGAAAAATGCACCTAACATCTGAGCGATGATGTACGGAACCACTTTCGCTTTATCGAAACCATGAAACATCGCTAATGCAATGGTCACGGCTGGGTTGATGTGTGCGCCTGAAACGCCGGCAGTACAGTAGATCGCGATGGAGACACCTAAGCCCCATACAATACTGATTTCCCATTGTCCAAAAGATGCGCCTGTTAATACTAAGGCTGCGACGCAGCCAACGCCGAAGAAGATGAGTAGTCCTGTACCGATGAACTCGGCCAAACATTCTCCGAGCAGAGAGGGGTGTTTGTTGGTTGTCATGTTAAGAGTCCTATAGTTATTTTTGCTTATCTAGCACGATAGTATTGTGCACATATAAACGTTTGCGAAAACAAACGAGCATTAAAAATGAGCGTTTGAGCATGAATTTGTTAACCAAACTCTTCGTTTTTGTTAAATGGCGCATCTTTTAACCAGAAAGGAAACTGATAGAAATCTCTTTATAGGGATGAGTGAGTCATTTTCTGCGCTCAAATTACCGATGTGAAAACAAATGCACAACTGGTAAGAGGAGTTTTGTGAAGCTGGTTCGTCAATGGTGGATTATTGTTCAATAGTTTGTGTAAAAAGTAATCCCTAAGAGGTAGTTAAAGCCAGATACAGCAAAGGCTTGGGGGGAGATCCTGAAAGAAAATAACTAGAACGCATGACGATAAAATCGGACTCGCGTAGAACGAGAGTACGATATGGATTTTGCCTTCCAAAATTGTTTTCATCGCGCTAAGCGTACGAAATGTGCACCTCAGTAGAACTTGGTTGTTTTTGGACTCTTTATTTCGTTTGAAACTAAACACCAAACTTTTCCTTCACTTTTGTTATTACTGATTTTTCCTTAGCTTAATGCGTCATGCAGCACCATTTATCTCGAATTTGTGTTCCTATTCGAGCCTTTATTTTGTTTAGTTTCGAATGTGAGTGATTAAATGTTCTTTTTTGATCAAGAAAAGATATTAACGAATTCTGAGTAAAGTTGAACGGCTGTCTAATTAATGGTGGCTAATTTGCTGTATTTACTAATAATTAATTCCTATGCAACATTTATCACAGAAATTAAATCCTAACCTCATACAATGCAGAAACTTTCGAACGAATGTTAATTTTGTTTCGTTCGCTCCTTTTGGGTTCTTTACCATCGCATATACATAATGAGGTTCCTATGTTTGGAATATTCAAACCTAAGGCGCACATTGATCGTCTATCCCCAGATAGCATTGATAGCACCTATTCTCGCCTCCGTTGGCAACTGTTCATCGGTATTTTTGTTGGCTACGCTGGCTACTATTTGGTTCGTAAAAACTTCAGTTTAGCGATGCCGTACCTCATCGAGGAGGGTTACAGCCGTGGTGACCTTGGTGTTGCTTTGGCCGCTGTTTCAATCGCTTATGGCCTTTCAAAATTCTTAATGGGCAGCGTGTCTGACCGTTCTAACCCGCGCTATTTCCTCAGTGGTGGTTTGTTGATGTCTGCTCTGGTTATGTTCTGCTTTGGCTTTATGCCATGGGCAACAGGCAGCATCACGGCGATGTTTATTCTTCTATTTTTGAACGGTTGGTTCCAAGGTATGGGGTGGCCGGCCTGTGGGCGAACCATGGTGCACTGGTGGTCACGTAAAGAGCGTGGTGAGATCGTTTCGGTTTGGAACGTGGCGCACAACGTGGGTGGCGGTTTGATTGGTCCACTATTCATTTTGGGTCTGTGGGCATTTAACGATGATTGGCGCACCGCATTTTATGTACCTGCATTTTTCGCCACTTTGGTTGCGGTGTTCATTTGGATGACGGTTCGAGATACGCCTCAGTCTTGTGGTCTACCGCCGATTGAAGAGTACAAAGATGACTACCCAGATGACTACGACAAGTCGCATGAACAAGAAATGACGGCGAAGGAAATTTTCTTCAAGTACGTATTCAACAATAAACTGTTGTGGTCGATTGCAATTGCAAACGCGTTTGTTTACTTGATCCGTTACGGTGTGTTGGACTGGGCACCCGTTTATCTAAAAGAAGCGAAGGACTTCTCGGTAGATAAATCGTCTTGGGCTTACTTCCTATACGAGTGGGCAGGTATTCCTGGCACGTTATTGTGTGGTTGGATTTCGGACAAACTGTTCAAAGGCCGTCGTGCACCTGCAGGCATCTTGTTCATGGTATTGGTAACGTTGGCGGTATTGGTTTACTGGTTCAACCCTGCGGGCAACCCAACTATCGATATGATGGCTCTTATCGCGATTGGCTTCTTGATTTACGGCCCTGTCATGCTGATTGGTTTGTATGCACTTGAATTAGCACCGAAAAAAGCTGCGGGTACTGCTGCTGGTCTAACTGGCTTGTTTGGTTACTTAGGCGGTGCGGTGGCTGCGAATGCGGTTCTTGGTTACACCGTGGACCATTTCGGTTGGGATGGCGGTTTCATCATTCTAATTGGTTCATGTATTACTTCTATCGTGTGTTTGACGTATGCGCTTCTAGGCGAACGCGCACACCACGAGCAAAAAGAGCGCGAAAAGGAACAAGAAGCGCTAGCGTAATATTTATTTAAAGAGGCAGTGGAATACTGCCTCTTCGCTTTATCAAGGATATAACAATGAAAACCAAGTCAGTATGTCTCACATTTTTAGCGCTTAGCCTATCTGCTGGCGCAATTGCAAAGCCGCTTGTTATCGCTCACCGCGGCGCTTCTGGTTATTTACCAGAGCATACTTTAGAAGCCAAAGCTTTGGCTTATGCAATGAAACCAGATTACATCGAGCAGGATGTCGTGATGACGAAAGACGACCAGTTAGTGGTGTTGCATGACCATTACTTGGATCGCGTCACGGATGTAGCGGAGCGTTTTCCTGATCGCGCACGCGAAGATGGTCGTTATTACGCGATTGACTTTACTCTGGCAGAAATCAAATCTCTGCGAGTCACCGAAGGGTTCAATATCGACGAAAACGGCAAAAAAGTCGCCGGTTATCCAACCCGATTCCCAATGTGGAAATCTGATTTCACCGTACCGACGTTTGCTGAAGAGATTGAACTGATCCAAGGCCTTAACAAGACGTTGGGTTACGACATCGGTATTTACCCGGAAATTAAAGCGCCTTGGTTCCATCGTCACGAAGGCAAGGATATTTCCAAAGCGGTGCTTAAAGTCTTGAAGCAGTACGGTTACGACTCGCAAGACGACAAAGTCTACCTGCAGTGTTTTGATGCGAATGAACTGCAACGCATTAACAGTGAGTTGATGCCCGCAATGGACATGGATTTAAAGCTCGTTCAGCTCATGGCTTACACCGATTGGAACGAAACTATGGTGTACAAAGGCGATACAGCAATGCCATACAGCTATGATTGGATGTTCGAAGCCGATGGCATGAAAAAAGTGGCGAGTTACGCCGAAGGTATTGGACCTTGGAAGCCGATGCTGGTGGATGATAAGTCAACCAAAGACAATATCATCATCAAGCCGTTGATGAAGGCTGCAAAAGACGCTGGCTTGCAAGTTCATCCATACACGTTCCGTGCCGATCCAGGACGTATTCCTGCGTACACGGACAGCTTTGAAGGCATGATGGATGTGTACTACAACCAAGTGAAAGTGGATGGTTTGTTTACTGACTTCCCAGATAAAGCAGTCAGTTTTTTAAATCAGTAATCAGCACTCACACATTTTGCTTTAAGCTAAAAAAATCCCCCAACAGTTTCCTGCTGGGGGATTTTCGTATTCTTATTAGTTGTTTTTATGCAGTTCGCTGTTCAGTTCAACCGCGCTCTTGTTTGCAAGACACTCGATTTGACCTGTCACAGAGTTACGACGGAACAGTAGGTCAGAAACACCAGCAAGGTCGCGTGCTTTCACCACTTCGACTTCTTGACCTGCAGAATCTAGCATGCGCACTTTAGAACCAGCAGTGACGTACAAACCTGATTCGATAGTACAACGGTCACCCATTGGGAAACCAAGGCCTGCGTTCGCGCCTAGTAGTGAGTTTTCACCAATAGAAACCACAACTTTACCGCCGCCAGATAGCGTACCCATGATCGATGCACCGCCACCGATGTCTGAACCGTTACCAACAACCACGCCAGCAGAGATACGGCCTTCAACCATGCTCACGCCAGTTGTACCCGCGTTGAAGTTGATGAAGCCTTCGTGCATAACAGTTGTGCCTTCGCCAACGTGTGCGCCAAGACGTACGCGAGAAGTGTCTGCGATACGAACACCAGTTGGTACCACGTAGTCCACCATCTTAGGGAACTTGTCTACGCAATCTACGCTTAGCGTACGGCCAGCTAGGCGAGCTTCGATTTGACGCTCAGCCAGCTCAGGTAGGTCGATTGGGCCTTCGTTTGTCCATGCGATGTTGTGTAGTAGACCGAAGATGCCATCCAGTACCGTTCCGTGTGGCTTAACTAGACGGTTAGAGATAAGTTGAAGTTTTAGGAAGCCTTCAGCAACAGATTGTGGCTGTTCATCCGTAGCTAGGATAACCAGTACAAGTGGTTGTGCTGATTCTGCTGCTTTGGTTGCGAAAGATGCGTTTGCTGCATCGCCGTTTGCTTCGAATGCTGCCGCAAGTTCTGCACTTTGTGCCGCAGAGATCTCGATAGCTTGGTTGCCTTGCTCGTAACCTGCTACTGCAGCCAGTGCGTTAACAAGTGTGTCGCTTGGGTTAAGAACTGGGTTTGGGAAAAACGCTTCGATGATTTTACCGTCGCGGTTTTTAGTTGCCGTACCAAAGGCTAGAGAAAAGAAAGCCATAGTTGATCTCCATGTGTTGAGTCTTGTGTCTCGTCTGTTCACTGACAAGAAATAATTACGTTGTCAGCCATCATAAAGAGAGTATTGGGGAGTTTAAAGGGGGGAAATGGAGAAAGTCTGTAGATGGATACCTTTTGTCTTTTGGGAGATATGTCTGTCTGATGAGAAATGTGGCTACGAGGTGGTCTATTGGGAGAGTTTTGCTGAAATTAAGAAAAGGCAGTTTCTTGTCTCGGGTCTAGAAAGAAAGGGCGTTCTTTCATTATGCTCTAAGCTTTCAGGCATAAAAAAACGCCACAAGATGCGGCGTTATTTGAAGGGCAGTCATTGGATTATGCTGCGTCTTCTTGCTGTTCTTCTTCTGCAGCTTCAAGCTTTTTTGCTTTCTTTGGTGCAGGTTTACGTTTTGCACCGATTGCGTAAAGCAACTCTTCTTTGTTTTGCGCAAGGAACATCGCAAGATCTTCTTGCTTGCCTTCGTCTTCTAGAAGTTCACTTTTACCTAGCAGTGTGAATAGTTCATCTGCCATATCCAGCATTTTGTCGTATGCGTCAGCTTCCGCTTTAGAGGTAAAAGTCATTTTCTCTTCTCCATTGCGTTCTACCACGTACTTGACGATTACAGCCATGGTTGGTCCCCTAATTTGGTGTATTGATACTGGCTTTTTATACAGTTTTTGACCAATCAAGTCTAGCGACAAGCCTCAGAATGGGAGACACGTACAACTAACTGACTAGCATTTAAACTATCTTGGTTTCACTTTGCGGATTTATTCCCCAAAGGAAGGTTGGTTGGTCGTTCCCAATCTTGGCAAAATTCGATAAACGTTTTGAGCAATGGGCTTTGATATTTCTCTTTATGAACCAGTAACCAGAAGCGGCGTTTCATATCTAAAGGCATGTCGAGCAGTTTTACACGACCGTCACGAATAGCAGGTTCTGCAGACAAGCGTGACAAGCAGCCTAAGCCCAGCCCAGCAGATACTGAGTTGATCAACGCTTCGGTGGTATTGAGCTGAAAAGCTTCATGCCAATGTTCCAAGCGCGGCGCGACAACGCGCATAAAAAATTCGCGTGAACCAGATCCCGCCTCTCGCAATATCCATTCACTGTTTTCTAGCTCGGTTAAGTTTACTGGCCCTTCGTGCGCGGCTGGGTAATCGGGCGCGCAAATCACGCACATTTCATCTTCGCTAAACTGGGTAGACTGCAATTCAGGGTGAAGTGTTTTGCCTTCAATGAGGGCTATGTCTAACTCGTAATCGGTCAGCATGTCGCAGATTTGTGCGGAGTTAGAAATGAACAGGCTTTGAGAACGATGGTTCGTTTGCTGACGAAATTCGCTAAGCAAATAGGGCGCGACTTGGTTGCCAATGGTGTCGCTGGCACCAATGCGAAGTTGGCCCGATAGCGCTTGGTCACCATCGAAAATGCTCTCGATGTCCTTGGCTCGGTTGAGTAATTCATCCGCCAGTGGCAGTAGCTTTTGACCTTCTTGGTTCAAAATCAGTCGGTTATTAACACGATCAAACAAGTGATGGCCGATCTGCTTTTCTAATTCTGAGAGTGCCATGCTCACAGCGGCTTTTGATAAAAAGAGACTATCAGAAGCTGCTGTGAGCGTTTTGTGCTGCGTGATCGTCGTAAACACTTTCAGTTGTTTAAGAGAAATGTGACTTGCCATACCCCACCGTTAAGTAATTCTGAACGTTTGTTTTAAATAATTAGATATATCGGAACGAAGTGCAAGCGTATTATACGCTCCATAAAGAGTGAGTCTGGTTGAGGTCATCATGATTCAAAGAACAAAAGCAAAAGTAATGGGAGCACCAACTCCGATGGCGGGTTTGGCTCTTGGTATTGCAAGCTTAGGCTGGAGTTGGGAAAACTTCGCCGAATTACATGGCTACGGACAGTGGATTAGTGCGGGTATCGCGAGCGTATTGTTGGCTATATTGGCAACCAAGTTTTTGCTACATAACCATCTATTGAGACAAGATCTTGCTCATCCGGTTGTGGGCAGCGTGGTTCCGACATTTGCGATGGGCACTATGGTGGTATCGAACTCTCTCGGCCATTTTTACCCATTGGCTGGTGATGTACTTTGGCTGATTGCAGTGGTTCTGCACATCGTGTTCTTGGTGAGCTTTGTTTACCATCGCGCCAAAGATTTTGAATTGCACCACATGGTTCCTAGTTGGTTTGTACCGCCAGTGGGTATCATCGTTGCGGATGTGTCTTTCTCTGGCAACCCGATGTTAGCACCAGTGGCACAAGGTGCATTGATGTTTGGTATGGTGGCGTACGCGATCATGTTGCCGATGATGATTTACCGTTTCATGTTTACCCATGAAATTCCGGATGCAGCGAAACCAACAATGGCAATCATGGCAGCGCCAGCAAGTTTATCATTGGCAGGGTACTTAACAGTCACTGCGACACCATCACCAGTGATCATCGCTATGCTATTTGGTATCGCGGTATTGATGACAGCCATCATTTACCTCGCATTCTTTAAATTGCTTAGACTGCCATTTAGCCCAGGCTATGCGGCGTTTACTTTCCCGATGGTGATCGGTGCGACGGCGCTGTTTAAAATGGCGAATTGGATGGAGTTGCAAGGATTGGCTGTGCACTATGTTCAACAAGTGCGAGGCTTAGCTGGTCTTGAGTTGATTGTGGCAACATTTGTTGTCTCTTATGTGGCTTTACAGTACATCAACAACTTATTGATTCAGCCACGCTTGATGCACGCGCATCACGCTTAAATAGCAGATAGGAAAAAGCCTCTTGGTCTTACAACCAAGAGGCTTTTTTATTTCAATCGGCGTCGATGTTGGACACTAGCCTTTTTTGTAAAATCGCGACATCTCATCCAGAGAATGACGAATGATATCGACAGGAACTTTCTGTTCTTTCTCGACTTTTAACTGGCGATTCAGTTGCTGAGAGTGCCCGCCAGGATTGACCACAAGCATCAGTTCTTTGCCGACCAATGCATAGTTGTAGTAGCTGCCAGCAATATACCAATCGCGAGGGGCAGAGTTATCAAACAAGTTATGACCAACACTGTATGAACTTGTTGTGCCTTGAACGTCAAACAGCGTATTCATCATGGTTGGCACGACGTCAAAATGGGTCGTGCGGTAATTAATTTGCTCTGGTTGACGATTTGGCATGTACACGTAAAGAGGAACATGTACTTGAACGTCACTGTAGTTACCCGTGTGGCCCCAATAGTTCATCTTATGGTCGTTAAACTCTTCACCATGATCAGATGAAATCACCACAATGGTGTTGTCTAAGTCGACGTTTTTCAGCACATCACCAATCAAGCTATCGATGTAGTACAACGAGTTCTTGTATCGATTGTGGTAAAGCGAAGCGTCAAAATCGTTGTTGAGCAAAATGTGGTCAACGCGTTCCCAGTATGGTTTGAATTTCGCAAATTCAGGTTCGGGAAATACTGTGCCGTGGGCGGCATCGTAGAACAGAAACCCAAAGTACGGCTTGTCGCTGTCTTGCTTTTGGAACTCGATGAACTTGTCTGTGATCTGCTGATCGCGCTCGACAGCTGTTTCCCCAGTTTGTTTCAGGGTCAAGTCCGACACTTTTTTGAATACCGTGCGAGAAAGTGGCGGGCTGGTGAGCGGTGCCGAGCCAAAAATGCCCATGCGGTAGCCTTCTGCTTGCAGCGTATCCATAAAAACAGGAGAGCGTTGGCTTGCGTAAAAGCTTTCCCAGTAGGTCGCTGGCAAGCTGTAAAACAGGCTGAAAATACCGGCTTGAGTTGAGTTGCCGCCGCTCATATGTTGTGTGAAATTCACCGTTTTTTCGGCGAACTTGCTGACATTTGGCATGACTTCCGGCGTCGCATCACTGTAGCGCCACGCGTCAACCAAGATAAACAAAACATTGGGCTGTTTCTCTTTGCTTTGCACTTGAATGGGTGCAAGCGGGTAGTTGAGTGAGCTACGTTCAATGTTGGTTAACTCTACGCGGTTCTTGGATGCAATGTTCTCATCCACTAGGTCGTGTTTGTAAATAAATTTACGAGCCGTCAGCGGGTAGTAAAGTGGCCAGTTATTCGAAAACTGACTGACTTCATCGTCGTAAAGCGCGTTTTTGTACGCATGAATCATCTGTGTGCTGAGCAATACAGCAAACCAGACGCTGATCAAAACGAACTTAGCTCGGCTTTGTGCCAGTTTATTACTTACCCAAACGGTACAGGCGAGCCCGATCACCAGAACGGCAACTTCACTGACGAAGATAAGCCAACTCATCCACGAAATATCGAAGACATCACCACCTCCTTCGAAAAACATACGGATTAATAGGGCGTTGATGTGAAGTTTGTATTGCTGAAAAACGAGGATATCGACTTTAAACATGATCAATAGACAGATCGCGATAGCGATCACGATGCCTTTGAATGCTCGAGTCGGTAGAAAAGAGAGCAATAAACTCAACAACATAAATGGAAGAGCGATCAAGCCCAGCCAGCCATATTGAGTCGAAGCCAAATAGTAACCTTGCAACAAGGTTAGCGGTTCATTCTGATTGTTAGACAACACAAAAGGATAACAAGCGATCGACAGATACACTGCAAAGCAAGCAAAAAAAGCAATCAGCCAAGCGCTGTTGGAAGACAGTTTGCGAAACATACTTTTTATATATTTATAAATTATAGGTAGCAAGAGTATAAAACAGTGTTTTTTATTATGGAATAGTTGCGAGTAATGTCACATTTTGTATGGCTGTGTAAGATTTTGCTTACGCCTTGAAAAGGTGATGTTTTCTGTCCATTTTGAGCGATATGTAACCTTTTACTTTTTTCAGAACACGAGATCACTGCGGGTTTAAATAGGGCTGTGCTAAGCTAGCTAACAGTTTCAATCGGCGCTCGGTATTCCCAATTTGTTTACTGTTTATCACTCCAACCAAGTTGATGTTCTTAAATCACTCCTTGTCGAACTGATTCGAATCAGTCCGCTGGAAAACCCGTTCGAAAAAGAACAAATTCTGGTTCAAAGTCCGGGCATGTCCCAATGGCTAAAAATGGAATTGGCCAAAGAGTTTGGTGTTGCCGCGAACATTGATTTTCCGCTCCCTGCAACCTTCATTTGGGAAATGTTTACGCAGGTGTTGCCAGACGTGCCAAAACGCAGTGCGTTTAACAAAGAAGCGATGACGTGGAAGTTGATGCATCTGCTTCCTGGGCTTCTCAACCAAGACGTGTTTTCGCCGTTAGCGCAGTACCTCAAAGATGACAGTGACCACTCTAAGCTGTATCAGCTGGCTGAGAAAATTGCCGATATTTTCGATGGTTACTTGGTGTATCGTCCGGAATGGATCGCAAGTTGGGAAGCTGGGCAGAGTGTGGCAGAGCTGGAAGATGAGCATCCGTGGCAGCCGATCTTATGGCAAGCGTTGTACGATCACACTGTGTCGCTTGGGCAGTCCCCTTATCACCGCGCTAACCTTTATGAGCACTTTATCGACACATTAGCGAATTTTAACGGCAATTTTGACCATTTACCCAAGCGTTTATTTGTTTTTGGTATTTCCTCGTTGCCGCCACGCTATATGGATGCGCTAAAAGCAATTGGTGAGCACATCGATGTGCATCTGATGTTCACCAACCCTTGTCGTTATTACTGGGGTGAAGTTCGAGATCGCAAATATCTGGCTCGTTTGGCGGCGAGACATCGTCAGCACGTTGTGTGGCAGGACGATCACTCGGAAGTGCAAGGTGAAACTGAGCAACTGAAAGGCTCATTGGAAGATAATGTGATCGATGAGCTGCACACCGATGTGGTCGGAAACAGTCTGTTGGCATCCATGGGTAAACTCGGGCGCGACAATATGTATCTGTTGTCTCAGCTGGAGTCTCATGAAATTGAAGCGTTTGTTGATGTTGAGCGCGACAGTCTGCTCCATCAATTGCAAGCGGATATTCTCAATCTTGAAGAACATCAAGATGACCAACAGATTGAAAACAGTCATCACAAACAAGTGGTTAGCTTGGGTGATAAATCACTGAGCCTACACGCTTGTCACAGCCCGATGCGTGAAGTGGAAGTGCTGCATGATCAACTATTGGCGATGTTCGATGCTGACCCAACGTTAAAACCGCGCGATATTATCGTGATGGTCGCGGACATCAACGCTTACAGCCCTGCGATTCAGGCGGTCTTTGGTAACGCACCGGGTGAGCGTTTTATTCCCTATTCGATTTCTGACCGAACCGCCGATCAAGAGAGCCCAATTCTGGCCGCATTTATGCAGTTGGTGAACTTACCCAATACGCGCTGTTTGGCATCAGAACTGCTCGAACTTCTGGAAACTCCGGCGATATTAAAGCGTTTTGAACTCAGCGAAGATGATTTCTTACAAGCCAAACAATGGGTTGAGGAATCGGGAATTCGCTGGGGATTGGATGCCAATACCGGAAGCGAATTTGAACTGCCGGAAACCCGTCAAAACACGTGGCAATTTGGTATTCAACGCATGTTGCTTGGCTACGCGATGCCAGAATCCGCAGGTTTGTTTGAAACCGAGCAAGGCAGTTTATCTCCGTACAACGAAGTGCAAGGCATGGGCGCAGAGCTTGCGGGCAAGTTGGCACACTTTATCCAACAAATTAGCACTTATCGAAGCAAACTTTCTCATGTTCAGACTATTGATGGTTGGCGAGAGACTTTGGTTTCACTGCTGGATGACTTCTTCTCAGTTGAGTTAGAGGGCGAAATGGCGCTCAAATCCATTCGCGATACGCTCAGCCAACTCAAAGAGCAATTAGCTGATGCCGCATTTGATGATGCGTTGTCGCCGTCGATCATCAGCCAATACCTTCAAAACAAATTATCTGGCACACGAGTCAGCCAGCGCTTCCTGGCTGGTCAAGTGAACTTTTGTACCCTGATGCCGATGCGCTCTATTCCGTTTAGAACCGTTTGTCTACTGGGGATGAATGACGGCGTGTACCCACGCTCCATGCCGCCAGAAGGCTTTGACTTGATGACGGGAAGAACCAAGCCGGGCGACCGTTCGCGCCGAGATGATGACCGTTACCTATTCCTCGAAGCGATGTTGTCTGCACAGCAAACGCTCTACATCAGTTATGTTGGCCGTTCAATCCAAGACAACACCGAGCGAGTGCCTTCGGTTCTGGTTTCTGAGCTGATGGAATACTGCCACCAAAACTATTGTTTAAGTGGTGATGAAGCGTTGCCCGTTGATGAGTCTGGCGACAACTTATTAAATGCGTTGGTGAATACCCACGCCATGGTGCCGTTTAGCCCAAGTGCGTTCCAAGGCACGCACGCCAGCTACGCGAAAGAGTGGATTCCAGCGGTATTGACTCAAAGTAGTCAATCGCAAGGCTATGTTCGTCGTGATTTTAATCGTGCATTAGACGACTATCTGTTAGGAGCGACGTTCCCACTTGAGCTCGACTTAGTCGAGTTGCAACGTTTCTGGCGCTTACCGGTGCAGTATTTTTTCAATCGTCGCTTAAAAGTAATCTTTGAGCCGCCACTGCCGGTGATGGAAGACGACGAACCCTTTGTTTTAGGTGGTTTGGAAAGTTATCAAATGCGTGATGAGCTGTTAGAAACCTTGCTTGAAACGACATTGATGCAGCCAGAGAAAAAAACAGAGGTGCTTAAACACTTTATGAGTCAACAGCGCGCACAAGGCAAACTGCCGGTGGGGGCGTTTGGTGATATCGAGTTTGAAACCAACCGAGTTCAGGCGGAAGAGCTGGTGGACAAACTGGCGTTTTTATCTGGTGCGCCTCAAGACGATTTGGAAATCGACCTGACGTTTGATTCCTTGTTTGAGCGAAATGAAGGCGAAGAGAAAAACGTTCGCCTAACAGGTTGGCTAACTCAGTGTTACCAATCTGGGTTGATTCGTTACCGAAGCGGTAAGATTCGCTCGCAGGATTACCTTGCAGCGTGGATCGATCACCTTGCCATGTCGGCGTCGGGTTATGCCAAGAAAACTCATCTGATTGGCTACGATCGTAAAGAAGGCGCGCTGCATTTGATCTACCCAGACACTGCCGATGCGCAGTATGCCAAACAGCTACTGACTGAATTAGTTCGCTTGTTCTTCGAAGGCATGACTAAGCCTTTGCCTTATTTCCCTAAAACGGCGTTGGCTTGTGTTGAAGCGGGCTTTAGCCGTGGTCAGTGGGTCGATGACGAAGAGAAATCTTTGAAGAAAATGGCTGACGCATTCAATGATGGCTTCATGAGCCCGGGCGAAGGCAATAATGCGTACATCTCTCGAATTTGGCCTGCTTGGAATGATGAGTTGGCCTCAGAAGTTCGTTTGCTGACAGCATTAGTTTTGCAAGGTGCGCGCTTAGCGGTTCAAGACGCTGATGACGTAAAAGCGTAATAAAGACAGTTGGATAAAGAGAAGGAAGAGTAGGGTGGCCGCCAGAAAATCATTATTTTTTGTAGGGCGTTCGCTGTACGGCCACAAGGTCAGAGGGACCATGATACTTTTATTTAATTCATTTGAGTTGTGCCGCCAAAAAGGTTTGGCTTATCTCGTGGGGCGCATACTAACGGTACGTCTTATGGATAACCGTGAGAAAGATCTCACAAAGCTCTAAATTATCCAACTTGTTAAACATATTAATAGAATTTTTAACTATAGATCACATTTATTAGGTGATACGTCCTAGTAAATAATCCGGAGAGATTCAGCGTTATGGATCAAATGTCAGGTGCAGAGTGCCCTCTACATACGTTAGACCGCACAGAGCAACCTCAACCAACGCCACTAGAACCGATGACGTTTCCTCTGCATGGTGCGAGGTTAATCGAGGCATCAGCAGGTACAGGTAAAACCTTCACTATTGCAGGCTTATATCTGCGCCTTTTGCTTGGTCACGGCAGCGCGGAAACTCGACATCGCGTACCGCTTACGGTCGACCAAATTCTGGTCGTAACCTTTACCGAAGCGGCAACTGCGGAATTACGCGATCGTATCAGGGCAAGGATCCATGACGCGCGAATCGCGTTTGCGCGTGGACAGAGTTCCGATCCGGTGATCCAACCTTTGCTTAATGAGTTTGACGATCACAAGCAAGCCGCAGAAATTTTATTGCAGGCAGAGCGTCAGATGGACGAGGCGGCGGTCTACACGATTCACGGTTTTTGCCAACGTATGCTAACGCAAAATGCGTTTGAATCTGGCAGCCGATTTAATAACGAGTTTGTGACCGATGAAAGTCACCTAAAATCGCAAGTTGTAGCCGATTACTGGCGTCGCAATTTCTACCCGTTGCCATTTACCTTGGCTGGAGAAATTCGCCAGCTATGGAGCTCTCCATCTGCGTTGTTGTCTGACATCAGCAATTACTTAACCGGTGCGCCGTTAAGCCTTTCTGTTCCTGCAATGAAAGGCAGTTTGGCTGATCTTCATACTGAAAATTTGAAAAAAATTGATGAATTAAAAGCACAGTGGCGAGAAAGCCAAGATGACTTCTTTACGCTGATTTCAGATTCAGATATTAACAAACGCAGCTACACCAAAAAGTCTCTGCCGACGTGGTTGGAGGCGGTAAACGCTTGGGCAGCAACGGAAACTACAGGTTACGATTATCCAGACAAGCTGGAGAAATTCGCGCAAAACGTTTTGTTGGAAAAAACACCGAAAGGCAGCGCGCCTCAGCATGCGGTATTTGAAGCCATTGAAACATTTCTTGCCAATCCAATCAGCTTAAAAGCGCCACTGCTTGCTCATGCGATTGAGCATTGTCGTGTGATGCTGGCCAACGCGAAAAATCAAAAACAGTGGCTCTCTTTCGATGATTTGCTGACGCAACTTTCTGCTTCTATCGATACGGACGAAAGCGAGCTTTTAGCGGCGCGTATTCGTACTTTGTACCCTGTCGCAATGATTGACGAGTTCCAAGATACCGATCCGCTTCAATACAGTATTTTCAGCCGTATTTATCTGAACAACCCGGAATGTGGTTTGTTTATGATCGGGGATCCCAAGCAGGCGATTTATGGCTTTCGTGGCGCAGACATTTTCACTTATATCAAAGCGCGTAACCAAGTAAGTGCCCACTATACGTTAGGAACCAACTGGCGTTCTAGCGCAGATATGGTGCAGGCGGTAAACCAAGTATTTGCTTTGCCAGACAGTCCATTTATCTATGATTCAGATATTCCGTTCTTACCCGTTAAGTACAGTCCCAATGCCGAAAAACGCATTTGGACTATGGGTGGCCAAAAGCAACCGGCGCTGACTTATTGGTTGCAAGAAGCGGACGATAAACCGCTACCAAAAGGCGAGTATTTGACTCGAATGGCAGAGGCGACCGCAAGCCAAATCCAAACCATTTTGACGCAGGCTCAACAGGGGCAAGCGTGTCTGGTGAATGGCGAAAAACAGAAAGCGGTTCAAGCGGGCGATATCGCGGTGTTGGTTCGAACAGGTAGTGAAGGTCGAATGATCAAACAAGCGCTGGCTGAACAAGGCATTGCCAGCGTGTACCTGTCTAACCGAGACAGTGTGTTTACCAGTTCAGTGGCGCAGGATTTACAGCGTTTGCTGCAAGCGGTGCTGACTCCAGAAAATGACCGTGCGCTGCGTGCAAGTCTTGCTTCTGAGCTGTTTGCCCTCGACGCAGCAAGTTTGGATGCACTTAATAACGATGAAGTGGTGTGGGAAAACGCCGTAAACGAATTCAAAGAATATCGCAAACTTTGGGTTCAACGTGGTGTGCTGCCGATGTTGCGCGCTGTGATCAGCAAACGCCATATTGCCGAGCGATTACTAGAAGAAGGTGCTAGTTCACAGGGTGAGAATGGTGAGCGAGTACTTACCGATTTAATGCACATCGGTGAACTGCTTCAACAAGCCAGTAATGAACTGGATAGCGACCACGGTCTGCTGCGTTGGCTCGCTCAGTCTATCAGTGATGCGGAAAACGGTTTGGGTGGCAGTGATGACCAAATCCAACGTTTAGAATCGGAACGTAACTTAGTGCAGATCGTAACTATTCACAAATCAAAAGGCTTGGAGTATGACCTCGTATTTCTGCCGTTTGTGTTCAGCTATCGAGAAGCCAGCGAAGCCAAATATTACGATGCAGCCAGTGACCGCACGGTACTGGATATCACTGGCAACGATGCGTCCATGAAGCAAGCGGATAAAGAGCGTTTGGCGGAAGACTTACGCTTGATATACGTGGCACTAACGCGTGCTGTGTATGCGTGTTTTATTGGAGCCTCGCCTTTGCGCAATGGTCGTTCGACCAAAGAGCCAACTGGCGTACACCGCAGTGCGATTGGCTATTTGATTCAGAATGGTCAAGAAGGTGGCATTAACGATTTGCACCAAGGTTTAACACAGCAACAAGACGAGCTTGATTGTGTCGTTGTGGCCGATCCGCCGCAGCAACTCGAAGAGAAGTACGTAGCGCCACAAGAAGAAATATACGATCTTAGCGCGAAAGAGCTGCAAAACCCTATCGATAGAAACTGGCGCATCACCAGTTATTCTGGCTTGGTCAAGCAAGGCTCTCATCACGTCGAGCATGATGCCACGATTGAGATTACGGGTTTTGATATCGACTCATCTGAAGAACAAGACGAAGCGGATTTGGTGGAGCCAGAGCGTTCTATTTTTACCTTCCCTCGTGGTGCGCGTCCGGGTACGTTCCTGCACAGCCTGTTTGAGGAAATTGAATTTACTCAGCCAGCCACGACGGAAGAGAATACACAAATCATCCTTGGTTTGATGGAAAGCGAACAGCTCGATGAAGAGTGGTTACCCATTTTACAGCAATTGATTGATACCGTACTCGCAACGCCGTTGGATGGTAAGTCTTTGCTGCTGAATCAAAAAGCACCGTCGCAACGTTTGGTCGAGATGGAATTTTTGTTGCCGATTGAAGTTTTGTCTGCGCCGGCGTTAAACCGAGTCATTCAACGTCACGATCCGTTGTCGGCGAAAGCGGGGGATTTAGGTTTCCAAACCGTGCAAGGTATGCTCAAAGGTTTTATCGACTTGGTGTTTGAACATCAAGGTAAATACTACGTGCTTGACTGGAAATCGAATCATCTTGGCGACGATGTGACGCACTACCATGGTGAGGCTCTGAAATCGGCGATGGCTGATCACCGCTACGATTTGCAGTACCAGATTTATGCGTTAGCACTGCATCGTTTCCTACGCAGCCGATTGGCGAATTATCAATATGAGCAGCACTTCGGTGGTGTGTATTACTTGTTCTTGCGCGGTATGGATGGGCAGAGTGACCACGGCATTTTTGCCGCGAAACCAACCTTAGACTTCTTACAAGAGATGGATCGTTTGATTGATGGTCAAGTACTTGAAACGCGCTCAACTCAAGCCGGGCAGATGGAGCTACTTTAATGACGACAAATCACAATCTTCATTCTGGCCAAGATAGTCTATTGGTAGTGCTGGAACGCTTGGCGCACAAAGGCGCTATTCGTCAGCTCGACTACCAATTCGCCTGTTTTATTGATTCTCAAACGCATGATGAACAGTCGGACAGTCAAGCATTGGCGTTTATCGCTGGTGTTGTCAGTAGTGAGCTTGGCAAAGGACATATCTGTCTGTCTCTGTTCGATGCACAAGGGCAATCTACGGATTTAGCCAGTAAGCTAGGGCTGTTTGGTGAGTCGGCATTGGCGCTCAACACACAGTTGCAAGGCATAGACTGGATTCAAGTATTAAAAAATTCCACCGTGGTCGGCGCGCAAGGAGAAGCCTTACCGCTGATGTTCGATGGCGAGCGTCTGTATCTGCACCGCTATTGGCATTATGAAGTGACACTGGCGGAAAAGCTCAATCAGTTGGGCGCCGCAGTTAACTTGCAACCACAAGAGTTTGTGCGATTATCGGAGTTGCTCAACCATTTGTTTGCACGCCAATACCATTTTCTGTTTAACGCGTTAGGCAAAGCAGTAGAAGCGGGAAGCAGCAACCAAGTGTTGCGCCAGCAATTGGTATGTGATCACCTTGATGTGGTCGCAAGCGAATCGTTGGATTGGCCCGCGATTGATGCCGTGCTTAGCAATGCGCGCAAGGTTCAGGACTTGCAAACACTGAATGAACTTGTGCCACTCTCAGCTTGTGTGAACTGGCAAAAAGTCGCGGCGGCGGTTGCGTTAACTCGTCGATTTGCTGTGATTTCTGGTGGCCCAGGTACGGGTAAAACGACGACAGTAACCAAATTGCTTGCTGCTTTGATTGAACAGGCGACGCACGAGAAAAATCTAACCATCAAGCTGGTGGCCCCGACGGGGAAAGCGGCGGCGCGATTAACCGAGTCCATTGGTAAAGCAGTGCAAGAACTGCCAGTTTCTCCGGAGCTAAAAGCCAAAATTCCGACTGAATCGAGCACCTTGCATCGATTGCTGGGCGCGATTCCTAATAGCGCAGAATTTCGTCACAACAAGCAAAATCCACTGCATTTGGATATTTTGGTTATCGACGAAGCGTCGATGGTCGATTTACCAATGATGTACAAAGTGGTCGATGCCTTACCGAAGCATGCGCGGCTGATTTTGTTAGGTGATAAAGACCAACTTGCCTCAGTTGAAGCAGGGGCTGTGTTGGGAGATATCTGTTCGTTCCATGCATTGGGTTATGGCAAAGAGCAGGCGTCAGCCATCGCAAAACTGACGGGGTTCGATACTTTAGCGCATACGGGTAACAGTGCATCTAGCATTGCTGATAGTTTATGTATGCTGCAAAAGAGTTACCGATTTGATGCTCGCTCAGGCATTGGTCAGTTGGCAAAATCGGTTAATTCCGGTTCTGCTGCGAGCGTAGATAACGTCTGGGCGCGTGACTTTTCTGATATCGAACATTTCGCACTAAGTAGTCAACATTACAACCAAATGATGCAGACATTGGTGCAGGAATACGGTCGTTACCTCAAACGCATTGGACAACAAGAAATCGATCCTAAAACCGGAGAGCCAGAGTCGCTAACGCACAAAGCCAAAGCGGTGTTAGATACCTTCAACCAATGCCGACTGCTGTGCGCGATCCGTGAAGGTGACTTTGGTGTGGCTGGGCTAAACCAACGCATCGAGAAAGCGCTCGCGGCGCGCAAGTTCATTCAAGTTCAGGATGAAATTTGGTATCACGGCAGACCCGTCATGGTTACGCGTAATGATCACGGTTTAGGTTTGTATAACGGTGATATTGGTATTTGTATGCGAGATGACAGTGAAGAAGAACCGCGTTTGAAAGTCTTTTTCGAGTTACCTGACGGCAGTGTGAAATCGGTCTTGCCAAGCCGAGTACCTGAACATGAAACGGCTTACGCCATGACCATCCATAAATCGCAAGGCAGTGAATTTGATTACACCCTGATGATTTTGCCACCAGACTTTAGCCCGATATTAACCCGTGAGTTGATTTACACAGGCATTACCCGCGCGAAAAAGCGTTTAGCTCTTTACGCCGAACTCAATGTTCTGAAGCGAGGCATTAAGGTGAAAACCACTCGCGCGAGTGGGCTAGTACAGCGGCTTACTAACTAAAACAAGAAGACCGAGCTTATGGCTCGGTCTTCTTTTATGTACGTTGTGCAAAGGCATCGGTAAACGATACGCTGCGTATTTTGTATTGCTGTTGATAAGTAAGGATAAAGTCTCGAATGGCGTCATTCACCGGAAAAACACAGTGAACATCTAGGCCTTCTAAAAACTGATTGTCAGCCATATCCCAGAAACTTTGAAGCGAATTACAAATGATTGTTCTCATAACAGTGCTCGTCTCGGCTTATTGAAAGTCAGATTAACAACTGTCCTTGGTGTGCAATGCGGGCTAACTAGTTATCGACTGCCCAGCATTTTAGGGTGAAGGCTACGTATCATCACCTAGATCCATTTGTATTGGTTAAAAACCAATCACTAGCGTGCAGAGTATAGCCAACAGTGTGTATATTGAAAAGGTAAAAATGGAACTAAAATCAATGTAATGCTTTGCATATCTAAATTAATGATGTTACTGCTTATGATTCATGGCTTTATTGTTGAGAGAGTCGGAGCATGGCGTTCCAAACCTCGGATTGAGGATTCAGAACGCACCTGTTAATGATGTTGAGTTTGTTTATAAGTCTAACGCTAAGATTTTTGACTTACGCTGAAAGTTGTACAAACCTTGTTTGGCTCCTGGCAAGTAATCGACTCCAACTTCGTAGAATCCTTGCTCTCTAAACCAATGTAGACTGTGGGTGGTAAGGACAAAAATCTGGTTGATGTTTTCTGATTTTGAACGATGCTTCATGTAGTTCAGCAGCAACAAACCTCGGTTGCCATCCCGATAGTCTGGGTGAATAGCAACACAGGCCATTTCAGCTTTTCGTTCTTCAGAATATGGGTATAAAGCCGCACATCCGATGATTAAGCCATCTTTTTCAATGATGGTGAATTTACCAATCTCTTGCTCTAGCTGTTCTCTCGAACGCCTGACCAAAATGCCTTGTTCTTCCAATGGATGAATCAATTCCAAAATGCCGCCGATGTCATCAATACCAGCTTGACGAACTTGCTCTGCGCTCGCCATGACGACTTGAGTTCCGATACCGTCAAACGAGAACAACTCCTGAATCAAAGCTCCATCTACTTTGTAGCTGATGAGATGGCTACGTGGGACGCCAGCGCGACAAGCGGCGATGGAACCTTTAAGGAAACGCAAAGTGCCCGTGTTGTAATCGGAATCTGAAGCGTGGTTTTCTGAAAGCGTTTTAATGACGTGCTCTGCCTCGATAGGCAGCAACTCTGCGACGGCATTGCCATTGTCGTCAATCACGCCTTGTTCTGAGCAGAAACCAATCAGTTTGTCTGCGCCTAATTTGATCGCCAGTTGCGTCGCGACTTCTTCAGAAAGTAAGTTAAAACACTCACCAGTCACGGAGCTCGCAATGGGGCCAAGTAGCACAATAGAACCTTGGTCGAGCGTGCGATTAATCGCGTCGGTGTCAATGCGGCGAATGCGTCCACTGTGGCAGTAATCGACACCGTCATCTACGCCAAGTGGCTGTGCAATGACAAAGTTGCCACTGACTACATTCAGTTGTGTGCCAGCCATTGGGGTGTTGTTTAAGCTCATTGAAAGGCGTGCGGTAATGGCAAGTTGAAGCTGCCCCGCAGCTTGCATAACTACCGATAGTGCCGCTTCGTCGGTAATTCGGATGTTTTTGTGGTATGGCGTAGTAAGATCTTGTTTTTCAAGTAATTGATTGATTTGCGGACGAGCGCCATAAACGACAACGACTTTGATGCCTAAACTGTGCATCAAAGCAATATCATTGATTATATTGCCAAAGTTATTATGGGCGACCGCTTCACCTCCCAGCATGATCACCATGGTTTTCCCACGGTGAGCGTTGACGTAAGGGGTTGATTGGCGGAATCCTTTTACGAGAGCGGTACTACGAATTTTCACTACAGCCATTCCTTGTGTTTATTTATGCTTAAATAATGTCTTTTTATTCAATTAATGGCAAGGCAATTTTTTGGAATAAAGCACAAACATCTGGAGTACGGTACTTTGTCCAGTTTGGTTATGGAGGTTACAATACGCGCGTCTATTTCAAATAAGTGAACCTCATGTCTTCAGTTGTAAATAAGAATGCTGCGATCACTGCTCAAAACGAGTCTAATTCATCCACAAAATCGTCACTTCGCAAGTGGGCGGAACGTTCTCTCATGCTAATGGCAGTGCTGGGTACTGTCATTGTTTGTATGCTGTATGGCGATTTGATCACTCGGTACATTAACCCTCCCATCTCTAAATCAATAATTTATGGCCGCTGGGTTGAGCAAGATGTAGCGCCTTACTCGAGGGAAGAGTTTGTGCTTAGTGAAAGGGGCGTGACCGTTAATGGCTCGACGATTGCGACCGATTTTGAATTTGATGGCGATTCGTTCTCATACAAAGTCGGTTCGACCGTGCGCCATTTTGATTTTGTCGGAAAACAACATACAGAAATGAAGTTGGATGCGCGGGCGCACTATCTTCCGGTCTTTCGTCTTGAAGGGCACGCTGGCATCGCCATTCGTTAAATATTGTGTTTTCTATTTGAGCATTCGCCATTGCGCGAGTGCTCAACATTCCTATCTTTTTTATATCCACATCAGTTCAGACATTGTCTGGACAATTTCGTAAATATTCTCCTGTTATCATGTTGTTCGTCCCGAAATGGATGATTTAACAACAAGTAAACGGATTGGCTTAGTGTTGAAACATTTTGTCGTCGCTTTTCAATTGCGTCGTTTGCATTTGTTTGCCATCCTTTTGCTATTCTTTTTTACGGAAAAATCACGTGTTAAAAAAACTCCTTCCTATTATTTCTTTGAGTCTGCTATTTGGTTGTGCTCAACAAAATGATCGCGCTCAGCAATTTCTCGATGGTGAGTTCCCTCAGATACTAAATAAAGTGGATGTAGTTGAATCCAACAAACCACGCGATTTTACTGAGTTTAATAAGCAAGCTGAGCAAGTGGTGATGAAGTCACCATCCATGGCGAAGATTTACCAACCGCTTTACCAAAGACTGAGTGAGTGGGCGCAGCAAAGCGGAGACACCAGCGCGTTGAGTGCGTTTGGCATTCAAGCCGCGCAATTGGGTGGTGGTGATAAAAAAGGTAATGTGTTGTTTACCGGATACTTTTCTCCCGTGATGGAGCTTCGTCATACACCAAACGACATTTTTAAGTACCCAGTTTACGGTAAGCCGAACTGCACATCAGATTGTCCTACTCGCGCGGAGATCTACAATGGGGCATTAGATAGCCAAGGTTTAGTGCTTGGTTATGCGCCAAATCGTATTGACCCGTTTATGATGGAAGTGCAGGGCAGTGGCTATGTGCATTTTGAAGATGATGATACGTTGGAGTACTTTGCGTACGCAGGGAAAAACAACAAAGCTTACGTCAGCATTGGCCGCATTTTGATTGAACGTGGTGAAGTGCCGCGTGAAAAAATGTCCCTCAAAGCGATTAAAGAGTGGGTGATGGACAACGACGATGCAACAGTGCGCGAGTTGTTGGAGCAAAATCCTTCTTACGTTTTCTTTGCACCAAAAGCGGAAGCGCCTGTAACAGGCTCGGCTGGTATTCCGTTGTTGCCAATGGCCGCTGTCGCAGGCGATCGTTCTATCTTACCAATGGGCACGCCAATCTTGGCGGAAGTGCCGTTGTTGAATGCCGATGGTACGTGGAGCGGCGCTCACCAACTGCGCATGCTGATCGTGTTAGACACAGGTGGTGCGGTAAAACAAAACCATTTGGATCTGTATCATGGCATTGGTGCGAGAGCAGGGACAGAAGCTGGGCATTACAAGCATTTTGGTCGAGTGTGGAAACTTGGGTTGGAAAACTCACCAACTCAAGCGCCTTGGGCTTTACCGCCAGAAAAGCTACAATAACCATCCAAGAAAGAGGAACCCCTCTTATCTAGACATTTCATCAAAGAGTGCGTATAAATCGCACTCTTTGTTTTTCTATCGATCATCTGGACTTCAATATGCGTGAACTCGATACCCCTGCATCTGACAGCTACAACCAACGCTTTGGCGGCACACGTCGTCTTTACGGCAATAGTGAAGTGGACATTCTTCGCGCTGCACACGTTTGTGTGATTGGTATTGGTGGTGTAGGTTCATGGGCGGTGGAAGCGCTGGCTCGTTCGGGGATCGGTGAGCTGACTCTGATAGATATGGACGATGTTTGTGTCACGAACATTAACCGCCAAATTCATGCGATGACGGGTACCGTTGGTCAAAGCAAAATTGAAGTGATGGCTGAGCGCGTCAAGTTGATCAACCCGGAGTGTAAAGTTAATCTGATTGATGATTTCATTACGCCCGACAATCAACATGAGTACTTAAGCAAAGAGTTTGATTACGTGTTGGATGCGATTGATAGCGTAAAAGCGAAAGCATCTTTGCTGGCGTATTGCCGCAGCAACAAGATCAAAGTGATCACCACGGGTGGCGCTGGTGGTCAGGTCGATCCAACGCAGATCATGGTCGCTGATTTAACGAAAACGATTCAAGATCCTTTAGCGAAGAAAATCAAAGACACTTTGCGTCGTCATCATAACTTCCCTAAGAATCCGGCTCGTAAGTTTGGTATTGATTGCGTGTTTTCAACCGAGCAGCTGAAGTATCCTCAAGCAGACGGTTCAGTGTGCGGTGTGAAGTCGACAGCGGAAGGTCCAAAACGTATGGATTGTGCTAGCGGATTTGGTGCGGCAACTGTCGTAACCGCGACGTTTGGTTTTGTTGCGGTATCGCGAATTGTTGAGAAGCTGATTCAAAAACACAAGAAGTAGTTCAGCCAAAAAGCATCAAACAGAAGGGCACATTATGATCGATTTTCCTGCATCTCCATTTGGAACAGAAATCACCAGCGAAGATATTGTCGCAACGATGCAGCAATTTAAAGGCTGGGAAGATCGTTACCGTCAGGTCATTCAGTGGGGTAAAAAGCTGCCACAAATGCCAGAAGAGCTGAAATCAGAACAAGTTACAGTATCGGGTTGCGAAAGCTTGGTGTGGTTAGTGAGCCAAGTGCAAAATGGCGTGTGGCATTTTTGTGCAGACTCCGATGCGCGTATTGTACGCGGATTAATTGCGTTGGTGATGGCGGCTTATGACGGTAAAACGGCCGATCAAATTCAAGCGTTTGATATTGATGATTATTTTGAGCAGCTGGGACTCATCGCGCATTTAAGCCCATCACGTGGTAATGGCCTGAAAGCTATTGTTGAGCAGATTAAGCACACTGCCGTGTAATGAGCCATTTTCCCAATTTTTAAAAAACGCCGAATAGCTTAGCTGTTTGGCGTTTTTTGTATCTGAGTTGAGACGTTTTTCGTGTGTGAATAAAAAATATGCAAATAGTCGACTATTTTGACTTTAATTGACCTTTCTATTGATCCAGATTCATTATATTGCCCACTTGGTTTTTATAGACTCAATTGTATTTAAAATTTGTCTATATTAGATAATAGACATATGCCCCATTCGCTTCTATTCCCCAATGTTGAAACACATTTGGAGGCGATTGGGTTACTTAGATACAAACGCTAGGAACCTCCCTGTATGCAATTCACCTTGGAACATGCGCAAGACGTGTTATCCGGAATGCCTGACCCCACTTTTATTTTGAGTGAAGATGGTATCTATATTGATGTTTTTGGAGGAACAGACAAAAAAGCCTATCACGATGGAAGCAATTTGATAGGTAAGACGCTGCACAGTGTACTTGAGAAAGAGCAAGCCGACTGGTTTATCGAACAGATCAATCGGTCACTCAATCAAGACAGTATTGTGACGATCGAGTACAAGATGTGTGCCGACAGCATTCAGGGAATAGATGCGAACAGTGGGCCAAAAGGCGACCTCTATTATGAAGGGAAAATCTGTCCGCTCACTATAAACTATCAAGGTCGTCGCGTTGTTCTCATTCTTACCCGCAACATTTCCAACCGCCACCGAGTCGAAACCCTTCTTCGCCACCAAAGCCAAATTGACGCTCTCACAAATATCTACAATCGACGTGTTTTTTTCGAAAAGCTCACAGAAGAAGTCATTAAATCCCAAACTCCTGACTACCAATCTGCTCTATTATTGTTTGATTTGGATTTTTTTAAAGTTATCAATGATAAACGTGGCCACGATGCGGGAGATTATGTCTTAGAGACATTAGCCGATTTGGTTTCACACTTGTTGGTTAAAGACGAGATTTTTGCAAGAGTCGGAGGGGAGGAGTTTGCGATTATCCTGCCAGAAACCTCTCTATCGGCGGCGAAAGAAGTGGGAGAGGAAGTACGTTCCCATATTCAAAATTGCCAGTTTGAATTTGAAAAGATTGAAATTCCGGTCACGGTGAGCGTGGGTGTGGTCAAAATAGGCAGAAATGAAACCACCAAACGCTTGTATGCGCATGCAGATAAAGCGCTTTATGCTGCGAAAAGAAATGGCAGAAATTGCGTGGCGACTCTGGATAGGCAGATGGAGTAACCTTGTTGGTTACTCCAAGTCGAAAGGTTGGCGTTATAACATGTCGACGGCTTTCTCTACGGCGGCGATGAGCCTATCCACATCTTCTGCCGTGTTATAAATACCAAAAGAAACGCGTACCGTTCCTTTGACGTTTAGCGCATCCATCAATGGGTGAGCGCAATGGTGTCCTGCTCGTACCGCAATGCCTTGTTGATCGAGCAGCGTCGCCATGTCTTGGTGATGAACGCCGTCCATTACGAACGTCAGTACAGAGGCATTCGGTTGATAGCCTAGAATATGGATGTCATCCAACGCGTTTAGTGCTTGGTAGGCCTTATCCTGAAGCGCATGGAGATGATCCTCGACTTCGTGATGGTCAAAACCTTGGTACCACTCAATGGCTTTCGCTAAAGCAATCGCGCCCGCTACGTTTGGTGTGCCCGCTTCAAATTTGCCAGGAAGTGCTGAAAAGGTCGTTTTCTCGAAAGAAACGCGTTCAACCATTTTGCCGCCGCCGTGCCATGGTGGCATAGCTTCTAACAACTCTAGTTTGCCGTATAGAACGCCAATACCTGCTGGCGCATAAAGCTTGTGACCTGAGAAAACGTAAAAATCGATATCTGATGCCGACAAATCTAGCTGCTCGTGCACGATGCCTTGTGCGCCATCAACTACAACTACCGCACCAACGCTGTGCGCTAGCTCGGTGATCTTTTCGATAGGTTGGCGTGTGCCTGTCACGTTGGTTATTTGTGCGCACGCGACGATTTTGCATCGTTCAGAGAGCTTCTGTTCAAACGCCTGCAAGTCAAACTGGCACTCGGGTGTCATTGGCACTTTCACGATTTTCGCGCCAGTTTGTTCTGCCACAATTTGCCACGGCACGATGTTGGCGTGGTGTTCCATCTCGCTAATCAAGATCTCATCGCCCGGTTGTAAGGTGCTGCGAGCGTAAGTTTGTGCAATTAAGTTAAGTGCTTCGGTTGCGCCTCGCGTCCAAATGATTTCTTTAGAGCTGTTTGCACCAATAAACGTTGCTACGGCTTCGCGAGCGGCTTCAAACTGGCTAGTGGCGTTTGCTGTCAAACTGTGGCTACCACGATGCACGTTAGCATTTTGTGCACTGTAGTAACGGCTAATCACATCGATCACGCACTGTGGCTTTTGTGTTGTTGCTGCGCTATCAAGGTAAACTAAAGGCGATTGATTTACGTCTTGATTTAGGGCCGGGAACTGTTCGCGTACAGCGTTTATGTCAAACATTACTCTTCACCAAATTCGTGATAATGCAGTGTTGGGATAGTGACTAGCGGTTCTGCGACCATCCATCCATGCTCTTTACCGGAAAGTTTGATAATGATTTCCATTGCGAACTCAAGTGCGGTTCCTGGTCCCTGACTTGTCAGTAGGTTGTGATTCAGATCCATGGTGACACGTTTAGCTCGCCATTTGTCTTCAGGAATATGAGATTGGAAGCTTGGATGACATGTCATCAACGCATCTGGATACAGGTTGTGGTGTTGCAAAACCAAAGCAGGAGCTGCACAAATTGCCGCCACCAGTTTACCCTCGTACATGTGCTGTTTGAGGATTTCAATCATGACGGTACTGTCGCGGAAAGTTTCTGCTCCGCCGACGCCGCCAGATAATACAATGGCATCAAATTCGTCGTCAGCAATATCGACCAGCTTGCAATCCGCGGTCAGTGTTACACCGCGAGAGGCTTTCATAGTCAGTGAACCATCGAAATCTGCGCTTGCGACCGTTACGTCATAGCCTGCTCGAACCATCAAGTCGATAACGGTGACGGCTTCCATTTCTTCGGTGCCCGGAGCGATTGGCACTAAGATTTTCTTACTCATTCTTCTGTCCAGCTTTGTTCTATTTTTTTGATGCGTTGGTAAAGTTCTAAATTCTCAGGCGTGTTGATGCGATGTTTCTCTGCCGCTTTTAGCAAGTACCCAGTGATAAAATCAATTTCGGTCGGGCGCTGATGAAACACATCTTGCCTCATTGAAGAATAGTTCTCAGACGTTGCCCGCACCACTTGCATAATGGTCTCGAAAAGTACGTCGAACTGCGTCGCAATGTCTTCCTTATTCATCACTTCGACAAGTTCTTTCGTGATGATTTTCAAGGTGTCTTGAAAATCACCGTGTGCAAGGTCGCCATTTTTACATTGATGCAATGCTGTAAGCGGGTTGATTGCACAGTTTATGGCGAGTTTGGTCCACAATGCGGCATTGATGTTTGGGTTCCAAACAACTTCTGGTAAAGCGTGCTGCATAACATCTTGCAAAAACTGGCATTGAGCGCCAGATACATTAAAGCCGCCAACTTGAGTGATGCCTTGCCCCGTGTGCATTACGAGTTCTTTATTCGGCTTATAAGCACCATGGGTTGTGGTTGCGATAACGACGGGATTTCCGGATAGCATCTCTTCTACCTGCTCGGCCGTACCCATACCATTGTGCATAAGCATAACAATGGCATCGCGATGAATGTGCTCAATAAGAGGTTTGAGTGCAGTGATCACTTGCCACGCTTTCACCGTGACCAAAATCAAATCCGCTTGTTGTAAAGAGGGAATATGTTGGTTAGGAAACTCCATTGCAGGTGAGTCATCAAGCTGAAGCAGTTGCTTACTATCTGAGGTTCTTCCCCACAAGGAAACATTGTGTCCGGCAAGTTGGAATTTGGTCGCCCAGAGTGAGCCAATGGCCCCCGGACCTAAAATGAGAATATTCACCAAACGCTCTCAGTAAAAAGGTTTGCTGCAAGGATAATGAGGGGAGAGAGGAAAGCAAATAAAAATGGCGCCAATTGGCGCCATTTTTGAGGAAACTTATCGGTTCAATTAGAACTTGTAAGTTACTGCGATGTAGTGACCGAAGCCAGTTGAATCTACACCATTAACTTCTTTGATACCGTAGATGTTTTTGTAGCCTTTTAGACCGTAACCAACAGCAAAGCGATCAGAGTGCCAGTAGATACCGTTGAACATAGCACCGCCGTAGCTAGATGAAGAGTACTCATCTTTCATACCAAATTGCCAGTCGATGTAACCTTGGTAAGAAATGAATGAACCGTTCTCGAAGAAGTAGAATGGTTTGAACCAGTTAGTCGAGATTTGGTAACCGTTCCAATCTTTCTTGTTGCTATCGTAAGTACCGTATAGGTTTAGACCGATTTTACCTAACCAAGGTACCATCACGTCAGAACCTAGACCGATTTTTTGTGAGTTAACTTCAGAAGCACCGCCCCACTCCATTAGAGTAGAAACGTATAGTTCTTGAACTGGGCCGAAAGACAAGTCTTTACCAGTTACAGCATCTAGAGACATACGTGGAGCAAACTTCATGAAGATTTTTTCTTTGCCAGATTTGTCGCTGCCTGGGTCAGAAGCTAGGTTGAATACGTCAACGTAACCGTAAAGGTCGAAAATACCAGAGCGGCCGCCGAATTCCATTTCTAGGTAGTCGTGGTTCGAACCATCAGGGAAACCAGGAAGTTCGTTGAATGCACCCATTAGGTTAAATTGCATCCACTTGTAATCGTTTTTGTGGATATCGCCGTCAGAGTAATCTGCAGCTAATACTGGAGCTGATGTAGCCGCTAGAAGGCTAAGAGCTAAAAGTGATTTACGCATAAGGGGACTCTCTATGTTTGTAATGATTCAGAACACGCAATCTGTGCTGCGCTTTCCAATTGGCGGGAATAATAGCGATAAAAATCGCAAATGAAAGTGATAAAGGGTGCAAAAATGAACGTTTTTAGTGAGGTGTGTCACGAACTTATCTTTATTTACGGAACTTTTTGTTTGTTGCATTATCTTGCAATAAATATGTGATTTAGATCGTTTGCGTAAGCGATTTTATGACTTTTTAAGCCAGTCGATTAACCAACACAAATCGTTAGTGATCCGAGTAATAAGGCGTTCGTATGAATCGGAGAACCAAAGAGGACGTTTGAATGAAAGAAGTCATGTTATTCCCGCTCACCTCGGTTGTACTACCCGAAGGCAAGATGAATCTGCGTATTTTTGAACCTAGATATAAGCGCATGGTGAAAGAGTGTAGTTTGCAAAATGTGGGGTTTGGTGTTTGCCTTGTGGGCAGTGATGGTGATCCAAAAGCGGTGGGAAATGTTTCTTCGATCGGCACTTTGGTCAAGATGGTTGATTTCGAAACGCTTAGTGATGGGCTTCTTGGTATCACCGTCGTCGGCGAAAAACGTTTTACAGTGAAACGTGTACGCGCTGACGCTGATGGATTACGACACGCCGAAGTCGATTGGTTGGATAATTGGCAAACGCCTTCTCAACAGCTCGACTTTGGGTATTTGAGTCAACAACTCGCCCAAGTATATGAACAGTTTCCCCAACTCGGAACGTTGTATCAGCATCGCTTTTACGATGATCCAATTTGGGTCACGCAACGATGGTTAGAGTTGTTGCCCCTAGACAGTCATTTGTTTGAAAGCTTAGTCGGCGCTCAAGATTGCCGTCCTGCATTGCGATTTCTTAACCAAGCAATCGAAGCCCCTTCAAACAAAGAGGCAAGGATATGAAAGGATTGAGCTGAGTCGCTGCAATATTGGCAATGGCTTTAGGTTTAGCCGCTTGTGGTTCATCAGACACTGACACAATCGAACATTCCAGCAGGAGACTATCAAGTTAGATTAATCGTGGGCGACTCCGTTGTTTTTGATTCGGGTGCAGTCACGCTTTCTGCGAACTCCAATTTGACCATTGCAGCTATTAATACTGGTGATTCAAGTAGCTCTTTACCAGTTAAGCACCTCGTTCCTGATGGTTCCTCCTCTTCTATAATTGAAATCACAGGAAACCAAGCTAAGTTCGAGTAGGGCATCTTGTCGATGGCACTACGAGTCATCCGATAATTGATGTTGATGGACTAAGGGTTGATGGCGGGAAATATGACAGCGTATATGCTGTCGGAGTTGTAAGCCCTTTTATTGCGATAGAGTCTTTAATGGTGAAGACATGAGAAGAGCGGTGGCAACCAGTGCGACGTTAAACGTGACTCATGCGGCAGCCAACCCAGTAGCAGAGATGGTTGATATCTACCTCACAACGTCAGTAGGGATAGAGGGCAGTGATCCAACCATCACAAACTTTGCGTATAAAGAAAGTGCGAAAGGATTGTATGTTGCGGCAGGCACTTACTACGTAACTGTCACCGTCGCAGGCAACCCTGACGCGGTCGCGATCGATTCGCTACCAGTAGACTTAATGAATGGTGTTGTCTACCAAGTGGTTGCTATTGATGACGGAAACAATGGTGGCTTCAATCTTCTCGTTGATGACATCACCGATTAGGAAGAAGGGAGGTGAGAGCCTCCCTATAGTAAAGGCTGATTATGATGAGTGATAGCCCACAAAAATTGGGGCGAAATGAATGGAACGCTTACATGGATAAAGTAAAAGCCAAAGATAGAGAGGCTTTTGCGTTCGTATTCCGTTTTTATGCACCCAAGCTAAAACAGTTTGCCTACAAGCACGTTGGTAATGAGCAAGTTGCTATGGAGATGGTTCAAGAAACCATGGCAACGGTCTGGCAAAAAGCTCATCTTTACGATGGAAAGAAGAGTGCGTTATCGACGTGGATATACACGATTATCCGCAACTTGTGTTTTGACTTACTCAGAAAACAAAAGGGTAAAGAGCTTCACATCCATTCTGATGACATTTGGCCATCGGAATATTATCCGCCAGATTTGGTTGATCATTATTCTCCAGAACAAGACATGTTGAAGGAACAGGTGGTGAAGTTTCTTGATATTTTGCCCAAAAATCAGAGAGACGTATTGCAAGCGGTTTATCTCGAAGAACTGCCACATCAGCAAGTAGCGGAACTTTTTGACATACCACTAGGCACGGTGAAGTCTCGGTTAAGACTTGCCGTAGAAAAGTTAAGGCACTCAATGCATACGGAGCAACTATGAACAAACATCCAGATAACAACTTGTTAGAAGCATACGCTTCGGGCAGCATTGATGCGGTTTCTGGTCTTGTGGTCGCCACACATTTAGAGACGTGCTCAAAGTGCCGAGCGTATGTAAACCAAGTAGAAGCAAGTCAAGCAAATACAGTGAGCGAAAGTCCATCAGAGTATTCACCTGAGTTTGATGACATGTTGAACGACATTATTAACGCAGAACCTGTGAACGACAATGTGGTGATTCAAGATACAGCTTTCGTCAATGTCGCAGGTAAAAGCTTCGAGCTTCCAAAAACGTTAGTGCGCTTTTCTGATTTGGTGGGATCGTGGCGAAGCTACGGTGGGAAAGTTTTCAGTGCACAAATTGATTTGGGTGAAGATGCTCGAGTGAGCCTGATGTACATCGGCGAAAATGTACAAATCCCGCAACACACGCACAGAGGGTTGGAATCCACACTGGTTCTGCATGGTGGATTTAGCGATGAAGACGGGCAGTATGAAGAAGGCGACTTGATGATACGTGATGCCTCAGTCAAACACAGCCCCTTTACTCAGGAAGGTGAAGACTGTTTGTGTTTAACGGTACTCACTGAGCCAATGATTTTCACGCAAGGTGTTGCACGAATCTTCAACTTGTTCGGCAAAGGGCTTTACCCGTAAGCTTAAAACGCCGCGTTTTGTATAGAAAAAAACCACCGTATTGTGCAGTGGTTTTTTATTCTTACTTTTGAGCAAATTTGCGGTCGTTAGTGCTTATGCCGCGCTTTTTCCAAAAGATCCGTAAAGTAATGACGCAGTGAATACAACATGATCAAGCTCGGGATCACCATTACGGCCGTGAGAATGAAAAACGTGCTCCAGTCATTTAGGTAGTCAACCAATTCACCGCTGAATGACGCTAGCGTGGTTCGTCCAAAGTTTCCTAGCGACGCAAGCAATGCATATTGAGTGGCAGAGAACGCTTGCCCGGTTAATAGAGTCAGAAACGAGACAAAGGCCACGGTGGAAAATGCCGTCGTAAAGTTATCAACGATGATGGTCGCTAAATACAGATGCTCGTTAGGGCCAACAGATGCTATCCAAGCAAACATCAAGTTACTCGCTGACATAGCAATGCCGCCAATCATCAAACCGCGCACGATACCAAACTTCACATTGAACATACTGCCAACGAGAGTAAAGAAGATGGTGGCTCCCCATCCGATCAACTTCGAGTAGTAGCCAATTTGTTCGTTGCTAAAGCCAATGTCTTTGTAGAAAGCAATCGACATGCGGCCCAGAAATGCTTCGCCAATCTTAAACAAGAAGACAAACAGCAACAGGGTTATCGCGACGCGAACACCATTTCGGTTGAAGAAATCGAGGAAAGGCTCAACAACGGTGACCGTAAACCACGCCACAAGTTTTGAACCGACGACTTCTTTGTGTCTTTGTTCCGCTTCGGATTGGAGCTTTTCACGTTGTGTGACTGGCTCGCCCACTAACAAAGTGAACACCATGAGTACCACAACAACGGCTGCCATACCGTAATACACACCGTTCCAGCCGATAGTATCGGCGTTAACAAACGCCAAGTATCCTGGCAATGAGTAGCCTGTCCACCATCCGATGACTGCCATAGCCGAAGCTTGTGGCAACTTAGATTCTTCCGATTTTGGAAAAGTATCAATTCGGAAAGCGTCGATGGCGATGTCTTGTGTTGCCGATGCCGTTGCAATACACAAGGCGAGCAGAGAGGCGAAAATGAGATTTTCCGCAGGATTGACCCCTGCAATGAATAATGTGGCAACCAGCACAATGCTTTGACAGAAAAAGATCCAACTGCGTCTTTGTCCAAGCAGAGGATATAACAGCGGTAACTTCACTCGGTCGACCAAGGGAGCCCACAGAAAGTTGATCGCATAGACCGCAAAGACACTACCAAAATAGCCGATTGCGGAAAGGGTCAAGCCGGCGTCTTTTAGCCAACCAGACATGTTTGAGCCGATAAGTACCCATGGAAAACCGCTAGAACAGCCCAACATGAAAACCCACATGAGTCGCTTATCAAGGTAACTTTTTACCGTTTCCAACCAAGTGATGGAAGGTAATGAAGACATAAATCAATCCAATAAAATGAAGCCATGGAACGAGAAGGCCCTTCGAATATTCAAAGGGCTTATGGATTTGGCTATTTGAGTAGCGTTGCTTTAGTAATTACGATTTGCGTCTCTGGTACATCACGCATTCGACCTACTGTAGTGGTCGGCTGCTGTGCCATTTTTTCGATAACGTCGAATCCTTCAGTCACCTCACCAAATACCGCATAACCCGGTGGGCGAGCGCCATAGTTTAGGAAGTCATTGTCGACGAGGTTGACGAAGAATTGGCGAGTTGCAGAGTCTGGTGCATTGGTGCGTGCCATTGCGATGGTTGCACGGTCATTGTTCAGACCATTACTTCCTTCGTTTTTGATTGGCGCGTATGTTTTCACCATCTGCATGTCTTGGTTAAAGCCGCCACCTTGTGCCATGAATCCTGGGATAATACGATGGAAAATCGTACCTTCGTAGCTGCCGTCTTCTACATATTTCAGAAAGTTAGCTACTGTGATTGGCGCTTTTTCTTCATTCAGCTCGACGGTAAATGAACCTAACGTTGTTTCAAACGCCACTTTTGGCCCTGCCCAAACACTGCAGCTAAGTAATGCTAAAGAAAGAATCGCTTTGCGTAACATTAGAAACGCTCCTGCATGTACTGACGAAGCTCTGGGTCGTTAGCAATTTCTTTAAGCGTTAACGTCACTACATCATTCAGTGTTTCTTCAATATCAGAATCTGAAGCGCTTAAAGTGCCAGAGCGTTTTGCAGTACCTGTATAGGTTTTCACCAATTTGCCTTGTGGTGTTTCTGCTGTGATCTCTAGTATCACTTTGGCATCCATTTGGTTTTCCATTACGGAATGTTTGACGTTCACTAGCGCTTCTTGAACATTCAGTTCAATTGCGTTGTTGCTGTTTAAATCAGAGTGGAAACCTTGAGATGAGAACTGTTTCTCTAAAGCTTCTTCTAATGCAATGCGTAAGTTTTGTTTCGCATGAAGTGGTAGAATGTTTGAACGACCGTTATCAACCAAAGCTACGTACTGCGCTGCGCGCACGTCTTTGCTGGTCAAGCTGTATGTTTTGCCTTGTACGATAGGATTGGTGCTCAAGGTGCTTTCAGGCATTAGGTTCAGTTGCGGTTGTTGTGGCGCTGAACATGCAGTAAGCAATGCAACCGAAGCCGCGAGTAACAGTTTTTTCATTTTATTGTTCCTTGTAAACATTTTGCTCGGAGAGCTCTATTGTTTTGCGCTTAATTTAGCAGGATTTTTTGTTGCCTGTAAAATCACGAACTTATTGTTAGAAGCGATGAGTTTCACATTCTTATCACCAAACAGACGTTTCAACTTGGCATCGTAGCCGAGGTGACGGTTTCCTATGACGAGTAACTTGCCATTTTGGTTCAAAATTTGTTTTGCATCACAGAACATTTGCCATGCTATATGATCGGTAATGGCTTGTTGCTGATGGAACGGTGGGTTACACATGATTAAATCGCAACTGTCAGGTTTGAATCCATCCAAACAGTTATTGGCCACGCACTGAATGTCGCGACCTTCGCCCAAGTTATCCAATAAGTTCTGCTTGGCAGATTCAAGCGCCATGAAGCTTTCATCAACGCAAGTCAGTCTTACATTTGGATTGAGTTGACCTGCTTTTACCGATAAGACGCCGTTACCGCATCCCAAATCGATAATGTGGTTGATTGAGGCGTCTTGAGGAATATGTTGCAGCATAAAACGCGCACCTAAATCTAAGCTTTCTCCTGAATAGACATTTGGCAGGTTTTTAAGCTGAATGTGTTCACCTTCGACATCCCAAGCCGTGATTGGATCTACTTCAATTCTTGGTTCTGCATTGGCCTGAGAAAAGACCAGTCGATGCTTTTTCCACGCCAGTGACGTTTTAGTCTCTCCAAGGTATTTTTCGAACAATTTTAATGTAGACGTATGGATTTCTTTGGCTTTGTTTACAGCAATAACAGGGCAAGCGGTTGGAAGCATCTTGCGAAGTTGGCTCAAGATCCAAACAAGATGACGATTACTTTTAGGTAGCTGGACTAACACAAGATCTGTATTCGCAGGAATACTGTCCATTGTGGTCAGAAATGCCACTTTATTACATTGATTGTCTTCAAGATTTTTTTGAGCACCTTTGTGAGAGACGAAAGAATCGCTCATAAAAGTGACATGATGTTTTTCAGAAAACCAGCAAGCGAGGGCACCAAAGTTGTCATTGATAACAACGATGTTTTGATGGTCGGGTAATGCCATTTCTTCGACGTGATTGATCAGGTACTCATCACCCGCATCCCAAGCTTGAAGCGTTTCGTTAGAACGCTTAGGAAAACGATGAAGCGTGAGGCTTCTACCGTGAAGATTCAATTCGGTTTTCATAAGTAAACGTAGGTTGATTCAATAAACTAGTGATTATTGTCGCAAATGATGGCTTACGTAGATACAAAAAGCTGTCAAATTTTCTATTTAACTCGCCGAAATAGCGTAAAGTGGCAAGCTTGTGGCTCGTGCTTTAAACGCATCAGTGCTGAATGGGCTGAACCTTTGCTAGTATTAACGCGAAACAAAGTCGCAAAATGGAAAGAGTATCAAGTCTCCACCTCTTTATGAGTTGGGTATATACTTATGGCATTTGCATCATTGAGGAAAGAATATGATCCAAGAAATCATAGAGAAGAAGTTACATAGTGAGCTGCAACCAAGCTACTTAAAAGTTATCAACGAAAGTTACATGCACAATGTGCCGCCTGGCTCGGAAAGTCACTTTAAAGTCATTGTTGTGAGTGACTTATTTGCCGGTCAGAGATTGATTGGCCGTCACCGTCAAGTTCATCAAATTCTTGCCGATGAGCTAGACAATCATATTCACGCGCTTGCGATCCATACTTACACAGAGGAAGAGTGGAAACGTGAGCAAAATGGTGCACCAGACAGTCCAATGTGTATGGGAGGAGGGCGTTAACCCCCTTTCAACCCAGACGTTTTTAGAAAGATGGCTTAGGCCATCTTTTTTTGTTTTACATTTTGTGTGGGACAAAAATGTGGCACAAATGTTGGTTAAAAAATGTGTTAACAGCGTTTCAACAAATGAATATAAATTAAAGCATATTTCAGGCTGTGAATATTTCATTTCCATAAGATATGTGTGGAATATGTCATTTGTGCGTTCGGTCAAACTTATGACTAATATTTGACCTTTTAGACCTGATTCTATCGAAATTACCCCTCTATTCTGATGATTGGTCATGGCATCAAGTTCCTAAAAAATGCTAGACTACCGCACCTGATAAATCTCTCATATTTCATGTGACGAGGTTTTTAATAGGATGTTGCGATTTTGGTGTTTTAAACAACATCAAAACCGGACACTGATGTCGTGTCTAAAAGTTACGCAATCAAAAGAATCTTTTTCCCGATAAAAGTAGTGCAAGTGCGTATGATTACAATAAAGAAGGGCTTGGATCTTCCTATCGCAGGAACTCCATCCCAGGTGATTAATGATGGTAAGACCATCAAAAAAGTCGCCTTGCTTGGCGAAGAGTACGTTGGCATGCGTCCTACCATGCATGTCCGCGTTGGTGATGAAGTGAAAAAAGCGCAAATTCTTTTTGAAGACAAGAAGAACCCTGGCGTGAAATTTACTGCACCAGCAGCCGGTAAAGTGATCGAAGTTAACCGTGGCGCTAAACGTGTCCTTCAATCTGTAGTGATTGAAGTGGCAGGTGAAGAGCAGGTGACATTCGATAAGTTCGAAGCCGCTCAACTATCTGGTCTAGATCGCGAAGTGATCAAGACTCAACTGGTTGAATCTGGCCTTTGGACCGCTTTACGTACTCGTCCGTTTAGCAAGGTTCCAGCAATCGAGTCTGCTACTAAGGCTATTTTCGTAACTGCAATGGATACTAATCCTCTTGCAGCTAAGCCTGAGTTGATCATTAACGAACAACAAGAAGCATTCATTGCCGGTCTAGACATTCTTTCAGCCCTGACAGAAGGCAAGGTTTACGTATGTAAATCTGGCACTAGCTTGCCACGCTCTTCTCAGTCTAACGTAGAAGAACACGTCTTCGATGGCCCTCACCCAGCAGGTCTTGCTGGCACCCACATGCATTTCCTATACCCAGTAAATGCAGAAAACGTGGCTTGGAGCATCAACTACCAAGACGTTATCGCGTTCGGTAAGCTGTTCCTAACAGGTGAGCTATACACAGACCGTGTTATCTCTCTAGCGGGCCCAGTGGTGAATAACCCACGTCTGGTTCGTACCGTAATGGGTGCTAGCCTTGACGACCTAACAGATAGCGAACTGATGCCTGGCGAAGTTCGTGTGATCTCTGGCTCAGTACTAACTGGTACTCACGCTACAGGTCCACACGCGTACCTTGGCCGTTACCATCAGCAGGTTTCTGTATTACGCGAAGGCCGTGAAAAAGAACTGCTCGGCTGGGCTATGCCTGGTAAGAACAAGTTCTCAGTAACTCGCTCATTCCTTGGTCACCTATTCAAAGGTCAGTTGTTCAACATGACAACATCGACTAATGGTAGTGACCGTTCAATGGTTCCAATCGGCAGCTACGAACGCGTAATGCCATTAGATATGGAACCTACTTTGCTACTTCGCGATCTATGCGCGGGCGATAGTGACAGTGCTCAAGCACTGGGCGCTCTAGAGCTAGACGAAGAAGATTTGGCATTGTGTACCTTTGTTTGTCCTGGTAAGTACGAGTACGGTCAACTACTTCGTGAATGCCTAGATAAGATCGAGAAGGAAGGGTAATTTCCATGGCTCTTAAAAAGTTTCTTGAAGACATCGAGCATCACTTTGAGCCTGGTGGTAAACATGAAAAATGGTTTGCCCTGTACGAAGCTGTCGCTACAGTTTTCTACACGCCAGGTCTAGTAACAAAGAAAAGCTCACACGTTCGTGATAGCGTTGACCTAAAACGTATCATGATCATGGTTTGGTTTGCGGTATTCCCAGCAATGTTCTGGGGTATGTACAACGCAGGTGGCCAAGCTATTGCAGCTCTAAACCACATGTACGCTGGTGATCAACTAGCGACAGTTATCGCAGGTAACTGGCACTACTGGCTGACTGAGATGCTAGGCGGATCGATTTCTGCTGATGCAGGCGTCGGCAGTAAGATGCTACTAGGTGCGACGTACTTCCTACCAATCTACGCAACAGTATTCCTTGTTGGTGGTTTCTGGGAAGTGCTTTTCTGTATGGTGCGTAAGCACGAAGTTAACGAAGGTTTCTTTGTAACTTCTATTCTTTTCGCACTTATCGTTCCACCAACGCTACCTCTATGGCAAGCGGCACTAGGTATTACATTTGGTGTTGTTGTTGCTAAAGAGATCTTCGGTGGTACAGGTCGCAACTTCCTTAACCCTGCACTTGCAGGTCGTGCTTTCCTATTCTTTGCTTACCCAGCGCAAATCTCGGGTGACGTAGTTTGGACTGCAGCTGACGGCTTCTCTGGTGCAACTGCTCTTAGCCAATGGGCTCACGGCGGTAGCGGCGCGTTGATCAACAACATCACTGGCGCTCCTATCACTTGGATGGATGCTTTCATCGGCAACATCCCTGGTTCAATTGGTGAAGTATCGACTCTTGCTCTAATGATCGGTGCAGCGATGATCGTTTACATGCGAATCGCTTCATGGCGCATCATTGCGGGTGTAATGATCGGTATGATTGCAGTATCGACACTGTTTAACGTGGTCGGTTCTGACACCAACCCAATGTTCAACATGCCATGGCACTGGCACCTAGTTCTAGGTGGTTTTGCATTCGGTATGTTCTTCATGGCTACAGACCCAGTATCAGCTTCATTTACTAACAAAGGTAAATGGTGGTACGGCATCCTAATCGGTGCAATGTGTGTGATGATCCGTGTAGTTAACCCAGCGTACCCAGAAGGTATGATGCTGGCGATTCTATTCGCGAACCTATTCGCACCTCTGTTCGACCATGTAGTAATTGAGAAGAACATCAAGCGGAGACTAGCACGCTATGGCAAGTAATAACGACAGCATTAAAAAGACGCTGGGTGTTGTTATCGGGTTGAGCCTTGTTTGTTCAATCATCGTATCAACAGCAGCAGTAGGTCTGCGTGATAAGCAAAAAGCTAACGCTGTCCTAGATAAACAATCAAAGATTGTTGAAGTTGCTGGCATTGAAGCAAATGGTAAGAAAGTACCTGAGCTATATGCTGAATACATCGAGCCTCGCTTGGTTGATTTCGCAACAGGCGAATTCGTTGAAGAAGCGGCTGATGGTTCTAAAGCAGCTAACTACGATCAACGTAAAGCAGCGAAAGACAATGCGACGTCTATTAAGCTTACAGCTGAGCAAGACAAAGCTAAGATCATTCGTCGTGCTAACACGGGTATCGTATACCTAGTGAAAAACGGTGATGACGTTTCTAAAGTTATCATCCCAGTTCACGGTAACGGTCTATGGTCGATGATGTACGCATTCGTTGCAGTTGAAACTGACGGTAACACTGTGTCTGGTATCACTTACTACGAGCAAGGTGAAACTCCTGGACTTGGTGGTGAAGTTGAGAACCCATCATGGCGTGCTCAATGGGTTGGTAAGAAACTGTTCGACGAAAACCACAAACCAGCAATCAAGGTTGTTAAAGGTGGTGCGCCAGCAGGTTCTGAACACGGCGTTGATGGCCTATCTGGTGCGACACTAACTGGTAACGGTGTTCAAGGTACATTCGACTTCTGGTTAGGTGACATGGGCTTTGGTCCTTTCCTAGCAAAAGTTCGTGACGGAGGTCTGAACTAATGTCTAGCGCACAAAACATTAAAAAGAGCATTATGGCGCCGGTGTTGGATAACAACCCGATCGCGCTACAAGTTCTTGGTGTATGTTCTGCTCTTGCAGTAACAACTAAACTAGAAACGGCGTTTGTAATGACACTAGCGGTAACATTCGTAACTGCTCTGTCTAACTTCTCTGTTTCTCTGATCCGTAACCACATTCCTAACAGTGTGCGTATCATCGTTCAAATGGCGATCATCGCATCTCTAGTAATCGTGGTAGACCAGGTGCTAAAAGCTTACCTATACGATATCTCTAAACAGCTATCAGTATTCGTTGGCCTGATCATCACAAACTGTATCGTAATGGGTCGTGCTGAAGCATTCGCAATGAAGTCTGCGCCAGTACCTTCTCTAATCGACGGTATTGGTAACGGTCTAGGTTACGGTTTCGTTCTTATCACTGTTGGTTTCTTCCGTGAGCTATTCGGCTCAGGCAAACTATTTGGTATGGAAGTACTACCTCTAGTGAGCAACGGTGGTTGGTACCAGCCTAACGGTCTAATGCTACTAGCACCATCTGCATTCTTCCTAATCGGCTTCCTGATCTGGGTAATCCGTGTGTTTAAACCAGAACAAGTAGAAGCGAAGGAGTAAGGGCGTCATGGAACATTACATCAGTCTGTTAGTTAAATCGATTTTCATCGAGAACATGGCACTGTCTTTCTTCCTAGGTATGTGTACTTTCCTTGCCGTATCTAAGAAAGTTAAGACCTCTTTCGGTCTAGGTGTTGCAGTTGTGGTAGTTTTGACTATCGCTGTTCCTGTGAACAACCTAGTTTACAACCTAGTTCTGAAAGAAAATGCGTTAGTTGAGGGCGTGGACCTTAGCTTCCTAAACTTCATCACCTTTATCGGTGTAATTGCAGCACTTGTACAGATCCTAGAGATGGTTCTTGACCGTTTCTTCCCACCTTTGTACAACGCGCTAGGCATCTTCCTACCGTTGATCACAGTAAACTGTGCGATCTTCGGTGGTGTATCTTTCATGGTACAACGTGACTACAACTTTGCTGAATCTGTTGTTTACGGTTTCGGTTCTGGTGTGGGTTGGATGCTAGCAATCGTTGCTCTTGCAGGTATCCGTGAGAAGATGAAGTACTCTGACGTACCTCCAGGTCTACGTGGTCTTGGCATCACATTCATCACTGTAGGTCTTATGGCGTTAGGCTTTATGTCTTTCTCTGGTGTTCAACTGTAAGTCGGGTAAACCGCAACAATTAAGGAATAGTCAATGGACATTATTCTTGGTGTAGTGATGTTTACTCTGATCGTACTTGCGCTAGTACTAGTGATTCTTTTCGCTAAGTCTAAGCTTGTACCAACAGGTGACATTACAATTTCTGTGAACGGTGACGCTGATAAAGCGATCGTTACACAACCAGGCGGTAAGTTACTGAGTGCTCTAGCTGGTGCTGGCGTATTCGTATCTTCTGCTTGTGGTGGCGGTGGCTCTTGTGGTCAGTGCCGCGTAAAAGTTAAATCTGGCGGTGGCGACATCCTACCAACTGAGCTTGATCACATCACGAAAGGTGAAGCTCGTGAAGGTGAGCGTCTAGCGTGTCAGGTGGCAGTGAAAACTGACATGGACATCGAACTACCAGAAGAAATCTTCGGCGTTAAGAAGTGGGAATGTACGGTTATCTCTAACGATAACAAAGCGACATTCATCAAAGAGCTTAAGCTACAAATTCCAGATGGCGAATCAGTACCTTTCCGTGCTGGTGGTTACATCCAGATTGAAGCGCCAGCTCACCACGTTAAATACGCAGACTACGATATTCCTCAGGAATACCGTGAGGACTGGGAGAAGTTCAATCTTTTCCGTTACGAGTCTAAAGTTAATGAAGAAACAATTCGTGCATACTCAATGGCTAACTACCCTGAAGAGCACGGTATCATCATGCTTAACGTTCGTATCGCAACTCCGCCGCCGAACAACCCAGACGTACCACCGGGCATCATGTCTTCGTACATCTGGTCTTTGAAAGAAGGCGACAAGTGTACTATCTCTGGCCCATTTGGTGAGTTCTTCGCGAAAGACACTGACGCAGAAATGGTATTCATTGGTGGTGGTGCAGGTATGGCTCCAATGCGTTCTCATATCTTCGACCAGCTAAAACGTCTGCACTCTAAGCGCAAGATGTCATTCTGGTACGGTGCACGTTCTAAACGTGAAATGTTCTACGTTGAAGACTTCGATGGCCTAGCGGCTGAGAACGACAACTTCGTATGGCACTGTGCACTGTCAGATCCACTTCCAGAAGATAACTGGGATGGTTACACAGGCTTCATTCACAACGTTCTTTACGAGAACTACTTACGTGATCACGAAGCTCCAGAAGACTGTGAGTACTACATGTGTGGTCCACCTATGATGAACGCGGCTGTTATCGGCATGCTGAAAGACCTAGGTGTAGAGGATGAGAACATCCTACTAGATGACTTCGGTGGTTAATCCCTCCAAGTGATTGTATTTATGGCTAGCTCTCTAAGGGCTAGCCATTATTTTTTCTGAAATACAAAACCATATTCAACAGTTGCTATAGGAAATTGGATTGACGGACATGGTCCTATTTCCCATATCAATTCAACAACAATGGGAGTAAACAAGTGAAAAAGTGGCTTGTTGCATTCGCTTCTCTATTGATTTTGGCTGGTTGTGAACAGCCTGCTGATCAAATTCATCTAAGCGGTCCTACAATGGGGACTTCTTACAACATTAAATACATTGAGCAAGACGGCATTCCGACGCCGAAGGCTCTGCAAACGGAAATCGATCGACTGCTTGAAGAAGTCAACGATCAAATGTCGACTTACCGTGAAGACTCAGAGCTGAGTCGTTTTAACCAGCATCAAACAAGTGAGCCTTTCGAAGTGTCAGCGCAAACGGCAACCGTAGTAAAAGAAGCGGTTCGTCTCAATGGCCTAACTTTAGGTGCGCTCGATGTAACGGTTGGTCCTCTGGTTAACCTTTGGGGCTTTGGCCCAGAAGCTCGCCCTGACGTAGTGCCTTCTGATGAAGAGTTAGCGGCTCGTAAGGCAAACACTGGGATTCACCACCTGACCGTTGATGGCAATAAACTGTCAAAGGACATTCCTAATTTGTATGTTGACCTATCAACGATTGCAAAAGGTTGGGGGGTTGATGTGGTTGCTGATTACCTACAATCGGTAGGGATCAAAAACTACATGGTCGAAGTTGGTGGCGAAATGCGTTTGAAAGGTATTAACCGAGAAGGTGTGCCATGGCGAATCGCGATTGAGAAACCAACGGTTGATGAGCGATCTATTCAAGAGATCATCGAACCAGGTGACATGGCAATTGCAACAAGTGGTGACTACCGTAATTACTTTGAGAGCAATGGTGTGCGATACTCTCACATTATCAATCCGCAAACAGGCAAACCAATCCATCATAAAGTGGTGTCTGTGACAGTATTGGATAAATCGTCGATGACTGCTGATGGTCTAGCAACGGGTCTTATGGTGCTAGGCGAAGAAAAAGGCATGGAAATCGCGAACGAAAATAACATTCCTGTTTTCATGATTGTGAAAACGGAAGATGGTTTTAAAGAGCTGGCTTCGGAAGCATACAAGCCATTCATGAACAAATAACATCAGAAGTGAGCATGTTCTTATGAGTACATTTCTAATTACATTTGCAGTGTTTGTTGCGGTGATCGCAGCGATGGCCGTTGGCTACATCTTCCAGAAGAAAGTAGTGAAAGGCAGCTGTGGTGGTCTTGGCGCAGTCGGCATAGAGAAAGTATGTAACTGCCCAGAGCCATGTGACGCGCGCAAGAAGCGTGAAGCTCGCGAAGCTGCTCGTGCTGAAAAGCTAGCTGCGTGGGAAAAAGACCGTATCGCGTAACGCGCAAGCATAGAGTGCTTATCATTTTTCTATAACCCAGCTTCGGCTGGGTTATTTTTTGCATGTATCAAAGCGCCGTGCTTTCTACATAGAGAGTGAAATATTAGTACTTTCACGGGCGCATAATTGGGTGAGGTATATACTCAAATAAAGGTTCATTCGAGTCGGAGGACACAATGGAATTACATCAACATGGCATGGCTGATCTTTTCAATCAGCTCGGGTTAGGGAGCTCTTCCAAAGAAATTAAAGATTTCGTCAATACGCATCGACATAAACGTGAATCAGCACCTTTACACGAAGCGAGTTTCTGGACACTTTCTCAGGCCGCATTTTTAAAACAAGCTATTGAAGAAGATGCTGATTGGGCTGAGCTTGTGGATCAGCTCGATGTAATGTTGCGTGATTGAACCACGATAAAAAAAGATAACTCAACCCATTAGAAAGTTCTCTGTGCGGTGGTTTTAATCTTTCATTTTCTTGCTTCGTTAATTGAATTATACTGTATTTTTAACCAGTGTTTTGTCGGGTATGTCAGAGCGAATCAGAAAGATTATTCATGTCGATATGGATTGTTTTTATGCTGCCGTCGAGATGCGAGATAACCCAAATTATCGAGATATAGCGCTTGCGGTTGGCGGGCATGAAAAACAGCGCGGCGTCATTAGCACGTGTAACTACGAAGCACGCAAGTTTGGTGTACGTAGTGCCATGCCTACCGCTCGTGCGTTGCAGCTTTGCCCGCATTTGCTCGTTGTTCCCGGTCGAATGCATATCTACAAACAAGTCTCACTGCAAATTCGAGCTATCTTCGAACGTTATACTTCCTTAATTGAACCTCTTTCTCTTGATGAGGCCTACCTAGATGTTACCGATGCGACAGCTTGCAGGGGCTCAGCAACCCTGATTGCGGAGTCTATCCGTAATGATATTCGAAACGAGTTGGGCCTGACGGCATCAGCTGGAATCGCGCCGATTAAGTTTCTCGCTAAAGTTGCTTCGGATATGAACAAACCCAATGGACAGTTTGTTATTCCTCCTGAGAAAGTTCAAGAAGTGGTCGATAAGCTACCACTAGAAAAAATCCCTGGAGTTGGTAAGGTCAGTCTAGAAAAGTTACATCAAGCGGGCTTTTATCTGTGTGAAGACATTAAAAATAGCGACTATCGAGAACTGTTACGCCAATTCGGTCGCCAAGGCGCATCATTGTGGAAACGCAGTCACGGTATCGATGATCGAGAAGTTGTGGTCGAGCGTGAGAGAAAGTCGGTTGGTGTTGAGCGAACGTTTAGCCAAAACATCTCTACTTATGATGAGTGCTGGCAAGTGATCGAAGAGAAACTTTATCCTGAACTGGAAAAGCGACTGGAGCGTGCCAGTCCAGACAAATCGATCATTAAGCAAGGCATTAAGGTAAAGTTCGCGGACTTCCAGCTCACTACCATTGAACACATTCATCCTCAGTTAGAACTTGAGGACTTTAAGTTGCTGCTAAAAGACATTCTAAAGCGTCAAAATGGTCGTGAAATTCGCCTCTTAGGCTTGAGCGTTGTGCTCAAGCCAGAAGAGCAAGCTCGTCAACTTAGCTTCTTTTAATCTATTCCCGCACACTTTCAACCAATTGTAGTACCTGTTCGAAGGACACATTAGCCAATGCACCATACCCAGATAGCTTTGAGGCTTTAAGTTGGCTGATCAACGGCGTGCTGATGCCGCATAAGAATCGGGCGATGGCTTCGTTACTGATTGCAGAAGGGGAAAGTTGGACAAACTCTACAATCCAGGCGGAGGCGACTGTTGGTTCAGGTTGATCGTAAATCCGAGGTGGGAACGCCGCTCTCTGTCCTCGACACACAGAACAATGACCGCAGTGAGCCGGGGCGTTGTGGTCGGCAAAGTAACTCGCTAATTGATGACTTAAACAATCTGACGATTGGAATAACCCCAGCATGGCGTGAATTCGGTCGATGTCTTTGCGCTCTTTAGACTGGAACAGCTCGTACAGATGCTGCGTGATGTCTTCGATATTCTGTGTCTCAGGTAAGACGGAATACACATCGGTTAGCTGCTTGCTTTCCAGTTCAACCCAACCATTCTGATGAAAGTAATCCAGTGCAGCGACAACGCGGCTACGTTCCGAGTGATAATGCATCCAAAGAGCATCGAGATCGACTTGGCACCATACTTTCGCTTTGGTCGAACAAGTGAAAATGGCTTCTACAAACTCGCGTCGTTCTCCTTGGAATTGGTTAACGATGAATTGCTGATCTTGTAGGAATTTGAATCGATATTCGGCAAAGTAGCTAAACTTAGCTTCGATCACTTTCGCAAGCTCTAAATACACCAACAGCGTCTTGAGTGGTAACTGGCGGATATTGCTCTCGCGAGACAAACGTAGTGGCACGACTTCCCACTGAGGTTGGTGCTCTTTGATTTGACCCAATACATAACTAATCGAAGAGCGCTCAGGCGTGTCGCCAAACACAAAGTTTTCTAATACAGTTAGCCCAGAAGTATTGCCAAGCAGAATGCATTCAGAGCGTTGTCCGTCGCGTCCTGCTCGACCTATTTCTTGTGCATAGTTTTCAATGGATTTAGGTAGATCAAAGTGAATTACTCGGCGAATGTCTGATTTGTCGACACCCATCCCAAAGGCAATCGTGGCCACAATGCAGTCAATTTGGCTCGCCATAAATTGCTGTTGTATTTGCTCACGAACTTCACTTTTCATTCCTGCATGATACGCATGAGCGTTAACGCCAATGTGGATCAATGACTTAGCCACTTGCTCTGCAGTTTGCTGTTGCGTTACGTAAACGATAGTTGGCAGTTTAGGGGCTGCGGCGACAATCGTGTTGAGTTGCGTTTGCTTTTCGGACTCTTCGCAAGGGATGACTGAAATATCGAGGTTCGAACGGTAAAAGCCAGTTACAGTAATGTGGTCACTCGCAATATCGAATTTATTTTTCATGTCCTCAATAACGGCAGGTGTTGCTGTGGCGGTCAGCAACAAGGTTTGGGGAATATTCAGTTCTCGCTGATATTGCGGCAACTTGAGGTAATCCGGACGGAAGTTATGCCCCCACTCAGAGATACAGTGCGCTTCATCGACCACCATCAAAGAGATTGGCACCTGACGAATGAACTCGCGAAAGCGTTCGTTTTTGAGGCGTTCGACAGAAATCATCAAAATTTTGATTTCACCGTTTTTGACTCCAACCATTACGCGTTGCGCTTCTTCTCTGCTTTGGCTGCTATCAATAGAAGCGGCGGCGATCCCTTTGCTTTGCAAAAAGCTCAGCTGATCTTTCATTAGTGCCAGTAATGGCGAGATCACTAAAGTGAGGTTTGGCAGCATGGTGGCGGGGAGTTGATAACAAAGAGATTTGCCCGAGCCCGTTGGAAATATTGCTGCTGCAGAGTAACCATTCATGACCGATTCAATAACTGGTTGTTGGCCTTGGCGTAATGAGTCAAAACCAAACACGGATTGAAGCGTTTGTAGTAACTGGGTACTTTGCATGTTAGGGAAACCTTTCTTCGGTGATAGACTAGAGTACATTAACATATCCTGCCTACTGAGCGCGCCTTCAAAAAGTATGAACAAAGCTGAGTTAATCCAAATCATCATTCATCAATTGGAAGAAAAACTTCGAATTGCACACGCTTCCACCCAAAGAGCCATCGATGCCGCAACGGACGAAGAAACAGTGCCCGAGCATAAGTACGACACGCTTGCATTAGAGGCTTCCTATCTTGCTCATGGCCAAGCAATGCGAGTACAAGAGAGTGAGGACGAACTGCGTCAGTATCGCTCAATGGTTATTCGCGACTTTACGGATGCGCCAATAGGTGTAGGCGCGTATGTGGTTCTCGTCGATGAGAATAATATCGAAAAACGCTTTTTCATCGGTCCGTGCTCTGGTGGACTAACGGTGGCTTGGCAAGATCAGGAAGTCTTTGTCTTAACAGCGAAATCACCATTGGGACGAGCGTTACTTGGCAAAGAGGAAGGTGAAGAGTTTGAGATGAAAATTGGCGATAAAACAACTTGTTACGAAGTCGTGACGGTGTCCTGACATCAAATGTATAACAGAGTGTTATGTTTAACAGAAGTTATTTTGAAGATAAGAGAATGACATGAAGAAACTTCTTACACTTTCATTGCTGATGGTTAGTGCAACAGGTTATGCAGCGCAATGTCGTGTGGACATCCATAATGAAGTTCGTATGGATGGACAGAGTTTGGAAATTCGCCAGACTTCTGGTGATAAAGCCGTCGTGGACGAAGACAACAACTTGTTCATCAAAGGTGAGTTGATTGAACTCGATGCAGAGCAGAAAGCCGCGATTGAAGCATATCGCGAAAAAATGAATGCCTATATCCCTCAAGCTAAGCAGCTAGCGAGTGATGGCTTGGAACTTGCCAATGACATCATTGATGATGTGGCAGCGAGTTTGGATGCGCCGGGCGCGTTTGATAACGTAAAAGTTGCAGTTAAAGACTTCTTTGCTGATGTGCAATCTCGTTATTACAAAGATGGTGATTTTATTTTGCCTGCAGACAGCTTTGAATCGATGACGCAGGGCTGGACGAAAGATTTTGAAAAAGCGCAGGAGATTTTTAATAAAGAGTTTCTGGCTAGCGCGTTCGATGCTTTATCGAAAAAAATGAAAGAAGAGGGTGGTTTAAACCTAACAGCACTCTCTGAAAGCATGGCAGAATTAAGTGCGAAAGTTGAGCAGCGTCTGGCTGAACATTCGAAAGAGGTGGAGCAACAAGCGGAAGACTTATGTGAATCTCTGGACAGTATGGCAGGGCAAGAAGACGATTTGTTGAAGAAAATTCCTGAGTTGAAAGACTATCGAGTCTTTACCATTTGATGAATCGCTTCGCGTAGAAACAACATCTAAAAATACAAAGAAAGAGAGCGCCGTGTGGCGCTCTCTTTTCGTTTTAGTGGTTCCATCTTTTGGTCGAGTTGCGAGGGTTTGACCAAACGCACCTAACCGGCTTAAAGGCGCTTATTGCGCGTTCATCTGAGTTAACTTATCACCAACAGGTTTTGAGAAGTTAAAGCCATCATGCTGATCCCAGTTGATAGACCACGTCATTACGCCAGCATAATTCGGGTAGTTGAACGCTGGTTTAACGGTGCCACAGGATGTGCCTTTTGTTAAACAGTCTAGCGCACTAAGAATATTTTGTGTCGGAGCCTGACCTGAGTTTGCCGAGCTTGGGCCTGAAGGTAAACCGATCGCGACTTGATCATCACGCAATGGCGCAAACTGAGTGCCGTCGGCTAGTTCAAAACCTTCGATAAGCATCTTAGATTGAGCGACCATCATATCAACAGAGCCTTCTGGTGCAGAACCTGGTAGGTACGGGTTTGGTAGACCGCCGTTGTTGTATAGCTGAACATGAAGCAAGTCGAGCGTGCTGCGAGTATCGTTGATCACTGGAATGTACGCTCCCCAAATTCCGCTGTAAGCGACGTAACCGCCTTGAACATAAGGGTGTTCAGGTGCCATGGTTAGGTACATATCGCCCCCCATGTTTTGCTCAATTTGCAGCAAAGCACGACCAAGACGAGCTTGAATTTGTGAACCGTGTACTAGGTTAGATCCACTCTCTAAATCCACATCGAGACCATCAAAGCCCCATTCAGCGATAAGGCCAGTTAGACTAGAAACAAAGTTCGCTTCGTCTTGGTCAGTGTTTAGAGTGATAGTGCCTTCAGCGCCTCCAAGAGATAGAACGAACTTCTTACCTTTCGCTTGCAATGCAGCCATATCTTGTTTGAATTGCGTTGGGTCGAGTGCAGGACAATCACTGTAAATATCGCCAGAATACAGGTTGAAGTGCACTGTGCCATCGCTGTTTCGGTCGTTTTCAGCAAAGGCAATATCAATCACATCCCAAGCGTCAGCCATGTCTGCCAGTCTGATTGGGCAACCCGCACCGTTCACGAAGTTGTGCCAGTAACCAATCAGTTTATGACGTTTTTCTGTCTGCTCTACAACTGTCACCGCTGCCGCGTCAGATAATGCGGTGCTTCCGGCAAGATCGACGGCTTGAGCGCTTACGGTAAACTGTCCGATTGCGGCTGGTGTCCAGTTCGCAGAGTAAGGTGCAGTCGTATCTGTGGCGACAACGGCGCCGTTGACCATAAAGTCAACTTGCTTAATGCCTGAAGTTAAAGACGTTGCATCGGCGCTTAATGCGAGATTTTTGCCTAAGCCAACCGTTTGACCTGCGCTAGGCGAAGTAAGAGAGATGACTAAATCTTTATCACTGACATTTACGTTCACAACAGATTCTGACGTATTGTTGTCGTTATCGGTTGCAACGGCTTTAAGCTGGTTAGCGCCAATAAGTGTGGCGT